>CAJWNQ010000021.1 GCA_913043905.1 uncultured Paracoccaceae bacterium | reverse complement strand
TACAACCTCTATATTTTGCTCGTGAAGATACTAAGACCCCATTTAAGTACGCATTATTTGCAATGGCATTAAATCTAGGTTTAGCTATCGGCTTATCATTTAGTTTTGGCTTCCTAGCAGCAGCAATTGGAACAACTATATCATCATGGGCTATGTTAATATTACTTTGGCGTGGCTCTAAACATATGGGCAGTGCTGTTGCCTTAGATAAGCGCTTAAAATCACGCTTACCATATATTCTATTAGCTAGCATAGGTATGGGGCTGACAATTTATATAATACAATATTCTTTAGATGAAGCTCTAAACACACCCAAAATACGTTATATTGCTTTATTTGCTTTAGTCACATCTGGAATTTTTAGTTATACAGTATTTTTAAAATTATTTGGCATAATATCATTTAGAGACATAAAAATCTTGTCACGCCGCCGATAAAAAAATTATAAATCAAATAAATATCTTATAAAATTATTTTTAATATGTTTTACTTTTCACAGCATATATAATTTTGCAAAACTGAAATAACTTAATCGTGGCTAAAGCATCTTAAAAACTAAGATGTTTCATTCTTTCAAGATAAAAAAGAATCAGTTGTAATATATTAGTTGGATATTTAAGCTGGTTTTAGCCTTGTATTGAGGAAAATTATTCTGGAGCATTCAATTGTCTATTTCTAAAACTATAACCGTTGCTATGGCAATATTTTCAATTGCTTCAGCATCATCCGCTGGCGATTTAGCAACAAAAGTTGACCCTGTAGTAAAAGTGCCCACTGAGACTTCCTACCCTAAACGAATAAGGGTTATGAGCACAGTTAAAGATTCAAAGGGCGATATAGTTAAAGATGGGTTTGGCGAAGCTGTTAAATGTTGGACTTGGATTATAGCTTAAACTAAATATAAATATTTTATCTTTTATACTTAATTTTATATGTAGGTACTATTACTATAATCTTTATGGACCAATCTTAATTTTTAATAAATCTATTGGTAAATTATAAAAAATTGCTCTTTTATGGTTTAATTCCGTAACCTTAAAACTATTTTCACCAGCAGGTCCTTACCTACTGGTGAAAATATGAAGGCAATAAAAAATCCAGTTAAAAATCCAATTAATTCAGCCAGCCAGTCATTATGACTGATGGAATAAACAACCTTAAAAACTAATTGAATTACTAGAAAAAAGCCAATTAATTGGAATGCCCTTAAGCCACTTTCATTTTTTTGTCGCAAAATATGAAGTTGAACCCAAGTAAATGCACCTATGAGGCCATAAACAGCCGGATAACCCCCTATTAATAAAAAATCTTCATCTAAAATTATTCCATATCCTAAAGCACCAATAGCTCCACTAAGTACATATATTATCAATAATATTATATCACCATAAACTTCAGCTACAAACTTTCCAATTGCTGCAATAAACACCAAAATAAAAATAATATGGGTGGCACTTCCATGAATAAAGCTAAAAGTAAAAAAGCGAGCTAAATCATTAATATTATAATTATTATTAACACGCATCCATTCAAATATAGGATCAAAAAAACCATATTTACGTACTAATTCCAACCTCCAACCAATAGCAGCAGGACCCCCAACCAGACCTCGTTCTCCTAATTGCAAGACAAGTTCCACAAATGCCACTAAGCACAACAAAATGATAACTGATTTAGGCAGTGGATTTATTGGAGCAGCATCTGCATTTGGGTTGAACATAACTATTGCGTCCCTTGGTTGACCCGCAGCGAAATAGCCGCGATAAGCACATCAATAATTTCTAATACAGACGGAGAAAAATTGCCATGTCTGAAACAGCTTTCAAGCAACGTGTATTTTCAGGTATCCAGCCCTCTGGGAATTTAACACTTGGCAACTACCTTGGTGCCGTAAAACGTTTTGTAAAAATGCAAGATAGTGGCATTGAGACTATATACTGTATGGTCGATATGCATGCGATTACCGTTTGGCAAGACCCTGAAGCATTGCGTAAACAAACTCGTGAACTTGCTGCTGCATATATTGCATGTGGTTTAGATCCACAAAAATCTATTTTATTTAACCAGTCACAAGTTTCAGCGCATGCAGAATTAGGTTGGATATTAAGTTGTGTAACCCGCCTTGGTTGGATGAATCGTATGACACAATTCAAAGATAAAGCCGGAAAGAACGCTGAAAAAATGTCACTTGGTCTTTACGCTTACCCTGCCTTAATGGCCGCAGATATTTTAGCATACCAAGCAACGCATGTACCTGTCGGCGAAGACCAAAAACAACATGTAGAGTTGACCAGGGATATTGCTGCAAAGTTTAACCACGACTATGGTGTAGAAATATTTCCTGCTCCAGAACCAATAATTGAAGGCACAGCAACTCGAGTAATGTCTCTGCGTGATGGATCAAAAAAAATGTCAAAATCTGACCCCTCAGATAAAAGTCGCATAAACATGACAGATAACGCAGATACCATTGCGTCTAAAATTCGCAAAGCTAAAACTGACCCAGATGCTTTACCAAGCGAAATTGGAGGCTTAAAAGACAGACCAGAAGCGCGCAACTTAGTAAATATTTATGCTGCATTATCCGAAACATCTGTTGAAGATGTTTTATCTGAATTTGGCGGTCAACAATTTGGAACATTCAAACCAGCATTAGCGGATCTAGCGGTTAATCATTTGGCCCCTATTTCATCAGAAATGGCACGTTTGACAGCAGAGCCTGATGAGATCGATTGTATTTTAGGAATTGGAGCAGATCGTGCTGACGCTATTGCCACTCCAATTTTGAAGCAGGTTAAGAGTGCTATTGGCATGATAGCACGCCACTAAATTTTATGTTCACTTGTGGCATAAATATTTATTAAAATAAAATCACTTTCTTAATAATATAATTTGGAATTCTGTTCCTTCTTCTGTGCTATTAAGTAATTTCAAACTACCTAGATGGTTGGTAATTAATTCAGCTGAAATAGCCAATCCCAAACCAGTGCCACCTGCACGAACAGAGCCTAAAAATGGTTTAAAAATATTTTTATGTGCTTTAGGTGGCAACCCTGGTCCGTTGTCAGAAATTGTTATGTAACTGTTATAATTGTCTTCATTTACCTTAATGATAATAGCACCTCCAATATCAACCGTCATCAGCGCTTGGCGAGCATTACCAACAAGGTTAGAAATTACACGAAAAATCTGTTCTTCATCTGCAAAAAATTTATATTTTTTAGGACATTTAATAATTATCTGAATATTGGCATCTTGCATTATTAAGCATTCAGCTTCTACAACACTTTCAATTAATAATCGGGCATTAAAATTATTAAAAATTGGGCTAGCTTCTTCTGCCTTGCCAAAAGAAAGGGTGCGTTCACATAAGTTTATAGCCCGCGATAATGAATTAACAAGTTTAGGCGCTGTGCGCTGCACACGTGGATCTTTAGACATTTCCATACCATCAGCAAACAGTTGTGTAGTAGTTAAAATATTACGCAAATCATGACTAATTTTTGAAACGGCACTGCCAAGCGACACTAACCTTTTACTTTCTAGTAGTGCATCATTCAGTTTTTTTTCCATTTCCGCTAATGCAGTTTCAGTCTCATAAAATTCAGTGATTTTAGAACTGGGAATTACTATTTGTTTTTTATCTTCAGGAGCAGTTTGAAAATCCTGAATTTGCTTCACAACACGGCCAATAGGACGCCCAATTAACCTACGGATTGCAAAGAAAAACATTATGGCTACTAATAAGGACAGCCCAAGTGACAATACAAAAATTCTTATTCCATAATCAATCATTGAACGTTTTAGCGGGGCTTCAGCTAAAGTAGCTTCGATCAAAACACCGCCACCTTTAACAGGTTCCCCCATAACAACTATGATCCGGTCATTACCATTTATGATTGTATCATATGCATCCCAAATTAGGGTCCATGGCGACATATTACGTAAATCTACAACTAAATCAACAGGATGTGGTATAGGAGATGATAGAACCAGCTCACGCACAGCATCACGACGGAGCACAATATTTAGAACTTCAGCGTTTGCCAAAAGTTCATACCGTAATTCATCTGGCACCATTAAGTCTGGTGATGAAAGTAGTGTAAGCGAAGCTATCTGTGACCGCTCCAATCGCTCACGTAAGTAACCTTCGCGAAACCGAGCGACGGAGGGTACAAAAATCATTACCTCCGCAAGCATAACAAAGGCTATCGTCAATAACAGAAATCGCCCAGAAAGAGTTTTAAGAAACATTTACTCGCCTATTGGCTAATTGTTATCTGAGGTTAGGTTTTTTGAACTAAACGCACAATGCGTTTAATAATTGTATTGTTAAAAATTTTAGGAACAAAAAATGCGTTTGCAGCTCGTTTGTTTACTTCACCTAATGTTGGATACGGGGAAACCATTTCCGAAACTGCTGACATTTTTAATTTACTTGAAATAGCCAACGCCCAAATCTGAATTAACTCTCCTGCCTGTTTACCAACAATAGACGCACCAACAGGGCGCCCACTAACAACCATAACTTTAACCAAACCATTTGTTGATAGCTCTGTGCGAGCACGATCATTGTCACTATATTTAGCACGAACCACGGTAACTTTTTTACCATACATTTTTAAAGCTTGAACTTCAGTTAAACCAACTTGTGCTATTTCAGGATCTAAGTATGTAGCCCATGGTATGTGATTTGTTTTCTTTTTTGAAGGTAGCCCAAAAAGTGCCGATCTAATAACAACACCTGCATGGTATTCTGCCATATGTGTAAACTGCAAATCGCCTACAACATCACCAATGGCATATATACGATTATTTGTGGTTTTTAATGATGCATTAACTTTTATATTTCCACGATCTAATTCAATACCTGCCACATTTAAGTTAAGCTGATCCAAATTTGGCTTACGACCAATAGCTACCAACAAATGCGTCCCATGTATTAATAAACCATTTTCAGTTTCGACAATTATGGCACCCTCTTCACCTGTTACCTTAGATACTTGAGAACCTTCAATAATATTAACGCCCTCCGACTTGAGGCCATCTAATGCAATTTTTACTATCTCAGGATCCTCGCGCCCCAAGGCTTTAATTCCTTCAAGGACTGTAACCTTTGAGCCTAACCGAACATGTGCCTGCGCCATCTCCATTCCGATTGGCCCACCACCTATGATTAACAAATGTTCAGGACATTTTTTTAAATCAAAAATATTTTCATTAGTATAAAAAGGAGTACTTTCAAGCCCCTCAATTGGCGGCACAAAAGGTGAAGACCCCGTAGAAACTACAAAACGTCTTGCAGTTATAACTACATTACCAGCCCGCAATTGTGTTGGCGAAATAAACTGTCCATATTCGGCTATTACATTAACACCTAAACTTTTAAATCGCTCAATACTGTCATGTGGCTCAATACCTTGTATAACATTTTTTACATGCTCTTTTACTTTTTCAAAGTCTATAATTGGTTTAGCTGGTATTATTCCAAAAGGTTTACCCACCGTCATTGCATGAGCATGTTTTCCAGCAGCAATTAATGCCTTGGATGGAATGCAGCCATAATTCAAACAATCACCACCCATTTTATGGCCCTCAAGCAAAACCACCTTAGCCCCCAGTTGGGCCGCTCCCGATGCGACTGATAAACCAGCAGAGCCACCTCCAATTATACAAATATCTGTTATAATCTTGCTCATGAAGTTCAACCTTTTTTCATTTTTTTAATAAAAATTGGTAATCCCGCCAAGGCAATTAAACTAATAACTGAAATTAGGGTAATTGGCTCAAAAATTATATCAAGATCAGGACTACCATTACTATCAAAAACTGCCCCAAGGCCAGAGCCGACAGACGTATACACAATCGTCCCAGGAGAAATGCCTAAAAGTGTCGTAATTGCAAAAGTACGTAACTTTATGCCTAAAAATGCGGGAGCCAAATTGGCAATAAAAAATGGAACCATAGGCATTAATCGTAAAATCAACAAATAACTAAATTCATTTTCATGCAACTCACTGTTCATACGATCTAAAATACTTTTTTTATTCCCATTACTTTTTATTTTTGAATATAAAAAATCCCCAAGAAACGTTTTAGTTGCTAAAAAAATTAATATTGCACCAGATGTTGCTCCAACAATATTATAAAAAAATCCTGGGAATATGTTAAACAGAAATCCACCGGTGAGTGTCATTAACGATGCCCCGGGCAAAGAAAGTGCAACAACCAGAATATAAGTAGTAATAAATATAACTACAGCCATTGTGTAATTATTATCTCGCCATGATATTAATAATTCCCGATTTTGAGTTAAATAATCATAGGAAATGAGGTTTTTTATCTGAGCATACCAAATAAATATAATAACTAATGCCAAAAATAATATTAACATATACTTAACTTCAAAACTTCGTTTTATTTTTTTTTCAGTCATGTAAATTAGTTCCACACTTATCTGCTACACAGTACCTGAGGTATTTTCCCACTAAACACTAGACACTTCACGCGCCATTGAACTAACGTGTACACATGTTTCAAAAAAATGTATGTATTTTAGAATTTTAAATAAAGAATTATTTTAACTTAAATTACTATAAAACTATATAAAACAGAATTGACTTACACCAACTTCAAGCTTAAAGAACACATTCGAACACTAAGGGGCTTCGAATCCCTTGAGATTTGGCCCCAGACGATCAGGAGATCGATATGAAACGTACCTACCAACCAAGTAATTTGGTTCGCAAACGCCGCCACGGCTTCCGTTCTCGCATGGCTACTAAGAATGGCCGCAAGATATTAAACCGTCGTCGCGTTCAAGGCCGTAAGAGCCTTTCAGCGTAAACGATCCCGTAAGGGAATTGATTATGAAACCGCCAGAGGCGACATCAAGCACCCCACAGGGCGCTGGTGCAACGCCACCGGCGGTTTTTATTTGCCTAGAAATAATCACTGATCGTGCTGATTTTATCCGCGCATCTCGTGCTAAACGCTGGGGAGTCAAAGGCTTTCTACTTCAAGCTCGGAACCGCGATGATGGGACAAGTACCATACGAGTAGGCTTCACATGCTCCAAAAAGATAGGTAACGCCGTAGCCAGGAACCGCGCAAAACGGCGATTACGTGAGATTGCTCGACTTGGACTAAGCGATTTCGCTCACAAAGGCTGGGACTATGTATTAATTGGCAAACGCGAAACGACTGCCTCACGAGATTTCATAAAAATGCAGGGTGATCTGAGATATGCACTTCAAAAGGTGCACGAATGAGTCCTCTTGCTCATATTTTTGCGTTGCCAGTGCGGGCTTATCGGTTTGTATTCAGCCCATGGGTTGGCTTCAACTGTAGGTATCACCCAACCTGCTCAGCTTACGCATTAGAATCTTTAGAAAAGCATGGTGGAATAAAGGGCTCATGGCTGGCAGCTTGCCGCATTGCAAAGTGCCACCCGTGGGGGAGTTCAGGAATTGATAATGTTCCCGATTAGTAGTTTTTCCATATAATAAAAAATTTTAGTAATAAATAATTAAAAACTGAACAAACTGTCGCTTTTGAAATAGTATAGAATTGCAAGGAATGCTAATTTAAACAAAGGCGATGGCGTCGCCAACTCTTCACCTTATGTTCTGAACGCCGGGACATTTTGTTGGGGATGTTCACATATCCCCTGTTATCGGAGGATACGATGGAAACAAATCTAACAACCCGCGCAGACTTTTACACGTTCGACAACGGCGAAAAGCCACCATTACAATTTTCACAAACTGAATATGATTCACGACTTAAGGGTTTGCGAAAAATCATGTCCCATGAAGGTCTTGAAGCAGTAGTTTTAACCTCTATGCACTGCATATCATATTATACTGGGTTTACATATTGTTCGTTTGGTAGACCATATGCATGCGTTGTAACACACGACCGCGCGTTCACTATTTCTGCTGGTATTGATGGCGGCCAGCCCGCACGCCGCTCTGCAACAGAAAATATTATATATTCAGATTGGAAGCGTGATAACTTCTGGCGCGCAGTAAAATCATCCCTAGGCAATGCCGGCGCACTTGGAATAGAGAGTGACCACCTAACAATAATTCAACAATCAAAAATGATTGAACTTATAGAACCCAGTAAAGTCGTTGATATTGCCCCAGCATCTATGCAACAGCGGATGATCAAATCAAATGCAGAATTAGATATAATCCGTGAGGGTGCTCGCATTGCTGATGTTGGTGGCTTTGCTATCCGAGATGCTATTTGTGTTGGCGCTCGAGAAATTGACGTAGCAATGGCAGGTCGCGATGCAATGGAATTAGAAATTTCAAAAACTTTCCCAGACTCAGAATTACGGGATACATGGGTTTGGTTCCAGTCAGGCATAAACACAGATGGTGCACACAACCCAGTTACATCTCGAAAATTGGTTAAAGGTGATATTTTATCGCTAAACACATTTCCAATGATTTCTGGCTATTACACCGCTTTAGAGCGCACATTATTTATAGGTGAGCCAAACAAAGAAAGCCTCAAAGTTTGGGAGGCAAATGTAGAGGCTCACGAGCTAGGCATTTCTTTGATTAAGGAAGGAGCGACATGTTCAGGTATTACAGCTGAAATCAATTCATTATTTGAACGTCATAACTTATTGCAATATCGTAGCTTTGGATATGGTCATTCTTTTGGTGTCTTGTCACACTACTATGGTCGTGAAGCTGGCCTAGAGCTAAGAGAAGATATTGATACAGAACTGAAATCCCATATGGTAGTTTCGATGGAACCAATGGTTACACTTCCCGAAAACAACCTAGCTCGTGGTGGATATCGTGAACACGACATCTTAATTTTACAAGATGGCGAGGTGGAAAATATTACTAAATTTCCATATGGCCCAAAGCATAATATAATTGGTGCTTAATTAGACTGGCGCGCTTTATTGCGCGCCAACATTCGTTCTCGCCAGACAGTGTATACACCCGTTGCAATCACAATACTTGCACCAAACAATGTCCACATATCGGGGCGTTCATGAAAAACAAAAAAACCAACCACTAGCGCAAATAATAGCCGTGCGTATCTAAATGGCGTGACTACTGCTGCTTCTCCTATGCGAGTAGCCGCAACAATGCCGTAATACCCGATTACTCCAAACACTATCCCACCAAGAACATATAGTAATTCAATGGAAGACGGTTTATTTATAGATTCAGAATTAAATATAATCAAAACTCCACCAGCAATAAATATTGATGCAAAAGCTTGAAAGGATACTACAGTTGATGGAACATTTGCAGGTAACCCACGCGTAATCAAATCGCGCATTGTTACAAATAATACAGCAATCAGTATAAACCCTACATTAGGATCAAAGGCACTCATCCCTGGTCTAATGATGATTAATACACCAATTAGTCCCACCAAGATAGCTGACCAACGACGCCAACCTACAGCTTCACCTAAAAATAGTGCTGCACACATTGTTATAACTAATGGTGTCACCTGAAATACTGCAGCAACAGTAGATAGTGGTATTAACGTCAAGGATAGAACAAAAGCTGTAGCTGCAATTCCTTCTGCAATAAATCGCCCAATCATTCCACGCGTCCAAAAGTGTCGGGCTGTTAAAAAGTGGCCTCTTGATTTTGCCATAACAGCAAAAACCGTACCACTACCAATTCCCAACATCATTAAAATTTGACCAGTAGAAATTCCAAAAGATAACTTTTTTACAAATAAATCTTCCATAGTAAAACCGGCCATGGCGACCAACATTAATAAGATGCCTCTAAAATTATTCATTACATATCTTTCAAGAAGTCAAATGCCGCAACCAAAGCGCTTTTTTAACAAATCAAGCAACACATATTTTTAGCATTGAAATATATATACATAATTAATTATTATACCTTATCAAATCAGATAATTCACTAACTGGTCAAACCAAAGACAAAACGTTATAGGCTGCTCTATGTTAAAAGAACGATCAGAAATTCACCCACTTTTTGAAGGTGCCCCAAATACAATTGAGTTCAAGAAGCTGCGCAAACGGATTATCCGCCAAACCCGCGAAGCTGTTGAGCAATATGGCATGATTGAACGTGGAAAAAAGTGGCTAGTTTGCCTTTCTGGTGGAAAAGACAGTTATACTTTACTGGCTGCACTTACTGAATTGCAGTGGCGAGGGTTATTGCCAGTCACTATTTTAGCGTGCAACCTTGACCAAGGGCAACCAAACTTTCCAGCCACAGTACTTCCTAAATTCTTAGAAAAAATGGGTATTCCAAATCGTATTGAATACGAAGACACATATTCGATTGTAAAAGAAAAGGTCCCAGCAGGACGCACATATTGCGCTATGTGTTCGCGCCTTCGTAGAGGTAACCTGTATCGCGTTGCCCGCGAAGAGGGCTGCTCTGCGATTGTTTTAGGGCATCATAGAGACGATATGTTAGAAACATTTTTTATGAATTTATTTCATGGGGGTCGGCTTGCAACAATGCCTCCAAAATTAGTAAACGATGAAGGTGACTTATTTGTCTATCGCCCACTGGCTCATGTTTCAGAGGCTGATTGCGAAAAGTTTGCACGAGCTATGAAATATCCAATAATTCCTTGTGATTTATGTGGCTCCCAAGACGGTTTACAGCGCCAACAAGTAAAAGCAATTTTGGATGGATGGGAAGCTTCCTCACCTGGGCGACGTCAAATCTTATTCAAAAGTTTAACGAATGCACGCCCAAGTCATCTCCTTGATGAAAAGTTGTTTGACTTTGCAGGCCTGACAAGGCCAAATCCTGCAGAAGATAAATAGCAATTCCCTTGACCTTTCGTCCAAGAGTCTATTGAACCTACCCAGATGAAAATTCCTATAATTTGGGTGGAAAAATGCAAGACGATAACAACAAAAATATGATCCTGGCCAGCGTGCTGTCGATGTTAGTGCTTTTGATGTGGTTCTACTTTTTTCCACAAGAGCAACCACAAGCGCCTGCTAAGGATCAAATAGCTCTATCAAATACAGGTGATGTAGTGGCTCCTTCAGCAGGTGGCGTTGTTGCAACTGCTCCAACTATTGCAACTACAGTTGCTGAAACACGTGAAGTAGCATTAGCAAAAACTCAGCGAGTATACATTAAAACAAACCGTATTGAGGGATCCCTATCCTTAACAGGCGCTCGGATCGATGATCTGAAACTATTAGACTATAACGTGCGATTAAACGATCCATCTGAGAAAGTAACATTGTTATCTCCTGCAGGTGGCCCATCTGCATATTACATTTTACATGGCTTTTCTCCTGCTGGATCTTTGTCGTTTGCTGATGTTCCAACTGCTAGTACTATTTGGTCTGTGAAATATGGCGATATACTTACGCCCTCGACACCCGTATCCCTAGAGTGGGACAACGGCAAAGGTTTAGTATTCCAAAGAATAATCTCCATAGATACGGATTATATGTTTTCAATTACTCAAAGTGTTCAAAATAATACAAACGGTGATGTTGCATTAGCGCCATACGGTCTAATTGCACAAAAAGGTCCAATTGCTAGAGCCGCCTATGGTCGTGAGGAAAGCTCAACAAGGGGTGTTTACATATTACACGAAGGATTAATTTATCAAGACGGTGAAAAACGCGATCAAATTGATTATAAAAAACTACCCAAACAAACACTTGCAGAAGGCGCTAGCTTTTTTAGCGCACCTGCAACAAAAGATGGATGGATTGGCTTTACTGGTAAATACTGGATGACCACGCTAATTCCAGATAATTCAAGCTTTAAAGCTGTTTCAAAGTACACTGAAAGTAGCGATCAGTATCAAGCAGAAACTCGACAGCCTAAAATAACAATCCTACCAGGCCAAACAATAGAGGTTCAATCACGCCTGTTCGCTGGGGCAAAAGAATATAGTACAATTAAAGCTTATGAAAAAAATTCTGGTGTACTAGAGTTTGTTGATAGTATCGATTGGGGCTTATTCTTTTTTATTACCAAACCTATGTTTGCAGTTTTGCATTGGTTAAATAGTGTAATTGGAAATATGGGTTGGGCAATCATCGCCCTTACATTACTCATTAAAACTTTACTTTTTCCACTAGCCTATAAATCATTCGTGTCCATGGCACGTATGAAAGAGTTACAGCCTGAAATGGAAAAATTGAAAGAAAAGCATGGAGATGATCGCCAAGCAATGCAGAAGGCGACAATGGAGATTTATAAAACCAAAAAGGTAAATCCAGCTGCTGGCTGTTTGCCAATCATTCTTCAGATTCCAATTTTCTTTTCTTTATATAAAGTTATATTTGTCACGCTGGAACTACGTCACGCTCCGTTTATTGGCTGGCTTAAAGATCTATCAGTACCCGACCCAAGCTCACTCCTAAACTTATTTGGCTTGATGCCATGGGGCACACCAGACCCAACTAATTTCTTTGTAATTTTGTCAATTGGCGTTTGGCCTATACTGATGGGCATTACAATGTGGCTCCAGCAAAAGCTTAACCCATCTCCAACTGACAAAACACAGGCTATGATTTTTGCTTGGATGCCATGGGTGTTTATGTTTATGCTTGGCGGCTTTGCTTCTGGTTTAGTAATTTATTGGGTTGCAAATAATACTCTGACTTTCCTTCAACAATATACAATCATGCGGAGCCAAGGTGTTAATCCTGATATTTTGGGAAACATGTTTAAGCGTTTCAAAAAAGAAGAGAGCTAGTGGGGATAGTCGCAAATTTGTGGCGCCACCCAATTAAAGGAGTCGGACGCGAGGAACTTGCGTCTGTTGATCTTAAAGAAAATTGCTGTATGCCAATGGATCGGTATTGGGCAATAACTCATGAAGATTCTAAGGTTAATTTTAAAGATTCCGAATGGGCTACTTGCATAAATTTTATCCGCGCGGCAAGTAGCCATAAGCTGATGGCAGTAAGCTCAACATTAGATGATGACACTGGACTAATTACATTATCGCACCCAGAATTAGTTGATCTAACAATAAATCCTAATACAGACAGCCAAGCTTTAATTGATTGGGTAAAGCAAATAACAAATACTAACCGTTCGATGCCTACTAATGTCTTCAAGGCCAACCGCGGATTAACTGACAGCTCATCTCAAACCGTTTCGATACATGTTACTGCAACACTACTTGATTTATCTAAAACCATGCGTCAGCCACTAGACCAGCGCCGCTTTAGAGGCAATATCTGGTTAGATGATATGATTGCCTGGTCTGAGTTTGATTGGATAGGTAAAACTATCAGTATAGGCACAACAGAAATCCAGATTACGGGGCCAATTGAACGATGCATGGCCACAACAGTAAATCCAGATACAGGTACTTCAGATGCAAACACGCTCGCAGCACTAAATACAACATATGGGCATCAAAATTTTGGTGTATTTGGTATAGTGAAAAAATCAGGTCACGTTAACATTGGCGATAAGGCAAAATTAATCTAATGGAAATGAAGTATACAATTGCAGATGATGCAACACCCGAAGAGGCTGAAACGGGCCGCTTACTTTTTGCCCAGCCTACTGATTTCCTCAAAGGTGTCGTAGCTATGGATGGCATGCCTCCAGCAGACAGGATGGAAATTTGCTTTGCCGGCCGCTCAAATGTAGGGAAATCAAGTCTCATCAATGCTCTTACTGGGCGGAAATCTTTGGCTCGAACCTCCAATACACCAGGTCGCACTCAGGAAATAAATTTCTTCACATTAGATGATAATTATTACCTAGTGGATGTTCCAGGCTATGGGTATGCAAATGCTCCCGTTCCAATAGTACGCAAATGGCAAGCTTTACTGAAAGCATATTTATCAGGAAGAGCATCTCTGCGTCGAGTTTTTTTACTAATAGACTCCCGGCATGGGGTCAAAGACGTTGATAAAGAAATTATGGACCTATTAGGTCGCTCAGCTGTTACTTTTCAGGTAGTTCTAACAAAGGCAGATAAACCTAAAAAAGTAGAATTAGATAAAATTATAGAAGAAACAGGGAAAGTTGTTGCTAAATATCCTGCAGCTTATCCTGAATTCGTACTGACCTCATCCGAGAAGGGTGATGGCATACCTACTTTACGCCACATTATTCGCACACTGGTTTAATACTTCAACTTAAGCCTCTTGGCGTCAGTGTTTTTCCACGTTAAACTTATTGAAAAATGGTGGATAAACGAATGGAGAAGTCACAGGCTATGGAACGTGATTCAATTTCAACAGCAAGGATGCTGTCAGAGGCTTTACCTCATATCCAACGCCATGATGGGTCTATTATTGTTATAAAATTAGGTGGACACGCAATGTCTAGCGCAGAAGCAATGAAAAGCTTTGCCAGAGACATAGTCTTAATGCATCAATGCAATTTAAAGCCAGTCATAGTTCATGGCGGCGGACCCATGATTGATGAGATGCTAGATAAGCTCAAAATTCCTACAAAGTTTATAGACGGAAAACGTATTAGCACTGAAGAAACTGTCGAGGTCGTTGAGATGGTACTATCTGGTAAAGTAAATAAAACAATTGTTCAGGCTATTAATGGACAAGGTGGTAAGGCCGTTGGCTTATCGGGAAAAGATGCTGATCTATTACAATGCAAACAAGCTGATATTGGTTTGGGTATGGTTGGTGAACCAGTTTATGTTAATGCAGATGTAATTCACTCGCTACTAGAAAATGGGTTTATACCAGTGATCGCTCCTTTGGGTGCCGGCATGAATGGGGAAACATTTAATGTGAATGGCGATACAGCAGCAGGTGCAATCGCAGGTGGCTTAAAGGCTGACCGATTATTATTATTAACAGATGTGGATGGTGTTAAAGATAAAGAGGGAGATGTGTTAACTAATCTTTCAGCAGATCAGGTTAAAGCAATGACCAAAAATGGTGTTATTGCAGGTGGTATGATTCCAAAAACACAAACAGCACTTGATGCAATCTCTTCAGGTGTTAGGGCGGTTGTTATTATGAATGGGCGTGCACCTAATGCATGCTTACTTGAATTGTTTACAGATTATGGGGCTGGCTCCATGATCCGTAAATAAATTAAAGAAAAATGTCAGACATAGTCATCAGATTTATTTTTTTTCTTGGCATTCTTTTTGCGCTCATTGGGGCTGAGACTATTATACCTAGAAAATGTCGTGTTCATCCTCGTCAGGGAAGATGGGTTACTAATGGGATAATCACTATACTTAACACTGCAATGCTAAATATTATGAATATTGGTATACCTCTCCTTGCTATTGGTGCTGCCTTAGACGCCAATATTAAAGGCTGGGGATTTTTCAATCAAATAAACCTACCTTCATGGATCGAAATTATAACTGCAGTAATAATTTTAGACTTTATAGTTTGGGCACAACATTTTCTTAGTCACAGAATTCCATTTATGTGGCGGTTCCATCGCATGCACCATTCAGACCGTGACCTTGATGTTACATCAGGATTTCGCTTTCACCCAATTGAAATAGCACTTTCTATGATCATAAAGATTGTTGCTGTTTATATACTTGGGCCAACCGCAATCGCAGTTATTACATTTGAAATTATTCTAAATGGTATGGCCATGTTTAATCATGCAAATTTAAAGTTACCCAAGCGATTGAATGAAGTGTTATGTAAGTTCTTAGTAACGCCAGATATGCACCGTATTCATCATTCAATATACCGAGAAGAACATGATACTAATTATGGATTCTCATTATCAATTTGGGATAAAATATTTGGCTGCTACACATCTCAACCCCGTGATGGCCATGCCAAAATGAAACTTGGATTAGAATGGCAAGATAACAATCCTACTAAACTAGGCTGGTCTTTATGGCTTCCATTCCGAAAACTTTAACACTAGGTGAAATAGCTACTAATTGCATATCAAGTGGGCTAGATGTTTTAGGTGCATTCCACCATAATAATAATCAAACTTTAATTTTGCTTAGTCCTGCAAAAAGTTTTTGGGGAACCTTCAAAGTTAGTCATGAATATCAAGACAACTTACTCAATCCAATTGACGGATGGTCAACTCGGGTTATTTCAGAATTAGCGATACAAATATCAGCTAGTCCAAAATTCCCATTTGGCGGCCCACCTTATTACCCGTTCTTAGAATGGGCTAAGAGATCCAATCGTGCTTGGATATCACCTTTAGGGATGTTGGTGCATGACACCATGGGCATGATGATAAGTTATCGTGGAGCTTTAATTTTAGATTACCTTATCACATTACCACACACAAAGTCGTTGAACCCTTGCAATACCTGCACTAATAAACCTTGTATAAATGCTTGCCCAGCACACGCAATTTCTGGCATAGAATATAATACTATTAAATGTCATAACTTCTGAGAGACTTCAGATGGAAAAGTTTGCATGAAAGGAGCATGTCAGGTACGAACTTCATGTCCAGTTTCAGTTATAGTACAACGTGATCCAGAACATAATCTTTTACATATGCGTGCATTTAAAGGAGAAATATGAAACGACTTATACTAACGCGACACGCAAAGTCTGGATGGGATAACTTAGAGTTAACTGACCATAAACGTACACTTAATGACCGTGGTCGCGAAGCCTGTGGTCTTATAAGCGAGTGGTTGTTGATTAATCAGTACATGCCAGAACAAGTTTTTGCTTCAACCGCTACTCGATGTAGGGAAACATGGGAACACATTAGCAAAGCAATGAAATGTGATGCGCCTGTTTCTTACGAAAATAATTTATATCACTCCTCACCAGACATAATTTTACAGCATCTCAGAAACGCTACATTCACAACGGTTTTACTAACAGCTCACAACCCGGGTATAGGCGAATTTGCAGAAAAAATATGTTCCTCACCCCCCAAACACCAAAGATTTTTAGGTTACCCATCTGCATCAACTACGGTGATAGATTTTGATATAAATAATTGGACTGATATTATATTTGGCTCAGGCATATGCAGGGGATTTGTTATTCCTAGTGAGCTCAAATGAAATTGAATAAATACTTTAGGAACTAGAGTGATGCAAAAATCTATTTTAATCACTGGATGCTCTTCTGGAATTGGTTATGAGGCTGCTCATACATTATCAAAAAGAGGCTGGCGTGTTTTCGCTACTTGTCGATTAGAAATAGATTGTGCGCGCCTACGCCTAGAAGGTTTGGAAAGCTTTCCATTAGATTATTCAAATGAAGAGAGCATCAAATTTGCCGTGCATGAAACTTTAGTACGCACTAATGGTACATTAGATGCAGTTTATAATAATGGTGCATATGCTATCCCTGGATTAGTTCAGGATGTACCTCGTGATGCCTATCGCGCTATTTTTGAAGTTAATCTTTTTGGATATTTTGATCTAATAAATCAAATTCTACCAGTAATGTTTAATCAAGGTCACGGGCGAATAATTAATTGCTCTTCCATCTTAGGCCTTACTGCAATGCAAGCGCGAGGTGCCTATAATGCTACTAAATTTGCAATGGAAGGTTTAACCGATACTCTACGTTTAGAACTTAAAAAGTCACCCATCAAAATAATCTTAATTGAGCCAGGCCCAATCACTGCAGATATTCGAGTCAAATCACAACCTCACTTTGAACGATGGATTGATTGGAATAATTCAAAAAATCGTTTATTTTATAAAAAAACGTTAATACCAAGGTTATATGCCAAAAATAAGGGCATCGATTTGGGTGAACTACCTCCGTCAGCTGTTATTAAAAAACTAATACATGCATTAGAGGCAAAAAAACCACACCCACGCTATTACGTCACCTGGCCCACTCACGTTGCAGGTGCGCTAAAACGCCTATTGACCACTCGCGCCTTAGATTGGATTAAGGGAAGAATATGAAAGTTTGTAGACTTCGCGAAACCTAGCGCTAAGTCACACTATAACAAGGAATAATATAATGAGCTTACTTTATATACTAGTCGTAATGGCCATCTTAGCCGTTCTCATTGTATTAATGGTTGGCTTGGGCGGATTTACGACAGGTGGCGAATTTAACCGTAAATATGCTAATAAATTGATGCGGTGGCGCATCATCTTGCAAGCAGTTGCAATTGTACTAATCTTAATATTCATAGCAGTACGGGGAAATTAATTTATGGTCACGTTAAATAAAATTTATACAAAGACTGGTGATAAAGGAGAAACAGCTCTTGGCAATGGCCAACGGGTTGGTAAGCAATCTTTACGTGTAAACGCGTACGGTACTGTAGATGAGACAAATGCTACTGTAGGATTAGCTCGACTTCACTCCACTGGGGATATTGATACTGGTTTAGCTTTGATACAAAATGATCTTTTTGACCTAGGTGCAGATCTATGCCGCCCTGACATGGCCAAAGATGCAGATGCTGAATATTCACCATTGCGTGTTAGCTCTGCCCAAGTTGAACGTTTAGAAGCTGAAATTGACATAATGAACGCTAATCTTTTACCCTTAAAAAGCTTTATTCTACCTGGTGGGTCGGCACTTGCTGCACACATGCATTTATGCAGAACAGTATCGCGTCGTGCAGAACGACTTTGTGTAGAACTGGCAACTCTTGAAGATATTAATCAGGATGCCGTTAAATACCTCAACCGCTTATCAGATTGGTTTTTTGTTATTGGCCGCGTTGTCAACAATGGTGGCTTGGATGATATTTTATGGGTACCTGGTGCAAACCGCTAAGAAACAAATAGTGTCAATATATTAGCTAACCAATAGATTAGCTGAACATTTTGATCAGTTTGGAATTAACGCGGCGTATTAAACTCTAAAACTGTCTATTTTGCACTTTTCGTGTTGTATTATAGCCGCTACAACGTTTTTAAGGATTAGTGCTGGGAATTATCCCGCTCATTTAGGAGATACGCATATGAAGGTGATAGTGCCAGTCAAACGCGTGATTGATTATAACGTCAAAGTGCGTGTCAAAGCGGACGGTAGCGGTGTTGATCTCGCCAATGTTAAAATGTCGATGAACCCATTTGACGAGATTGCAGTAGAGCAAGCTATTCGATTAAAAGAAGCAGGCAAAGTTGAAGAAATCATAGTAGTTTCAGTTGGGGTTAAGCAATCTCAAGAAACATTACGAACCGCTTTAGCTATGGGTGCAGACCGTGCAATTCTTATTGAAGCAACAGATGACGTTCATAATGATATTGAACCACTAGCTGTTGCAAAATTACTAAAAGCTGTAATCGATGAAGAACACCCAAGGCTAGTTCTTTGTGGTAAGCAAGCGATAGATAATGACATGAATGCCACCGGCCAAATGCTATCAGCACTCTTAGGTTGGTCTCAGGCTACTTATGCTTCAGAATTAGATATTGATGGTGATAAAGCCACAGTAACGCGCGAAGTTGACGGTGGGCTGCAAACAATTAAAGTTAAAATGCCTGCTATAATAACTGTTGATCTTCGTTTGAACGAACCAAGATATGCATCTCTACCAAATATAATGAGGGCCAAGAAAAAGCCTATGGATGAAAAATCTCCAGCAGATCTAGGCATTGATATTACACCTCGTTTAACTATTGTTTCTACAACAGAACCTGCTGAGCGCGCCTCAGGCGTTAAAGTTGCAAATGTTGCTGAACTAATTTCGAAACTTAAAGATGAAGCAGGAGTAATTTAATGGCTGTACTATTATTAGCAGAAATTGTTGGTGGTGAAATATCTTTAGACCAAACAGGCAAAGCATTGAGCGCTGCACTTTCTTTGGGTGACGTTACTGTTCTTTGTGCTTCAGAAGATTGTAGCGCCGCAGCTGCAGCAGTAGCAAAATTAGAGGGTGTAAAAAAAGTATTATGTGCTGACGATCCTTCATACGGGAATGGATTAGCCGAACCAACCGCAGACCTAATTATATCAATGGCTTCTGATTATGATCATATAGTTGCACCAGCTACTTCAAATGCAAAAAATATTTTGCCACGTGTTGCCGCATTATTAGATGCGATGATTATCACTGATGTAACTAGAGTTATTGATGCCGAAACATTTGAGCGTCCAATCTATGCAGGTAATGCAATACAGACTGTAAAATCTAATGATGCTAAAAAGATTTTATCAATTAGAACTGCAGGTTTTGAAACCACTAGTGAAACTGGTTCAGCGCCAATTGAAACTGTTTCATCAGTAGCAAATCCCCAATTATCAGAATGGGTTGAAGATAAGGTTCAAACATCTGATCGACCAGAACTAACTTCAGCAAAGATTGTTGTTTCAGGTGGCCGCGGCGTAGGATCTGAGGAAAGTTTTGCTATTATTGAAACATTAGCAGATAAATTAAATGCAGCTGTTGGTGCCTCTCGTGCTGCTGTAGATTCAGGCTATGCACCGAACGATTGGCAGGTTGGTCAGACAGGTAAAGTGGTTGCTCCCAGCCTATATATTGCATGTGGTATTTCAGGTGCAATTCAACACCTCGCTGGTATGAAAGATTCCAAAGTGATCGTTGCTATAAACAAGGATGAGGAAGCGCCTATTTTCCAAGTTGCGGATTATGGATTAGTTGCTGATTTATTTGATGCTGTACCTGAACTTACAGAAGCACTTTAAACACACAACCAAAGGCCCAATTAATTTGGGGTCTTTGGTAATTTAAATTCAAGTAAAATCAATTTTTGTTTAATGTTAACGACCTTCATCAAAATAGTTGGCGATCAACTCTTTTAATGCAGATCCAAGTTTTTCAGCTTCCAGCCCAGAAGTCACTACTCTTATGTATGTATTTTGTGATGCGGCCAGCATCATAAGCCCCATCATTGAGTCTCCAGTCACATTAAGGCCGTCCTTTGATACAATCGCTGTTGCATCAAAATTTTCTACTACTTCAACAAATTTAGCAGATGCTCGTGCGTGAAGTCCTTTTTCATTAACAATTTGCAGTGCAAGTTCCATTTCTATAATTAAATTCCAATAGATCCATCACAACAGTTAATATATTTTTTCCCAGCTTCCATAGAAAGAACTAAAGCTTTTTCCACACTCAGGCTTCGAGATTTTACTAATTTTAGCAGCATAGGTAAATTTGCACCATATAAAATTCTACGGTTGGCACAATCACAAGCCTTCATCGATAAGTTCGATGGTGACCCACCAAACATATCAGTTACAACAACAACGCCCATTCCTTTGTCAACAGTGTCAGCAACATCACAAATTTCCAATTGCTTCTCCGATCGATCACATTCCGCAGCAATCGATACAGCCTTAATTCCCATTTGAGGGCCCATCACATGCTCTATAGCAGCAAGATATTCTTCTGCTAGCCGACCATGCCCAACGATTACAATTCCAATCACTCGGGGAATACTCCTACTTTACGTACAGTAATAGTACGTATCTTCATTTCTCTGCGGTGTATTATTATTTCGCCAACCTCGCCCTGTCAAAGCAATTGATAACTCTTTTGTCACGGTCAATGAGTTATGTCTACCACCAGCATAAAACAATTTAACAGTAAAATGTACTTTATCTACATTTCTATGCTTTAATCCTTAAAGATTTTATTCAAATACCTGAAAGACCACCCTTTATTAATTGATATGCCACACTGTGCAAATGAGGAATGCGAGCTCCATAAATTAGCGGTATTCCACAATTTTTTAATTTGATAGATCTACTAACAGGTAGTCGATTTATTTCACCTCTTGATACATCTATGGCAAGTACAAGTTTAGTTTGCTCTTTGTAATCACACTTCAGGATACCAACTTTTGGCACCTCAATCAGGCCTGCAATATTTGGAGGACTTATTGCTATAATGTTTTTGTTTTGAATCTTTAATGTTATATAATCGTCACCTACCAAAACTGCACCTAAACCCATACAAGCGATAGCTAGGCTAGATTTTCCACTTCCAGATTTGCCTAAAATTAGCAGCCCATTTCCATCAAAGTCGACACAACATGCATGTTGAATTCCTTCATATAAATTATCCATTAGATCGATGCACTAAAAGCAAAATTTTACTCCAAATATTAATAAAACCAAAAAATCTAAATCAGCACAACCAGCCAAATGAGATGATTAACATTCTAGCACTTGAGCTATTAAATACTAAAACTATTATATTTATATTACAAAAACTTACATTAATATTTATTTAATACCAGAAAGTTTCAATTAGACTATAATATATATAAACATCAAAATTTCCTAAATTTGATATATATATTTGCCTTAAAATAACTCTTTTCATCAGTTAGCGTTAAAATAAATATTGTTAGCGCTAACAGTTACATAAGCCTGTCGACACCCAGATATTCAGGCGGTATATCCAAACTTATATGCTAAAATAGAGACTCGTTGACCAAGGAGCACATCTAATGATCATCGGACGCGTTAACTCAAACCAAACACTAGAAGACGCTGGAATTTTGGGAATCGATAAAGTTTACTATAACCTGCAAGAACCAGCACTTATTAAAGAAGCAATAAAGCGTAATGAAGGTGAACTTGGAAATGGTGGCGCATTTTTAGTGTCGACTGGTGAGTACACAGGTCGATCACCAAAAGATAAATTTGTTGTGAACGAGGCTAGTGTACAAAATACAATATGGTGGGAAAATAATCCACCGATGGAAATTGACGCGTTTAATCAACTAAAATCTGATATGATAGCTCATATGTCTGGTGGAGAATATTTCGTACAAGATCTTTATGGAGGTTCTGACCCTGAGCATCGCTTAAATGTCCGCATGATTACTGAACTTGCTTGGCACGGTTTGTTCATCCGTACAATGCTCCGTCGCCCAGATATTTCAGAGTTAGATACATTCATCCCTGGCTTCACTGTTATTAACTGTCCAAGCTTTAAATCTGATCCTGCAAAGCATGGTTGTCGATCTGATGTTGTCATTGCTATTTCTATAGAACAAAAAATGATATTAATAGGTGGTACAGAATACGCTGGCGAAAATAAGAAGTCTATTTTCTCAATATTAAACTACCTTCTTCCCGAAAAAGGTATAATGCCAATGCACTGTTCGGCTAACCATGCAATTGGTGATCCTTCTGACACAGCAGTATTTTTTGGACTATCTGGAACTGGAAAAACAACTCTTTCTGCTGACCCCAATCGCATTCTGATAGGAGATGACGAGCATGGTTGGTCAGATACAACAACCTTCAATTTTGAGGGTGGGTGTTATGCAAAAACAATTAATTTATCTGCTAAAGCCGAACCAGAAATCTATGCTACTACTCAAAAGTTTGGGACAGTCATTGAAAATATGGTTTATGATTCCTACACCAAAGAATTAGACTTCCAAGATGACAGTTTAGCAGCAAACATGCGTTGTGCTTATCCATTGCATTACATTTCGAATGCATCAAAGACTGCAATTGGTGGCCAACCTAACAATATTATTATGTTAACATGTGATGCATTTGGCATATTGCCTCCAATCGCACGCTTAACACCAGAACAAGCAATGTATCATTTTTTATCCGGCTTTACTTCAAAGGTTGCAGGCACTGAACGAGGTATAACAGAACCACAACCAACATTTTCAACATGTTTTGGGGCACCCTTTATGCCGCGACGTCCGGAAGTATATGGAGCGCTACTACGCGATAAAATTGCGGCAAACGGTGCGAAATGTTGGCTAGTCAATACAGGCTGGACGGGCGGCGCCTACGGTACAGGCGCTCGCATGCCAATCAAAGCAACTCGAGCACTACTAACGGCGGCACTAAATGGCTCATTAAACAATAGTTTATTTCGTAAAGATAAAAACTTTGGCTTTGACGTCCCAACTTCCTTAGAAGGTGTAGCCACAAATCTTTTAGACCCACGAAGTACATGGGCAGATCCAATAGCTTATGATACAGCGGCAGAGAGTTTAATATCAATGTTTGTTGAGAACTTCACCCAATATGAAAATTTTGTTGGCCCCAACGTTTTAGCTCAGGCAATTAAAAAATCGTAAGAGTAATTATAACTCCATAAGTTCAAGACCTAAGCTAATAACTTAGGTCTTTTTACTAAACCTCATGAAATAGTCTATAGATCAGGCCTTTAACCCTTTCTGTTGCTCCATACGGGCTATTAACCGCATTCGTGCATCAGGTAGTTCCCGTTCACCAAGTGAATCTGCTAACCAAGTTGATAAAAAATATCCTGTAGTTTGCAAGCCATCTAGGACGTCAGCTTCGCTTGCAACGTCAAATCCATTCCGTAGGAAGCTTGGCAGTGGCAATAAACGTTCAGCCCATTCGCCTGCTGCTTCTCTGCTGACAGCACGCCCTGAACGCGGCGATACAAATGTTAAGTCCTGCATACCACCAGTTACTGCACAGGTAGACAAATCCAATCCAAATCCCATTTCTTTTAAAACTTGCAACTCCCAGAGTGCATATAATGGTTTCCAGTCACCACCTAAGTTTAAAGTATCCATTAAAGATGTAGTACTATCATATAGGCTTTGCAAAGGCATGCGCTCTGGAAAGGCAAATGAAACCATTGCGCAAATTGAACTGAGTGCAGCCAAACGTAGCCTGTCCCCAAACACATCAGATCTGCTTTCCAACTGTTCAACTCGATAACTGCCCAAATGTTCTTCTAGTCGAGCTCGCCACTCCAATTGCACTTGTGACCCAGGCTGCAAAGTCGCGGCCATTTTTCGCGAGGCTCCGCCACGGACAACACCTGCGTGTCGTCCGTGATCAGGTGTAAACGCATCAATGATAACAGAGTTTTCGCCATACTTTCGTACAGAAATAATAACCCCTTCGCCAGACCAATTCATATTAGATATGCTAGCCGTTCAAACCATCATCGTCCAGAAGATGTCGTCCATTACGATCTTCAACTTCAATTACCCAAAGATCAGGATCAAATCTATGTTGCTCAGATATAGAGTTATCAACATCATTCTCAGAACCTTTAACAAGCTCACACCAAACTTGCTTGAAATCAAGATCATAAGATCGGTGGAACAGCTTTGCATTTCCATCAAGCGTATTTAACTTAACCAGAACGGCTCCTGACGTGCCGTCGCCTTTGGCAGTTATAAATGCTGGAATTTCTGCTAATTGTAAGCGTTTTCTATATGCAGAAATCCAAAATTCCGTAGTAAGCCTTAACGTCATTTTGTGTCTTTAAAGTTTAAACCCATCTCAGTGTAGCGTTCAGCTTCATTTTCCCAATTAGGCCGTACTCGAACTTGTAAAAATAGATGCACTTCACGACCCATCATTTCTTTTAACTCTGTACGTGAGGCCATTGAAACACTTTTAATAGTTTCCCCTTTTGGGCCAAGTGCAATTCCTTTATGTCCCTCACGCGCCACATATATAACCTGCTCAATACGAACAGATCCATCACTCTTCTCATCCCACTTTTCAGTTTCAACAGTTAATGTGTAAGGTAACTCTTGGTGTAATCTTAACATTAATTTTTCACGTGTCATTTCAGCTGCAATCATACGCATTGGCACATCTGCGATCTGATCTTCTGGGTATAAATACGGCCCTTCCGGTAAATTTATAGCTAGCCAATCTTGGAGCACCTGAACGCCATATCCTTTTTCTGCAGAAATCATAAATGTCTCTTCGAAATTTAGGCGTTCATTTAAATTTTGTGTTAACCCTAAAAGTACGTCAGATTTTACCCTGTCAATTTTATTAATAGCCAAAACAATTCGCTGTCCTTTAACATCCCGCTTTTCCAACCCTTCCAGAATCATTTCAACCCCGTCCGTTACACCTCGGTGTGCTTCTACAAGCAAAACAACAATGTCTGCATCGGCTGCACCCGTCCACGCAGCGGCTACCATTGCTTTATCTAATTTACGCCTAGTTTTAAATAATCCTGGAGTATCAACAAAGACTAACTGTGCATTATCCTGCATAGCAATACCTCGGATACGAGCACGAGTAGTTTGCACCTTATGTGTCACAATTGACACTTTAGCTCCAACGATTTTGTTCATTAGTGTGGATTTTCCTGCATTAGGCTCACCAATCAAGGCTACAAATCCACATTTAGTATCTATCATATTTAACTCTCTAACTGACTCAAAAGGTCCGCAGCAGCCTCTTGGCTAGCTGCTCGTTTGGATGTGGCTTGAGCAGATGCTCTTTGGCCAGATTCTAATGTTACTTCAATCGTAAAAATTGGTGCATGATCTGGTCCAGATCTGTCAATTTCAATATATTTTGGTGTTGATAACTTCTGCGCCTGAGCCCACTCTTGCAATGTTGTTTTAGGATCACGGGCATCATCAGCCGCATTCTCAATGTGATCAGACCATAAACGAATAATCATAGCACTTGCCACATCGAACCCGGCATCAAGATAAACAGCACCAATAACAGCTTCCATAGCATCACCTAGAATTGCCATCTTACGGCGGCCTCCTGAAATCATTTCAGAGCGCCCCATCTTCAAAGCATCACCAAGCCCAACTCCAACAGCAACGTCCGCACATGTTTCTTTTCGTACCAAGGCATTAAACCTTGGAGCTAAAAGCCCTTCGGCAGCATTAGAATCTTTATGAAATAGTGCATCACTAATAGATAGTCCAAGAACCCTATCGCCTAAAAACTCTAATCTTTGGTTGTCACCCCGTGTTACAGAAGACAGTGAGGAGTGCGTCATGGCCTGAATTAATAATTCAGGCTGATGGAATTCATGTCCTAATCGCTTTGAGAAAGCAGTTAGTTCAGCAGCCGGCTTCAACTTAGGGCCTTAAAAAAGCGATCTTTACGCCACGTCCAAAAATACAAAATACGCGCACCTGCCGATGAAAAAATCACACGATCAGCTCGTCCAATTAACTGTTCGAATGGGACAAAGCCAACCCCACCTATATTCGCAGGAATTCTACTGTCTCCAGAGTTATCACGATTATCGCCCATGAAAAAATACTGTCCATCTGGCACAGTGAAAACTGGAGTATTGTCAGCAAATGTTTCAGAAATATCTAACACAAAATGCTCAACGCCATTTGGCAAGACCTCTATTGATAAACCTTTATCACAATTTGCACCAAGCCCAACTGGGTCGTTTGCACAACGTGGAATATTTTTCATAGGCCCTTGTTGAGCTTTAACTTCAGTAAAAGAACCTAAATCTTTTTGGGGCGCTAGTTCACCATTCAAATATAGCAGCCCATTTTTCATTTGAATACGATCACCAGGAAGACCAATCAGGCGTTTAATGAAATCAACTTGAGTAGATGGGTGTTTAAATACGACAATATCACCACGCTCTGGTTCATTTGCCAAAATACGCCCTGAGAATGGACACATTGAAAATGGGCACGAATGGCGTGAATAGCCATATGCCATTTTATTGACAAACATAAAATCACCAATCAATAACGTATTTTTCATTGATCCCGAAGGAATCCAGAATGGCTGAAAAAATAATGTTCGCACCACGCCAGCAATCAACAAGGCATACACTACAGTCTTAATCAACTCACCTATACTATCTTCATTCTTTTGCTTATCAGCCATGTTGTACTCTTGAATTTGTTTGCATGTTTCTTGGGCTAATGTCTCGTTATAGTCAACCTATCATTGCGAAATGGGCCGCGCCTCAATAACAACAAATGCTTGCGCCCACGGGTGATCATCTGTCAAAGTAATATGAATAAATGCTTTATAGCCCACTGGTGTCATTTCCGCCATGCGCTTTGCAGCCCACCCAGTCAATTGCATGCTAGGTTGACCTGATTTCATATTCAAAACAGCCATATCTTTCCAGGAAATGCCCATAGAAAGACCTGTTCCTAATGCCTTAGAACAAGCTTCTTTAGCTGCCCAACGTTTAGCGTAGGTACCTGCAAAATCTTTACGCTTTTGTGCTTTAGCTTGCTCAACTTCAGTGAAGACGCGATCTTTAAATCTTTGCCCAAAGCGATCTAGTGTTTTTTGGATACGTTCTATGTTTGTTAGGTCAGATCCTATCCCCAAGATCATATCATAAGATCCATAAACGTTTTTTATTAGAAAAATTTTCAAACACTTTAATCATTACGACCTTGCCTCATTCATTAGATTACGCATTTTTTTTATTGCACCTTCAAGTCCTATAAAAATACTTTCACCAATTAAAAAATGACCAATATTTAGCTCCATTACTTGTGGGATGACAGCAATTGGCTTTACGCAATCAAATGTTAGACCATGCCCTGCATGAACCTCTAACCCTAAACTGTTAGCAAAATCTGACATTTTTTGCAGGCGCAATAATTCGATATCACGATCTTCAAATCGACCCTCTGCATTTGCGTCGCAATATGCACCAGTATGCAATTCTATTACTGGTGCGCCAATACGGGCTGCACTTTCAATTTGGCGTTGATCTGCAGCTATAAAAATTGAAACACGGCATCCTGCTTCACGAAGTGGAGCAATAAAGTCACCTATCTTATTTTCTTCACGCGCAATTTCAAGGCCACCTTCAGTCGTTCTCTCCTCACGTTTTTCAGGAACAATGCAAACTGCATTAGGAACATACCGCAATGCTATTTCTTGCATTTCCTTGGTAGCAGCCATTTCAAAATTTAAAGGTACATTTAAGCCATTCATTAACGCATCAATATCACGATCCGTTATGTGCCGCCGGTCTTCGCGCAGGTGAGCTGTAATACCATCAGCTCCAGCAGCTTCAGCCAAGAGTGCAGCACGTAACGGATCTGGACAGACACCACCTCGTGCATTTCTTACAGTTGCTACATGATCAATATTTACACCTAATCGTAAAGTTTTAGTAGATATTTTTAACATGATAATGTCTCTTTTTAATATTTAGGATATGTTCAACTTTATTCACTAATAGATTTAAGTATCTTTTGAATCGGTCTGTTTTTGAGTAGAAGATTCCACCTCACGTCTTTCACGTATTTCATTAATCTTATCCATCAATCTCCCACGACGGCGCTGTTGATATGCTCGAACTAGCGGTTTTGAAACAAAATAAATAATTACAGCCGTAATAAATCCTGGCAATAAACCACCGATGAAATAAGGTATAAAAACACTATGGAAAAAATCTACGAAGCCGTCCCAACGCGTTGGGCCATATCCAAATAGAAACTGCACACCACTCCACATGCTAATAAAAGCTTCACTAATTCCAGATCTAATTGTATCCCAAGCAGTCTCTTCAGGCCCCATTCCCAAAATATACAAACCTGACCGATAGCTAACTACACCAATGATTGGAAATGTTATTGGGTTACCAAAAAATGTTCCCATAAGTGAAGATAAGACGTTTCCACGGACGGCATAAGCTAAAAATACAGCAAGAAAAAAATGAAGTCCAAACAATGGCGAAAAGCTTGCAAATGCTCCACATGCAAAACCTAAAGCAATTCGATGCGGCGTGTCAGGTAACCGCTTCAGACGATAACTTGTATAATTAATTACTCGGCGCCAACCAGAGCGAGGGTAGAAACCCTCTTTAAACCATTGCCAAAATGAAAGTGGTGTACGGCGTTTAAACATTAGATTGGAAGGCCACCTTAATAATATTTTATTTTTTAAGCGTCACTTGGTGGCGCCGAGACTGTAGAACTTGTGCAACATCCGAATCAGCTTCTACTGCTGTAACTATATTTTCTAGATGTTCCACATCTCTTACCTGTATATCAATCGCAATCCTGTAGAAATCTTGTTTACGGTCACTAAAATGCATATCAATAATATTGCTATCTTGTTCAGATAT
>CAJWNQ010000020.1 GCA_913043905.1 uncultured Paracoccaceae bacterium | reverse complement strand
GGGAACTGATCCTTCAACACTTGTCCCCACCCGCAAAACCTGTACTTTTATCCCATCCATTGTTGCTGCACCCGTGTATTCTTCATAGGCCTCCCCCTTTTTTCACACAGGATTTTCTTATGCAGCTTCACATCTTTCGCGGCACAGAAACGGGCACGGCAGAAATCGTGCTAGCCGCATTACCAGATCATCCGAATGCTGAAAAAGGGATTATCAGCAGATCAGATTTTGCGCAGCAGACGCTGTTGCAGCGTGAACTGGGCTCAGAAACACGGGCGTTGACTGAAGCGAATTTTCAACTTCACGACTTTGCCCCTGCACGGACACTTGAGATTGGCGGGCGAGAGAGCGTATTGCTGGCGGTTCAGAATGGTCTGGGCATCGCTCCGGTCTCGCTCGAAGAGGTCGGAACCACAGACCCAGTACTGATCCTGCACTGTGCGGATTTCCGCACCCACGGCGAAATTCATATCGCCTGCCTTGCCAACCGCCTGCACATTCCCATTGTCAAGTCAGTCTTCGCCATTGAGCGCAACAAAACGAATGATTTGCGCTAAATTGCCGGACGCTTAACCAAAGACCAAATTAGGCAATGCCAGCACAAGTTGTGGGAAGGCCGTGATCAAAAGCAACGTGATCAGCATCGGGATGTAGAATGGCAGGATATCTTTGACCACGCCCTCAAATTTCTCACCCGATACATCTGACACGACATAGAGCAAAAGCCCCATGGGCGGCGTGACCAGACCGATCATCAGGTTAAAAACCATGATGACGCCGAAATGGACTGTATCGATGCGAGGATAGGAATAATGCTGAATAAGGTCAGCGGGAACACGTCTTGAGAAGTAGTAATACCCATAACGGTTGAACGTAAAAAGAACACTTTTGGTCAGTAATTTGGTCAACACTCTCTCCATCCCAATGCTAGGGTAAGGTTAATTATAAGAATGTTATTAGTAGGTTACCTACCAGAAGACTGCTCTAGTCTTTAAGTACTTGGTGCGGCCGAGAAGACTCGAACTTCCACGGGTTTTACCCCACAGCGACCTCAACGCTGCGCGTCTACCATTCCGCCACGGCCGCACATTAAGGTATGCAGCGTATATCTAAGGCCTTCATACTTGTGAAGGCACTTTATGTTTTTTTTATGTCTTTTTGTATTTTTTAAATATTAGCTCTCTAGACGCTGTCGCCCATTACGCGCATAAAGCGTTCATGGTTAAATGGATTACATCAGACAGTCTTGTCCCCTACCCCAAAGCAGTCAAGCAGATGGATACTTCTGTTTCCAATTTAATTGCAGGTAACGGGGAAGAAAAAATTTGGTTACTTGAGCATCCACCACTTTACACTGCAGGAACGAGTGCAAATCTGGCAGATCTAGTAGACCCAAATAAATTCCCAGTTTATTCGAGCCAACGCGGGGGGCAATACACCTACCACGGCCCTGGCCAACGCATTGCATATATTATGCTAAATTTGAACAAAAGAGGCAAAGATGTTCGTAAATTTGTGTGGATGCTTGAAGAATGGGTCATTCAAACCTTAGCTGAACTCGGAGTAAGGGGTGAACGGCGAGAAGGTCGCGTTGGTGTTTGGGTTGTTAGACATGACAAGCCCCTAAATACACAAGGAGAGTTTAGTGAAGATAAAATAGCAGCTATTGGCGTTCGACTGCGTAAATGGATAAGTTTTCATGGTATTTCAATAAATTTAAACCCCAATTTAAATCATTATAATGGCATTATTCCATGTGGCATTCAAAAGTATGGCGTAACATCGCTCGTAGACCTAGGGCTAAGCGTAACTCCTCTAGAATTAGATATGGCTTTAATTAAGGTCTTTAATAAAATTTTTAAGATTGCCTAGCTAGTAATTATTTATACTTTTCAATTAAACGAGCTTTAATTATCTCGGCTTTTATTTACCATTCTTTACTACTCTTTTTAAACAATAAATTAAAAACATACTAAAGGCCTGCGACACGGGGTCACTTTTGACTTTTAATAGCTTTGAAACAGTTGTTCCTCAATAACAAACCAGCTAGGAAGACGCAGAAAAAAGTGCTTCTAATCAGATTCGCTATAATAAAAAACGTGTCAGGAGATAACACATGGCGGACGCAGCCACCCATGACCACGCCCATCCAGGGTTTTTTACACGTTGGTTTATGTCAACCAACCATAAAGATATTGGTATTCTTTACCTTTTTACTGCAGGCTTATTAGGTTTTGTCTCTGTTTCATTCACCATATATATGCGTTTGGAACTTATGGAGCCTGGCGTTCAATACATGTGCATGGAAAACCTTGATCGTGTTGCAAACGCTGCCGCTTTGGCAGCTGGGGAATGCACTCCAAACGGACACCTCTGGAATGTTTTGATTACTGGTCACGGCATATTAATGATGTTTTTTGTAGTTATACCAGCGCTTTTTGGCGGCTTTGGTAACTACTTCATGCCATTAATGATTGGTGCGCCTGACATGGCATTTCCACGTTTAAACAACTTGTCATACTGGATGTATTTCACAGGATCTACATTGGCTGTTTTATCAATTATTACTCCAGGTGGAAACGACCAAGCTGGTTCAGGTGTTGGATGGGTATTATATGCACCACTCTCCACACGTGAAGGTGGCATGTCGATGGACTTTGCTATTTTTGCAATACACGTTTCTGGAGCTTCATCGATCTTGGGTGCGATCAATATGATCACAACTTTCTTAAATATGCGCGCACCCGGTATGACTTTACACAAAGTACCACTTTTTGCTTGGTCAATTTTTGTAACAGCTTTTTTGATATTATTATCATTACCAGTTTTAGCTGGAGCCATTACAATGCTGCTTACAGATCGTAATTTTGGTACCACCTTTTTTGACCCTGCTGGTGGTGGCGATCCAATTTTGTACCAACACTTATTATGGTTTTTTGGCCATCCTGAAGTTTATATGATTATTGTTCCAGGATTTGGTATCGTCTCACACGTCATATCAACCTTTTCTCGCAAACCAATTTTTGGCTACTTACCCATGGTTTATGCCATGGTAGCTATTGGAGCACTTGGCTTCGTAGTTTGGGCCCATCACATGTACACAGTAGGTATGTCACTGACACAACAATCCTACTTCATGTTAGCAACTATGGTTATTGCAGTTCCTACAGGCATTAAAATCTTCTCTTGGATTGCTACCATGTGGGGCGGATCCATAGAAATGAAAACACCTATGCTGTGGGCGTTTGGTTTCTTATTCTTGTTTACAGTCGGTGGCGTAACAGGGATTGTACTATCACAAGCCGGTGTGGATCGTGCTTATCATGACACATATTACGTAGTTGCACACTTCCATTACGTTATGTCTTTGGGCGCTGTCTTTTGTATATTTGCTGGTATTTATTACTGGTTTACTAAAATGTCTGGTCGCGCATATCCTGAATGGGCTGGTAAGTTACACTTTTGGATGATGTTTATTGGTGCAAATATTACCTTCTTCCCTCAACATTTCTTGGGACGTCAAGGTATGCCAAGACGTTACATCGATTATCCAGAGCAATTTGCATATTGGAATGAAGTTAGTTCTTATGGTGCTTTTTTATCATTTGCTTCTTTTATCTTCTTTATTTGTATCATCATCTATTCTCTAGTTTGGGGCAAGAGGGTGACAGAGCCTGCATATTGGGGTAAACATGCAGATACTTTGGAATGGACACTTTCAAATCCTCCGCCAGAACACACATTTGAGACCTTACCAAAACAATCAGATTGGGATAAAAGTCCCCATTAATTAAACTAGGAACGATTATATCTAACAAAAAAGGCCAAAGCTAATGCTTTGGCCTTTTTTGTTACAGGATATTTATTTAGCCTAAAAGCTTTTTAACAACGCTACCCGCAATCCCAAAGTCCATCTGACCTGCATATGTCTTTTTAAGAATAGCCATAACTTTACCCATATCACGAATACTGGATGCTTCGGTTTCAGTTATTATTTTCTGGACAAGACCCTGAACCTCTTCTTCACTCAATTGTGTAGGTAGAAACTCTGTAATGATTTCAATTTCAGATAATTCTTGTGTGGCTAATTCAGTTCGGCCAGCTGAACTATAAGCCAAAGCACTGTCTTTACGTTGCTTAATCATTTTACCTAAAATAGCTAAAATTTCCTCATCACTGACGCTATTATCGACACCGTCGACACGTGCAGCAATATCCTTATCTTTGATAGCAGCCATCACTAAGCGTAAAGTAGACAAACGCAAAACTTCTTTGTCTCGCATAGCCTGCTTCATCGCAGAATTAATCATATCACGCATATACCAAACTCCTATAGCTTTAGCATTCAAGACTCATTAATCTATAGAGTTATACTTAATTACTCAAGGATTTAGCATTTAACCAAGAGATTGATATATATATATAAATGAAATTCCTTATTCCTTGACCTCAACGAGAGACAAGCGTAATTTCCGAAAAATTATATGACAGGACGAGTCTTATGACCTCTAGTGAAATCCCTTCAAAAAATAAAATAAAACTAACAGCTTGTATAGTTTTAGCAGATGGAACTACCTTTTATGGGCGGGGATTTGGTGCAACGGGTCAAATAGAAGCAGAGCTTTGCTTTAATACATCCATGACTGGCTATCAGGAAATAATGACAGATCCATCATATGCAGGCCAGGCTATAACTTTTACTTTTCCTCATATTGGTAACACTGGCATTACGACAGAAGACGATGAAACCACAAATCCAGTTGCACGCGCAATGATTATTAAAAGCTACCCAACTGAACCATCTAATTATCGCTCAAAAAGCACCTTACCTGAATGGTTAAAAGAAACAGGGCGTATTGGTGTAAGTGATATAGACACACGACGCCTCACCCGAGCAATACGCAAGCAAGGCGCTCCACACGTTGCTATTGCTCACCATCCTAACGGTGAATTTGATGTTCCAAAACTTCTTAAAGCTGCACGTAATTTTGTCGGCTTAGAAGGGCTAGATTTAGCCAAAGATGTAACTTGTAGCCAAAACTATACTTGGAACGAAAAACGCTGGGAATGGCCTGACGGATTTTCAAACGATAGTGCCTCTGGAAAAAAAGTTGTCGCAATTGATTATGGTGCAAAACGAAATATTCTTCGTTGTTTAAAATCAGCTGGATGCGATGTAGTGGTCTTGCCTGCAACAACAACATATGACGAAATTATGGCACATAGCCCACAAGGTATTTTTCTATCAAACGGCCCTGGTGACCCTACTGCCACCGGAAAATATGCTGTTCCAATGATCAAAAGTATTTTAAAGCACAAAGATATCCCAATATTTGGCATTTGTTTAGGGCATCAAATGTTAGCATTAGCTTTAGGTGCAAAAACAGTCAAAATGAACCACGGCCATCATGGAGCAAATCATCCTGTTAAAGAAATCTCTACTGGAAAAGTAGAAATCACTTCAATGAACCACGGATTTGCGGTCGATTCCCAAACTTTACCAGTTGGAGTTAGTGAAACACATGTTTCTTTATTTGATGGCTCAAATTGTGGAATAGAAGTAAATGGGCGTCCAGTTTTTTCTGTACAGCATCATCCAGAGGCATCACCAGGTCCAGAAGATAGTTTTTACTTATTCGAGCGATTTGCTGCAGCTATAGTTTAGAATTTATATGACATTATTCCATTATAATGCTGTAAACCAAAAAAATGAACCTAGCGAAGTGCTATTTTATCGACATCTTGCTTCAATCGAGTTTCAAAAGCAAACGATAGATGTTGTTTTAAAGCCTGGCGCGCACCCTCACCATTTTTAGCTTCAATAGCAGAAACAATGTCTAGATGCTCTTGCAGTGCACTTTCCCCACGACCGTCTGCTGCTAATGATGTATTAGCCAATAAAGCCATTGTTCTATGCACTTGCTGAAGTTGCAAAATCAAAAAATTATTGTGACTAGCCAAATGCAGTTGGTTATGAAACCTACGATTTGCTCGTGATAGCTGCTGTGGATCCCCTATATATTCTTGATCACTCTCAATCATATTATATAGAACACGTATTTCTTCTGGAGCTGCATGTTGAGCAGCCAAAAATGTTGCCAAACCTTCTAGCTCAGCGCGCACAGTATACAATTCACCAACTTGATTATGATTTAAAGTAGCAACCATAAGAGACCGGCCATCACGATTCAAAAATGATTGAGTTTCTAAGCGTTGCAGTGCTTCCCTAATAGGCGTGCGTGAGACGCCAAACCTTTCAGCTAATTCAGCTTCAACCAATCGATCTCCAGGTTTATAAGCACCATCATCAATAGCCGCAATAATCAGCTCATATGGATCTTTAACATCATTTTTTTGTTTACTCACAAGTACTCACCTTAAACTAAATTAATTATGGTAACATTAAAGTGATTTAATTATTTTGTCACGCCTGATACTGAACGGTTTACCTATATGTCTTCAAGCAGTAACTTAAATTTATGAAAAATAATTTTTCTAATATTAAATATTGGGTCTTTGATCTCGACCACACACTTTATTCACCTAAAGTTCGCCTATTTGATCAAATAGAAGAGCTAATGACCAGTTATCTAATAAAAGTATTAAATATTAGTGAAGATAGAGCTAACTATCTTAGAAAGTATTATTGGGAAACCTATGGAACAACACTTGCTGGCCTAATGGCCGAACACAATTTGGATCCCCACCCATACTTAGAATTTGTTCATGACATTTCATTAGATGATTTAGAGCAAAATTTAGAATTGGCTGATCTAATAAATTCATTAAAAGGTGAAAAAATTATATATACGAACGGATCTAGAGCGCATGCAAAAAATGTTTCCACAGCTCTTGGACTTATTAATTGCTTTTCACAACTTTACGGTACTGAAGATGCAGATTATATTCCAAAGCCAAAAAAACAAGCTTTTGAGAAGATTTTTGATCTAGCAAAAATTAACCCAAAGCAGGCAATAATGTTTGAAGATGATCCACGCAATCTAGTTGAGCCATTTAACATGGGAATGAAGACTGTTTTAGTAGGTGACTATACTGAAGGTGCGTATATCGATTATCATACCTACGATTTAAATTCATTTTTACATAATATACAAAATAAGAGTTTTTAAGTTTAATGGTTCGAAAAAACACACAAGTATTAGTTTCTGGTGCTGGCATTGCCGGTTTAACAACTGCTTGTGCTTTTGCACAGAAAGGCTTTGATGTCGTATGTGTTGATCCACAAAAACCAATAACCAACGTTAAAAATATTGATGCCGACTTAAGGTCTACTGCATTTTTACAACCTGCACGCAATATATTACAAACTGCAGGAATTTGGGACTGTCTTGAACCCTTTTCTACGCCGTTGGATATAATGAGGTTGGCTGATGCTGGTGGAGTAGAAAATAAAATTAGGACAATTGCTGATTTTAATGCTTCAGAAATTTCAGACGAACCCTTTGCATGGAATTTGCCAAATTGGCTTCTGCGCAGAGAGCTGCTGAACTTTATAGAAAACCTACCCAATGTAACTTTCCTAACAGGCCAGAAAACTGGGCGTGTAACATCACGAATATCAGAAAGTTTAATTCAAGTTGGCGAAGTTCAGTATAGTTGCAAATTACTAATTGGTGCAGATGGGCGTAATTCGCAAACACGTGAAGCAATGGGAATTCCAGTGCAAACTTGGCGTTATGGGCAAAAAGCAATAGCTATGGCTGTTTATCATACACTACCTCACAACAATATTAGCACAGAAATTCATCGTACAGGTGGGCCATTCACAACTGTTCCATTACCAGATCATGATGGTAAGCACATGTCATCTATCATCTGGATGGAAACCAGCGCTAAAGCAAATGTACTCTATGAAATGGATGAAACTAATTTTAACTCAATGTTAAATTCTCGTTCTTGTGGAATACTAGGAAATATTCGCCTCGCATCACGTAGAAATTTATGGCCAATAATTACACAACGAGCCACTCGTTTGACTGGTCAACGCTATGCTTTATTAGCTGAAGCTGCTCATGTAATTCCCCCAATTGGAGCACAGGGGTTAAATATGAGTCTAAATGACCTATCCACTATTTTAGAATTAACGAACACTCACGAACTAGGTAGCGTTTTACATCTCGCAGCCTATGAAAAAGCGCGTAAAAAAGATATTAATTTCAGGGTTAATGGCGTTGATGCACTCAATAGGGCAGCAATGACAGATAATAAGAGTTTTCTTGCACTTCGACTAAAAGCACTACAAGCTTTGCATGGTTTCACACCTTTGAGGAAAACATTAATGAAAGCCGGCTTAGGCGCCTAGAAAACTTTATCCAAAACAGCTTCTAAGCGCGAAACCGTTGCGTCAACATCATATAGTTTATCTAATCCAAACAAACCTAAACGAAATGTAGAATAATCGTCAGGCTCATCACAACGTAGTGGAACACCTGCAGCAATTTGAACACCTTGACTTGCAAATTTAGAACCATTTTGCATTCCAGGATCATTAGTATAGCTTATAATAACACCAGGCGCTTCAAATCCAGAACTTGCGACAGATTTTATATTGCGCTCAGCTAACATTAACCGAACTTTGTCACCCAATTCTTGTTGTTTAGTTTTGAGCTTATCAAATCCATATTCTGCTGCCTCGTTGATAGCGTTACGAAACTCTTTGAGTGAATCTGTGGGCATTGTTGCATGATATGAATGCCCACCATTAGTATAAGAATTCATAACACCAACCCAAGTCTTCAAATCTAAAGCGAAGCTAGTGCTATCAGATTTTTCTAGACGTGCTATTGTTACATCATTCATCATTACAATACCTGCACAAGGTGACGCTGACCAACCTTTTTGTGGCGCAGAAATTAAGACATCTATTGTAACACAGAGCAAATTTTAAATTGCAAAACCACGCTTTTCTTCAGAAAGTAGTACATTAGCTTCTACATCCCCTACTCCAGGTAACGTCATAATTCGGCGCCGTAGGACACGTTCAAAGTCACTTAAATCTGTTGCTACTACTTTTAATCGATAATCATACATTCCCAAAACATGTTGGACAAGTTGAACTTCTGGTATTGCAGACACAGCACGTTCAAAATCTTCAAGTGACACACGACTTTTGGCTGCTAATTTAATGCCTAAGAACACTGTAACACCGTACCCTAGTTTAACAGCATCTAATAGAGCTCGACGACCTTTTATTACACCACCTTTTTCTAATCGCTTTATACGACGCCACGCAGCAGGTTGAGATAATCCTACAATACGTCCCAAATCAGATGCTTTAGCCGAACCATCATCTTGCAGTGCCCGCAACAAGGCACGATCGATGTTATCAAGTTCAATCATAATGGAACGCCATCTTTAGTCATAACATTTGAAACCAGCATTAGTGCCTCAATATCAGCAATATGTGGCAATGACAAAATACGTGTCCTATAAATTTCTTGATAATGCGCCATGTCTCGCGCCAATACATTAAGGCGCACATCAACACGACCTAGGAAGGTTTGTATTTCATTTACCTCCTTCAACTCCCGTGCAGCTTCTATAAATCGATCAAAGGCATCCGTCTGAGTTTTATCTAGTGTAATGCGCAAAGATACCTCTACTTCTAAACCCAATGATTTTGGATCAAGTATAACAACACGTTTTTTAATGATATTGGCTTTTTCCATACGACCGATACGCCGCCAACAAGAAGCCGTGCCAACACCTACTTGCTCAGCTATTTCAGAAACTGACAATAATGCGTCAACTTGCAAGAAACGTAATATTTTCTTATCGATTAAATCTATTTTTTGCATTAATTTTTCACTTTTTAATATAATACGAATGATATTTATAAATTTCAATTAAAAAAGTTAATTAATGAAACATATTAGCAAAAAATATAGTTATTTTATATTATAGATCATGACATAGGAGAAAATCATGCGTGTATATTACGATCGCGACTGCGATGTTAATTTAATCAAGAATTTAAAAGTTGCTATTTTAGGCTACGGATCTCAAGGCCATGCTCACGCATTGAACTTACGTGATTCAGGTGCAAAAAATATAGTAGTAGCGTTACGTGACGGATCACCTTCTATCAAAAAAGCAGAAGGTGAAGGCTTGAAAACTATGGAAATAGCACAAGCTGCGGCTTGGGCTGATGTTATTATGTTCACAATGCCCGATGAGCTACAGGCCGAAACATATAAAAAATACGTGCATGATAATATCCGTGATGGCGCAGCAATTGCATTTGCTCACGGACTAAACGTACACTTTGGTCTGATTGAACCAAAAGCTGGTATTGACGTGATCATGATGGCTCCAAAAGGCCCAGGACATACTGTACGTGCAGAATATACTAAGGGTGGTGGGGTTCCTTGTTTGGTAGCTGTGGACAAAGACGCCTCAGGAAACGCTTTGGAAATTGGAAAATCTTATTGTTCAGCAATTGGTGGTGGACGTTCAGGTATAATTGAAACAGATTTTCGCGAAGAATGTGAAACTGATCTGTTTGGTGAGCAAGCTGTCTTGTGCGGAGGCATTGTTGAATTAATCCGTATGGGCTTTGAAACACTAGTTGAAGCGGGATATGAGCCTGAAATGGCTTATTTTGAATGTTTGCATGAAACAAAACTTATCGTAGATTTAATCTATGAAGGTGGCATTGCAAACATGAACTATTCTATCTCTAATACTGCTGAATATGGTGAGTATGTTTCTGGGCCACGTATTTTACCATATGAAGAAACAAAGAAAAATATGAAGGCTGTTCTGGCAGACATTCAAAATGGTAAATTCGTACGCGATTTTATGTTAGAAAATCAAGTTTCTCAGCCAACCATTAAAGCATCTCGTCGGGCAAATGATGAGCACCAGATCGAAATTATTGGTGGTAAATTACGCGCTATGATGCCTTGGATTTCTGCAGGTAAAATGGTTGATAAAGAACGTAATTAATATTTATACAATAATAAAAAAATTAAGCCAGCCGAATAGGGCTGGCTTTTTATGTAAATAAAAAATAACTGAATACATGACATTTCGAACATCACTATACCGCATATACTTTTAAAACTTACTACGTTAACTAACGTCATAGTGCATTAAGGTACCTACTCTGAAAGGTGGAGGCTCCTATACTAATATACTGAATAGATTGAGAAAATATGACAAAACCTACTCTGGGTAATTGGATTGCTCTTATTTGCCTTGGCGCCATTTGGGGTGGCTCTTTTATGGGAGCAAAGCTTGCATTGACTAGCTTTGGCCCCATGACCGTAGCGCTACTCCGCCTTACACTTGCTTCTGTTGTACTTTTAATAATAACTCTTGCGTCTGGACGAAAATTTCCAGGATTTTCAACCAGTACAGACCAGCGCATTTGGGTTCATATCGCAATCATGGGCCTAATAACAAATGCAGTTCCATTTTCACTACTTAATTGGGGCCAGCTTTACGTAAGTTCAGGCTTCGCTGGAGTCACAATGGCAGTAGTTCCACTACTGGTATTACCTCTATCACATTTTATATTAAAAAGTAACGAAATGGCACCACAAAAAGTCATTGGCTTTATTATCGGATTTATTGGAATAATAGTATTGATTGGCCCAACGCAACTGATAACCAGCACAGGTGCAAACCTTGAACCTGTAGCGCGAATAGCATGCATCTCTGCTGCTCTTTGTTATGGATTAGGCGCCATCAATACACGTTTGTGCCCCCCAGTATCCATAATGGTTTATTCAACAGGTGGATTAGTAGTTGGAACACTATTTTTACTTCCAATAGCGCTTCTAATTGAAGGTGTACCACAATGGCCAGAAACTACTGCTCTGATAGCAACAATATATTTAGGTCTATTTCCAACAGCCCTAGCAACCATTTTACTCGTAGGAATTATTAATAGTGCAGGTCCTGCCTTCATGAGTATGGTTAATTATCAAGTACCACTCTGGGCAATAGCTTTTGGAATAATATTTCTTGGGGAGAAAGTGCCAACAAGTTTCATTGCCGCTTTAGGATTAATTATGTTAGGATTAGCAATCAGTCAGAGACCCAGCAAATAAATTAAGTGATCTTTGAAACTGAATCAACAACATTCATTACAACATCACTTAATAAATTAGGATCTTCGCATTCGCCCATGACTCTAATCAATGGTTCAGTACCTGATTTTCTAATTAATAAACGCCCATGTTCACCAAACATAGCTTCACCCTCACGAATGGCTTCTTGAACATTAGTATTTTCTAATGGATCTGTATTAGGAGAAATGTGTATATTTTTAAGTAATTGAGGCATGGGTTCAAAAACTTTTATCAAATCACTTGCTGGCCTCCCACTATCAACCATAGCATTTAGAAACTGCAATCCAGCCATCAAGCCGTCACCAGTAGTTACAAAATCAGTCATAACGATATGGCCAGATTGTTCACCACCTAAATTATATCCAAATTTACGCATAGCTTCGACGACATAGCGATCACCAACATTTGTTCTGATTAGTTCAATATTATGTTCATTCAGATGGCGTTCAAGCCCCATGTTAGACATCACAGTTGCAACTAAAGTATTCTTTACTAAAGTTCCCCTGGAAGCCCACTGAGTTGCAATCAAACCCATAAGCTGGTCACCATCAGCTACTTGCCCTTTTTCGTCGATCAGAATTACGCGGTCAGCGTCACCATCCAAACAAATACCAACATCAGCACCATGCTTCAATACAGCACTAGCCGCCATAATTGGATTGGTTGAGCCACAACCTTCATTTATATTGTAGCCATTTGGATTAACTCCAAGAGCTATCACTTCTGCTCCAAGCTCCCAAAGAACAATTGGTGCAGCTTTATATGCAGCACCATTTGCACAGTCCACAACAACTTTTAAGCCATCTAACAACTTTTTCCTTGGAAAAGCGGATTTTGCAAACTCCATATACCGGCCTAAGGCATCATCAATACGTTTTGCCTTTCCTATATTTTGCGATTGGGCATAACTAATTTCACCATCTAAAAAAGATTCAATTTCCATCTCAACTTCATCTGAAAGTTTGAATCCATCAGGTCCAAAGAATTTTATTCCATTATCTAAATATGAATTATGGGACGCAGAAATCATCACACCCACATCAGCGCGCATAGATCGTGTTAAAACTCCAACAGCCGGGGTTGGAACTGGCCCAAGTAAATAAACGTCCATACCGGTTGACGTAAATCCTGCGGTTAAAGCATTTTCAAACATGTAGCTTGATCGTCTTGTATCTTTACCAATAATAACACGATGTTCTTTCTTGTCTTGGCGAAAATATCGACCTGCAGCGGCACCCAAACGCAAAGCGACATCAGGTGTCATTGGGAAAGTGTTCGCCTGACCGCGAACACCATCTGTTCCAAAATATTTACGTTTCATAAAAAAATTACCCCATTGCTTCAAATAGTAGTACAGCTTGCACAGTCTCTTTTACATCATGCACTCTTAACATTTGCACTCCTTGTCGCAAGCCCTCTAAGGCAACAGCAATTGAGCCTCCCACACGATCAGCGGCATCTTGCGCTTTTCCAATTTTACCAATAAATTTTTTTCTTGAAACGCCTAGTAGTATGGGACATCCAATTCCATGAAATAAAGTCAGGCCTTTTATTAGTAACATATTGTGTTCTAAACTTTTACCAAACCCAATACCTGGATCAATTGAAATTCGAGACTTATCAATTCCCGCATATATACAAAGCTCTACTCTAGAAGCTAAATAATCGTAAACATCCAGCAATACGTTATCATACCTAGGATTGTCCTGCATGGTCGTTGGGTCGCCACTTGCGTGCATTAAACAGACAGAAGAACCTGATTCAGCCAAAATATTTAAACTTCGCGGGTCAAAACTAAGTGCCGATATATCGTTAAATATTTTTGCACCATTCAAAAAAGCAGCTCGAGCTACGTCAGCTTTACGTGTATCAATAGAAACCAGTGCAGTTTCAGCCAATGCTTTAACAACTGGTGCAATCCGATTTAGTTCAGAAAACCTATCTACAAAATCAGCTCCAGGCCTTGTACTTTCTCCACCAATGTCAATGATATTTGCGCCTTCACTCAACATGTCATGGCCCCGCGCAATAGCTGCTTCCATTTCTTCATATAGTCCACCATCGGAAAAACTATCAGGAGTTATATTTAAAACACCCATAACTTGTGTTTTATTCATATTTAATCCTGAAAAACTAGGCCTAGCAGAACTAATGCATTCACGAACTTCAATTGGAATATCTTTTCCTTTGATCCACGTTGAAGCATTTCCACGTGATAATACTTCTACATCTGTAAACCAAGCCCCACCTCCAGCGAGTGGGAGTGCTTCCTTGGGGCGAATTCGCCCATATGATGCTACTGGCCTATAGTATTCCATATTAGCTCCAAATTTAATATTATACGTTTTAATTAAGTAAATTAGGCTGAGAAACTATTCTCATTTTGTCTCTAAATGGCCCCGAACCAAGTACGGTTACATGGTCAGCAGAAAATTCACTTGCAAACCAAGCAGCTAGATCCAAAGGCTTTGCAGTTGAAGAGGGTTTATTCACTGCATCTAAAACCATTTTTGATGGCGCCCAAACCGACATCTGTCCATTTTTCATTGCCCAATCCAATTCAGTGCGCGTTTCGACAACAACACACCGACTATCTTTACCAGCAAGAACCCACGCATTTTGCTCTATAGCTAACAATTCAATGCGACGGTTTGCTGATGGACTGTCAGACTTAGGTAGAACAGAAAGGGACGCTTCTAAGCAGATAATAGTTGGACTTTCATATTGAGAAATTGCATCAAGCCAAAGGTTTAATTCTTTTGAATGTATTAAGTCGTTAGATAAAAATACGACTAAAGGATTTAAAGTTAATATATTTTGGTCAAAATTTTCATTTGAAGTTATATTTTTTTCATCAGTGTGAGTTCTAACAATTTCAACACCCAAACTGCCAGGTATACGGTCCATTTTTTCAATACGAACAAAAACACGGACAGCTTGAATATGGCTTAAAACTTGAGAAGCAATTCTCTCGGCTAATGTTTCTAAGAGATTCAAACGCTCCACATGCAATTGATAATCTACTGCTTCTGTAATTGTGTCATAAGATAAAATTTGATCTACATCATCAGTCTTAGCAGCATCCGTTGAAGACACTTCAACAACAATATTAAACTTAATTCGTTGACGGACCCCACGTTCCAATTGAAATGCACCAATTTCAACGTCTTTAGTATAATCACGAACTGCAATACGATCTAATTGCAGTCCATTTTTTTCAGTTTTAGCGCGTACTTCCAAATGATCAAATGCTATAGCAGTTTCATTCATAATAAAAATCGTTTCTATAATTAAATTATCTATTTAAATTTACTATCTGACAATTTAGTCAAAAGAAACACAAACAAAGTATTTACTTAGTTAAATATATATAAAAGCATAATATAAGTGTACTTTATCCGCTATAAAAATAGTGTTTACCAATCGTAGTTGTTTTACGAAATGATTTAGCCCAACTGGGTTGAACATTATTTGCGTGATAAAAAGTAGCACCAGAAGTTAATTCAGGCGCGCGCCGCTCCAAAGCAATTTTTGCAATTTTTGCAACGAATTCTTTAGCTTCATGCTCCCTAAATACTTCCTTATAACCATCACATTTATAAGAAAATTGGCACTTATTTCTACGGTGAGCACCTTGTGTAATTACTTTACAAACAGAATTAGGGAACTTTGAACTATCGCGACGATTTATAATAACTTCTGCAACAGCAAATATTCCAGACACCCTTTCACCTCGGGCTTCAAAATATAATGCTTCTGTCAAACACTTAAACTCAGGGCCACCAATGGCTTTAGGCAAGCTAGTTAATGCTATCCTAGAAGGAATCGATTTAAATAAGATGGGTTGAGTTATTTTCTGTATTTTAGTGAAATCTTCTTTTTTTAGAAAAATTTTCTGATCAGCTGACAAAGCAAAGGCCATTTTAACAGTATTATTTTTAGGCTTTAATATTTCTGAAAAAGTCACCCACCGGCCAGTGCGAGGATTTAAAGATTTTGATTCATAGTACAAACTATCCTTAATTCCGTTAATACCTTTAGCAATACTTGGAGTACAAACGATAGTACTTAAAGTCAAAGTCGCAATAAATACTATTTTCAACATGTTTCAACTCCGTCATCACTTCTTTATAATCTATAAATATATTTAGTCGTTTTGCTTTTAGTTTGCTGCAAGCAATCAGTCTAGTTTTTATTTTTGAAAGATATATGTAACAGAAATAGTAATATTGTTTTATTATTATAATATTACTGTTTGGTAAATTTAATAGCGAATTCTGACTATTTGTTTAGTAATTCAGCCTGGGCAGCAGCTAAGCGTGCTATGGGCGTGCGAAATGGAGAACACGACACATAGTCGAATCCCGCTTCATGACAAAATCGAACAGATTCTGGATCACCTCCATGTTCGCCACACAGTCCTAATAGCAGATTGGGCTTAACCGAACGGCCACGCTCAGCAGCAATTGTTAATAGTTCACCAACACCATGAACATCTAGTGTTAAAAAAGGATCCTCATGAAAGATTTCGTTTCTAACATATTCTCTCATAAACCGCCCTGCATCATCCCTAGACAATCCATAAGTCATTTGAGTAAGATCATTTGTGCCGAAACTCATAAAATCAACAGTTCGCGCTATATCATGCGCCCGCAACGCAGCACGAGGGGTTTCAACCATAACACCTAGTGAATATTCTAATAACATTCCTTTTTCAGATTGAACTGCCGACGCTATTGCATCTACACGAGCTTTAACTAATTCCACTTCACGATTAGCAGATACCAGTGGTATCATTATTTCTGGATGAACTTTGCGTCCTGTTTTATCTTGGACCAAACAGGCTGCTTCAAAGATTGCACGTGCTTGCATTTCATAAATTTCAGGAACTGTAATACCTAAGCGCACTCCACGAGTACCTAACATTGGGTTAACTTCTTCTAACTCTTCAACACGCTCAACAACTTTAGATAGTGGTAAGTCCATTGCCTCAGCTAAAGCGATAACTTGTTCTCGAGATTTTGGAAGGAATTCATGTAATGGAGGGTCTAACAACCGAATGCAGACTGACTGCCCTTCCATCAAAGAAAATATTTCTAAAAAATCTTCACGTTGCATTGGTAAAAGAAGATTTAAAGCATCTTGACGATCTGTAGTTTTATCAGCAAAAATTAATTCGCGCATTACTGTTAATCGATAGGTATCGAAAAACATATGTTCCGTTCTTACTAACCCAATACCATCAACACCAAAAGTTTGAGCTAATCTCACGTCTTGCGGTGTATCTGCGTTACCCCGAACACCCAGAGTGCGTACCTGATCCGCCCAACCCATAAATTTCCTAAAATCAGCACCTAATTCAGGTTCAATCAGCTTTACAGCACCAGATAAAATCTGCCCTGTAGCTCCATCAATAGTAATTAAGTCACCTTCAATTAAAGTGTTACCACCTTTTAAGATCAGTTTTTTGGCTTTTGGGTCAATATGAATATTGCTAACACCAACTACACAAGGCACACCTACCGTACGCGCAACAACAGCAGCATGACTATTAATTCCACCACGTTCAGTTAAAATACCATTTGCAGAATGCATACCACGGATATCATCAGGAGTTGTTTCAATACGTACCAGTATGGCTGCATCCCCACGCGCTTCAGAGGCAACAGCAGCAGATGCACTAAATACAATTCTGCCAGTTGCAGCTCCTGGACTAGCACCAATGCCATCTGCGATTTCAACTTTATTGGCTGAGGGATCTATTTGTGGGTGAAGGATTTCGTTGAGCATTTGCGGGGCAATTGTCATCAATGCTTGATCAATAGAAATTAAACCTTGCGATTGCAAGCGCACAACAATCGCTATTGCAGCACGCCCCCTACGGTCTGCAGGGGTTGCATCAAGTAACCAAACTTTTCCATTTTTTATAGTAAATTCAAGTTGCATTTCATCAGAGTAAAGCCTTGTCACTTGCGCAGCATATGCTTCCAAATCTGCAAAAGCAGATGGACAAACCTCTTGCAAAGAAGTCCCTCGCAGGTCTTTAGCTAAAAATTTAGCCCCATTATTTTGATCCATAGCAGCGCGGCCCTGAGATTGGCTTAAATAACGCCCAAATGCCATTTTATTACCAGTTATAGGTGACGTGAACTGCGCTATACCAGAACCAGAATCACCACTTCCAATGCCAAGCACAACTTCCTGAATAATTAGCCCTAAGCCAGTATCAACAGGGGCTCCTCGTGCAGCACGCAAAATCCGAGCACTAGCACTATTCCAAGCCGAAGCCATTGACCTTAAACCTTGCCGTAATTGATCCATAGGATTTTGAGGAAATACATCACCAGTTTCTTCTTCATATAGACTTAAGGACAAGTCGAGAACTTGCCCATAATCTATATTATTTCCGTTCATAGATTGACCAGCTAAAGTATCAAAATCTTCCAAATCTAAACGCGCAACTTGAGTTGCGAAATCTTGAACAAACCGAAAGTATAATGCATCAGCTGCAGGCTTACCTAACGGTTTACATAATAATGAGTGTGTCTTCCAGTTCATCCCAACATTCAATAATGTTTCAGGGCCACCCCAATCTCTTGAAATAGGGCTTGCTCGCAGTGACATTAAAACGCCAGCGTCTAAAGCATTACTAATTTGACTAAAATCAGGGAACTCAGAACGTTGAAATTTATGTACAGTTTTACAAGAAAATGCCCAACCGGTGGGTATTGGTAATTTTGCATCAATTAAAGTTACGATTGCAGATGCTCGTGAGCCGTAAACTTCTTTTGGAACGTCAGCACCTGAAGTTAACTTAATACACTCAGGGTATGTTGTTACTCCACCATCCAAAGTCATTCTCCTTATAGGATAACTCTATGATCAAAAAACATATATGAACAGAGAAAAACTAAGAATTATCGTATATAAAAAAATAAATTTTTTAATTTTAGGTATTTAAATAAACAAATATAAATAATTGAGAAGTAATAATTTTAATTAAATTAAAGAATAAATATTAATATATATTTATGTTAGAATACTCTTGATACGTACAATTATGATAGATTAAAAAGTACTAAATAAATAAATTAATAAAATAATAAATTTACCATTTCAAGCTATCCTTCAATAAGTGTGAAATCTGCTACATTAGCCATTATTGATTTAATACGATTTAACAAACATAAACGATTACGCCTAACAATTTGAAGATCCACATTAATTTGCACAGCTCCAAAAAATGCATCAATAGGCTCACGTAATTTTGCTAATGAAGTCATTGCTGCTGTGAAATCGTTAGCCAGAATGGCTTTATTAATTTGAATTTCATTTTCATCCAAAATTTCAAATAATGCTTTCTCTTCTTCAATAGTTGCATATTTTATTTCTGGCGTACCCTCATAGAATACACCATCACGTTTTTCTTCTGCAATTAAAATATTATTTGCACGCTTAAATCCTTGCAAGAGATTGTCTCCATCTGCTGAATCACAAAATGTTTGTAAAGCTTGTGCTCGTTTTTTTAGTACCAAAAAGTTAACATTGTTTGGCATGGCTAAGCATGCATCAATTATATCATGGCTTATATTTTTATCACGTAGATAAACTTTTAAACGGTCATGAAAGAAAGATATTAAACTTTGTAAAGTAATTTTTATGCAAGGGGCTTTTGAGTTTTTGTCTTCAATTAGAGCACCTATTTCATTTACGTGAGCAAAAAGTTGTTCAATTGATAAAGAACCCAAGTCTAAATATGTTAATTGCGCGATTGCTTCGCTTTCCTCGTCAACTTTATGCTTAACAATTGATATAAAGTTCAAATAACAACCATAAGCTAATATGCGGGCAAGAGATTCATCAATATCATTACTTAAAACCAATCTAATTACACCTAATGCAGCTCTGCGAAGTGCATAAGGATCTTTAGAACCAGTCGGCTTTTCATCAATTGCCCAAAAACCCGTAAGCGTATCAATTTTATCTGCTAGAGCTACAGCAACTGAAGTGGGAGCCGTTGGAACCTTATCAGTTGGACCTAAAGGAGAATAATGCTCTCTAGAGGCAACCCCTACTTCTGCAGGCAAGTCACATTCTGCAGCATAATAACTTCCCATTAACCCTTGCAGTTTAGTAAATTCACCAACCATTTCTGATGATAAGTCAACTTTAGCTAATTTTGCTGCCTGACGTACTAATTCTATATTAGCATCTATTAGGGGAGAAATTGCTACCGCAAGCATAGTAATTCTATCAATACGTTCGGCCTGTGAACCTAACTTATTATGAAATGTAACTTTTTGAAGTTGATCTATCCACTCGCCCATACCCGTCTTTGCAATACGCAAGTCATTTTCCCAGAAAAATTTAGCATCAGAAAGGCGTGCAAACAAAACCTTTTGATTACCTGCTAAAATAGTTGCACCATTATCGGCAGTAGTTTTATTTGCAACAGTAATGAACTTTTCAATACGGCCTGTTTTAGGGTTTTTTACACTAAAAAATTTCTGATGCTCCTTCATTGACGTCATTAGGACCTCAGATGGTAAACCTAAAAATTCATCCGCAATGTCACCCATCAGAACAACAGGCCATTCTACCAGGCCCGCCACTTCTGCCAATAAATCGGAGTCTTCAACCAACTCAAGACCTTGCGCAAAAGTCATATTTTTGGCGTCTTCCCAGATGTGATCTGCTCGCTCCTGTTCGTCCAAAACAACGTAAGATTTTTTTAATTTTGTTTGATATTGCTCAAATGAACTTACAGAAAACCATTTTGGAGCCAAAAAGCGATGTCCTGCTGTAAGATTTGAAGATTGAAGGCCATCTATATCAAACTTTACAACCTCTGAACCATCATCTGCAGACAAAATACACAAAATCGAATGTAACGGACGTACCCAACGCAATTGCCCTTCACCCCAACGCATAGACTTAGGCCATGGAAAATTGCGAATTGACGAAGTAACAACTTCAGCTATTATTTCAGTTGCATCACGTCCTTCTTTTTCAATTATTGCAAAGTAAGTTTGTCCTTTTTTCTCATCCCTAATTTCTAATTGATCTTTAGTTAACCCAACACCGCGAAGGAACCCATCCAATGCCTTTTCAGGTGCATCAACACGTGGACCCTTGCGTTCCTCACGAGTACTTAGGCTTTTATTTAACAGTCCCTCAATCGTCAAACATAAGCGCCGGGGAGTTACAAATGTAGCAGCACTTGCATATGTCAAGCCGGCTTCGACTAATCCGTTTGTAATTAATTTTTTTAAATCTTCACAAGCTCGCGTTTGCACACTTGCAGGAATTTCCTCAGAAAATAGTTCGAGTAATAAATCTGACATCATTTTGCCCTCTGGTGCCACGCAAAGGCACGTCCATCTGAATAAACAGCAATGATGCGGTCAATTCCATTAATTATATTTTTTTCGCTAATAAAGCTCAAAGCTAAACCACTTTTTATATCATTTAATATCTGTTCGTGGTCATAACAATTCATATTTCCAAGCGGTTTTGAAGGTAGTGGGTCAAGAGAAGCTTGATATTTTTCAGCTAATAGTTCGAAATTCAGTAGTGTTTTAAAACAAGAATAATAAAATTTTGCGTCAGTTGAATATGCTGTAATAGGCGATCCATCAATTGATATTTCTTCTAATTTATTATCAATAATTAGCATTAAGTTAATTGTATGTAACGGACTTTTAGGATCTCGCATTAAATTTTTAGCCACAGCATCTTCTGGTATTGGACATCCTTCAGGCAATGGATCACCTCTAAAATGAGCGTTACCACATGCGTTAACCTGTCGCCACATAAAGGCTTGCCCATTAGGATATTGAGCTATGAATGTATTAAAACCAAAAGGAATGTTTTCATTTGCTAAAATAGCAGTGGCACTTCCTGTTTTTAGATCTGTGTCAATTTTTTTTGCATCAAAACAATCAAATGATTTTGGTGCAATTAAGGGTGTTGCAAAATTTCTAAATTCATCTGTTACTAGATAGTCCCAATCAACTTTAAAGCATGCACGCATTTTTAACGGAGAAGTATCTGCATCAATACCCATGTAGTTTTTAACGGGTCTGTTAACGCCAGAAACTGAAATCTCTTTTATGTCAGTTACTCCAACATAGTACGCTTTCTCAATAGTATACCATAGGCCAGTACCCATTCCCAATGCAGCAAGCATTAGAGTACCAACTAAAGTTGAACCCTTCATGAAGCCGCCCCACCCGCTTCAGTTAATACAAAAGCATCTGCACAAGATTTGGCTAATGATCGTACTCTGCCAATATAGGATTGACGTTCCGTAACAGAAATTACACCACGGGCATCTAAAAGATTAAATAAATGAGAAGCTTTAATGCATTGATCGTATGCTGGATGTGCCATAATAATTTTGTATCCAGTTTTAGGATCAATGTCTGAAACATCTAAAATACGTTGGCACTCATTTTCAGCATCCTTAAAGTGTTGCAACAATATATTTGTGTCAGCAATATCAAAATTCCAACGTGAATATTCACGTTCAGTTTGTCGAAAAATGTCCCCATATTTTAGTTCAATGATAGATCCTGGCGAATTAAATGGCATGTCCATGACATGATCTACGCCTAAAACATACATAGCTAATCGCTCCAAACCATATGTCAGTTCACCAGCCACAGGTTTACAGTCATGCCCACCCACTTGTTGAAAATATGTGAATTGTGAAACTTCCATTCCATCACACCAAACCTCCCAGCCTAGACCCCAAGCACCCAAGGTTGGGCTTTCCCAATCATCTTCGACAAAACGAATGTCATGCAACTTCATATCAATACCAATTGCCTCCAGAGATCCCAAATATAAATCCTGAAAATTTGGTGGACTTGGCTTAATTAAAACTTGGTATTGGTAATAATGCTGTAAGCGATTTGGATTTTCACCATACCTACCGTCTGTTGGTCTGCGAGACGGCTGGGCATAAGCAACAGCCCAAGGCTTTGGACCCAAAGCTCGAAGCATTGTGGCTGGATGAAATGTCCCAGCACCAACTTCCAAGTCATAAGGCTGAAGGATAGCACAACCATTTTCCGCCCAATAGTTCTGAAGTCTTAAAATTATATCTTGGAAACAGGTAGGTTTTTTAATAGCCATGGCTCTGCCTTTTTTTACACTTCTTTGCGACCTCAATATGCAATGAAATCAACTAGGTCAATTCAAGGATTACTGCGTGCAAAAAAATAATCAGCATATTTGAGTGTGAAATTCATACTACGAAATTGCTCAAAATATTCAAGTTGATGTTAGTTCAACCCCAATCTCTAAAATAGCATCTACCAACAAATCTAAATCACTTTCTTGTGTCCGATGATTGGTAATATTTATACGAATGGCTAGTTTGCCATTTAACCGTGTTGTAGATGGAACAGCAATTCCTCGCTCCTGCAGCAAAACAACTATTTCCTCATTTAATATGTCTAAATCAAAATCATTTAAAACAAACCTAAAACAATTAATATTTAATGGCGTTGGAGCCATAGATTGTAATTGATCTTCACGGGCGACTCTATCCGCAAGGTATTGCGCCAAAGTAATGTTGCGATCAATTGATCGACCTATTGCTAATATACCATGCTCAGCAAAATGCGCCCAAACTTTTAATGCTCGAAATCCTCGTGATAATTCCGGTCCATAGTCTACTGCCCAGAAATCTCCCCCCGCCAATCCCCGCTCAGAACCACGTAAATACTCTGCACGCGCAGAAAATGCGCCTCGATGTGTGGTTTCATCACGAAATAAAACACATCCTGCCTCATAGTTAACTTGAAACCATTTATGGAAATCAAACGCTAAACTATCAGCCTGAGAGATTCCTGACAAACGATCTTGTGCTAATTTACCCAATAAGCCAGCAGCCCCAAAGGCCCCATCCACGTGAAACCAAAGATTTTCAGTTTCAGCTATTTTTGCAATTCCATTAAGATCATCTATTGCACCCATATTTACTGCACCAGCAGTTCCAATAACACAAAGTGGAGTAAATCCAGCAATACGATCTTTTGCTATTAATTCACTTAAATGCTGCAAATCCATTTCAAAATTATCATTGCAAGATACAACTCTTAACGCAGCCGTACCAAGCCCTAAGATATCAAATGCCTGCTTAATACATGAATGCGATTGTTCAGAAGTATATCCCACAAGTTGACCCTGCTTAACTCCCATTAATCGAGCGTCTGAGATTGATTGATCACGCGCCACTTTAAGTGCAATAATAGTTGCCATAGATGTGCCTGAAACTATTAAACCAGACCCATCTAAAGGCATACCCATCATTTCTAGGCACCACTTTAAAACTTGGAGCTCTACAACTGGAGCTATGTGATCACGTCCACCAGCATTCACATTCATTGCCGCAGCAGCGATATCTGAAATTATTCCTGATGGTGTTCCTGCCCCATGTACCCATCCAAAAAATCGAGGGTGAGTATTGCCAACACCATATGGCATTATTTCGTTTATCGTTAAATCAGTTTTTGAACCTTCAAGTGGTAAACTACACTGGAATTTATTACGCAGAATATCTGGAACTGGAGACCAAACCCTACCCTCACCAGCTTGCTCCATTTTATCAATACTTTTATCTAACATCGCATGAGCATCCGCCCGAAACGTCTCCCAGTCTTTGGGATCCAAATCACCTTTACTCATACATTAACCCCTCCAAAAGGTTGCAGTCAGCAGTACATAGACCGCCATTAATTCTAAACGCCCAATCAGCATACCAGCTGCCAATAGCCATTTAGCTGTATCGTTTAAACCAGAAAAATTTCCATCTGGTCCAATTTCAGCGCCCAAACCAGGTCCAATGTTAGCCAGCGCAGATGCAGCGCCTGAGATAGAGGTAACTGCATCTAAACCAGTCATCCCTAATGCGACTGCCAAAACAGCAAGCGAAACCATAAACAGTACAAAAAATGCCATCACCGAACTTATAATATCTTCAGCAACTGGTTTTTTATTATACCGCGGCTGAAATATGCCGTTAGGACTATGTATACGATTGATTTGAGCGCTAACAGACGCAAATAAGAGTTGAAAGCGGAAAATCTTAATAGAACACGTTGTTGACCCAGCACACCCACCAATTAATCCAATTAAAAAGAAAAATGTTACAGGAAAACTACCCCACATTAAATAGTTGTCACTCGCAAAACCAGTACCTGTCAAAATTGAAACACCATTGAAGGCCGCCTTACGCAAAGCAAATTCATAAGAATTAGTCACATAGTTAATCTGCCAAACCATTAAAACAAATATAATTATTCCAGTAGTAACGATAAATGCTTTGACTTGAGGATCAGATATAAAAGATTTTATTGAGCCTCCAATTAATTGAACATATCGCACAAATGGTAGAGCAGCTAAAATCATAAATATAACAGCTACATATTCAACAGCCATGCCCATCTCTGCAAATGAGGAATCATAGTTTGAAAATCCACCAGTCGCGATAGTTGTCATGGAATGTACTAAAGCATCAAAAAAAGACATACCCGCAATAGAATAGGCAACCAAACACAGAACAGTTAAAGCTAAATATATAGATGAAACAGATCGTGAAATTTCAGCGGCACGAGGTAAAATTTTACCAAATGTATCAAAACCTTCCGTACGAAATATTTGCATTCCGCCGACACGTAATACAGGTAAAAAAACCATAGCAACAACTACTACTCCAATACCACCAAACCACTGCATCATACCCCTCCACAAAAGCAAGCCTCGTGGTAGTTTTTCAAGTGAACCAAAAACAGTAGATCCAGTAGTCGTAAATCCAGACATTGCTTCAAAAAAAGCATCTATAAAACGAGCTTCAGTTGCACCAAATATAAAAGGGAGTGCTCCAAATATTGGCAAAACAAGCCAAACATTTGTAGTTAAGAAAAAAGTTTGTTGGATGTTTAAATTTATTTTTGATGTATTTTGGGATGCCAAAGCTATTACAGCTCCCATTATAGTCGTTGTGAACGATGATAAGGCAAAAGCTAACCAATTTGGTGACGAGTCAAGCCAATCAAGACCCATGGGAATAACCATTGTTAAACCCAGAACCATTAATAATAAACCAATAACATAGCCCGCAGGGCGTAGATCAACCATAAATAAAGATTTGGCGAATGGCTAACCAAGTGTCAAGAAATCTCTGCCATTTTTGATTTTAATTAAATAAAATTTCGATTACATAGAAGAACGAGGATTACCAATTATTCCCATAAAATCCCTGCGAAGATCACGATCTTTTTGAAAATCACCTCGCATTGCGGATGTTATCATTGATACCCCATGTTTGTGAACACCACGGGTAGACATACAATGATGTTCGGCCTCTAACACAACAGCAACGCCTCGAGGCCGTAAGACCTCATCAATAGTATTTGCTATTTGGGCTGTCATTTTCTCTTGTACTTGCAAGCGCTTTGCAAACGCATCAACTACCCGTGCTAATTTTGAAATGCCTACAACTCGATCAGCGGGAACATAAGCTACATGCGCCCTTCCTATTATTGGAGCCATGTGGTGCTCACAATAACTTTCAAAACGAATATCTTTTAACAAAACCATTTCGTCGTAGCCCTCTACCTCTTCAAAGGTACGTTGTAGCATGGCCTGAGGATCTTCTCTGTAACCCTTAAACCATTGCCCATAAGCCTTTACTACGCGGTTGGGAGTATCACGCAAACCTTCTCTTGAAGGGTTCTCACCCGCCCAACGTAATAACGTTTGAACGGCAGCTTCAGCTTCAGCTTGGGAAGGACGCTTTACTTCGTCTTCGGTCTCAATAGCTGGGTCGTGAATATTCATCACATACTCCTTGGTTTAACCATATTTCTTATTATTTAATCGCTTAACATGAGAATTACCAGTCTAGTAATGAATTAAGCGGCAATTTTTATGATAGAAAAGACATGTGCAAGACCATTTTAATCTTAAAAACTTTAAACTATTAATTTATAATAAAATAACACCTTAATGAACTAAATTCTGTTAAAATGCATTTGGGATTTATTATTCTTTTTATGTTTCTAGTAGAACAAGTATAAGGTTATCAAGTTCTTTCAGCCCAACTGATAAACGAATAAATACACCATTATATCCTGTGGCTGTTTATTGTAACTTACTTTCAAAATATATATTTGCCACTTTTAATCAGATTACAAAAATAAATAATTTAGTTTAACCTAAAATACAAATTATATAGATTTTTATGAGTTAAAGTGACCACTATTCATCAGGCGAATGTTTCGAAATGGTTTTTGCTTGAGTTATAATAAATGCAAACATTGCAATGGGTAGGCCAAATGTCTTAAAATTTACCCATAAATCCGTAGATAAAGTGCGCCAGATAACTTCATTTGCAATAGCTAAACCAAAGAAAAACGACATGAATCGTTTAGTTAATATCATCCAGCCGTCATGATCCATCGGCAAAGCACCGTCCATAACGACACGTAAATAGGATTGCCCTTTTAACAATCCATAACCTAAAATTCCACCAAATAGTAAATAAATCATTGTAGGTTTCATTTTAAAAAATCGCTCATCATTAAACCAAATACCTAAACCGCCAAACACGACAACTAATATGGCTGTGAATATTTGCATCTTAGAAAGTTTTCCTGTCAAAAAATATAAGACAGCCGTTGCAAGTAAAATAAATGGGATAAATAGTGCTGTAGCAACTATAAAGCCTTCATAGGTCTCACCAAAAACTACAAATTCACTATCTTTAATCTTAGAATAGGCAATAAAAAATAAAACTACTGGCCCCATTTCCAATGCAGTCTTTATCCAAGGTTGTACTTTTTTCTCTTCAATCACTTTAGCCTCCAAATTCCACTAACACTGCACCTAGCGCTATAAATCCTATTAACACAATGCGAATAGGCCCAACAGTCTCTTTTAAGAAAAACCAACCAATTAAAGCTGCAAAAATAGGAGACGTTTCACGAATAACAGCGGCCTCGCCTACGCTATCTAACCTTGTAGCTATCATGACTGATCCAAAGCTTAAAAATGCAACAATGCCACCAAAAAATCCACGTGCAACCAATGGTGCAATATCAGGCGGATTTTCCATTGCACGCCACCTTAACAAGGCTACCCACGGAAAAATGAGAACTCCGTCTAAAAAGAAAAACCAAGCTAAAAATGTAAATGGATTGCTTGTAGACCTTATTCCATAAGCATCATATGTGGTATAAACCGCAACCATAATACCAGCTAATACTGCCCATATGAGAGCCAAATACAATTCTGATCTATTAATCTTATTTATGCGGAATAGATTTAATCCTGCCAATGCTAATATTGCAAGTGTTAAAAGTAAAATACCACCCCACTGGGTCAGTTCAAAAGTTTCACCAAAAATAAACCCCGCAGCAAAAACAGTAATTAGTGGTCCCAATCCTCGCACAACAGGGTAAACGACTGTATAAGCTCCATAACTGTAGGCCATACCTTGGGTAATTTTATATATTACATGAATTATCACCATTCCTGCAAAAATTAACCACATAAACGGTTCAGGCCATGGAACAACAAACAGGGCAAAAGGTGCAGCAATGAGGCCATAACTCATATCAATTACACCACGCGATAGCCATGGATCATGTCGGCCCTTTTGCAAAGCACCAAAAATTGCATGGAAGAACGCAGCTGCTAAAGCCAAACAAAGTGCAAGTTGACTACCGGCAGGGGTGCCTGCCATTAGCGTAATATAATCACTCACTCATCACTTCCTGTTAGGGCCAAAGCAAATTCTTCCGGATCAAAAGCTTGCAAATCATCAATTTTTTCACCGACACCAATGGCATGAATAGGTAGACCAAATTTATCTGCCAGTGCCACTAATACACCACCTTTAGCTGTGCCATCTAATTTGGTCATAACTAAGCCAGAAACATCTGAGACATCTTGGAAAACTTCAACTTGTTTAATTGCATTTTGACCAGTGGTCGCATCTAGTACTAATAAAGTATTATGGGGAGCTGTTTCATCACTCTTTCGTATAACGCGAACTATTTTTTCTAACTCTTCCATTAAATCTTTGCGGTTTTGCAAACGTCCAGCTGTATCAATCATAAGCAAATCAACACCATCTTTTTTACACTTTGCCATTGCCTCAAAAGCTAATGACGCTGGATCAGATCCCTCAGCAGCAGTTAAGACAGGAACACCCGCACGACCTCCCCAAACCTGCAATTGCTCCACCGCCGCTGCGCGAAAAGTATCACCAGCTGCAATCACAACTGTTTTTCCAGCAGCTTTAAATTGAGACGCAAGTTTACCGATGGTAGTCGTCTTCCCTGAACCATTTACACCGACAACTAAAACAACTTGGGGTTTTTGTTGATATAACGGCATTGGCTTTGCTACAGGCTCCATTATGCGCGCAACTTCAGTAGCTAAAAGCGCTTTCACTTCTGAAACCGACACTTTTTTACCAAGGTTACCTTCTGCCATATTTGCTGAAACACGAAGCGCTGTATCTACTCCCATATCAGCACTAATAAGAAGCTCTTCAAGGCTTTCAAGCATACTATCGTCAAATATTCGTTTTTTAGTAGTTTTTGTAGGCTTTTCAGTTCGTCCTAAAACTCGCGATAAAAAATTAAGTTTCTTAGAACTTTTAACATCCTCACCTTCAAGATCTAATTTACTTGGATTATATTCTTTTCCCACACCAGATCTTTTAGCTTTGTTGGCTTCAGGCTCAGGCTCAGGCTCAGGCTCAGGCTCAGGCTCAGGCTCAGGCTCAGGCT
>CAJWNQ010000019.1 GCA_913043905.1 uncultured Paracoccaceae bacterium | reverse complement strand
AGCTCCTTCACGCGACGCTTCATGTGACTGTGGCCTGTTTTCCAGTAATCTGTTTTAGCCCCAAGGGCTAAAAGCTCTGGATCAGAACTGAACAAGCCCGTTGATTTTACATCAGCGACAAATGTTGAGTTAGGATAAATTTTAGATAAATCACGCGCCATAATAACACCTACTTTATCCGCAAAAATTTCTTCACCCAAATTGTCTACAACACCACAGCGGTCTCCATCACCGTCAAAACCTAATGCTAAATCAGCTCCACTATTTATAACAGATTTTGACATATCATGAAGCATTTCCATAGCTTCGGGGTTTGGATTGTAGTGGGGAAAGGTGTAATCTAATTCATTATGACTTGGGATCACTTCAACACCAATTCTTTTTAAAACTTCGGGAGCAAACGCTGAAGCAGTACCATTTCCTGTAGCGCAAACTATGCGTAACTTCCGCGTCATTTTAAAATCACCAACCAAATCTTGTATATAAGCCTCGCGCACATTTTTTATACGTTCATATTTGCCGCCATCGCGAGGTTTTCCATTCCCAGTTAAAACTATATCGCGTAGTTCACTCATTTCATCAGGGCCGTGTGTTAATGGTCTTTCAAATCCCATTTTAACGCCAGTCCAACCATTTGGATTGTGGCTAGCAGTTATCATTGCAACAGCGGGCGCATCCAAATAAAATTGGCTAAAATAGGCCATTGGTGATACTGCAGATCCAATATCTTTTACATGTATACCTGCCTGCATAAGACCTAATATTAATGCATTTTTAATATCTAAAGAATAAGATCTATAATCATTTCCAACTGCAATGACCGGTTCAACATTACGCAAATGCATTTGTGTCCCTAAGCCTAAACCTAAAGCAGTTATTCCTTGTAGGTTAATATCATCAGGATATTTCCAGCGAGCATCATATTCACGAAAACCTGTTGGAGTAATCATTGGCTCATTCATAAAATCCCAAGTATTTTGTGAGACACTTGATTGTGGCTTTGTCATAATGCTTTTCCCTTCACGCTATTAAAGGCGAATTGGAGTTTCTTTTGCTAACTTATCAAAAGCCATGAGGGATTTAATAAGTTCTGGCATACGCCCTAGTTGAATCATATTTGGGCCATCGCTAGGGGCATTGTCTGGATCTTCATGGCTTTCTATGAAAACTCCTGCAATTCCTAAGCTTACAGCACATCGTGCCATCACTGGAGCAAATTCACGCTGGCCACCTGACGATCCACCATTTCCCCCTGGTTGCTGTACTGAATGTGTTGCATCCATTATAACTGGAACTCCGTTTCGTCCCATTTCAGGTAATCCACGCATGTCAGAAACTAGAGTATTATATCCAAAACTTGTCCCGCGTTCACATGCCATGATATTTTGATTACCCGTTGATGACGCTTTTTCTAAAACTTTATGCATATCCCACGGTGCTAAAAATTGACCTTTTTTTATATTTAATATTGCACCTGTATTAGCTGCTGCTAACAATAAATCTGTTTGTCGGCACAAAAATGCTGGGATTTGCAAAACATCAACAACTTCTGCAGTAATAGCACATTGTTCTGCTGTATGAATGTCTGTGACTGTTGGACAACCTAGTCTTAATTTTACTTCTTGCATGACACGTAAACCTTCGTGAATGCCTAAGCCACGCTTTCCCGATAGAGATGTTCGATTTGCTTTGTCAAAAGAGCCTTTAAAAATAAAATTTGCACCAAACTTATCGCACGCGTTAGCTAATTTTTCAGCAATCATTAAAGAATGATCTAAGCCTTCTAGCTGGCAAGGTCCTGAGATTATGGTCAGTGGCTTATCATTTGAAATCTCAAAATCATTTAGTTTAATAGTATTTTGCATATTCTTTTTCACTTTGTTAAAAAATAAATTATTTTAATTAGTCACAAGCTATTTGTATTTTACGAGTTCTTTAATCTTAAGTATTAAAAAAATATTTAATCATTTGCTTAGTATTAATTCACAAATATCTGATAAGGTATTTTATACATTACGTAGATAAGATGTTCCCATCTATTTAACAAGATATACTATTTAAATGTATTTAATATTTACCCCAATTAATTTTTTCTAGTTAATAATGTTAAAGAAAAAATTTATTTTAGCCTTTAGAGACTTGCTCCTGCTTTGGAAAACTTTAAATTGAAAGCCTAGGAGAGGGATTCCATTGTTACGTTCAATTTTTACTGCTATTTTTTTATTTGCACTTTGGTATTTAATGTCAGGTATTGATAAAACGCTTACACTTGTATTGGGTGCTGGATCCTCAGTCTTTGCTGTATGGATTGTTCGGCGTATGGATGAAGCCTCTAATTTTAAGTGTTTGTCAGTTCATTTACGCCCAATCGAATTTGGTAAATATATTTTTTGGGTTTTAGCTGAAATTGCCAAATCTAATTGGACTGTAATTAAAATAGTTTTATCTCCCAATATGGATATTAAGCAAAAAATGTATGAAGTACCTTTCACGCAAAAAAGTGATTTAGGGCAAGCTGTATTTGCAAATACAATTACACTCACGCCAGGTACAATTACAGTTGAAGTGGAAGCCGATCATTTTTTAGTTCACGGGTTATCTTACAGTTTTGATGATCATGCTGCTTTAGCAGAAATGGATAGACGAGTTTCAAAAACTGAAGGCATCGTTGACTTATGATAAGTACTATCCCACATTTTGTTTTTCTGATTGCATTATTGATGTTATTTATTGCAATGGTTTTAGTACTCTTACGCTTATACAAAGGTCCAACTTTGTATGACAGAGTTCTTTCAACAAACTCTTTTGGTACGCAAACTGTTTTGTTTATTGGGGTCCTTGGTTTTCTATGTGAGCGGCCTGATTTTTTGGACATTGCTTTACTTTACGCATTGATCAATTTTGTTAGTACTATCGCAATTTTAAAATTCTTTAGGTATCGTGCAATTGGTGATATTTTGATTGAAAGAGAGGCTAAGAAGTGAATATCTTTTTAGATCTTCTTCAAGTAATTGCATGGATCTGCATTTTTTCAGGGGGTATCCTTGTCATCATCGGGGCCTTGGGTTCATTGAGATTTCCTGACTTCTGGTCAAGACTTCATGCTGCGTCTGTAACTGATAGTGGTGGTGTAATTTTGTTATTATTAGGCATGGGAATTCATTCAGGCTTTAATTTAATTACATTTAAATTACTTCTAATAGGTGTATTTTTGTTTATTACAGGGCCAACTTCATCTCATGCAGTTGCAAATGCGGCATGGGTGTCAGGTATAAAACCTTTACGTAATAAACATAAGAAACCAGGTATTGATAAATGATTGATACACTTACAAATACTGTCTTATTCGTAATGTTAGTATTAACAGCTTTAGCAATTGTCCGCATGGAGCGATTGTTTGCAGTTGTAATGTTATCAAGTGTTTTCAGCTTATTATCTGCGTTACTGTTTGTCACATTAGATGCAGTAGATGTTGCGTTTACTGAGGCAGCAGTTGGGGCTGGAATTTCAACTGTTCTTATGTTGGGTACAATTGCTTTAACCAAGCCTACTGCGAAGCGTTCACGCCATACTGCCTTCGTCCCATTAATAGTAGTATGTGTAACAGGAGCAGCACTGGTTTATGGTACATTAGATATGCCAGCTTTTGGTGCATATGATGCACCAGCTCAAATGCATGTTGGGCCTGATTATTTAGCTCGAACCCCAGATGATATTGATGTGCCAAACGTAGTAACTGCAATCTTGGGGAGCTATCGAGGCTATGATACTCTCGGTGAAACTGCTGTTGTTTTCACAGCGGGTATTGGCGTTTTATTATTATTGTCTGGTCTACGTCGCCGGCGCGAAGATGAGGATGAAGAGGTATGATTTTTCACCACTTAATTTTACGTGTTGTAACCAAACTTTTAGTTGGTACGATTATTTTATTCGCTTTATACGTACAATTTCATGGCGATTTTTCACCAGGTGGTGGTTTTCAAGCGGGTGTTATCATGGCTGTGGCTTTTATTCTTTATGGTATTGTTTTTAGTTTGGAATCTGTAAAGAAAGTCTTTCCAGAATGGCTTGTGCATAAAATTTTAGCGTTAGGCGTTTTGATCTATGCATGTACTGGTATTGCTACGATGCTTCTTGGATATGATTTTTTAGATTATGACGCATTTGCGCCCCTTCATCCAACACATGGCCAACATTGGGGGCTATTGGCGATAGAGTTTGGTGTTGGAGTTACTGTTACAGGAGTAATGGTTGCAATTTATTATGCATTTGCAGGTAGACCGCCAAGCTTACCAGATGAGGATTGGTAGATGGGCCAACTTTTTAATCTTCAATTCTTAACTGGGCATATACATTATTTGTTATTCATAATCTTGATGATGACAGGCTTATTTATTGTTGTAGATAAAACAAACTTAGTGAAAAAAATTATTGGACTAAATATTTTTCAGGCATCTGTTTTTATGTTTTATGTATCGATTGGTAAAGTTACTGGTGGCACTGCTCCGATCTTTCCCATGGATGATAAATATCATGTAGACAAAGAAGCCTTGCAAGGAATTGTGTATTCGAACCCATTGCCACATGTTTTAATTCTAACAGCAATTGTTGTTGGCATAGCGACAACGTCATTGGGTTTAGCATTGATCATTCGTATTCGTGAAAGTTTCAATACAATTGATGAAGAAGATATTTTGAACATTGAACAAGAAATGACACGTGATGATAATAACAAGCATCGCGATGTTGCAGAAGGTTTGACGTAATGGCTAATACTGCTTTGGTTGCAGAGCACACTGCGCGCACTTTGTATGATCACTTACCATTATTGCAGGTCTTGGTGCCGTTTTGTGCTGCACCATTAATTGTTTTATTGGGGTCGCGTCGCTTGGCTTGGCCGCTTGCATTTGTCTCGTCAGCTGTTGCGTTGATTATATCGGTGATGTTGATGATGTCAGTGCGTGAAGGTGGCTACATATCCTATACAATGGGAGGTTGGTCGCCACCTTTGGGAATTGAGTACCGAATTGATACTGTTAATGCATATGTTTTGATGCTGATTAGTGCAATTGGAACAGTAGTTTTGCCGTTTGCTTACGTTTCTGTCAAAGATGAAATTCTATCAAAAAATCATAGCTTATTTTATGCTTGTTGGATGCTATGTTTGACAGGATTGTTGGGCATGGTTGCAACTGGAGATGCTTTTAATGTCTTTGTTTTCTTGGAAATATCTTCTTTGTCTACTTATGTTCTTGTAGCGCAAGGTGCAGCTCGAGATCGCCGTGCTCTGACTGCCGCATATGATTATTTAATTATGGGCACTATTGGTGCAACGTTTTTTGTTATTGGTTTGGGTATGCTTTATATGGCTACTGGAACTTTGAACATGGCAGATTTGGCAGATCGTATTGCTGATCAAGGAGCAAATCGTACTGTGAGGTCTGGATTTGCTTTTATTGTAGTTGGTCTGGGGCTAAAGGTTGCAATGTTTCCTTTACATTTATGGTTGCCAAAAGCGTATACATTTGCTCCATCTGCAGTAACTGTTTTTTTATCAGCTACGGCTACAAAAGCGGCACTTTACGTTTTGATGCGCTTCATATTTTCGGTTTACCACCCAGATTTTTCTTTTACTACAAATGCTCTTGAAATCATATTTTTGCCACTTGCTATTATTGCGATGTTCTCGGCATCTTTCATTGCTGCATTTCAAATAAATTTTAAAAGGATGTTAGCATATTCATCGATAGCCCAAGTAGGTTATATGTTGTTGGGCATAGCTATCCTTACAGAAACAGGCCTGACGGCTGCATTATTGCATATGTTTAACCATGGGTTGGCCAAAGCATTGTTATTTATGGGTGTTGGCGCATTAGTTCTTCGTACTGGTGGTGCATTCTATACTCAAATATCTGGCTTAGGTCGAAAAATGCCTTTGACCTGTGGTGCAATTGTCGTTGGTGGACTATCTTTGATTGGAGTTCCTGGGACTGCAGGCTTTTTGTCAAAGTGGTTATTAGTTCAAGCGGCCCTTGAACGAGTTTCTGAAAATAGTTTATTTTTATTAGTATCTATTGCAATTGTTTTATCCTCACTGTTGGCTGTTGTTTATGTATGGCGCGTATTTGAGGTCTTATATTTACGCGAACCTAATCCAGATAGTACTGCAACAGAAGCACCTTTAATGATGTTAATCCCAATGTGGATACTGGCTGGTTCTTGTTTGTGGTTTGGTCTTTCAACTGACTTTCTTTATGATATCGCCAATCAAGCGGCTCTAGGCCTCTTAGACGGTTCAATGGGCATGTTGGATAGCAATAAAACGTTAGGGGTGGAGTGATGGAATTTTACACACTTGATACAATGACTGCACTTTATTGTGCTATGTTGCTTCCCTTTTTAGCTATGGCTGGAAATATGGCGTTTTCAGGTATGCAGAACATACGTGATACGTTTACCCTTTTGTGTGCTGTACTTACGTTTAGCTGTGTACTGGTGATCCTTTCTAATGTTGGAAATGATGTGACTGAACCTGTTAGTTTGTTTAGCGTTTTTCCAGGGGTCGACATTGCTTTTAATGTTGAGCCGTTGGGGTTGTTGTTTGCAATCATTGCATCAGGATTGTGGATTTTGACTCATATCTATGGCGTGGGCTACATGCGTGGAAACAATGAAAAGCATCACGCACGGTTTTTTGCATGCTTTTGTATAGCGATCTCATCAGTTATTGGCATTGCTTTTGCCTCTAACATGTTCACATTATTTTTGTTTTATGAGATTTTAACAGTTTCTACTTATCCGTTGGTCGCCCACAAGGGCACTCCAGAATCAATCCGTGGTGCGCGGACATATTTGGCAATTTTAATTGGAACATCTGTTGCATTACAATTGACAGCTATTATTTGGACGTATGTATTAACTGGGACATTAGACTTTACACAAGGTGGAATTCTAGAAGGCAAAGTTGTTGGTTGGGTCGTTCCAGTATTATTAGGCTTATACGCTTTTGGAATTGGGAAGGCAGCATTAATGCCATTTCACAAATGGCTGCCTGCCGCGATGGTAGCCCCAACGCCTGTTTCAGCGCTACTGCATGCGGTTGCAGTTGTTAAAGCTGGCGTTTTTACCATGCTAAAGGTTGGTATTTATATTTTTGGTATAGATTTTCTTGCAGATACGGGCGCTTCAGAATGGCTAATGTGGTTGGCTGCTTATTCTATTATTGCTGCTTCTATTATAGCAATGTACCAAGACAATCTTAAAAAGCGGTTGGCATATTCCACAATTTCTCAATTGTCCTACATCACTTTGGGTATGGCCTTGGCAAGTTCTATGGGAGCGTTAGGTGGCGGTATGCATATCGCAATGCATGCAATGGGCAAGATAACATTATTTATGTGTGCTGGGGCTATTTATGTGAAGTTTCATAAAACTGAAATCTCTCAAATGACTGGCCTAGGCCGCGCAATGCCTATCACTTTTGCCGCATTTTTCATTGCGTCACTTTCTATTATAGGCCTGCCACCATTGGGTGGCTCTTGGCCAAAGTTTTTGCTGATGTTAGGTGCAGTAGATACTGGTCACTATATCATTATTGGCGTGCTGATGCTGTCGTCACTATTGAATGTGGCTTATCTGCTACCCATTGTTGGGCGTGCTTTTTTTATGCCAGTTCCTAATGATACTCCCAGAACCTATAATGAAGCACCAATCCTCTGCTGGCTACCTCCAGCACTTACTGCTATTGGGTGTGTTATTTTATTCTTTTACGCGGGCACCTTACAAGATTTTTTAACCCCAATCGTTCAAAAATAGGAGGCTACGTAAATGGCTAAGAAAATTATAGAAACTCCTAATACTTATCCAGTTCTTGGACGTTGGATGAATTGGGTAGATCGGCCAGGAAATGACCGTAGGATTTTCCAGATTCTTATAGTAATCTGTATTGCCTCTTTTTCACTTGAGTGGACTTATGAAAAGCATGCTTACTTTGATATCGAAAGCTATAAAGGTTTTTATGCTTATTATGGCTTTGTAATGTTTGCAGGTCTTATATTTGTGGCAACAATATTACGTAAACTTATTAAAGTCCGTGAGAATTTTTATGGCAAAAAATCTATAGATACTGAAGATTATCCAGAAGATCAAATTCAGAGGATCAACCATGATGCTTGATCTTTTGCACCAGGTCCCAACGGCATTTTTGTTTTTTCTTGCTGCAGGTGTAATCTTACTTCTACCCCACGGCCTTATGCGTAACACCGTTATGTTAGGACTACCTATTATTGCTGCCTTTCAGGTTTGGACATTGGGTATGGGGGAATTTGTTACAATCCCATTTTTTGGCTTTGACCTTGAGTTTATGCGACTTGATAGATTGTCCAGAATATTCGTTCTTATTTTCTGCCTTGCAGCATTTTTAGGAAACTTATTTGCTTGGCACTTGCGGGATACCACACAACAAGTAGCCGCTTTAGTTTATGCTGGTTCTGCTATTGGTGCTGCTTTATCCGGTGATATGATTTCATTATTTTTCTATTGGGAGGGAACTGCTATTGCCTCTGTTTTTTTGATTTGGGCGCGCGGTACAGAAGGCTCATATTGGACTGGAATGCGCTACTTAATTATACAAATTACCTCAGGTGTGATCTTAATAGCTGGTGTAGCTATGTTTTATGCAGATACAGGTTCTATTGCATTTGAGAAAATGGAATTAGGTTCTTTAGCAACCTGGCTAATCTTTTTATCTTTTGGCATGAAATGTGCTTTTCCATTGTTACATAACTGGCTTCAAGACAGCTATCCAGCTGCTACCATTACAGGAACAGTCATACTGTCAGCATTTACAACTAAATTAGCTGTATATGCATTAGCTAGGGGTTTTGCTGGCACTGAGATTTTGATCTATATTGGTACGGTAATGGCACTATTTCCTATTTTCTTTGCTGAAATTGAAAATGATTTGCGTCGCGTATTAGCGTATTCACTAAATAACCAACTTGGATTTATGGTTGTTGGTGTTGGCATAGGTACTGAATTGGCCTTGAATGGCACAGCGAGTCATGCTTTCGCACATATCTTGTATAAAGCATTATTATTTATGTCTGTTGGTGCTGTTATGTATAGAACAGGAACTTCAAAAGCATCTGAATTAGGTGGGCTATATCGAACTATGCCTAAAACTGCGATCTTCTGTCTAGTTGGTGCGGCTTCAATCTCTGCTTTTCCTCTGTTTTCAGGCTTCATCACTAAATCGCTTACGTTGTCAGCAGTAGCGCATGAGCACTATACATATATTTGGCTTGCACTTGTGTTTGCATCTGCAGGTGTTCTGTCACATTCTGGAATTAAGATTCCGTTTTTTACATTTTTTGCACATGATAGTGGGAAACGTCCAGCTGAGGCGCCGCTGCATATGTTGCTAGCAATGGGAATAACAGCATTTTTGTGTATTTTTATTGGTGTTTTCCCTAACTTTCTTTATTCAATCCTACCATTTGATGTTGATTATGATCCATATACGATGGGCCATATAGCTGGCCAATTACAGTTACTATTTTTTGCCTTACTAGCATTTGCAATCATTTATCGTCGTGGATTGCACCCACCAGAATTGCGGGCGGTGAATCTTGATATCGATGTCATATATCGTAAATTTATGCCCTCAGTACTTTCATATATTGCCTTTGTTATTTTTTCTTTATTTAAAGGTACAAGTTTACTTTTAAGATTCTCTGTAATTAAACTTACTAGTAAATTACATCATAGTCATGGTCCTGATAGTCCCCGTGCTGCAAGCTGGCCAGCCGGTGCTATGGTTATTTCTATTGCGGCTCTGTTGGGGCTTGCATTATTTGTAATATTTTTTAGTTGATCTAATTCATTACTTATCGTTTAAAATTAACATAAAGTTTACTCAGCTAAACTGGGCTAAATATTTTAACAAAATACTAATAAATTGAATAATGGGTATATTATTTTAAGCCCTATAATTTTATATCTATAATTGAGGATACTTTCATGACACCGATTGATGCTGCACACGCAGAAATGGAAGCTAATCCTGATAACGATACGGCACGCTTGCGGTTTTATGAACGACTAATTGATGCGGAACTTTTTATGCTGTTAGAAGCAGAGCCTGATGGACGTAATATTAATCCAGATTTATTTCAAGTGGGTGGCCAAGAAGTTGCATTAGTTTTTGATAGAGAAGAAAGGCTGGCAGATTTTGCTGAGAGGATTGTTCCTTTTGCAGCATTATCAGGCCGTTCAATAGTAGCAATGTTAAATGGAAAAAATATAGGATTGGGTTTAAACTTATCAGTTTCACCGTCATCAATCATATTACCTCCAGACGTCATAGTATGGATGTCTAAAACTATCTCAATAGAGCCAGCACAAACTGAAGCTAAGTTGAAAGAGGTTTTCCCACCAACACTTCTGCCAGAAGAGGTAATTACTGCATTGGATTCTAAACTTGCTACAATGGCAGGTTTTGCAGAAATTGCTTATTTAGTTGAGGTTTCTTATGAAACAAATGTTCGCGCAACAGTTATCGTTTTCATAAATGCACGGCCAGATGCAGAAGAGGCAATAGCATATGCAATTTCTGAAACATTAATTTTTTCAGGCATTGAAGCAGGTAGTTTAGATGTAATGTTTCTAGATGCATCAAATGCGGTATGCGCAAAACTTGCTAAATTTGGATTGCGTTTTGATTTGCCTAAATTGGAAATTAAAAAGCCGCCATCGGCACCGGGTATGGACCCTACTAAACCACCATTATTACGCTAATAGCCTACATATTTATCTACTAAATATAAAAATGGTTCATTATTTTCGCCACGGCGAATATTTTCCGCAACAACATCGCATGCAGTATTGATACGAGTAGATGATGCAATATGCGGTGTGACCAAAACATTAGGATGCGTCCAATATAAATGGTCAGCGGGAAGGGGCTCAGTTTGAAAGACATCAAGTGTAGCACTAGCCACCTTGCCATTATTTAAAGCATCTAAAAGTGCGGTATCATTAATTAGTGTTCCACGCCCAGGATTTATAATCGCAACACCATCTCGCATTTTTGCAATATTATTAGCGTCAATAATGTTATTTGTTTCTGGGGTGTTTGGTAATAGTAGTACTAATATATCAGATTTTGATAAAATATTATCTAAGCCTTCAGGCCCATTATAGCATTCTATATTTTTAGTCTTTTGTGTCCTAGTCCACCCACATGTCTGAAACCCAAAATCTGCTATCTTTTGTGCACAGTACAGTCCTAATTCTCCTAAACCTAAAAAGCCAACCATACGGTCTTGTGCAAGAGCGGGAATATTCTCCCCTAGCCATTCTCCAGGACGCGCGTTAGAAAATTGATCAGTTCCAAGGTGGTGACGCAATACATGTCCCATAACGTAATCTGCCATGCCTAAAGTTAGCCCTGGTTCAACCATTCGAGCTAAAGGTTGTGTTAATGATTTATTTGCAGTTGGGACCTCTACGCCTGCCCAAAGATTTTGTACTAGCTTTAAGTTTGTAAATGCCTTGAAGTCTTGTAACGTTCCATCTGGAGCATATATAATATAGTCAATTTCTTCAGCTGTATCATAAGTTGTACTAAGTTCATAATTCAATCCAACTCGATCTAATGCTTTGTGCAAATTTAGTTCATATTCCAACCAATCTTCAGGATCTGCACTATAAAGAATTTTTATCATTATCTTGTCCTATGTATGTGTGCGCTTTGTACTAAACCAAATGCACCTAGAAGTACTAACATTGCTGATCCGCCATAGCTAACTAATGGTAATGGGACACCTACAACTGGAGCTAAGCCCATAACCATTAACATGTTAACGCAAAAGTAAAAAAAGAATGTTGCTGCTACACCTAATGTTAGCAATGCTCCATACTTGTTGTGGTTTTGCATGGCAGTTAAATAACAACACAACATAATCATAATATATAAAGTTAGTAATGTAATTCCTCCAACAAACCCAAATTCTTCTGCTAAGGTAGTAAAAATAAAATCTGTATGCTTCTCAGGCAAGAAGTTTAGTCTGCTCTGCGTTCCTTGCATATAGCCACGACCTGAAAACCCACCAGAACCTAAAGCTATTTTTGACTGGGTAATGTGATAACCTGAACCTAGTGGATCGGAGGAGGGATCAATAAAAGTTTCAATACGACGGTATTGATAGTTTTTTAAAATTTGAAAACTAGTACCCTTGGACCAAATAACAAAATAAATTAGCCCAAAAATAGAGCTTACTCCTGCTAAAAAGTACCAAAGGCTTACACCAGCCAATAGGATCACAACTGCAGCGCCACTACCTAATAAAATAGCAGTTCCTAGATCAGGTTGCTTTAAAACTAAAGCCATTGGAAGCGCTGTTAGTAATAACGGTGGAATAAGCCACAGAGGTTTTGATATTTTGTCACTATCTAACCAATCATAGTATAGGGCAATAACCATAATTAAAGCTATTTTCATCAATTCGCTTGGCTGTAATTTTATAAAGCCAAGATCGATCCAACGCTGGGCGCCTTTGCCACTTACTCCGAAATATTCTACATATAAAAGTAGTGCCAAACTAATTATATATGTTGGCATAGAAATATTGCGCCATATCGAAATTGGTGTAAATCCAATTATAACCATTGCAACAAAACCAATACAAAAACGTATCATTTGTGGTTTAGCCCATTGATCAAAGTTTCCACCAGATACAGAAAAAAGCATTAAAAAGCCAATACAACTTACTGCAGCAAGCAATAATGCTAAAGGCCAATGGAAATATAGAATTTTACGAAACCCTGTGGGTATGTTCTGATATGCATTTATAAGGATGCTCATGTAGGCTTCCTTTTTAAGTTATCGATATTTAAACGCTTTTGGTTGTGTATTGGTCCGTATGAATTTTGCCCCAACGATAATGCTTTTTGCATAATATCACGCGCAATTGGCGCAGCTTTTCGAGATCCTGCACCACCATGTTCTACTATAACAGATATAGCATAACGCGGTTTAATATATGGAGCATAGCCAACAAACAATGCATGATCACGGCGTTTCCATGGGAGATCTTCATTTTTAGTAACGCCATTTTCGCGTTCAGCTTTACTTATAAACCGTACTTGGCTTGTTCCTGTTTTTCCCGCAATCTTTTCGGTACTTTTTAACCTTGAGCTATATGCAGTTCCTCGTGGATGGTTTGAAACATCATACATACCTGTTCTAATTATATCTAAATGTGTGGGATCAAAATTTAATGAACTAATTCCTTCAATTTTGGTTCGTTTATCGTCAAACATATTTATTATGCGGGGTTCAATTTGTGAGCCTGATGCTAAGCGGGCAGTCATAACGGCAAGTTGTAATGGTGAAGTCAATACAAATCCCTGACCTATTCCAGCATTTGCAGTATCGCCAATATACCAATCTTCTTTTTTGTTCCGTTGTTTCCAATCTTTAGTAGGCATCAACCCCGAGTGGATTGCTGGTAACGGTAAATCATGTTTGATACCTAATCCTAGTGCCAGAGCAGTCTCTGTAATCTTTTCAATACCAACCCTTAAGGACATTTCATAAAAGTAAACATCGCATGAATACCGTAATGCTTTACGTAGATTAACTCTTCCATGACCGCCTCGACGCCAACAATGAAATTTCCGACCATTAATATCCTTATGGCCTGGACAGTTTACTTCTTCTTGTATGTTTGCAACACCAAATTTAAGCGCAGCAAGTGCTACAACCATCTTAAATGTTGAACCTGGAGGGTAAGCACCTTGCACAGTCTTGTTTGCTAATGGGCGATAATCGTTTTCGTTTAATGCTTTCCAATCTGCTACTGAAATTCCATTAATAAATTTATTTGGGTCAAATGTTGGAGCCGAAGCAAGGGCTAAAATATCACCATTATTTACATCCATAACAACTGTTGCAGAGCTTTCCCCTTGCATGCGTTTTGTTGCGAAGTGCTGTAATTCATGAGCAACAGTCAATTGTAAGTTTGCCCCAGGAGTGCCTAGTTGTTCGTCAAGTTCACGCATCACTCGACCAACAGAATTGACCTCAATCATTTTTGTTCCAGCTTTGCCGCGCAAAGTTTTTTCTACTTTGGCTTCAACTCCATTTTTTCCTATTTGAAACCTTGGGATTAACAAAAGTGGGTCTTTATCATCAACTTGAGCTAGATCATAATCACTGACTGGCCCAACATAACCAATAATATGTGCAAAATCTGGACCAACAGGATATTGTCTATTTAGTCCTAACGTTGGGGTTATGCCAGGCAAAGACGGAGCATTCGCTGATACAGCTGCTATGTGTTCCCATTCGAGCCCTGTGGCAACAGTCACAGGAACAAATGCCCTGCGACTTAACATTTCTTTTAGAACTTCTGCAATTTTTGTGTCAGATAATGGAATTAATTTAGCTAAACGATTTAATACTGCCTCAGGATTATTGGTTTGTTCACGTACCATCTGAATAGTATAGACTTGGCGGTTTAGCGCCAGAAGATTACCACCGCGATCATATATTAATCCACGTGCTGGCGGTTGAAGGCTAATATTGATACGGTTTTTTTCAGCTAGCATCCGGAATTTTTCAGCTTTTTTTACGCCTAACTGATTCATCCGCCAGCCTAATACACCAACTAAAGTTAGTTGTGCAGCTCCTAATAATAGTGCTCGTCTTCTGAAAAGTCTTGGAGTTTTCCCAGCTGTATTCATCTGATAGACTTGGCTGAATACAAAGTATTTCTTTGTGCTTTTCCAATACGAAAAATAAAGCTTACCAATACAACGAGTATTGGGTAAATTAAAATTGACAATCCAACTTGTGTAATTACTGTAAATCCAGGTGCATGTTCTGACAAAGTAATTATCAATAATAATTTTCTCATGACATTGGCTGCTAGTAAAAGTATCGCTATGCAAAGCCATTCGGTCAAAAATAACATTTCAATAAAAAATAAACGATTTCGACGTAAGAACTCAGTTGTGAGTAATGCTATAAATGTATTTAACCCTAATGGCAGTGTTAACAAAAAATCATTTAATAAAAAAACAATACCTATTAACCAAACTGGGACATAATCTGGATTTCTGATGATTAATATTAATGTTATCATGAAAATAATTTCAGGAGACATTAAGATATTATGAAATATAGAAACTGGAATAAGCAAAATAAAAATTCCAATGAAGACTATCATAAAATATAAAATTCGATTTAAGGCGATTTGCCATGAAGTTTCTTTATTCATTGGTAATAGCTTTAGGTAATATGGGCCCAATTAAGCGATTGGGTTGGTTTATTGAGGCTGTAGGAGAGTGCCTAATAACACGTAAAAAACTTAAATTATATAAATTAGCAGCCATCTGGATTCTGAGTTGATTATTTTTACTTAACAATACTTTTCCAATCAGCAAGTTTGATGGGAAAACACCCCCATCCCCTGAAGTAACAACACGATCACCTGGTTGGATTTGTTGATTATTCTCAATAAATAATAAAGTTGGCTGTGAGCTATTATCACCAGATAGGATTGCTCGTTGATTAGATGGCTTGATTAATACTGGAATATTACTGGAAGTATCAGTTAAAAATAAAACGCGTGAAGTTTCACTGCCAACTCCAGTGATACGCCCAACAAGCCCTAGGCCGTCCATTGTGGCCCAACCTTCAACAATTCCATCGTCAGCACCTAAATTTATAATTGCAGATTTTCTGAAATTGTTTCCACTATCTATCAAAATTTTTCCTGAGATAAAATTATATTTTGTATCTAATTTGACTTTATTTAAATCTAAAAGGCGAGCGTTTTCCTGTTCTAATTGTAAAGCTGCTTCATGCCATGATCGCATACTTTGCAATTCATTACGAAGTTCTTGATTTTGACTATACAGACGCTCGTAACTTTGGAAGTTTTGCAACATTTTTGTTACCCTAGTAATAGGCACCATTGCCCATTCCATATTTGGGACTATCCGGTTTATAACTATTATTCGAATATTTTCAGCCCGAGGATTATCAATGCGCCAAAGTAAAAATAAAGAAAATGATAAAATCAAAAAAGCCAACAAGCCAATGCGGGCAATTGATCTAGTAAAGTTTATTGCTACATCGTCTATGTTTGCCAAACAATAACTCCTTGAAGCTGATAATTAAGCATCAAAATCTAAAATATGAGATAACTGCTTTTCGTATTCTAGCGATTTCCCTGTACCTAAAGCTACACAATTTAAACAGTCTTCTGCTATAGAAATTGATAATCCTGTTTGCTCACGTAAAGCTAGGTCAAGATTGCCTAATAAAGCACCCCCACCTGTTAACATCACCCCTCGGTCCACGATGTCTGCAGCTAAATCGGGTGGCGTACTTTCTAATGCTGTCATTACTGCTTCAACAATCTGCTGTACTGACTCTGTTAATGCATCGGCTATTTGTCCTTGAGTAATCTCTAACTCTTTGGGGATACCATTCAAAAGGTCACGGCCGCGAATTTGCATTGCTTTGCCTTTACCATCTAAAGGCATGCGTGCAGTTCCAATTTCTTTTTTAATGCGCTCTGCAGTGGCCTCACCGATCAATAGGTTCTGACTGCGTCTTAGATATGCAATTATGGCTTCGTCCATACGGTCCCCACCTATACGAACAGATCGCGCATAAACAATATCTCCTAGCGATAAAACAGCCACCTCAGTCGTACCGCCTCCAATATCTACAACCATGGATCCAGTTGGATCAGCAATTGGCATGCCTGCACCAATAGCTGCGGCAATAGGTTCTGCAATCAAACCAGCTTTGCGAGCACCTGCTCGTAAAACGCTTTCACGGATTGCACGCTTTTCTACAGGTGTTGCTCCGTAAGGCACGCAAACAATTATACGTGGTTTTGAAATTTTTGATCTTGCATTAGCCTTTCGAATAAAATGTTTTATCATTTCTTCTGCAGCAACAAAGTCAGCGATAACGCCATCACGCATTGGCCGTATTGCCTCGATAGAACCTGGTGTGCGTCCCAACATTAACTTTGCATCTTCACCAACGGCTAAAACTTCTTTTTTTCCAGCTTTAATTGTATATGCAACTACTGAGGGTTCGTTCAGGATAACGCCTTTACCTTTGACATAAACCAAAGTGTTTGCGGTGCCTAAATCTATTGCCATATCAGCCGTAAAAAAATTCTTTATTGCCCTAAACATATTTTTTTCCTAGGTTAAAATATCTAAACACATCAAAAAATCATAAGGCTTTATTATCGAATGATAAAGTGTAGACTTTATTACAAACTTTAGGTAGCCTACTTTAGGCTATTTAATGCTTAAATTTTTAAAAATAAATATATAATCCAAGTATTAACAGTATATTATAAAATTAAATTATTACTTTGGGGCTGTTTTTTCTCGACGTATTAGTAATTTGTTCAGTGCATTAACATAAGCTTTTGCACTCGCTACAACAGTATCAGTATCTGCTGATTGACCAGTAACAATTTTACCATTCTCTTCCATCCTAACTGAAACAGTTGCTTGTGCATCTGTACCTTCTGTCACGGCATGAACTTGGTACAGTTGTAAATGTGCTTGATGTGGAAAAAGTTCTTTTACAGCATTAAAGACAGCATCAACCGGACCATCTCCTGTTGCCTTATGCTGACTATCTACACCATTAATTGTTAATACTAAATCAGCAGATTGTGGCCCTATTGTGCCACATAACACTTGTAAAGATTTAACTTGGATTGTGCCATTAGCAGCATTTGTTCCTTCATCAGTAACCAATGCTAGTAAATCATCGTCATAAACCTCTTTTTTACGATCAGCCAAAGCCTTAAAGCGAACAAAAACGTCTTTCAATTGATTATCACCTAAGTCATAGCCTAAGTCTTTGAGTTTTGAACGTAATGCTGCACGTCCAGAATGTTTCCCCATAACCAAATTAGTTTCGGACAGGCCAATATCTTTGGGGCGCATAATTTCAAATGTGTCAGCCGATTTTAACATACCATCTTGATGAATCCCACTTTCATGGGCAAAAGCATTTTTGCCTACAATAGCTTTATTATACTGTACTTGAAAGCCAGATACTGTCGCAACGCGACGACTGATATTCATTAATTTTGTAGCATCAACGCCTGTTTGATAAGGCATAATATCGTTGCGCACTCTTAGTGCCATTACTACCTCCTCTAACGCAGTATTTCCAGCACGCTCGCCCAACCCATTAATTGTACATTCGATCTGGCGTGCGCCACCTGTAACCGCTGCAAGTGCATTTGCGGTCGCCATACCTAAATCATTGTGACAATGCGTTGCAAAAATAATTTCATCAGCGTTAGGAACTCGCTCTAATAGCATGCGAATGATGTCAGCACTTTCAGAGGGTGCTGTATAACCGACTGTGTCTGGGATGTTTATTGTTGTGGCTCCTGCTTTTATTGCAGTTTCAACAGTGCGGCATAAATAGTCTTCTTCAGTGCGTGTCGCATCCATGGGTGACCATTGAACATTCGGACATAAATTTCGTGCATGACTTACACTATCATGTATGCGTACAATCATTTCTTCCATTGTTAAATTTGGTATTGCTCGATGTTGAGGGCTAGTACCAATAAACGTATGAATACGTGGATTAACGCCATGCCTGACTGCTTCCCAGCATCGATCAATATCCTTATAAATGGCTCGTGACAGCCCACAAACCTGTGCATTTTTTGTATTAGCAGCAATCTCAGATACTGCTTTAAAATCGCCTTCTGAAGCTATTGGAAAACCGGCTTCAATAATATCGACGCCCATTTCATCCAACATATTTGCAATTTCTAATTTTTCATTATGACTCATAGTTGCGCCAGGAGATTGTTCTCCATCACGTAATGTTGTGTCAAAAATTAATACTTGGTCTTGTTTTGTCATTTTATACCTCAAATCTAAGGTTTTAAGATGGCTGCTTTACTAAGTATGTCTTTGGTAAGGTAGCAAATATCATCAATAAAACTTTAGCCTCTATGCTTGGCTATCTTTTAATATTTTTAGGCGCGATGTCCATCCCCTGAGCACTGCGCCCAAGTAAAGGTACGCTCAGAGGTAGCTAAGAAGTAAGAGCGCAGATAACGCCAGCAACGCGTTCAGCGATGAGATCAAATAAATTGGTTTTATTGCGACTATAAACATAATTTAAATAATACGCAGTTTTCATCGAATGAAAACCCTAAATAAAAAATTTTCATGTATTTATAAATAAGTAATAATTAAATTCTTTTTTAAATGTTTATAAAACAAGTTTTGTGTATTGATCGACGGTAATATTGCCTTATCTATTAATATATTGAACAAAAGGATTATAAATTGACCATGATCAATAACCAAAAATTTAGTGCGAACAGCCGTGTACTTATAATCGGTGCATCTGGTGGAATAGGCTCCGCTCTGGCTAAAGCTTTGAGTAGTACCTATAAAATAAATGATATAGTAACATTTTCCCGTTCCACTGATAATTTAGATATTACAAATGAAAATAGTATTCGCAGTATGGCTTCAACGCTTCATGGTGAATTTGATCTTATTTTTATTGCAACAGGAGCTTTAGAAATTGATGGGGTAGGCCCAGAAAAAACTATTCTTTCAATGACGCCAGAAGCCCTTAAGGCACAATTTGAAACAAACACTCTTGGTCCTGCTTTATTAATTAAACATTTACATACTTTATTACCACGTAGCCGGCCTAGTGTATTGGCTGTTTTAACTGCACGAGTTGGTTCAATTAGTGATAATAATTTAGGAGGTTGGATTAGTTATCGTACTGCTAAAGCTGCTTTGCATCAGATTATCCGGACATCAGCATTGGAAATCGCCAATAAGCGAAAGCAATCAATTTGTGTGGCACTGCATCCTGGTACTGTACAAACTGAGTTAACAAAAAAATATGTTGGAACACATCCAAGTGTTAGCCCAGATGAAGCAGCTCAAAATTTGCTTAATGTTGTGAACAGCCTTTCGTATGAAGATAATGGTCAATTTTTTGATTGGTCTGGGAAGCAAGTAAAGTGGTAATCATATATTTAAAAAGATAAGTATATATTGCAATATTTAAAGCTTTGCAGAAAGTTTATTGTAAATTTGATTTAATCATCAAAATAGGTTTTTAATACTGATGATATTTAGCGAACTTTTGTTCCTTTATCCCATATTCCATCAAATACATCACCAGATTTATATATCATTTTTCCTTGGCCATTGGGCTGTCCCTCTGAAAAATTACCTACAAATACGTCACCGTTTTCAAAGGTTGCAATGCCAGCGCCAGAAATTTTTCCGTCAGCCCATTCCCCAACATAGCTAAATCCATTAATTAGTGTTAATGTTCCAACTCCATGAGGACTGCCAGCTTTAAACATTCCATCATAAGTGGAACCATCGGTTTGAAATTCAATGCCTTTTCCTTGCTTTATACCATCATGCCATTCGCCTTCATAAGAAAATCCATCAGGATAAGTTATTTTACCATTTCCATGATTTTTTGCATTCTTAAAGTTACCTACATAAACTGTACCATTTGCAAAGGTTGCTGTGCCCTGACCTTCAATTGAGCCATTAGTCCAGTTGCCAGAATAAGCGCCACCATCTGAATAAGTAAGAAATCCTAACCCATGTTGTTTGCCAGTCAAATATTCTCCAATGTATTTAGAACCATCAACAAAGATTGTGGTAGCATTTCCTTGGACAGTACCATTTACCCACTGGCCATCGATTATGTGTCCTTTTATGCTGGTAAAAATGCCTTTACCATGGCGCGTATCATCTTTAAAGTTACCTGTATAAGTGTCACCATTTGAATAAATAGCTTTGCCTACGCCATAACGTTGTCCATTTTGAAATCTGCCTTCATAAATTTCGCCATTACTATTTTTTAAATATCCTATGCCTGAAAAATGGTCGTTAGCCCAACCCCCAGAATAGAATATGCCATCTTCAAACTTGAGTGTGCCTTGGCCATAACGCTTCCCATTTAGCATGTTGCCCTCATATTTACTTCCGTCGGCATAAGTGACCGTGGCTGAACCTATTTGCTGACCATTTAACCATTTACCTCTGTAAATAAAACCTGCCAAGGTAGTTAATGTTCCAAGGCCATGATGTTTAGCTTTATTAAAATTACCAATATAAATTGAACCGTTTGCATACTTTGCAGTACCTTTACCAAAAATCTCACCGTTCAACCAATTACCAAGATAGCTTCCACCATCCGCAAAAGTTATGCTTCCTTGACCATGAGGTTTACCGTCTAAAAACTGACCCTCATAAAGTGAGCCATTGGGATATTTAGCAATTCCTTGGCCGCCTATTCCGCCATCAATCCATTGCCCTGTGTAAGTAAACCCATTTGGTGTAACATATGTGGCCAATCCGTGACGAATACCGTCTTTAAATGTGCCTTTATAGACGCTACCATCATCATATTGTTTGATACTAATTTTACTATCTGCCCAAACTGGGGTTGCTGTAAATGCTAGGGCTTTCAAGGTGACGCAAATTATAAGCGTTTTGATTGTTGGCATTGAGTATTCCTATCTGACCTAGCGATGATTAACCGCCTTTTTGGAACCCTAAAAGTAACTACACTTAGGGGCAATCATTTTAATTGTTTACTTTTAAACATTGTAAACTCTGTTACATATAAATTTAACAAAATACTATTACATTAAAGGGACAATTGATGACCAATCAATTTAAATTAACAATGGCTCAGTTAAACGCAACAGTTGGCGATTTTGAGGGTAATTTAAATAAAGCTCGAGCCGCATATGAGCGTGCACATGCAGATGGGGCTGACATGTTGGCATTGCCTGAAATGTTTTTGACTGGTTACCAAGCCCAAGATTTAGTCCAGAAACCAGCATTCGTAGCCGATGCCCAGACTAAGTTAATAGCATTTGCTGCAGAATGTGCTGATGGTCCAACAATTGGAATTGGTGTTCCGTTGCAAGAAGGAGGGAAAACTTACAACGCGTATGCAATTTTACAAGATGGAAAAGTATTAACTCAGATTCGTAAACACCATTTGCCTAATTATAAAGTCTTTGATGAGAAGCGTATTTTTAATAATGGAGAAATACATGGGCCCTATGTTGTAAACGGGGTGCGCATTGGTTCTCCTATTTGTGAAGATGCATGGTTTACTGATGTTTGTGAAACTTTAGAAGAAACTGGTGCCGAAATTTTAGTTAGTCCTAATGGGTCACCTTATTATCGTGGTAAATTTGATAAACGTATATCTCAAATGGTCAGCAGGGTGATCGAGAATAGACTGCCAATGGCTTATTTAAACTTAATAGGTGGACAGGACGATCAAGTCTTTGATGGCGGTTCTTTTGTTATTAATTCAGGTGGGGCATTAGCTTTGCAAATGCCATTATTCGAAGAATATACTGAGACTGTTATTTTTAATAAAACGCAAACTGGGTGGGTCGCTGATGAGGGCAATAAATCAAGTTACCCAGATGATTGGGAGCAAGACTATCACGTGATGGTATTAGCCTTGCGAGACTATATGGCTAAAACTGGTTTCAAGAAGGCGTTATTAGGAATGTCTGGTGGTATCGACTCAGCTTTAGTAGCAGCTATTGCCTCGGATGCATTAAGTCCTGAAAATGTGCGATTAGTGATGTTGCCATCTGAATATACGAGCCAAAATAGCCTTGATGATGCATCAGAATGTGCAGCCTTATTAAATACTAAAATTCAAACCATTCCAATTACAGAGGGTTTTGAAGCAATCACAAGTACGCTTTCACCTGTTTTTGATGGCTTAGAAGCTGACACAACTGAAGAAAACATTCAATCACGATTACGAGGATTGTTGCTTATGGCTATGTCAAATAAATTTGGTGAAATGTTACTTACTACTGGTAATAAATCAGAAGTTTCAGTTGGCTATTCTACAATATACGGAGATATGGCAGGTGGATATAACCCAATTAAAGATCTCTATAAAATGAGAGTTTTTGAAACTTGCAGGTGGCGAAATAAAAACCACCTACCGTGGATGTTGGGTTCATCTGGTATGGTCATCCCCATCAATATTATTGAAAAGCCACCAACAGCAGAGTTGCGTAGTGATCAAAAAGATTCAGACAGCTTACCTGATTACGCTATTCTTGATGGTATACTAGAAATGCTTATGGATCATGATGCATCTGTAGCTGATTGTGTTGCTGCAGGATATAATCATGATACTGTAAAGCGTGTGGAGAACTTGTTATATGTCTCTGAGTACAAGCGGTTTCAATCTGCGCCTGGGGCGCGCCTATCATTACGTGCTTTTTGGCTAGATAGGCGCTATCCAATAGCAAATAAATGGCGTGATAATGGATAAAAGATGAAATTCAACCAACTATTATAAATTTCTCTCAGGGGGTGAAATCTATGCCTCTTGGCGTCTTGAACTAATAAGGTTAATAACCCTTAAATTAATATAAGAGAAACCTATGACAACTACGCGCTTCGCCCCAAGTCCTACAGGGTACATTCATGTTGGAAATTTGCGCACTGCGCTATTCAATTATATGATTGCACGAAAAAATGGTGGTGAATTTATTTTGCGATTGGATGATACAGATTCAACTCGTTCAACTATTGAATATGCTGATGCAATTAAAGAGGACTTAACTTGGCTAGGCTTAAATTGGGATCGAGTAGAGCAGCAATCGCACCGATTGGAGCGCTATCAACAAGCTGCACAAGAGCTTCGTGATATTGGCCGCTTTTATGAATGTTTTGAAACACCTGTTGAGCTTGATTTAAAACGTAAGAAGCAATTAAATATGGGTAAGCCCCCAGTTTATGATCGCTCTGCATTAGCACTTACAGATGAACAAAAAATTAAATTAAAATCAGAACGTGAAAGTCACTGGAGGTTCCAATTAGACCAGGAGCGGATTGTATGGACAGATGGAATTCTGGGTGATCTATCTATTGATGCAGGATCTGTATCTGATCCTGTTTTGATACGTGGTGATGGACAATTTCTATATACTATGGCGTCTGTTTGCGATGACATCGATTTTGGAATAACAAACGTAGTGCGTGGATCTGACCATGTAACAAATACAGCAACACAGATTCAAATAATTGAAGCTATGGGGGGCAGTGTTCCAAGCTTTGCGCACCACTCTTTGTTGACTGGCCCACAAGGTGAACCTTTATCAAAACGACTGGGTGCATTATCTCTCCGAGACCTTCGTGCAAGCGGATTGGAGCCAATGGCAATCTTATCGCATATGGCACGGTTGGGCTCATCTGAGCCAATCGAACTATTTAGTTCTTTAGATGAATTGGTCGAAAATTTTGATATTACTATATTTGGTGCACAGCCAACAAAATTTGATGTAACTGATTTGTCTCCTCTTACTAAAAAGTATGTTGCGGGCTTGGATTTATCCACAATGTATGGTGCTTTAATCAATTTAGGTATTCCACCTGATATTGCATCATCATTTTGGGAAATGGCGCGTGAAAACGTTAATATTCGAGCTGATATTGCTCAATGGTGGGAAATTTGTCGTGATGGCGTTACACCATTAATTGATGCGGAAGACATCGAATTTATTGAAATTTCTAAAGGTTTATTGCCTTCTCATCCATGGGATGAAACAACATGGAAAGCTTGGACTACACTGGTTAAAGATATCACTGGGCGTAAAGGCAAAGGCTTATTTATGCCACTTCGTAAAGCTTTGACAGCAATGGAACATGGTCCAGATATGGCAAAGCTTTTACCTTTACTTCAAAAAATTAATATTTAAAAAAGATATTTTATTATAGTTTTTTTCACAATAATTCAGATCAGTTAACTAATATAGTTAGTATAAAAAACTGACTTACTATCTGTTTGAGTTATAACTTAAAATATTAATGGTGCTTAAATATTTTATAAACCTCAAAAAGCATACTACCCTCCTATAGGAGGGTAGATTATTGGTCGTTACCCACGTCCTTTCCAAGGGATAAGACGGTTCTCTGCTTTTCGCATAAGAACTTCGATAGCAAACCCTATTATACCAATTATAATTATACCAATTATAACAATATCAGTTAATTGGAACTTAGAAGCCGCTATAATCATTTTACCGGCACCCTTTTCAGCGGCAACCAGCTCTGCTGCAACTACTGTACCCCAACAAACACCCATGGCAACACGCGCCCCAGTAAATATTTCGGGTAAAGAGTTCGGTAAAATTACTTTCATCAATAATTGTCTTTTGCTAGCACCTAATGAATATGCTGCATGAACTTTGGAAATATTCACACCAGACACACCTGCGCGTGCTGCAATTGTCATTATCCAAAGAGCTGCTAAGAAAAGTAAACTAATTTTACCCTGTTCACCGATACCAAACCAAATGATGATCAAGGGAATTAGGGCTAGTGGTGGTACTGGGCGCATAAACTCAACTATTGGATCGAACCATCCACGAAACCAGTTTGATAGCCCCATAGCAAAGCCTAATGGTATGCCAAATAAACAGCCAAGCGTGAAACCTAATACTACGCGTATTAGAGACCAGAATACATTCTCCCAAAGGCCAACGTTTGTGTAGCCTTCTTTATTTAGTTTCAGAAAACTTTTCCAGACGTCTTCAGGTGCTGGCAAGTACAATGCTTCCATTGTCATGCCGTCATATGGACGTATTTGCATGCTACCTTTAGAGGTCAACAAAACCTCCCCATTACCAAAGTTTACAATTTGATTAGGTTTAATAGGCAGGCCATTTATTTCTATAATTTTAAAGCCATCAGTCTCTTTGGCTCCAATTTTCTTTGCAGATAACAAAGCTGTACGACGTTCCCGAACTTTAATGGCACTGTCACGAGCAAATCCTGTTGCGATGTTGCTAGCCTTCTCTAAAATTGGTTTGTCGTCAAAGGTATGCACTAACAAGTTGACTGTGCCTTTATCAGTGTCACCATAACTATTAATGGCAGTATATTCAAAACTTGTTTTTCCTAGAAAGGGGGCTGGCAATTGTATCGGTCCCAAAAGGCTAGAGCCTGTTGCTAGACCCCAAAAGAAGAAGATTGCGACTACAGAAGCCACTGACGCAAATCTGTTTGCTTCAACGGCGCTTTCATCTCCAAAGGTTACTGTCTTAAGGCTTGTATAACCATTAGCTTTGTTTCTTCCATCAATAAATAATTTATGAATTACCCAGCTGAATGCACTAAATATCATATAGATTGTAAAAATAACAAAAATGCCGAGTACCATCCAAAGTGTAGTGCTTAGTAAACTTGCAACTTCGCCACCGTCAGGAGTGTTGAACCAAAAAAATTCACTTAATGAGGCAGGTATTGGTGTGATTGAAAATATCATTTTAGCTCTCTGCCCGTCCCATAATTTCTTCTTCCATATTCCATATCATATTAAGAATTTCGTCTCGAGTTGTACCAAATTTTTTGTGTCGCTTAACTTCGCGAAGGTCAGCACCAACACCTAATTCTGCGAATGGTAATTTATATTCTTTATGAATGCGACCAGGGCGAGGGGCCATAACAATTAATCGCTCGCCTAATAATAATGCCTCTTCTACAGAGTGCGTAATCAAAATAATTGTTTTGCCAGTCTTCTTCCAAATATCTAAAACTAATGATTGCATTTTTTCGCGGGTTAATGCGTCAAGCGCACCTAAAGGTTCATCCATCAAAATAACGTCGGGATCATTCGCCAGACATCGAGCCAAAGCCACACGTTGTTGCATGCCTCCAGACATCTCATAAATCATTTTATCAGCAAAATCTTGAAGGCCTACAATACCCAATAATTCCGTAACTTTTGCATCTATTTCGACTTGAGGCGTGCCCTTCATTTTGGGCCCAAAACCAATATTTTTTGAGACATTCATCCACTCAAATAGAGCACCTTGTTGAAATACCATACCACGCTCAGAACTTGGTTTTTTTACAATTTCGCCATTTAATTCAATAATACCATCTGTGGGGGCTAAGAAACCAGCAAGTATATTTAATAAAGTAGTTTTACCACAACCTGAAGGGCCTAGTACAGAAACTAGTTCGCCCTTTTGGACGCTTAGATTAATGTTTTTCAATGCCTCTACCGAACCACCATTTGGAAGTTCGAAAGTCATTGAAACATTATTTATATTCAAACCTGACATGAATGTGTCCATAAATTTAATTAAACAAAAAAGGGCGTGACAAGATATTCGTCACGCCCAAACTATTTGTAACTTACTTAGCTGCTGCAGCTAGGTATGATGTGTTTACTAAAGCGTTATAATCGTCTAATGCTTTGATCTTTCCTGCTGCTTCTAGAGCTAATGCTTGGCGCTTAAGATCACCAGCTAGCCACTTGCCCATCCACTTATCAGACAACTGTGTTTCTGCAGACATGAAAGCCATAACTGATAAAATAGCTATTGTGCCTTCCATATCCATTCCAGCTTCAATGGAAATTGCTTCATACATTGGCTCTGGGTTCTTTGCATACATATCATTCATGTCTGATGTTACTTTTAAGAACTTAGTAACAACATCAGCGTTTGCTTCTGCAAAAGAGCTTGGAGTAGATGTTATGTCATAAATAACACCAGAAACAGCTTCTTTTTCTGGACCAGAAAGTAGTACGTTTCCGTGCTCTTTCATACGACGTAGAGGCCCACCCCATCCACAAACCATGTCGAATTCGCCTGATCCAAATGCAGCAGCTGAATCAACAGGTGACATATCAACAATTTTAAAATCTGCTTCAGTCAAACCAAAGTGTGCGATTTGAGCTAAGAAATCAGAATGTGCAGCAGTACCAATTGGTAAAGCAACTTGCTTACCCTTTAGTTCTGATGCGTTGTCTGCATCGATCTCTAGTGATGAGCGAACAACACAGTTATTATTGTCTGAATATGTTTCTGCGATATCGATCACTTGCAAATCTTGACCAGCAGCAGTTGCGACTAGGAATGGTGTCACGCCTTGTGAATAAGAAATGTGAACATCACCAGAAGCCATAGCTGCTGACATTGCTGTACCTGCATCGAAAGAAACCCATTTAACTGGCATGCCTAGTGCTTCATCATATAATTTATTGTGTTGTGCATACTGGTTAGCAGTTGGCCATTCCATAAAATATCCAACAACCAGTTCGTCCAGTGCCATTGCCGCTGAACCAGTTGTTGCAGCAAGTGCAACAGCCATAGCTGTGAGTGTTTTTGTGATTTTCATCTTGCGATCTCCCTTTAGTTGCAAGTCTATCGCTTGTTGCGACTTTTTCAGCTCCATTGTCTATTACAACGAATCCGTAGGTTAGACTGCACTAATAACCCGATAAAGACCAACGTAAATATTTTTAGGGAGATGTTGGGCTTGTGTGCGCGACAAAAACACCCTGAAAGACGACAAAAGACGCAAATCGATTTTTTTTTGGTAAAAATCCAAGATAATAACGTCCAAACTAAACCTTATGCCCAAAGCATCTCTGGAGAAACTGTCTCTATTGCCTGTCCACCGGTCTGAATCGTTTGAGAGTATTGTTGAACCTTTGGCAGACATTGCGTCGCATAAACTGAAGCGTAGGCTGCCTTGGCATCTAGGAAGCATTGATCCCAGGCTTTGGAACCTTTTTGACCATGTGCAGCGTGTGCAGAAGATAAAGTCATCCAAGCTCCACACAGCGTTCCCAACATCATTAAAAATGGCACAGATATGGCGCCTACTTCACGTGCGGACATTTTTTTATTCAAAATTGCGTCGATAGCGATATCTGCTGAATGTGTAGCTAAAATTAAAGAGCTCGTAATCGAGCTTAATGGATCGCACGAAATATTGATTTTATTTGCTGTATCCCTAATTTCGGCCACCAAACCTTTTACAGCTAAACCTTCATCACGTAATGTTTTCCGATAAATTAAATCATTAGCCTGGATTGCAGTTGTACCTTCATAAATAGGTAAGATGCGTGCGTCACGGTAATGTTGAGCGGCACCTGTTTCCTCAATAAATCCCATTCCTCCATGAATTTGTATACCGTCAGAAGCAATCTCTACTGATCTTTCTGTCAACCAACCTTTTAGAATTGGAATCATTAATTCAGACCGAGACTTCCAAACTGAAGTGTTATTAGTCTCGTTTTTAGCTAAGTCGGTAGCTGCTGCTGTATAAATCATAATTCCACGCATTGCTTCAATCTCTGCACGCATGGAGGCCAGAAGGCGCATTACATCTGGATGATGATGAATTGTATCACCTAATTTACGATTGATGGGTACTCCTTGAATTCGTTCCGCTGCATATGACTTTGCTTGATGAAAAGCACGATTGGAAATAGACAAACCTTGAACGCCAACTCCAAAACGAGCATCATTCATCATTGCAAACATAATTGTCAGGCCTTGGTTTTCAGCACCAACAAGATAACCAATAGCTCCATCATTTTCGCCAAACTGCAAAACTGCTGTTGGAGATCCATTTATACCTAGTTTATGTTCGATAGATATGCATTTCACATCATTAGATTTTCCTAAACTTCCATTAGTATTTACCATAATTTTAGGTACAATAAATAAAGAAATACCCTTTATACCTTCAGGTGCGCCATCGACGCGTGCTAAAACTAAATGTACAATATTTTCTGCCATATCATGCTCACCATAAGTGATGTAAACTTTCTGACCTTTAATGCGATAATGATCACCTTCTGGTGTTGCAGAAGATTTTAATGCGCCAAGATCTGTGCCAGCATGGGGTTCAGTTAAATTCATGGTCCCAGTCCATGATCCATCCACCAATTTAGGTAAATAAGTTTGTTTTTGTTCTGTGCTGCCAAACGCCTCTAATGCATGAATCTGGCCTTGACTTAGCAAATGACACAATGAAAAAGACATATTTGCGGAATGCCACATTTCTGCTGTAGCAGCAGATATTACCTTGGATAAGTTTTGGCCACCGAACTCCTCAGAAGCTTCAATAGAGCACCAACCTGATTGACGCATTTCTTTGTAGGCGTCTTTATATCCATCGGGTGTTTGGACTGTGTTATCAGAATTCCAAGTACAACCCTGCTGGTCTCCTGTTTGATTTAGTGGAGCTAAAACGTCACGAGCAAATTTTGCAGCTTCTGACAAAACTGCATTAACTGTGTCATTTGAAATATCATAAATATTAGCAACAAGTTTGTGCATCTCAGGATTTAACCCGTGCTGAATTGCAAATCTTAGGTCGTTTTCTGATGCATCGAACATGTCTGTTTCCTCTTACTAATATCTTTCTTTAACAACTGGGAATTCTGAACACATTAAAAACGTTGGGTCACTCTGGGTACATTTTTAAATATAACAGGGGTATAAATAGCAAAATAGTTACTCTAAATAGTTAAAAAACTATAATTTTCATAATACATATTTATTATGTTTAAAATTTGCTTTGTTATTCAAAAACATAAATTTATATGCCCTTTTGTATTCCGCCATCTATTGTGATGATGTACTGTTACAATATGAGAAACCGAAATCGATTCATTCACCTACGGCTACATTCAGCATATTCGCTTCTTGAAGGTGCTATGCATGTTAAAAAATTACCCACTGTGGTATCAAAAGCTGGGATGCCAGCAGTTGCTTTAACAGATACTAATAATATGTTTGGAGCTTTAGAGTTTTCAGAAATTACCTTCAATGAGGGTGTCCAGCCTATTGTTGGCTGTCAGGTAGACTTAGCATATGCAAAGGCTGATAATCCTCGAGATAATAATCCAAAGCCTTTGCCAATAGTTCTGCTTGCACAATCTGAAGTTGGATATCTGAACTTAATGAAGCTCAATTCTTGCCTTTTCTTAGAATCAGGAGACGAGCCACCACATGTAAATACTTCTCAATTGCAAAAACATAATGAAGGTTTGATTTGTTTAACTGGTGGCGCACTTGGTCCAATTGGAAAATTGTTACAAGACGGTCAAATTGATAAAGCTCAAATATTGATGAAACACATATCAGAAATATTTAATAATAGAACTTATATAGAGCTTCAGCGTCATGGTAGTGATGGAGAAAAATATACGATTGAAGAGGCTAAAACTGAAAAGTACTTTATAGAAATGGCATACTCCATGAGCTTACCGTTGGTTGCCACAAATGACGTTTTTTTTCCAAAGCGAGAAATGTATGCAGCGCATGATGCATTACTTTGTATTTCTGAGGGAACTTATGTTGACCAGCAAGAGGATCGGCGTCGCTTAACCCCAGAGCATTATTTTAAGTCAACGGCTGAAATGATGGACCTATTTAGTGATCTGCCAGAGGCTATTAATAATACAATTGAAATTGCAAAAAGATGTTCTTTTAAAGTTTACAAGCGTGATCCAATATTACCAAAATTTGCAAAAGACGAAGTCCAAGAATTACGCCGCCAAGCAAATGAAGGTTTACAAGTAAGACTAGCTGTTATTCCGCATGCATCAACTATAGTAAATTACCAAGAGCGATTAGATTTTGAGTTAGATATTATTGAAGGGATGGGTTTCCCTGGTTATTTTTTAATTGTTGCTGATTTTATACGTTGGTCTAAAAGAAATAATATTCCCGTTGGGCCTGGCCGTGGTTCTGGTGCTGGATCACTTGTAGCTTATGCCTTAACAATTACAGATCTAGATCCACTTCGATATTCCTTATTATTCGAACGGTTCTTAAATCCAGAACGCGTGTCAATGCCTGACTTTGATATCGATTTTTGTATGGATCGACGTGAAGAAGTTATACGTTATGTTCAAGAAAAATATGGCCGAGACCGGGTAGGACAAATTATTACCTTTGGTGGTTTGCTATCAAAAGCAGCTATCCGAGATGTAGGGCGGGTACTGCAAATGCCATATGGCCAAGTGGACCGATTGTCTAAATTAATCCCAGTTGAGGGAGTAAAACCTGTAAGCATAGAAAAGGCATTGGCCGAAGAACCTCAATTGCGTGAAATGGCAAAATCTGAAGAAGTCGTAGATCGAATGCTTAAGTATGCTCAACAAGTTGAAGGACTCTTACGCAATGCATCTACACATGCTGCAGGTGTAGTGATTGCTGATAGATCACTGGATGAACTGGTCCCATTATATCAAGATCCGCGTTCTGATATGCCTGCCACACAGTTCAATATGAAATGGGTTGAGCAGGCAGGCTTAGTTAAGTTTGATTTCTTGGGGCTTAAAACTTTGACTGTTGTCCAGGGCGCAGTGGATTTAATAAAAAAACGTGATATTAATATTGATATTGCAGCAATTGATTTACAAGATCAGAAAACATTTGATTTATATGCTAGTGCTAAAACTGTTGCCGTATTCCAAGTGGAATCTAGTGGAATGATGGATGCGCTTAGGCGAATGAAGCCTAACTGTATAGAAGATATTGTTGCACTTGTTGCATTATATCGCCCCGGACCAATGGAAAATATTCCACAATACTGTGACGTAAAAAATGGACGATCTGATCGTCAATTGATGCATCCATCAATTGACCATTTACTTGAAGAAACTCAAGGTATCATCGTCTATCAAGAGCAAGTCATGCAGATAGCGCAAGAAATGGCAGGGTACTCGCTTGGTGGAGCTGATTTATTACGACGAGCTATGGGTAAAAAAATTCAGGCTGAAATGGATAAAGAGCGGCCAAAGTTTCTTGATGGTGCATCAAAAAATGGTGTTGATGCTA
>CAJWNQ010000018.1 GCA_913043905.1 uncultured Paracoccaceae bacterium | reverse complement strand
GCTACAAACTCAGACTGCTTTGTTGCTGTTAATAAATGATCAATTAAAGGCTCAATGGCAGGGTCTTTTGCCCCCATATAATTTCTGGTGCCTGGTTCTGTTATACCCTTTGGACCCCAATATAATTTCTGTTCGTTGCCTGGCGATAAAGATAACCACCAAAGATTTGGCATCATATCAAAATCATAAGATTTCTTTCGTTCACGAAATACAGCAGTATCTAGAGTTGCTACGGTAACTTGAATTCCTAATCGTTTTAAAGCATCCACATAAATATTTGTAATTGCCTCAAGTTCGGATGCATTGTTTTGCAACATTATTTCAATTTCAAATGCATTACCATTTTTATCTTTCAGAACTCCTTGGACAGTGTCCCATCCAGCATCAGACATAAGTTTGGTAGCCTCTCGCAATCCTTTACGATTACGCTTACCATCGCCTACAGGATACAAGTATCCATCTAGTGTACCTGGTAAAAGACTACTTTTAAATGGCATTAACATTTCTTTTACACGCCCATCCGCAGGACCATGGCTCATACCTAATTTAGAATTAGAGAAAAACGAACCAAATCGTATTTTTGTTCCACCATAGACTATTTTATTAAAATTATCATAATCAAATGCCCTAATTAATGCTTCACGGACACGCCAATCCGAAAACTTTGCGCGACGAGTATTCATTGCCAGGCCCTGCATGCCTGATGGGCGTTTGTGAGGTATAACAGACTTAGATGCTTTACCAGATAAGATGCGCTCAAAATTATAATTTTCTAACCATTTCGCGCCATTACCCTCACGATAATAGGAAATTTTCCCAGCTTTAAATGCTTCAAAGATGACGTTTCCATCTAAGTAATAATCATAGCGTAATTCTGAAACATTATGACGCCCCCTATTAAAAGCAATATTGTTTCCCCAATAATTTTGATTGCGCTTAAACTGAATAAACCTTCCAGCTTCGAATTTATCGATAACATAGGGGCCACTTCCAGTTATAGGTTCTAAGCTACTGGCTGCAAATTCTCTATCTTCAAAATCAGCTTTCTTTAATATTGGACGAAGGCCTAGTATTAGTGGCAGTTCTTGGTCACCACTATCAGAGTAAAGACGTACAGATCGTTCGCCAGTTTTTTCTATGCGAGATACCTTGCCCCAAGACCTTACATAACGAGGATGACCTTCTGAACCTAAAGTTTCGAAAGACCAAATAACGTCTTCTATAGTCACTGGCGTATTATCTGAGAACCGGGCTTCTTTTCTTAGTGTAAATTCGACCCAGTCTCGAGCGTCTGAAGTTTCAACTGATTCTGCTAAAAGTCCATAAAGAGTAAATGGTTCATCATACGAACGTCCCAAAAGTGACTCAAATGTGTGCGCTTTCACACCATATGGAGCTTTACCTTTTAGAATAAATGGATTGAGAGAATCAAAACTTCCACGCTCTCCTAAAGTAATACGTCCACCCTGTGGCGCATTTATATTAGCATAAGGTAGAGACACAAAATCTTGTGGTAAGACAGGTTCGCCGTACATAGCTATGCCATGTTTAGCTTCAGCGGCAGCTATTCCACCTACTGATATAAAAAGTATAGAAATGAGTGTTTGAAGTTTTATATGACGTTTCATTTGTACAAGAGCTTTCATTTAAATCATGTTGTTTATGACTATTGTAAGCAGTCATGAGAAAAATTCAATTTTTTACTTGGCCTAAGCATAGATCATAGTTTATATAAGTCCTACTGCTCGATAGGTTTCTGCCTGTATGAAACCTGCCTCAATACTTGGCGCCCTCATTGTGAGGGCGTTTTTTTTATTTTAAAATTTTATTTTCAACAAATAAATTTAATGTTATTATTAAATAAATTATATTATTATGCTAGATAATAACAAATGAATATTTTTATACTTTGCACTGGAAATTATGCTTGCTCCATTTTGTTAGAGGCATTTTTTAATATTAAAAAGATGGTGTGGTTTAAAGCTTTATCTGCGGGCTCTAAATCAATTGGAGCTGATCACGCACATTTTCTTTACCTTATTAAATCAAAAAATGATTAATATCTTGAATTTATATTTAAAGTCTTGGATGCTATTTGCAAATAATGAAGCTGTTAATATGTATATTGTAGTTGCTGTTTGTGGAGATGCACGTGATGAATAATGTCCGTTGTGGCCAAGAAAACCTCTGCGCGCTTATTTGGATGATAAAGATTCAACTAAAGTAACAGACAGTAAGACACAAATTAATAAACTAGGATAAAAAATGATTAATCGCGCCTATTTATCAGAATTTTTGGGCACAGCCATACTTTTAGCTACCGTAATAGGTTCTGGCATAATGGGTGAAACCTTATCACCTAATAATACTGCAATTGCATTATTGGGTAATACTATAGCTACTGGAGCAATATTGTATGTAATAATAACAATTTTTGGACCAATTTCTGGTGCTCATTTTAATCCTGTAGTAACTATTGCTTTTCTGATTAACAGAGAAATATCTAAGTGGGATAGTTTAATGTACGTGTGCCTACAAGTTTTAGGTGCTATTTTAGGCGTCTGGGTTGCGCATCTAATGTTTGACCTGCAAGTTATTCAAATATCTTTAAAGATACGCACGGGGCCATCTCAGGGTTTTTCTGAGGCAATAGCAACATTTGGATTAATACTTGTTATATTTGGTGGGCAAAGATTTCAAAAAAAATCTGTACCTGCTCTAGTTGGATTATATATTACCGCTGCATACTGGTTTACTGCATCAACAAGTTTTGCAAACCCAGCAGTTACAATTGCTCGATCATTATCTAATACATTTGCTGGTATAAATCCTGCAAATGTGTGTCTGTTTATTTTATGTCAAATAGTTGGCATGATAATCGCAGTAAAAATTTCAAAGATTTTATATTTTTCAGATTAGGATTAAATATAAGATAACTTGTAACTTTCGTTAAATTAGATCACAGAGCTTTTATGATAAAAATAGATATAATATCAGATCCTATTTGTCCTTGGTGCTTTATTGGAAAAACAAGATTGGACCGTGCTTTAGAAGCTAACCCATCGCATGATTTTATAATAGAGTGGCACCCATTTCAATTAAACCCAACTATGCCAGAAGCAGGTATGGACAGACGGGAATATTTAGAATCAAAATTTGGTGGGCAGAAAGCTGCAATAGAAGTCTATAGCCAAATTGATGATACTGCACGCGAAAGTGGTATTCAAATGAATTTTGGAGGTATAAAGCGCACGCCAAATACTATTAATGCTCATCGTTTAATTCACTGGGCAGGTATAGAAGGTAAACAAAATGCAGTAGTTGACCGTCTGTTTAAAGCATACTTTCAAGAGGGTCGCGATATTTCTGAACACTTTGTTCTTACACGAATAGCTTCCGCTGTTGGTATGGATTCAGAGGCTATGCGCCGTTTACTTGAAAGTAACGCTGATACAGATGATATTAGAGCACGTGACGCAGATTCTCGGCGCAAAGGAATTCAGGGGGTGCCTGCCTTTTTGGTTGCAAATGAATATGTTGTTCAAGGTGCTCAAATGACTGATGTTTGGAATAATATTATTACCGAAATTCAAGAATCTACAAAATAATATGGGTAAGCTTTTATCACCCCATGAATTTATTGCTTTAATAGCTTTCTTATTTTCACTTATCGCTATTGGTACAGATATGATGTTACCGGCTTTGGGTGCCATAGGTAATGATCTAGGTATAATCGATAAAAATAAAGTACAATTAGTTATTACAATATTTTTACTTGGTACTGGGTTGGGACAATTGATAGCTGGCCCTGTCTCGGATGCATACGGACGTAAAATTGTATTAAGTACAGGTATACTTTTATTCATAGCTGCAAGTATATGGGCAATAGTGACAACAAGCTTTACAATGCTGTTAATAGCTAGATTTGTTCAAGGATTGGGCATATCTGCGCCGCGTTCAGCAGGAAATGCAATGGTCCGAGATCTATATAGCGGTAGAAAAATGGCACGCGTTATTTCTTTAGCTATGATGATTTTTGTACTAGCACCAGCAGTAGCTCCACTACTTGGGCAAAAGATAATGGTAATTTACGGATGGCGAGCAATTTTTACTGCCTGTATGTTTGCTGGCTTATTGGCATTCCTATGGGTGTCTATTCGTCAAAAAGAAACGCTTATATTAGAGAAGCGTACACCCTTTTTAATATCTAATATTATAAGTGGATATAAAACAACTTTTACTAATAAAAGAGTAATCATATCAACCTCTGTTCAAGCCTTAGTTTTAGGGGGATTATTTTCATATATAGCAAGTGCACCACAAATATTTACTCAATGGCTGAATGCTGAAGAACAGTTTCCAATTTATTTTTGCTGTATCGCATTAATTTCTGCGTTATCGAATATAATAAATGCAACACTAGTTGAACGTTTAGGTATGTGGGTAATGTCAACTTTTGCTATTGGTTTTAATATGATTTTTTCAGCGATAATTTATTTGGTATTATATATGGAGATTGTATCAAATATATATTTATTACCTATATTTTTGATTTGGTCAGTTGTTGTTTTTCTTACTATGGCGATGTCTATTGGTAATCTAATGGCACTAGCTATGGAGCCAGTTGGCCACATTGCGGGGCTTGCGGCATCGATAATTGGATCAACATCAACACTTATTAGTATTTTATTAGCCATTCCAATTGGCATGATGTTCGATGGAACAGGAATGCCATTAATTGCTAGTATTACAATTTTAGCGATAACAGCTTTTGGTTTAAATATTATTAATCCGCGATCTGCTAATTGATTAGACGGATTTAATTCACAGCTTTGGCAATTACAGCTAAATCTCGTGTAATTACATAAGCACCTTTAACTTTTTTATCATCATCAAGCCAATCACGAAATATAATAATTTTATTTTCCTTCACTTTAGCAGTACCACGTGAATCAGCTAAATATTTAGCTAAACCTGCAGGATTACTGAACTTATCACGATGGAATTGAACAACGGCACCCTTTGGGCCACTATCCAACTTAGCAATTCCAGCTGCACGGCACATTCCCTTTATGCGAACAATGCGTAGTAACATATCGACTTCAACTGGTAGTGAACCAAAACGATCAATTAATTCGGCAGCAAAGGCTTCTAGCTCAATTTTCTTGGCTAAACTAGACAAGCGGCGGTATAATCCCAAGCGGACATCAAGATCAGGAACATAAGTATCAGGGATTAATACAGGAACTCCTAGGTTGATCTGTGGTGACCATGAACCTTCATCAGATATTCCTTCCATTTCACCTGATTTAATTTTTGCAATAGCTTCCTCTAGCATCTCTTGATACAATTCATAACCAACCTCACGAACATTACCTGACTGCTCTTCCCCAAGTATATTTCCTGCGCCACGTATATCCAAATCTTGGCTTGCAAGCATAAAGCCTGCACCCAAGCTATCTAATGATCCTAAGACCCGTAATCGCTTAGTTGCAGCAGGTGTTAATTTTTGACGTGGTTTTGTTGTTAAGTATGCATATGCTCGTGTCTTAGAACGCCCAACTCGACCGCGTATTTGGTACAGCTGGGACAGACCGAACATGTCTGCACGATGAATTATAATTGTATTTGCAGTTGGTATATCTAATCCACTTTCCACAATGGTTGTTGCTACTAATATACCATATTTTCCATCATAAAACGAATTCATTCGATCATCTAATTCACCGGCGGCCATTTGACCGTGTGCTACAACATGCGTAACTTCGGGAACTTGAGTTCGAAGAAACTCCTCAACTTCAGGAAGATCAGAAATACGAGGCACTACAAAGAAACTCTGACCACCCCTGTAATGCTCCCGTAATAATGCCTCACGTAAGGTTATTGTATCAAACTCACTTACATATGTTCTAATAGCAAGACGATCCACAGGTGGCGTTGCTATTATTGATAGTTCTCTTACCCCTGACAGAGATAATTGTAGTGTACGAGGTATTGGAGTAGCCGTTAATGTCAGAACATGGACATCTGTTCTGAGTTGTTTTAATTGCTCTTTATGTCCTACACCAAACTTTTGTTCTTCATCAATTATTAGAAGTCCCAAGTTTGCAAATTTAATATCTTTTGATAACAAAGCATGTGTACCAATTACAATTTCTACTGCACCATCTCGTAATGCTTCGCGGTTCTTTTTCATTTGTCCCGTTGGAACAAAACGCGATAATTGCCTAACTCTTATATCAGTTCCTCGGAACCTCTCTTCAAATGATTTAAAATGTTGTCTTGCTAATAAGGTTGTTGGCGCAACAACAGCAACCTGAGTTCCAGAGCTTGCTGCAACAAAGGCAGCACGTAAGGCAACTTCGGTCTTACCAAATCCAACATCACCACAAATCAACCGATCCATAGGTCTACCAGATGCCATATCATCAAGTACATCCTCGATAGCATTTAACTGATCATCCGTTTCTACATATGGAAACCGAGCACAGAATGCATTCCATTGATCTTGAGATACTTCCATAACTTCAGATTTACGTAAAAGCCTTTCTGCAGCAATGCGAAGTAATTTATCTGCCATTTCACGAATACGATCTTTTAATCTAGCTTTTTTAGCTTGCCAAGCACCACCACCCAAACGATCGAGCAGTCCACTATCATGGCCATAGCGACTTAATAAATCAATATTTTCAACTGGTAGATATAATCGATCATTGTTTGCATATTCTAATAACAAACAATCATGAGGAGCACCTGCAGCGGTAACAGTTTCAAGACCACGATATCGACCAACGCCATGATCAACATGTACAACCAAATCATCAACCGACAAGCTAGATGCCTCAGTTAAGAAGTTTTTAGCACGCCTTTTACGTTTACCATTGTTAACTAGGCGATCACCCATAACATCTTGCTCAGAAATAACAGTCAAGCCAGGTGCCTCAAAACCTTGATCTAAGGGCCAAACTACAAGTGATAAATTTCCAATTGATTGGTTAATATCTGACCATAATTTGCCGTTAGATATTCCCAATACACCTTGATCACTCAAGAGCCCACTTAATCGTTCACGTGCACCTTCTGAAAACGTTGTAATTAGGACTGAAGATTTTTTTCTTTTTTCAGCTATGTGTTCTGCAAGTCCCTCAAATAAGCTTGTCTCTTCATTTTGACGTTCAGGAGCAAAACTTCTGCCTAAGCGACCGCCCATATCTAAAACATTAGGACCTGTAGGTTGTGGTAAGACTAATAATTTTCGTTGTTCACTTTTCTTAAGAATATCAGACAATACATCAGGTGATATATATAATGTATCTGGTGAAATTGGCTTATAAATTGTATCTAGTCGTGCCTTGGATTTTAAAGCTTCAAGACGCGCATCATATTGATCAACAATACTATCCCATCTACTATTATGAATTTGAAAAATACTTTCATCTGAAAAAATAGTTGCCCCGGGTAGATAATCAAATAATGTTTCCATTCCATCATGAAAATATGGAGCCCAATGTTCAAAACCTTGATGTTTACGCCCTGCACTTACTGCTTCATATAATGGGTCATCCAGACCGGCTGAACCAAATTCAGTTCTGTAATTATTACGAAATCTAGCTATAGATTCTTCATCTAAAATAACTTCAGTTACTGGTGCAAATTCAATACGAGATAGTTTTTCAATAGTTCTTTGAGTAATTGGATCAAATCTTCTTGCAGACTCAAGTTCATCACCAAACATGTCCATTCGTACAGGCCCAGATTCACCTGGAGGGAAAACGTCAATAATACCTCCACGTATAGCATAATCACCAGGTTCAGTAACTGTTGGTGTCTGAACAAACCCCATTCGGGTAAAATAAGATCGTAATTTTTTGTCACTAACTGTCCTGCCAACAGTTGCAATAAAGCTGTTATCACATACAATATTTCGCTTAGGCACATATTGAGTAATAGCCGCCAAAGTTGTCAAAATAATGAATGGTTTATCAAATCCTGATGACAGTGCTGCTAAAGTGGCCATGCGAGCAGCCGCAACCTCAGAGTTAGGGGAAACACGGTCGTAAGGAAGACAGTCCCAGGCAGGGAAGCTAAAAACAGGCAACTGGGAATCAAAAAACCACAATGCGCTGCGTAATGCTTCAAGTCGTTTATCATCACGCGCTATGTATGCTACAGATGTGTCGTGTTTTGATATATACTTTGTTAAAACATGTGCATCAAAACCTTCAGGCACGCCAGATAAATTAATAGTATTGGAGGAATATATGCTCATAAGTTTTGCTTATCTTGGGCAAGAAAAAGGCGCAACCCCTGCCCTTAAATTCATCCTAAAATAATTGAGTAATAAGAGCTAAAAAAACTTATAAAAAGTATAATTAACAATCCAAAAAATTGTTTTTGATTCTTGCATTTAAGGTATGCTTTACATAAATCATTTCCTGATAGTTTTTTTGTTTTGATTTTAGACGCTAATCTAAGTGTTGAGATATATGAATAATACAATAAAATTAGCAGAAAAGTGCTTGCTTGCATGAACTCATAAGAAAACCAAAAACCCAGTGTTGCAGAAGCGGACAATAAAAACATCCCAATTGATATTATCCATAAACCAAATTCATCAATATATTCAGTGCGTCGCCGCGAATTAATCAAAATAATCGTTTCAATATCAATTAATGCTGTTCCACCTGATAATTGTGCTTTTTGTATTTGACTGATAGTAACCCCAAAAGTAAAATTAATTATTGTAACCCAAATAATAGAAACTAACACCCAAAACCAAACGTTATTAAAGCTATTTGCATTAAGAAACTTAATTAATTCAAAATCCATTTTTATATTCCTATGCTAATAATTAGCCACTTATATTTTTAGTATTTGTTTTCACTTGAACTTCCATGCAAAGTTAGGTCAATCGATAATAAAACAAAATAGAGATTTTTATGACTTACCAATCAGCACCGTTTCCAATGTCCCGTCCACGTCGCCTTCGACAGACTGATTGGATGAGAAGAATGGTTTCAGAAACAATGATAAATCCTGATGATTTTATTTATCCTATGTTTATCTGTGAAGGAACAAAAATATCTGATCCAATACAATCTATGCCTGGAGTAAATCGTTTAAGTATTGATATGGCTATAGAAATGGCAAATCATGCTGCAAATGTTGGTATTCCAGCAATTGCGTTATTTCCTTATACTGAAAAAAATCTAAAAAACTCTGAATGCACGGAAGCATTTAATCCAAATAATTTAGTAAACCGCGCAACAAAAGCAATTAAAGCTGCAGTTCCAGATATTGGTATAATGTTAGATGTTGCACTAGATCCATATAATTCTGATGGACATGATGGTATTGTTCGTAATGGCAAAATTATAAATGATGAAACACTAATAGCACTTGAAAAACAAGCTTTAGTACAAGCAGAAGCAGGTGCTAATATTTTAGGCCCTTCAGATATGATGGATGGAAGAATTGGCATTATTCGCCAAGCTTTAGAAAATAACGATTTTCAAAATATTGCTATTATGGCCTATTCAGCAAAGTTTTCTTCTTCATTTTATGGCCCTTTTCGTGATGCAGTTGGTGCATCAGGCGCTCTTAAAGGAGATAAAAAAACATATCAATTAGATCCAGCTAATTCGAACGAAGCCATAAGAATGATTGAACGTGATATCTCAGAAGGCGCTGATATGGTTATGGTAAAGCCTGGATTGCCATATTTAGATATATGCCAACGTATTTGCAAAGATATAAATGTGCCATGCTTTGCATATCAGGTATCTGGTGAATATGCTATGATTGAAGCTGCAGCACAAAATGGTTGGATAAATAGAAATCAAGTGGTTGCCGAATCTTTACTTGCATTTAAGAGAGCTGGATGTACGGGGATTTTAACCTACTATGGAATTCACATGGCTGAAATATTAGATAGTCCAATATAATAAAATCAATTAACTCCACAACTGTAGGTGACAGAGAATTATGTTTGCCCTATAACATTATTGAAAGTTTACCGCAGAGTAGATAAATGGCAGTTTTACCGGAGTTTAGAAATGAAAAATTCATCACGAAGAGAGTTTATAATTGCATCTAGCGTAGGCCTAGCCTGCACTACTATTGGTACAACTGCAAATGCAGCAAGTAGGAGTAGAATAGATAGCCGTATTAAACTTGCAATGCGTGAACTAGCCAATCTAGGAACGAATTTTTCCAAATTAATCAATAGTTCAGCCGGCATATTAATGATGCCAAAAATTCGAAGTGGTGGTATGATGTTTGGAACTTCATACGGTGAAGGGGCGCTATTAATAGGGCAAGCGCCAGTGGAGTATTATTCTGTTGCTGCAGCATCCTTTGGCATGCAGGTAGGGTGGCAAAAATATTCATCAGCTATGTTTTTCACCTCAGAAAATAGCTTAGCTAGGTTTAGACGTAATGATGGTTGGACCCTTGGAGCTGATCTAGGATACACTATGATTGATCAAGGTGAAGTAATAGACATAGATAGCAATACCTACTCAGATGATGTTTACGGGGTTATATTTGGACAAGAAGGTTTGCATTTTGGGGTAACTCTTGAGGGATCTAAGTATTCACGCATTACCCGCTGAATTAAATACAAGATCCTCTAATTTCAGATATGTTGCTTTGATAATTCTCACTTGAGCCACCCTTAAATACAGCTGAACCTGCTACTAAAACATTAGCACCAGCGTTAAGGCACAATGGAGCAGTAGTAGGATCAACACCTCCATCGACTTCAAGCCATATTGGTCGATCTCCTATCATTTTGCGAGCAGCTGCAATTTTATCTAACATTGAATATGTAAATTTTTGCCCACCAAATCCTGGATTTATTGTCATAACCAAAATTAAATCAATTTTATCCAAACAAAATTCTATAACAGATAAAGGAGTTGTTATGTTTAAAGCTACTCCAGCCTTACATCCATAGCCTCGAATCGCTTGTAATGAGCGGTCGAGGTGCGGACCAGATTCTGCATGTACAGTTATTATATCAGAACCTGCTTTAGCAAAAGCTTCTAAATATGGATCAGCTGGAGATATCATTAAATGAACATCCATAATTGTTTTTACATAAGGACGAATTGCAGCAATCACATTTGGGCCAATTGTTAAATTTGGAACAAAATGCCCATCCATTGGATCAACATGTATCCAATCTGCTCCAGCAGCTTCTACTTGCGTTATTTCCTGTCCAAGATTCGCAAAATCTGCAGACAATATTGATGGCGCTATAATCAAAGGCCGATCATGAGTGAAAATTAATTCCATAGAAATCCCTTACATTTACAGATTAAATTTATTATAGGTAGCTTAGACTTATCAGTCTAGTTCCATTTAAGTTGCCACGTTTCAAAACGCCTGATAAATATATTAAAAATGGATTACAGACATGAAACTTACTTTTCAATGGTTATTGCGAATTCTAATAATTTTAAGCACAATTGCATTGTTAAGTATTTTTTTACTGTATTATTTTGCGACACGCTCTATCCCAAATTATGATACTGAATATAAAGTTAGTAATTTAATTCAAGATATGGATATTGTTCGAGATAATAAAGGTGTTCCACACATATTTGCAAACTCAGATAATGATGCATTTTTTGGATTAGGGTTTGTTCATGCTCAGGATCGTTTGTGGCAGATGACGTTGACGCGACGCGCAGCTCAAGGCCGCTTATCTGAGATATTTGGTAAAGAAACTATAAGTGCTGATGAATACATCCGTCGTTTGGATATTTATAACATAGCAAAAAAATCATTAATTCACCAGTCTCCTTATGCAATTGAAGCATTAAATTCGTATTCAGCTGGTGTTAATGCTTGGTTGAAAGTTCTTCAAACTCAAGCATTAGGTCGTGGCTCACCAGAATTTTTCTTATTTAAACCTGAAATATCACCATGGGTACCCGCTGATAGCTTAGCAATTTTGAAGCTTATGGCTGTACGTTCAAGTCATCATTTACAATCGGATATACTACGTGCGCGCACCTCTTTGACTATTGGAAACGAACGAATGATGGACATTTTACCTGATGACCCCAGTGCAGGTTTATTATCAATTCCTGAGTATAGTGATTTGTTTCAAATTCCCACGAATTCAATAACTAAATTACCAAAGCTACATGCACTCGATAGTTTAGGAAGGCCTAGCTCTATTACAGCATCAAACATTTGGGCTGCACATTCAAAAAGAACTGCAGCAAAAGCTAGCTTACTTGCTGCAGATCCACATAATTCATTATCTGCACCAAGTTATTGGATGCTCGCACGTCTTAATCTAAAAAGTGGTGGAATTATTGGAGCTTCTATCCCAGGGCTACCGTTAATAATGTCGGGCCGATCAAAAAAATTAGCTTGGGGGTTTTCTGCAAGTAATGCAGATGATGCAGATATTTATATTGAACAATTAAATCCAAATAATAAAAATGAATACAGAGTAGAAAACAAATTTTTAGCATTTAAATCAAAAAAAGTGATTTTAAAAATTAAAAATTCCCCAAGTCGAACTTTAGAATTACAATGGACAAGGAATGGAGTTGTATTACCTGGCACTGCTTTTGGATTAAACCAAATAACTCCACACAATCACTTTGCCAGTATTAAATTTACAGGAACAAACGAAACCGATAAATCATTTAGTGCATTATTAGATCTGATGTCACAAGACAGTGTTACTTCTGCTCAATCTTTATTTAAGAACTATGTGGCACCAGTATATAATATGATAGTAATAGACCCTGATAACATCGCAATGCAGGTAATTGGACGCCTTCCTAAACGAAAAAAAAGTCATTTAGGTCAAGGCCGAATACCAAGCCAAGGTTGGATTAATGGAAATCAGTGGGAGGGGTTTTTCTCATATGATAATAATCCGACTGATATTAATCCAATAAGTGGCATATTAGCCAATACTAATAACAAGACTACAAACAAACCCTATCCAAACCATATTACACACAGATGGAGTGATAGTTTTAGAATAAAGCGACTTTCACAATTGATGAGTTCACGCCAGATACACACTCAAGATAGCTTCATGGAAGCGCAGCTTGATACTACTTCGATTGCAGCAAGAACAGTTTTACCCTTAATAGCTAAAGAACTATGGTTTACACAAAAAAATATAAATAAAGATATACCAAATAGCTTAAGGCAAAATGCGCTCCAATTATTGGCAAATTGGAATGGAGACATGAATGAGCATCAGCCTGAACCCTTAATATATTCATCATGGGTTCGTAATTTTCAAAACTTTTTAATACGAGATGAACTTGGTCCTCTTACACAAGATTTTTTACAAATTGATCCAATTTTTTTAGAACGTGTCATGCGGGATATAAATGGAGCATCAGTTTGGTGTGATATAAGACCATCTAAAATTATAGAAAATTGCACAGATATTGCATTACAATCACTAGATTCAGCGTTAACAGAATTATCTATAAAATATGGAAATAAGATAGAAAGTTGGCAATGGGGTGAAGCACATATTGCAAATCATAACCATTCTGTTTTTGGGACTATTCCACTTATCAAATGGGTTTCTAACATAAGGCAAAGAACATCTGGTGGTGATAATACTTTAATGCGAGCAAGAACTCAGAACTTTGGTGATGAACCTTATGCTAATATTAATGCTGCAGGTTATAGAATGCTTATTGATTTTTCAGACTTAGAAAGTTCATTATATATCATATCTACAGGCCAATCTGGACACCCACTATCACTTCATTATGATGACTTAGCACAATTGTGGCGCCGGGGGGAATACATACCAATGGTTCTTGATCCAGTTTTAGCAAGGGCTGGATCGGTAGGAGTCATCAAACTTAAAAGTAAAGAAAATTAAATCTTTAAAAACTGTGCAGCTTGTTTAGTTGTCCAGGTTACTGATAATTCTAATGTATTTGAATTGGTTTTTTCGCTATTTACAACAGCTTGTTTATATAACCATGCTCGCCTACTACCCTCTGAAAAAGCTAATGTAACAATATCATTTATAGTAACTTCTTTAAGGCATATTTCAATTTCAGCTAATAGATTGTCTAAACCATAACCCGTTAATGCAGAAACAGCTTGGATCTTATCACGCCTTTTTGAAGTATTTTTAGTTCCAACCCAATCATTATTTGATAATAGATCTGTTTTATTCCAGACTTCAATCATATCAGTTTGAGCTTGATTTGTAATATTTAAATCCTTCAAAATATCTTTGACATCATCAGCTTGCGCTTGCGTTTCTTCGTGTGAAATGTCTCGAACATGTAATATAAGATTTGCATCTAAGACTTCTTCTAATGTTGCCCTAAAAGCAGCAACAAGTTGTGTTGGCAGTTCAGATATAAATCCTACCGTATCTGAAAGGATTATTTTTTGTCCGGATGGTAGTTCAACTTCCCTCATTGTTGGATCAAGAGTTGCAAATAGCATGTCTTTTGCAAAAACATCTGCCCCAGTCATTCTATTAAATAACGTCGATTTACCTGCATTAGTATATCCTACAAGTGCAACAATAGGGTATGGTATTTTTTTTCGGGCAGCTCTATGTAGGCCCCGTGTTTTTGCAACTTTTTCTAACTGTTTTTTAAGACGCACTATTGCATCATCAATTTGACGACGGTCACTTTCAATTTGAGTTTCACCCGCGCCTCCAACAAAAGTTAAACCACCACGCTGTCTTTCAAGATGCGTCCAAGAGCGAACTAGACGTGAACGCTGATAATTCAACGCTGCTAAATCTACTTGTAAAACACCTTCACGCGTTTGCGCCCTATCTCCAAATATTTCTAATATTAAACCAGTGCGATCTAAAACTTTTAGATTCCAAGCTTTTTCTAAATTGCGTTGTTGAACTGGTGTTAATGATCCATCAATCATTACTAACCCAATATCTTCAGCCATAAAAATTTGTTTAAGCTCTTCAAGTTTCCCTGATCCGAATAATGTTGCAGCATTTGGTTTTCTCAAGGGTACGACGACGCTATGAACGATTTCGACTTCTAATGCATTAGCCAACGATACAGCTTCTAATAATGAATTTATACCAGAACGTCGTTTAATATGGTTTGCAATCTCGGGATGAATCACACTGACACGCATCATTTATTTTTCTTGTGCCTCTTCACCATCATATAGAATAACTGGTTGTGCTGGCATAATTGTTGAAATGGCGTGTTTATAAACTAATTGAGATTGACCATCTCTACGTAATAAAACACAGAAATTATCAAACCAACTAATATTTCCCTGAAGTTTCACGCCGTTGATCAAAAAAATAGTTACAGATATTTTTGTTTTTCGCACATGATTTAAAAAAGCATCTTGTAAATTACGATTATCAGTAGCCATTTTCAGCCCTTTTTAATTATTCTTCTCCACTAACGGGGAAGCTCTATTATATATATTATCTATTTATCTTAGCTAATAATCTACCAAAAAAGTAAAGTCCTAAATACTGATTAGTTTAAAAGTTATTTTAACCAAAAATTAGGATTTAGAAGAGCAATCACAGCTAAAGCTTCAAAGCGCCCCAGAAGCATCGCTATACAAAATATAGATTTAGCAGTCCTAGAGATCGTCGCATAATCAAGTGAACCGTCCCCAGCAACATATATTAGTGGCCCCACCGTTGATAAGCCTGAAATAGCTAAAACCAAACTATCTTCAAATTTAATCCCCGTTAAAGATAGTCCCAAAACAATAAATGCAAGACTTACTAGAAACAGCATGAAAAAAATCCATGCAGCGTAAGCGCCTTCTCGGCGAAAGCCTCGCGCTTTATTTCCGGATCCAGCCACTGAGTTGGGGAAGCTAAGGCGCGTCATTTCTCGAATACCATGTTTATATAATGCATAAACACGTAATAGTTTCATTCCTCCAGCAGTAGTTGCTATTCCCCCCCCCATAACAGATAAGCCCATTAGAATAAGCCCAGGGGTTCCAAGGCCAGACCACGACTGTGACGTTGCCCATTGGGTACTTTCAAAACCTGTAGTAGTAAGAAAAGACATGACCATAAAAACACTGCCCCAAAGAGCCGCGAACGTCGAAAAAATATCTAAACTACCGGATAGTTTGATAGCTTCAGACCAATTTTTTGCAAATAATAAAATTGGGATCAAAATAATACAAATTAGCATTAAATTGACTTCCTTATCTCTTTTTAAGCGACGGAAACCACGCCCTTCAATGTCTTGTTGATACATAAATCGTGATATTGCAAATATGAGAAATAGAGCAATAATAACTTCTCCAATAATGCCAGAGCTAGCACCTTTAATACCATTTACATTGCTTATACCACTTGTTGAAAAGGTACTCATAGCATGTATAACTGCAACAAGCGGCCTATCACCACAAAAAATTAATAGAATACTCATAACAACTGTTAAGCTAATATAAACAGGTATTATAGAAAATGAATAGTTTATCATACGTGATCGAATATCGGCTCGTTTTATACGTGTTTCCAATACTGCTGTATCAACTGTTCGTGCATAGACCTCAAAACCAGCCAGACCGGCGGGTTGAAAAATTCCTAGAGCAGCTATTAGCATTAACAGACCGCCAGACCAACCAACTATAGAACGCCACAGATGCAAAACATCCGGTAATATATCATTTACATAAAATAAGGAGGCGCCAGTAGTAGTAAAGCATGAAAGCATTTCAAAATAAGCATCAAAAAAATTTATGCTTGGTATCAAATGATTAAAAGGAATTGCCAAAAAAATAGGTAAAAAAACAAAACTACAAAATAGATCGAATATTCCACTAACTATTTTTTGACTTAATTTTTGTGATGAAAATGCAATAGCCATTAATATAGTTAAGATTAAAAAGAAAGTTCCGTGATAGAAAAATGTACGTGCAAATAACCATTGTTCTAAACGTACAGAAAAAAACATTGGTACATACATCAATAAAGAATATATACCCATTAAAATCACAAATAATGGTTGATTTCTAAGCCATTTCATCAGCTAGAAAAAATCAATATTAACTTGGAACAAACGTTCAACCTCAGATACATCATGGGAAAGAGTAAAAATAATCACATAGTCTCCCTCTTCAATTTTAGTATCACCTTTTGGCCTCAATACTTCACCATTTTTTTGGATAGCACCTATGATTGATCCATTTGGCCATTCAACATCACGAATTTTCAAACCTGCAATCGGTGATGTTGACATTATCTGAGCTTCTATCACCTCAGCTTCTGCATCACCAATCGAATATACTGCTTTTACACGCCCATGGCGCACATGGCGTAATATAGAGGATACTGTAGTTGCACGTGGGTTAACAGATGCATCAATGTTTAATGGTTCCATCAAGGTTGTAAGTGTTGGGTCATTAATTAAAGCTACAACCATAGGGCACCCTAAAGCTTTTGCGCGTGCGCACGCCAAAAGATTTGTTTTATCATCATCAGTAACAGCAAGAACAGCATCTACTTTAGAAATATTAGCTTCTTCCAAGATATCCATATCAAGGCCATCTCCATGAAGTACGATTGTTCGCTCTAATTGATCTGCTATTCTCTCTGCACATTCGCGATTTGCTTCAATCACCTTAGAATGGATTTTTACAGTATTATTTTCCAATCCTTTGGCAACCATGAGGCCCACATTACCACCACCAATAATAATTACTCGATCTTGTTTTTTGTTAGATTTTCCAAAAATTTCTAAACAGCGTTCTTTGTCTTCAGAATTTGTACATAAATATACTTGATCACTAACATATAATTGCTCTTGTTTATCTGGGACAAATAATATTCCACTACGCCGAATAGCTACAATTGTAGACTTAAGTGTCAAAAATAATTCAGATAACTGACGTAACGAAGTATTTAAAACATTACACTCTTCTGTCAAAATTAAGCCTAACAATTCAACTTTACCATCCATAAAAGGTTCAGTGTCAAATGTTGCAGTCGACCTCAATTGACGAAGAGCTTGAATTGCAACTTCTTTTTCTGGCGAAATAACAACATCGATAGGTAAATGATCCCGCTGATATAAATCAGAGTAAATAGCATCAAGATAAGATTGTCCACGTAAACGGGCTATTTTTCGGGGTATCTTGAAAACGGAATGAGCAACTTGGCACGTAACCATATTCACCTCATCTGAATAGGTAGCTGCAATAATCATATCTGCATCTGCAGCACCAGCAGATGCAAGTACATCAGGATAAGAGGCATTACCCGCTATGCCATTTACATCTAATGTATCAGCTGCTCGCGCTACTAAATCTGAGTTATTATCCACAATTGTTACATCATTTTTTTCTGATGACAAATGTCTAGCTATCTGCCATCCAACTTGCCCTGCACCACATATAATGACCTTCATTTATGGTCTCCGTTTAGGAAATAATTTCAAAATTAACCCAGTCTTATTAAAACAACAAATGAACAGGCAATATTAAACTTATTTATTTGTATCAGTATCATTCATTTTTGCAACCCGTGCACCAGTATCACTAGACGTTATAACATTAAGTGTTTTTAACTTTCTATGTAAGGCAGATCTTTCCATGCCAACAAAATGAGAGGTTTTTGATATATTACCCCCAAAACGATTTATTTGAGCAACCAAATAATCACGTTCAAAAAGTTCACGTGCTTCACGCAATGGAAGTCCAAGTAAATTATTAATTTGTGATAATGAACTATCTGATACGGAAACTTGTTTTATTTGTAACTCTTTCGCAGAAATTTCCCCATATTGAGAGCCTAAGATTAATGATCTTTCTAAAACATTACGTAATTGCCTTATATTACCTGGCCACTCACGCGTTTGAAGTTGAGCGATAGCTTCTTTACTTAAAGCGCGATGTGGAAGTCCTTGAGCTTCACTTAGTTCATTAATAAAGTGGTCTGCTATTTCTGGGATATCATCAAGACGTGAAATCAATGATGGAACTGATATGGGAACAACATTTAATCGATGGTAAAGTTCTTCACGAAATTTTTTTTCTTCAACTTCAACTAATAAGTTACGACTACTCGCCGATATTACACGAATATCAACAGATATTTTAGATTTACCCCCAATGCGAATAAATTCTTGATCAACTAATACTCTTAAAATTTTTGATTGAGTACCTATTGGCATATCCGCTACTTCATCGAAGAATAATATTCCACCATCAGCCTGTTCTAAAAGTCCAGTTTGAATATTATCAATAGTTTCAGATCCAAATAATAGTTCCTCCATTTTATCAGCAGACATTGAAGCAGAATTAACTGTAATAAAAGCACAGTTATTCCGCTGTGAATGCTCATGTATATAGCGAGCAGCAATTTCTTTTCCTGCTCCAGAACCACCCGTTAGCATTATTCGACTATTGCCCGAACTAACCTTATCTAATTGTTGTTTGAAGTTTTTAAAAACACTAGAGGAACCAATTAGTTTAGATGATGGTATTTCCTTTACTCTGAGAGCCGCGTTTTCTGCACGTAAGCGCGAAGTCTCCATAGCTCGCGAAATAACAACAGTTAACTGATCAATATTGAATGGTTTTTCAATAAAGTCATATGCTCCTTGCTTTATTGCGGCTACAGCAATCTCAATATTGCCATGACCAGATATTATCACTATGGGAAGAGAAGGATTATTTTGACGTATGTATTTTAATATATCAATTCCATCTAAGGAGCTGTTTTTCAACCAAATATCAAGGATAATCAACTCAGGTAATTCCTCATCGATACATTTAAAAGTTTCATCAGAGTTTGAAGCCAGTCTTGTTGTATACCCCTCATCAATAAGAATATCAGACACTAATTCTCTAATGTCTTTTTCATCATCAACAATTAAAATATCACCCATTTATTTATTCCTTATCTTATTCAAGCAATTACTTTATGATATTAGTTACAGATTGAGGTAATTTGATACGTAATTTTGCACCGAAATGTTTATCGCTTGAAAAGCGATCAGCATCTAATAATTCCAGCGTACCATTATGTTCTTCAATTATTTTTTTAACTATAGACAGCCCCAACCCTGTACCGTTTTCACGGCTTGTAACATATGGTTCAAATAATCTAGAGCGATGCTTATTTGGAAAACCAATACCATTATCTTGAATGCTAATTTCAATACCACTTCCAAATGAAGACAAATATACTCTAATTTCTGGTTTGAACGATTCAGAAAAACTAGTACTAATCTTACTGACAATTGCTTCTCCAGCATTTTTAATTAGATTTGTAATTGCTTGATTTATCATTGTTTCATCAACAAAAGCGTTTACATTACCTAATTCATTAATAAAGGTAATTTTTATTTTTGATTTTGAAACCTCAAATAGTAAAATAACATCAACCAATAATTTAGTTAAATTAATCTGCCGTTTATTTGGCTCAGGCATGCGTGCAAATTTAGAGAATTCATCTACAATTTTGCGTAAATCATTTGTTTGACGAATGATAACATCACAATATTGAATAAGACTTGCTTCTTCTTCACCTACCATTGGACCAAACTTGCGGCGCAATCGCTCTGCAGATAATTGTATTGGAGTAAGTGGGTTTTTGATTTCATGGGCTATTCGACGCGCTACATCTGCCCACGCAGCTAATCGCTGTGCAGAAACAAGATCAGTAACGTCATCAAACGATACTACATAACCTTCTATAATATTATCTTTTGAAATACGTGCAGATATGCGCACTAATAATGTCTCCATAGAGCCTGTGCGTGTTAATCTAATTTCTTGCTGTTGTGTTTCATTATCAGACTTTTGAATAGTCTCGTATAAATTTACAAATTCAGGAACAGCTAATTGAATATTTTTTCCTTCATCATTGTTTACATCTAAATTTAACAACTTTTCAGCTGCAGAGTTAATGAAACCTATATTTCCATTTGAAGATAATCCAATAACTCCAGCAGTAACACTCGATAATACACTATCAAACAATCTTCTTCTACGTTCAGTAATATCGTTAGCGGTTATTAAATCATCCCGTTGGCGCTTTACTTGTTTGGTCATTCTATTAAAAACTCTACTAAGCATGGCAATTTCATCATCACCAGCTTCTTCAATTACTTTAACATCAAAGTCACCCGCTCCTACACGTTGTGCTGCTCCAGCTAAGCGGCCAACTGGTTTTGATAAACGTTCAGCAAATTGCATACCCAACCAAATTGAAGATAAAATTACAAATGTAGCAAAGCCCAAATATAACAATCCATAGTACCAAAGTATTCTTTCCCTTTGGCTTTCCATTTGATTATAAGTTTCTGCAGATGCTACTGTTTTGTCTAAAAGGTTTAAAATATTTCCATCTACACTTTTAGATATATATAAATACTTATCTATATAAGCTTTAAGTCTTAATAATCCTCGAAATTCATTATTAGCCCAATCTTCAATCACTAATATCTCAAAATTTTCAGCAAATTCCATATTTTTTAAAGATGGTTTTTCATATCCAAATAAATAGCTCAAATCACCACGCGATCGTAAATTAGCATTACCATCGATAATATATGCTTCCTTTAAACCACGTCGAACTAATTTTTGGGAATTCATCAATTGAATACGTACATCACTGTCACTGACAAAAGCATTGTTTTTTTTATAATCACTCAACTTTTTTGCTATAAAACTTAAATCAGTTTTCAAATCATTGCTTTGTTCATTCTTGTATGCTTCTGCGGCGGATAAAGATGAACTAACCACATTGCGAACATTTTCAGAAAACCATCCCTCAACACCTATACTGAGCGTAACAACAGCAAATATGGCTACCAAAACTGTAGGAATTAATGCCACAATTGCAAACACACGGCTTAATCTCAAATGCAACCGTGAACCAGCAGACTTAGCACGGCGCGCTGCAAACAAACGCATTACAGAATAACCAACTAAAGAAATAACTAATAAAAGATAAATGCCATCAATAAGAATAACACCTCGCACCATTCCTGCAGAAATGTCACCGATTACACCTTGAAGAATAGCTACAGTAATACTAGTTAGTATCGGCCCAAATAGAATTAAAGACCAAATCCATATAACTTTAACATTACGTTTTCGACGCCATTTGCTTATTTTATATATAAAATCAACCAATTTGATATTTTTCAATTGCCTAGTGTTCTGTTTTTATCGCACTCATGTGATAACATTACATCATTTTTTTACTTCGTGTTACTATTATGTCTAGGTCTTTTATTTTTTTGCGCAACGTATTTCTATTAATTCCTAATAGTTCTGCTGTTTTTATTTGATTTCCTCTAGTAGCAGAAAGCGACAATGCTATTAAAGGATACTCCACTTCTCTAATGATGCGATTATACAAACCAGGTGCTGGCAAAGTATCTCCATGCAAATCAAAGTAACGCTTAATATGGGCTTCTACCGATAATGAAAGTTTTAAATTATTGGTTTCTCCACCAGTTGAATTAATTGAAGGTATAAGTTTTAAGTTTTCGTTTACTTGAGTTTCACTTATCTCTTCATCTGGTGACAAAACTATTAACCTACTGATGAAGTTTTCGAGTTCTCGAACATTACCAACCCATCGGTGATTACGAAGCAATGTTAACGCACTGATAGAAATTGTTTTTAATGGCAAACCAGATAAGTTAGATGATTGTAAGAAATGACGGACCAATTCTGAAATATCCCCAACTCGGTCTCTCAAGGGAGGCAATGCCACAGAGACTACATTTAAACGATAAAATAAGTCTTCTCTAAATAAACCTTGATTAACTAAAGTTTCTAAAGATAATCTTGATGATGAAATAATTCTAAAATTTTTATTACTTACTAATTCTGATCTTAGTAAATCTAATAGGTGTAATTGTATTTCTGGAGACATTTCAGATATTTCATCTAAATAAATTGTAGAATTCTCTGATGCAGGATTTATGCCAAAATCCTTTTTACCGCCCAATAATATCCCTTCAATTTTATTTATATTCGCCGTAGATGCATTTATAGTTATAAAATCATAAGAAACTCTATGCCCTAAATTATGAAGAGCGTGCGCTAGCAAATCCTTACCAGTTCCGCTTTCACCAGTAATCATGGTTGATAGATTAGTCTTTAATACACGTGCTAAAAATCGGTAAACTTCTTGCATTAAAGGTGATGAACCAACCAATGGCAAATCTGGTTCAGATTTACCACCAAGTGGAATTATACTCGCTTTAAATCCCTGATTGGATAAAGCTTTATTAACTTTAGATAGTAATTCTTTAAGGTCAAATGGTTTGGGCAAGTAATCATATGCACCTAACTCAGATGCCTTGATTGCAGTCATAATTGTATTTTGCGCTGAAATAATTATCACAGGCAAGTTTGAACGTTTTTGGTTAATTAAAGGCAATAGTTCCAATCCATCTCCATCAGGGAAGTTAACATCCGAAATTACAACATCCCCATCACCACCCTCAACCCAACGCCACAGCGTATCTAAACTACCTGTGGAGCGAACTTTACAACCAGCACGAGTTAATGCTTGTGTCAAAACAGTTCGAATAGTCCTATCGTCATCCGCAACTAATATTGTACCGTCCATTATTTATTCTCCTTAGATAATAATTTCCATACCGGTAAACGAATTATAAAACTTGCACCTTTTTCATTTGACGCACATTCTACTAAACCACCGTGACCAGTTACTATTTTTGAAACCAGCGATAAACCTAGACCAGTGCCATTAACCTTTGACGAAACAAATGGCTCAAATATTTCATCTATAATATTAGTGGGAATACCTTTTCCATTATCAATGATTTCTATTTGCAAAGGTAAAGTTTCAATTTTATTGCCTAAAACAGAAAACTTAACTCCAGATTTATATGAAGTTCGTACTTTAATTTGTCCCCTAACCGATCCAATAGCCTCAGACGCATTTTTTAAAATATTTTGAAATACTTGTAACATTTGATCTTCATCACCTGAAGCATCCGGTAATGAAGGATCATAATCCTTTATATATTCTGCAGATGCTCCAAAACCCACTGATGAGGAACGAATAGCTCGATCCAAAATATCATGTATATTAAATGCATTATGGGACGCCAGCCTAACATCTGAAAAACTCTCGAACCGGTCAACTAATGTCCCAATTCTATTTGTTTCCTGACCAATCATCTCAGCTAATTCAATGTCATCACTCTTAGCATTCATGGCTAGAAGCTGCGCAGCTCCTGAAATACCTGCTAATGGATTACGTATTTCATGAGCTAACATAGAAGCCATGGCCGTTACTGAACGTGCTGAAGTGCTATGCGTTACAGACTGGCTGATTTTTAGAGCTTCACTAGTTGGCTGAATAATTATTAACAGCAAACGAGTATCATTATCTAAAAAATTTATATGTAAATTACAGTTTATGGTAATTCGATCAGCTGAGGTTAAAGCTACATCATATTGAGTTAGTGATGAATTTTGATCTTTAGCTTGTTTGATAGTTTCTAGGATTACAGAATTAGAGCCAAAGAATTTTGAAATTAGTTTGCCACACATCTGATTTTGTGAGGTATGAACCAGTTGTTCTGCAGCAGAATTTCCATCAATAATTATCATATTATCATCTATAATAAAAGTTGGAAACGGAAGTGTATTCCAGATATGTTTATAGTCTAATTGCTTCATGCAATTACCTTCTCTGTTGGTAAACTTGCAATCATTTTAAGCACCTTATTAGTATTCAATTCTGTCTGCAATGAACGCCGAGTTGCTGTGTCTACACCTATATAATCCATATACCAGCCAAGATGTTTTCGTGCAACTTTGTTGCCGTGAAAATTACCATAAAAATCTAACATAGACGTGTAATGTACTGATATCATGTTATTTAAATCATTCCCTTGAGGGATAACAGGTGGAGCAGTTCCATATAAATCAGATGCAATTTGTGCTAAGATCCAAGGTTTCCCCTGTGCACCACGCCCTATCATAACACCATCAGCTCCCGAATCTTTAATTGCTTGTTTAGCCGTTAAAGTATTTATGATATCACCATTTGCGATTACAGGAATATTTACTGCATTTTTAACTTCACGGATACGATGCCAATCAGCAGAACCTTTATAAAACTGACAACGAGTACGCCCATGGATTGTTATCATTTGAATACCTATTTCTTCGGCACTAACTGCTAATTGAGCCGCATTTAGGCTATCGTGATCCCATCCTAACCTAGTTTTTAAAGTTACAGGAATATCAACTGCATTAACTACAGCTGCAATTAGCTCTAGAGCTAAGTCAGGTGTTTTCATCAAAGCAGATCCAGATGCACCGTTAACTACACTTTTTGCTGGGCATCCCATATTAATATCAATAATTTGTGCGCCTTTATCAGCAATTAATTTAGCGCATTCAGACATCCAATAGGCCTCACAGCCAGCAATTTGTACAGATGTGGATTTTACATTTAAACCTAATTCAGCTCTTGCATGGGCTTCTTTACCTTTTTGCATCATCTCATGACTTGCAACCATTTCTGAAACTACAAGTCCCGCACCAAAGCTTGAAACTAAATTTCGAAATGGCAGATCAGTTATTCCTGCTAAAGGGGATAAAAGTACAGGAGGCGAAATTGCCTGATTTCCAACCATAATTGAGCTCATGATTAATTTATGAGCACAATCAATTTTAAGCACAAGCCCAAACTCTCTTGCATAGATAAAAAGGCCAACTATAACAAACGTATGAAAACAATAACTGCTCTTATAGTTGCTGCAGGACGAGGAACTCGTACCGCTAGCGATATACCAAAACAATACCACAAAATAGCAGGTAAGCCTATTTTATACTTTACAATAAAAGCATGTCTCAAACATAATGACATATCACAAATTGTTTGTATTATTCATAAAGATGACGTTGATTTATACAAAGAGACCATCTCTGAAATTAAGGACACGCGGCTATCACCACCAGCTTTTGGAGGTGATACACGTTCACAAAGCGTACTTAATGGTTTGAATGAAATTTCGTCAGAATTTGTACTTATTCACGACGGAGCTAGACCATTTCTGCCAAAAGATGCGCTCTCACGCGTTATTGAAGGTGTACAGAAACACGACGCATGCTTTCTTGGACTTCCAATAGTGGACGCAATTTGGGCAATTTCTGATAATATTACATTAGAACCGGTAGCACGTGAAAAACTTTGGCGAGCCCAAACACCTCAAGCATTTGTTACCAAGACTATTCGAAACGCACATCTAATAAATAATAATTCTGCAATTGATGATGTTGAAATTGCACGTAATGCAGGCATTAAAGTAACTCCTATATTAGGTGCTGAAGAAAATATTAAAATAACTTGGCCAACAGACTTTAGCTTTGCAAGGCGCTTAATAGGAGAAAATATGGATGTTAGAGTTGGAAACGGATACGATGTACACGCTTTCGGTATGGGTGATTTTGTAATACTTAATGGTATTAAAATAATTCACAGCCAAGCGCTGATTGGCCATTCAGATGCAGACGTTGCAATGCACGCAATTACAGATGCTATATTTGGTGCATTGTGCGAGGGTGATATAGGCCAATGGTTTCCTCCGTCCGATTATAAATGGAAAGGTGCACCTTCAGATATTTTCCTGCGAAAAGCAGTATCTCGATGCCACGAATGTGGCCTTAAAATAAATCACTTAGATTGTACAATTATATGTGAATTGCCTAAGATAGCCCCATACACAAAATCCATGCAAGAAAATCTTTCTCAGATAACAGGTATTACAATTAATAGAATTTCTATAAAAGCTACCACATCAGAACAATTAGGATTCACAGGTCGCAATGAAGGCATTGCTGCGCAAGCAACAGCTACGTTAATAAGTCTATGACACGCTTTATTGCTACTTGGTTTTATTCAGGTCTTTTGCGTCCAGCTCCGGGAACGTGGGGATCACTAGCATCCCTACCCTTTATTTACTTAACATTAATTTGGAGCTGGGGTGTTTGGCATTTAATAGTTATCAGCATATTCATATTTTTACTCGGCTGGTGGGCTACGCATAATGAAACAAAAGATAAAGATGATCATGACCCATCAGAAATTGTAATTGATGAAGTTCTTGGGCAGCTAATAACTTTTAGTCCAATATATTTCATAATTTCATACAATAAAGCTACAATTTCATATTTTAGTTATACTATAAATTTTAATGTGTTCGATATAAACTATTCAGTAAGCCTTATTACTATTTTTCTATTTGCATTTGGCTTATTTCGTTTTTTTGATATTTTAAAACCGTGGCCAATAAGTTGGGCTGATAATAAATCCACACCAATTGGCGTTATGCTAGATGATGTATTAGCTGGAATTATTTCTGCTATTATTTTATCTGGATTTTTAATTATTGGCTACTTTTTATGATTTTAGATATAAATACCAAAATATTGAAATTAACTCGTGATCGAGGTTGGATAATTGCAACAGCTGAGAGCTGTACTGGTGGATTGATTTCAAGTTCTTTAACGGAATTACCTGGATCTTCAGCAATATTTGATCGGGGATTTATAACCTATTCTAATAATGCAAAAATAGCTTTGCTTGGAGTGTCATTAAAATCACTTGAAAAATATGGGGCTGTTAGTGAGCAGGTTGCCGCAGAAATGGCATCTGGCGCTATCAAAAAATCTACAGCGAATATAGCTATTTCAGTAACAGGAATAGCGGGTCCAGGTGGATCTGCCAATAAAAAAGAAGGTACTGTATGTTTTGGAATAGCATTAAAAGCTGGTAAAACATATACAGAAACTGTTCAATTTGGCACTATAGGAAGATCTAATGTTCGTAAAAAAACTGTTCACCATGCTCTTAATTTAATTTTAAATACCCTTAAATAAAATATTTTATCATTTTCGGTTTGCCCTAAATAGTGCTCTATATATATTTTTTGCTTAATTTTTAACCAATCATTACACATCTTCATTAATAAATTATGAAATCCTTTTGATCTAAAGCAGCTTCAGTCAAAACATCCCAAATTCTAAAAGGAATGTTTAAATGAATGGTGCAGATACAGCTTGGATTATGGTAGCAACCGCTTTGGTCTTATTCATGACAATACCTGGACTTGCTCTTTTTTATGGTGGTTTAGTGAGAGCCCGAAATGTTCTATCCGTATTTATGCAATGCTTTGCCATAGCTTGCCTTATGTCAATCCTGTGGCTGGCATTTGGATACTCAATAGCATTTGGGACCCAAAATATTTATTGGGGAGGACTTGATAAAGCTTTTTTAATAGGAATAACTTCCGATACAATTTTTGGTACAATTCCAGAAGTTTTATTTTTTGCTTTTCAAATGACCTTTGCCATTATTACTCCCTCTTTAATTGTAGGTGCGTATGTTGAACGTGTTTCATTTGCGTTTGTTTTATTATTTTCATCATTATGGATGATATTAGTTTATGCACCAGTAACACATTGGATATGGGGAGGCGGCTTACTTTCAGGTTCTGAGGGCTCAATATTTGCAAACGGAGTGAAAGATTTTGCTGGTGGCATTGTTGTTCACGAAACAGCAGGAATCGCCGCTCTTATCGTCGCAATCACTCTTGGTCCTCGACTAAATAAAAATGTTCCACCACATAACCCAGGGTATGTAATGTTAGGAGCAGCGATGTTATGGGTTGGTTGGTTTGGCTTTAATGGTGGTTCACAGTTGGCAGCAGATGGTGGTGCAGCCATGGCAATTACTGTGACACACATATCGGCTGCATCAGCATCACTTACATGGGCTCTCTATGAACGAATAAAATATGGAAAATCATCCTTAGTCGGTTTGGTTACTGGCACAATTGCTGGTTTAGCCTCAATTACGCCTGCATCTGGATGGGTTTCACCGGTAGAAGCATTAATGATTGGCTCAATAGCTGGTATTGTTTGCCAAATAATGTGTGAAATAATAAAAGGATGGTTCAGGATTGATGATACCCTTGATGTATTTGCAGTTCATGGCGTTGGTGGAATATTTGGTACAATTATGTTATCAGTACTTGGTTATGCAGGTTGGAGTGAACAATTGGGTTCATTAGCTATTGTTGGTTGTTTCACAATAGTTGTTACATTTATAATAATTAAATTTGTTATATTAATTTTTCCAATCAGAGTTTCTGAAGAAGATGAAATAACTGGCCTAGATCAATCATCGCATGGTGAGCGTGCTTACGACATGGCATCCTAAAAGTAGAAACGGTTCCTTGCAATTTTAAGCATGGAGCCATCTATTTAATTATATAATTGCTGTGCTCGTGCCTCAAATGCTCGAACTATGCGTTGCATCGCTTCTCCAAAAACCACACCTATCAAGACTTGTAAAACTTTAGATTTAAACTCGAAATCAACAAAAAAATCTGCTTCACAACCACCATCTACATTTGTAAATACCCAATGATTGTTTAAATATTTAAATGGTCCATCCAAATATTCAACATCGATTGTAGTTTGATTAGGTATTAATGTTACTCTTGAGCCAAAGCGTTCACGAAAAACTTTGAATGCAATTACTAGATCTGCATCCACAATTATCTTTTCATCCTGAGGTATAACATTGCGAGTTCGTACAGCAGCACACCATGGCAAAAAATCTGGATATAAATCGATATCAGCAACCAGATCATACATCTGCTGCGCGCTATAGGGCATTAGTCTTTTTTCTGTGTGTGTCGGCATGAAATTGTTTTATGCAAAACCACATCGTTAGTCATCAATAAACGCAAAAAATTATGAAAATAATAAAGTTGATATTTTTTATAAAATTAGATGATATAATCATTAAATTAGTATTTTAAAGATCTTAAATTATAATAACTTTATACCTTGTTCATTAAGTGTGAATAATTTACCAAATAATATATGTTAAATTTTACAAAATTATTAAATTAACTATTTTGCAAGACTATTACAGATAACATTAAAAAATATGGAAATTACAATGGATCATACAAACTATAAGGTAGAACCTATGATTTCAGCAAAATCAATCGCCGCAAGGTGTGAAGAACTTGCTAAGGAAATTTCTTTGTATTTTAAAGATACTGATAAACTTATTGTTGTTGGCTTACTGCGTGGTTCTTTTGTTTTTATAGCTGATTTAGCTCGCGAGTTGAATTTACCTTGTGAAGTTGATTTTCTAGAAACTTCATCTTACGGTAATGGTTTAGAGAGCTCACGGGAAGTAAGAATACTGAAAGATCTACGAGGGGAAATTGAGGGTCGAGACGTTTTGGTAATTGAAGATATTGTAGATACGGGACATACTCTACATCATGTCAAATCTTTACTAGAATCTCGAAAACCTGCTCGCCTAAAGGTCTGTGCACTTCTAGATAAACCCGCAAGGCGCGAAGTGGAAATAAATGCTGACTGGATTGGCTTTGAAATTCCTGATGAATTTGTTGTCGGTTATGGCATTGATTATGCACAACGGAATAGAAATTTAGCTCACATTGGTAAAGTAGTATTTGATTAGGTGTTGTCAAAAATTCTACTAATCTATTTCACACAATCCACCACACTGAATAGCTTAGCTTCAGAATTTCCACTAAACACGCTTGCCTGTTATCCATTCGTCGCCTAAGAGGACATCTTCGGCTGGCCAGATGTACTAACATTTGACGGCGATTCGCATCGCGGGTCCCTAGGTTTTAGCCAATCATAGCTTGTAGTAGCGCCAGTTGGCATACAGGCCCAAACCCTAGAGAGCGTATATCCCATGCTTACCGGCACAGTAATTTGGTACAACCCAGTAAAAGGCCTTGGCTTTATTAACCCAGATCAAGGAGGTGACGATGTATTTGTACATATGTCAGCCCTTAAAGCTTCAGGATTAAAAGTTGTCAAAGAAGGCGACATGCTAACATATGAATTATTACTTGATGAAAAAACTGGAAAAAAGGCAGCTGCAACAGTTACTGTTCTAAAGAAAGATGAGGCATCTCTCTTAACTTCAGCCACACCCAAAATGAAAGAACTAAAAGAAAAAAAGAAAGAGCGTGTGGAGCAGCCAAAATCAGACGCAAGCGCATTTTCTGATCTGGGCCTAGATGGAGAGATAGTAAAGGCACTTGGTTTTTTGGGTTATTCACAGCCAACACCTATTCAATCACAAGCTATACCTGCTGTTTTAGGCGGTAAAGATCTAGTTGGCTTAGCTCAAACTGGTACAGGAAAAACAGCCGCTTTTGCTCTTCCATTGATACAACAATTACTTATGAATCCTATTGCATTAAAAGCACGTTCTGCGAGAACTATAATTCTTTCACCAACACGCGAATTAGCGTTACAAATTCATGATGCCTTCGTAAGTTTTGGCAAACGTTTACCTTTAAACTTTACTCATGCAATTGGTGGTGCACCAATCCGTAAACAGATGCGAGATCTTTCTAAAGGTGTTGATATTCTTGTTGCAACTCCAGGCCGATTAGAAGACTTGGTTGAACAAAAAGGTCTTCGCTTGGACGAAACTAAATTTTTAGTTTTAGATGAAGCTGATCAAATGTTGGATATTGGTTTTCTGCCAGCCGTAAAACGTATTATTTCAAAAGTTAGCAAAGAACGTCAAACGTTATTGTTTTCTGCGACTATGTCAAAAGAAATAAAAAAGCTTACCGAAACATATCTAAAAGACCCCGTACAAGTTTCTGTTACCCCTGAAAATTCTACAGTTGAAAAAATTGAACAAAGCTTGATGCATTTGTCCAAACAAAATAAAGGACTTGCGCTCCAACGTATAGTTTCAGCAAACCCCAGAAAACGCGTGATAGTTTTTTCAAGAACAAAACATGGTTCAGACAAACTGGTTAAATGGTTAGGTACTCAAGATATTGCTGCCGATGCGATACATGGTAACAAATCTCAAGGCCAACGCCAACGTGCACTAGATGATTTCCGAAAAGGAAAAACATACGTTCTTATTGCTACAGATATTGCTGCCCGCGGTATCGATATTCCTAATATCGAAATAGTCATAAATTTCGATCTACCAAACGTACCAGAATCTTATATTCATAGAATTGGGCGTACTGCACGGGCTGGCGCCGAAGGTCGAGCAATTGCTTTTTGTGCACCTGATGAACACAAGCAATTATGGGATATCGAGAAAATTATAAAAATGGAGATACCCGTAATTGAATTAGAAGGTCTGACACAAAACTTAATTCCAAATTTTGAAAAACCAGCCCCACGTCGTCGCGGTGGTGGTGCAAATTCTAAGCGTGGATCTGGACCACGTGAAAGCAAGCCACGTAGCAACTCAGGTGGTGGTAAAAAACCTTTCAAAAGTGGTGGAAACAGAGCTCCTCGTCGTTAGTAGAAGCTTTTTTATTAATTTAAATTTGGCTAGAATTAAATTTGAAATTCTAGCCAAAAAATAAACTATTTACCAAACTTTGCCAATCTAGCTGAACGTAATTGGGCAAAATCATCACCAGCATGATAACTTGACCGAGTTAAGGGTGAAGATGATACCATTAAAAAACCTTTATTATATGCAGTTTTTTCATAGATTTTAAATTCATCTGGTGTAACAAACCTATCAACACCATGGTGTTTTGGAGTTGGCTGTAAGTACTGACCTATAGTAAGAAAATCTATGTCAGCAGCACGCATATCATCCATAACCTGTACAACAGATTGTTTATTTTCGCCTAAACCTACCATCATGCCTGATTTAGTAAACATAGTTGGATCTAATTCTTTTACACGTTGTAAAAGCCTTAAAGAATGAAAATACCGCGCCCCAGGCCGCACTTCTGGATATAGACCAGGAACAGTTTCAAGATTATGATTAAATACGTCTGGTTTAGCGTCAACTACTACTTTTAAAACACTATCATCACACCGAATAAAATCTGGCGTTAATATTTCAATAGTTGTATTTGGTGATTGTTTTCGAATAGCTCTAATAGTCTGCGCAAAATGTTCTGCACCACCATCTTTAACATCATCACGATCAACTGATGTTATTACAACGTGGTTTAAGCCTAGTTTTTTTACCGCAGTAGCAACACGACCAGGTTCAAATACATCTAAGTCCTCTGGCGGTTTACCTGTGGCAATATTACAAAATGTACATGCGCGAGTGCATACCTCCCCCATAATCATCATTGTGGCATGCCCTTGAGACCAACACTCACCAACATTTGGGCACCCTGCTTGCTCGCAGACAGTAACTAGTTTATTCTCACGCATAATATCACGTGTTTTTTTATAGCCCTCTGAAACTGGTGCTTTCACTCTTATCCACGAAGGTTTACTGGGCTGAGCGTTGTCAGGCTTATGAGCTTTTTCAGGATGGCGTTCTGCCGGAATATTAAGATCACGCATAAATTTATCCTTATTATAACATCAGTATATAAGCAGTAAAACATAATGTCTCGTATGAAAACCATCTAATATTTTATATTGATTAATGATAATAAATTAGTATTTATCTTGCAAAACTGTATCTTTTAAATATTTAATACTTTTAGTAAATGCATCTTCTAAAACCTTTAACCATTCGCTGTCACCACTAATAGAACGGCGCACCAACCCAATAGTACGATGAGGTTGGTCACCAACAAATCTATGTATGCATAAATCTGGTGAAGCCCTTAATTCACTGGCTGCCGCTAACTCTGGTAAAAGTGTAAATCCAAAACCTTCCGATGCTAATCGACAAAGAGTTGTTAAGGATGACGCTCGTAAATCCATTCGAGCAGATGGTTTAATACAACATGCCGCCAGCGCTTGATCCGATAAGCAATGCCCATCGTCTAATAATAATAATTTTTCTGCATCAATTTGAGTGGGAATTAAACCTTTTTTGGATAAAGTTGCTAGAGGTTCCTTAGCTCCAGCTAGTAAAAAATTATCTCTCATTAATGGAGTTTCTATCATGTTTTCTATATTAGAAGGTAATGCAATTATTATTGCGTCAAGCTGTCCCCTGCTAAGTTCATCCAATAAAATATTAGTCTGTGCTTCTCTTATACCAAATTCCAAACCATTATTATTTGATCTCAATATTGGAAGTACATGGGGAAGCAAATATGGTGCTATAGTTGGAATTAATCCGATATTAAGCTTTATTGGCATACTCGACTGAAATCTAGATAATTGTTCTATATCTTTTATTTGTTCCAAAATCTTAATAGCCCTAGATGCTACTTCGCGTCCTATAATAGTAAGGGTTACACCACGCTTATTTCTCTCAACTAATGCACTACCTAAAGATAACTCTAATTCCTTAATTTGTTGTGATAATGCAGATTGAGTAACAAATACAGCCGCTGCTGCACGACCAAAGTGTCGATGAGCATCCAATGCAGTTAAATATGTGAGTTGCCTTAGTGTAATAGCCATAAGTTTTACTAATCGATTTTTATATTAAATACAATTTCCAATAATCAGTATAAACGTTATATATAAAAATATAGAAAACAAAGGGGGAATTAATGTCCGATACACAAGGAAAATGTCCAGTTATGCATACCGGCACAGTCGGGAAAACTAACAAAGATTGGTGGCCAAATCAATTGAATCTGAAGATACTATCCCAGAATAATCCAAATACTAATCCACTAGGTGCAGATTTTGATTATAAAACTGAATTTTTAAAACTAGATTTAGAGGCTTTAAAGGCAGATCTAGCTGAAACTTTGACAGACAGTAAGGATTGGTGGCCTGCCGACTACGGTAACTATGGTCCTTTTTTTATACGCATGGCGTGGCATTCGGCTGGTACATATAGAACAGCTGATGGGCGTGGTGGGGCAAGATCAGGGACACAGCGTTTTGCACCACTAAACAGCTGGCCAGATAATGTTAACCTAGATAAAGCGCGTCGCCTATTGTGGCCAATTAAACAAAAATATGGCAATAAATTATCTTGGGCTG
>CAJWNQ010000017.1 GCA_913043905.1 uncultured Paracoccaceae bacterium | reverse complement strand
CTTGTTTACGGTCACTAAAATGCATATCAATAATATTGCTATCTTGTTCAGATATTAAAATACATATTCGTCCCAAAACACCACTAAAGTTTGCCATTGTAACTTCAATCGTAACTTTATTAACTGAATCACTGCGCCCTTTAGTCCACGTCAAATCAATCCAGCGATCAGTTTGATCTTCATAATCAATTAAAGTATCACAATGAATAGAGTGTACAAATACACCTTTCCCACGTGTTGCGATGCCAAGGATTCGTTCGCCTGGCAAGGGCTGGCAACAAGATGCTCCTTGAATATATTGATCGGCATCTAAGCCAACAATTTTAGCAACAGATTGATTAATATCTTTATCAGACTGATGTAATAATGATGGATACAAGGCCTCTACGAGGTCAACACCCATTAATTCAGCACTACCAAGTTTTAACAGCACTTCATTATGGTTTTTTAGGCCAAGTTTTTTTGCTGCGGTACTTAATGCTTTATCCGTTGCTTTCTTACCAATATGTTCTAATGCAACTCTAGCCAATTCGCGACCAAGCTTTATATATCCAGCTTGATGATCTTCACGTAAGGCGCGACGGATCGCAGATTTTGCACGACCAGTAATCACAATATCTATCCAAGTAGCCTGCGGGCGTTGCCCAGTTGCTGTTTGAATTTCAACGGATTGGCCATTACGCAAACGTGTCCACAATGGAACACGACGCCCGTCGACTTTCACACCCACGCACGTAGAGCCAATTCGTGTATGAATAGCAAAAGCAAAATCAATAGGTGTCGCCCCACGAGGTAATTGAATAACATCTCCTTTGGGAGTAAAGCAAAATACTTGATCCGCAAACATTTCCAATTTTACATGTTCTAAGAACTCTTCATGATCATCTTCTTCACTTTCAATACGCACAGCTAAACTTGCTAACCAAGTTAATGGGTCAACAGAAAAGCGATTTTGTGCGCGCTGGCCATCACGATAGGACCAATGCGCTGCAACGCCAACTTCTGCAACTTCGTTCATTTCACGCGTGCGAATTTGAATTTCAACCAACTTACCATCACGGCCAGCTACAGTAGTATGAATGGACCGATACCCGTTTGATTTTGGTGCAGATATATAATCTTTAAATCGCCCTGGAACACCCGTCCATCTCTGATGAACGGCACCAAGTACACGATAAGCGTCACCTTCATTTTCAGAAATAATTCGAAATCCATAAATATCAGATAACCGTGAAAAACTTTGTTGTTTTTCTTCCATCTTGCGCCAAATTGAGTATGGTTTCTTCTCACGGCCAGTAATACTGGCTTGAATAGAATTTGCTGATAACAATGTCCGTATATCTTTAATGATTGAAGGAATTAAATCCTCAGACTGGTCACGAAGATTTATAAAACGGCGCAAAATAGAATTACGGGCTTCAGGATTTAAGACTTTGAAGGCCAAATCTTCCAGCTCATCGCGCATCCACTGCATACCCATACGTCCAGCAAGTGGAGCAAAAATATCCATAGTTTCACGCGCTTTGCTTAACTGCTTTTCAGGCCGCATATGCTTAATTGTTCGCATATTGTGCAAACGGTCACCAAGCTTTACTAATAAAACTCGTAAATCTTGGGACATGGCAAGTAATAGTTTGCGAAAATTTTCAGCTTGTTTTGCTTGAACTGATGATAGTTCTAAATTTGTAAGTTTTGTAACACCGTCAATTAATTGTGCAATTTCAAGACCAAATAACTCAGTTACTTCCTTAAAGGTTGCGTCAGTGTCTTCTAGGGTATCATGCAATAATGCTGTGACGATAGTATCATCATCAAGTTTTTGCCCTGCTAAAATAATAGCAACTTCTATAGGGTGTGAAAAGTATGGCTCACCTGAGTGTCGCTTTTGGTTAACATGTTTTTGTTTACCAAAAGCATAAGCACGGCTAATTAATTCTACATTAGCCTTAGGATTATAGGCGCGTACATGATCGACCAATGTTTCAACATCAATCATTTAGCCGGTCCTAAAAATAGGCCAAAGCCCACTTATTTGGCTACCTGAGCTTCCATAAGTGCGCGTAACAAATTTTCATCATTCATGTCATCACCTGGCTTATCATCGCCACCACCCATCAACAGCGCCATTTCATCTTCTTCTGGCTCATCAACTTCAATTTGAGTCTGGTAACTTTGAACTGCTGCTTCGTGTAAGTTTGCAGCACTTAGTGTTTCCTCAGCAATCTCACGCAAAGCTACTACTGGGTTTTTATCATTATCACGTGATACAGTTAATTCTGATCCAGAAGATATTTCGCGCGCACGATGTGCGGCTAGCATTACTAAATCAAATCGATTTGGTACTTTATCAACACAATCTTCTACAGTTACACGTGCCATCTAGGAACTCCAAGTTTTCATGATATCTACAAGAGGCATTTCTTACTGTGTTTTTATAAAAATGGCAAGAGCAGTTCACTTAATCTGGCCTAATGAAATATCGAATTTCATTTAATATTTTTAATGATAAAGTATCACGCATTTCCAAAGTCGTTTTACACAATATGGGGTGCATCCAATCAGGTGCAACATCAGCCATTGGGATGAGTACAAATGCACGTTCTTGAAGCCGTGGGTGAGGCAATATCAATTGGTTAGGGGTTTGTTTCAATTGTTTATCGAATGGCATATTTAACCATTCTTGAACATAAGTAATATTAGGCTTTATTTTAGAATCATAATCTAACAAATCAATATCTAGAGTTCTCTGCCCCCAACGCTTTAATCTTTTTCTACCAAATTTAGCTTCAATCGAATGAAGCTCTTCAAGTAAAATTACAGGATCTAACTCTGTGTATGCTGAAATAACACAATTTATAAAATCAGGTCCCGCACCAATAGGAAAAGCAGGTGTCTGATAAAAGTTACTAATATCTATTTTTTTAATAGTTTTTTTACATAATTCACTTATTGATTTTTTAATCAGATCGTATGAATCCTGCAAATCACTAGAGACATTGGAACCTAGTGCCAAAAGTATTTTCTTGGAGTTATGGTGTGACATCAACTATTGATCATTTAATTTTCATGGATAAAAGATTATGTTAAAATTTAAGATATTTTGCATTAGAAACCAATTATTCTTTTTATTGATGAAGTTTTACAAAAGGACAAGTTATGTTTTTTCCCAATGAACGGTTAGGTCTATTTATAGACGGCTCGAATCTCCATGCCTCATTAAAGGCTATTAATTTAGACATTGATTATAAACTTTTAAAAAAAGAGTTCATGAGGCGTGGAAAACTATTGCGTGCTTATTACTACACTGCCTTGTTAGAGGACGACGAAAACTCACCACTTCGGCCCCTCGTAGATTGGCTCAGTTACAATGGCTTCACATTGGTTACAAAGCCGGCAAAAGAATATAGGGATTCTTTGGGAAAACGCAAAGTTAAGGGAAATATGGACATAGAACTTGCTGTAGACGCAATGGAGTTGGCCCCTCACTTAGATCACATAGTTATATTTTCAGGTGATGGTGATTTTTGTTCTCTTGTTGAATCAATTCAACGCCAAGGTGTGCGTGTGTCAATAGTATCAACAACTCACTCTCAACCATCAATGATTTCAGACGATTTACGCCGCCAAGCAGATAACTTTATCGAACTTGAGGACTTACGCGGTATTATTGGGCGATCCTCATGATCAAAATATATTATTTAGTATATTTATAATAATATTTTAAAATATGTGAAATTCTAAATCAAATTTAGCATTTACAGCTTTTAATTCATCATTCAGTGATATGAGAAGCTATATACTTAACTTTATAATACTCGGTTAAATTTTTCTAATATTTGAGTTTATTATAATCGCAATACATGTTTACATCAGCACTTTCACAACACATTCTTCAAAATTATAATTACATTGGATGCAAAGTATTTTGGGGCAAGTGTGTTAACTTTTGATGTTTTAATAAAATTAACTTAAATTCCATTGTATAACTATCGTTTTGCAGTTTAAAACACTCATATGACAAAACCAGTTTTAGACCTTTACTTAGCAGCACCACGCGGATTTTGCGCAGGAGTGGATCGTGCTATTAAGATAGTTGAAATGGCATTGGAAAAATGGGGTGCCCCCATTTTTGTCCGCCACGAAATTGTTCATAATAAATATGTTGTAGATGAATTAAGGGCAAAGGGCGCCATATTTGTGGAAGAACTCGAAGAGTGTCCAAATGATCGACCTGTTATATTTTCGGCTCATGGTGTCCCCAAATCGGTTCCAGACGCGGCACAAGCTCGTGAAATGATATATGTTGACGCCACCTGCCCACTTGTAAGCAAAGTTCATATTGAAGCTGAGCGCCATTACTCAAAGGGATTACAAATGGTAATGATTGGCCATGAGGGCCATCCAGAAACTATAGGCACCATGGGGCAACTTCCCAAGGGTGAAGTGCTTTTAGTAGAAACCCCCGAAGACGTATTAAATATATCCCCCCGCAATTCTAACAAATTAGCTTATATTACTCAAACAACCTTATCGGTTGATGACACCATTGAAATTGTTTCTGCGCTTAAGGCACGCTTTCCAAATATTGTTGGCCCACACAAAGAAGATATTTGCTATGCAACTACAAATCGCCAAGAAGCCGTCAAATCAGTTGCCCCAAAAGTTGACGCATTATTAGTTATTGGTGCTCCAAACTCTTCTAACTCAAAACGTCTTGTAGAGGTTGGTAAATCATCTGGATGCGCCTACTCCCAAATGGTACAACGTGCATCAGATATAGACTGGCGTGCATTAAGTGGTGTAAAATCAATTGGCATAACAGCTGGGGCTTCAGCCCCAGAAATATTGATAAATGAAGTAATAGCTGCAATAACAGATCGCTATGACGTAACACAAAAAATTGTTGAAACCGCCGTAGAAAATGTTGAATTTAAAGTACCACGCATATTACGCGAAAAAACATGAAACACAGAGTTCCAATGCCCGCAAAAGTATTAGGTACTTTGGGTTTGATACCTTTTTTTATTGCACTTTTTTCAAGTTTCCATCTCACCCTTGATACTCTATTAAGTAATATTATAAATACAAATAGCGCTCATCTTCAGCTAAATTATTCAATAATTATTTTATGCTTTATGGCTGGATCTTTCTGGGGATTTTCGGCAAATGCAAAAGTTCAGAGACCATTCCTCTATATTATTTCTGTTCTGCCTACTCTTTATATCCTAGGAGCCTTATTATTTCCAAGCCAATATCAATTCATAATTATTGGTATTGGTTTTGCTTTTCTTCTACCTATTGATGTTTATTTTAAATTACTCGGTATGGCCCCTCTTTGGTGGCTTCGCTTACGAATACCTCTTACACTTACCGTTATTACAATTTTAATATTATTTCAATTTAGGTTTTTTATAGCAACCATGATTGGAAATAATTTTGGATAAAAAAACTATTGCTTACTATGATTCATCGGCACAAGTTTACCTTGATAAAACAAGTCGAAAAAAACCTGATAGTGACTTACGGTCATTTATTGCAGCTACCCCACCGGGGGGAGATGTATTAGACTTTGGTTGTGGTCCAGGCAACTCAGCCGCAATGATGCGTGCCGCTGGGCTAACTGTTCATGCCAGTGATGGCAGCTTAGAAATGGTACGCATTGCAGCCAAACACTTTGGTATTAACGCAGTGCATGCAGATTTCAATGAACTTGATGATATAAAAAAATATAACTCAATATGGGCTAACTTCTCTCTTTTACATGCTCCACGTTCCGAAATGCCTTCAAATTTATCTCGTATATTTACGGCACTCAAACCAAGCGGTTATTTACACCTTGGCTTAAAAATCGGTAATGGTGAAAAACGTGATAAATTAGGTCGAAACTACACATTTTATCAACCAAACGAATTAAGTTCTTTGTTAATTTCTGCAGGTTTCAGTCTCCACTCACAGCGCATCGATACAAATGGAACTATTTCAATGACTGGTGCACTTGAACCATTTATGATTGTGACCGCTTATGCCTAAACTTTATGCTTATACTGACGGTGCATGCTCTGGAAACCCAGGTCCGGGTGGTTGGGGTGTCTTACTGCTTGCAAAAGATGGTGAAACTACCATGAAAACTCGAAGTTTATCAGGTGGCTCAGCTGAAACTACAAATAATCAAATGGAACTAACCGCTGCAATTATGGCCTTAGAGGCTTTACAGCGGCCAAGTTCAATTACTATTGTTACAGACAGCTCATATGTCAAAGATGGTATGACAAAATGGATCTCTAGTTGGAAAAAAAATGGATGGAAAACTGCAGCAAAGAAAGCAGTCAAAAACGAAGAGCTTTGGAAGAAGTTAGATGTTGCCACACAACGCCATGAAGTTTCTTGGGAATGGATCAAAGGGCATGCCGGTCACGTAGAAAATGAAGAAGCCGATGAATTAGCACGTAATGGTATGGCACCATTTAAATCTAAATAAAGTAAAATAAACAACTATTGAAATTCTACAAAATTTTCCCAATCGGCAATGAATAACCCTGAATGAAAACTTCAGCTTTCATAGCACCTTTACCAGGCCGTTGTAGATTGGTTAGTGCTACTGCACCTGTTTGACAGGCAACAGATACTTGACCAATTACTTCGCCATTATTACCAAAACCATTTACAACGTGACTCATCAAAACTTTTATTCGCTGATCTCCATCATTAAACCATGCCCCAGGAAATGGTGACAAACCACGGATATGGCAATCGACCTCTTGCGCAGAACCTGACCAATTAATCTGTGCCTCAGCCTTCTTAATTTTATGGGCATAAATAATACCCTCAAGAGCTTGTGGTTTCATTTCAAGATCATTCAAACGGGCCAAAGCATCAACTACATTCAACGCACCAATAACAGCTAAGCGATCATGCAAAGTGGCAGTAGTATCAGTTTCTAATATACTTACTTCCTCACTAAGAAGCACCGCGCCCGTATCAAGACCAGAATCCATCTGCATAATGCAAATTCCAGTTGTTTTATCCCCTGCCATAACTGCGCGGTGAATCGGTGCAGCTCCACGCCACCTAGGTAAAAGGCTAGCATGAATATTCAAACATCCTTGATGTGTAGAGTTTAATATGACTTGAGGTAATATCATTCCATACGCTACAACAATTGCAATATCTGCATTTAATTCAGCAAAATCAGTAACTGTTTGGTTAGTATTAAAATTAATTGGATGTTTTACATTTAACCCCAAAATATTTGCACGTTGATGAACTGGAGAAAGGCGATCTTTTTTACCACGCCCAGCTGGCCGTGGCGGCTGGCAATAAACAGCAACAATTTCATGCCCTGCATCTATTATTGCGTTCAAAATAGGCACTGAAAAATTTGGCGTACCCATAAAAATTATACGCATTAAATCAATCCTTGTTTTGCTAGCTTTTGCGACTTGATAATTAACATTTTTCGCTTCACCTTACTTAAATGATCAAAAAACATTACTCCATTTAGATGATCAATCTGATGTTGAACAGAGGTAGCCCAAAGTCCAACAAAATCACGTTCAATTTGTACAGAGTTCTCATTCATAAATCCTACAGTAACAGCTCGAGGTCGCTTTATATTAGCCAATACCCCAGGCAAGTTAGGGCTACCCTCTTGACGCTCAACCAGCACTGCTGAAGCATGTAATATTACTGGGTTTGCCATAGATACAGGTTTATCCCTTCCATCACCAGCATCTACTACTGCAAGCGCCCGAATAATCCCAATCTGACAGGCAGCAAGGCCAACCCCAGGCATATTATACATGCTATCAAACATATCACGCCAAATTTTGCGCTCTAGATCACTAATAGATACAACTGGATTGCACTTAATCATCAATCGTTTATCTGGAAATTTAATAAACGTATGAACTGCCATTAATTACGAACCAATTCTTTTTTTAATTTTACCATCTTTTTAGTCATCATAGATCGCTTCATCCGAGTTAAGTGATCTATAAATAAAACACCATTCAGATGATCCAATTCATGTTGAGCACACGTTGCCCAAAGACCATCAAACTGTTGCTCATGAACTTTTCCCTGAATATCTAAAAATGACATTCTTACTTGTGATGGGCGTTCGACATCATCAAATAATTCAGGCAATGACAAACATCCTTCAGAATGCACATTTAAATCCTCTGATATCCAAGTTATTTGAGGGTTTATCAGCACTAATGGGTGGTCTTCCGCCTCGCTGTCAGTGCAATCCATAACGAATAAGCGAACCATAGAAGCCACTTGAGGCGCTGCCAATCCAACCCCTGGAGCATCATACATAGTTTCAATCATTGAATTTGCTAATTTTTGAATTTTTGAATCAACATTAAGTACTGGTTCACAGGCTTTTTTCAAGCGTGGATCAGGGTGTAAAAGAATTGGCAATAAAGACATAAATTGGATTTATTGCAAACTAGATACAGGATCAAGTTAGAAGATTAAAAATTTAATTCTAATTAGCACGTTCTTATAAAAATTTGATATAAACAGACTAATACTTATCTTAAAAAATTTTAACTCGTAAACTAATTATACTGCGCTTTACACCTACCAAAAATCTCAGGCATAGTCGTCATATGAAATTTGATAACACATACTTTCGAGACCTAGAAGGTTTCTACGCCCCATGCGATGCAGTAATTCCAGCCAATCCTAAACTCATTAAGTTTAATAATACTCTTTCTAATGAACTTGGGTTAGACATCGCCAACCTTAACCTTACTGCCATTTGTTCTGGGGCAGTAAAGCCTAATGGTGCAGAAACTTTGGCACAAGCATATGCTGGGCATCAATTTGGTAACTTTTCGCCACAGCTAGGTGATGGCCGTGCACTTTTATTAGGTGAAATACTCACACCATCAGGAGTTAGGTTCGACATACAATTAAAAGGTTCAGGCCCCACAGTATTTTCACGTAATGGCGATGGTAAAGCTGGGCTTGGCCCCGTTTTGAGAGAATATTTGATAGCAGAAGCAATGCATGCGCTTGGCGTCCCTACGACTCGGGCATTAGCCGCAACCACTACTGGCGAACGCATCCAACGAGAAACAGCGCAAACAGGCGCTGTATTAACGCGTACAGCAAGCAGCCATATAAGAGTTGGTACCTTTCAATTCTTTGCCGCTCGCCAAGAAATAGATAAACTCAGGCAATTGGCTGACTATACTATAAATCGTCATTATCCAGAAGCAGCAAAGAGTGACAATCCTTATTTAAAACTATTAGAATACGCCACAAATAATCAAGCATATCTAATATCAAAATGGATGGGTCTTGGGTTTATTCATGGCGTAATGAATACTGATAACGTCACATTGTCAGGTGAAACTATTGATTATGGTCCTTGTGCATTTATGGATTATTATGATGCAAATGCAGTTTTTTCATCCATAGATAGACAAGGTCGCTACGCTTATTCTAATCAGCCAATGTTAGCTCGATGGAACATTGCAAGATTAGCAGAAGCATTAATACCTTTAATTCATAACAATGCTGATATCGCAACCGAAAAAGCTACACACATAATTGATAACTTCTCAAATATTTATGAATCTTATTGGCTAAAAGAAATGCGCCGTAAATTTGGATTTAAAATAAAGAAAAGTAACGACGCTGAATTATTCGATAGCTTCTTTGAGACTATGAAAGATAATATGGTGGATTTTACTCTTTCATTTCGTGCTTTAGCAGAACTTTCAGACGGAAATGCAATACCCTTGCGTAATCTTTACGTAAATCCCTCCGCAACTGATAGTTGGATCAAGGCTTTCAAGGTTAGGATCTTATTAGAGGTTGGAATAGCAAAGCGTATCCGTCAAGAAAATCCTATATACACACCAAGAAATCACTTAGTTGAAGCAGCCATAAACGCTGCAGAAATAGATGGTGATTATGCACAGTTTGAACAACTTTTAGAAATTATTACCGACCCATTCATAGATAAAGCTGGTAAAGAAATATATGCAAAACCACCATTAATGATTGATCCAAATTATAAAACTTTTTGTGGTACCTAAACTAGCTTTCCGTAACAATCTCCATAAACAACATAGCACCAAGGACTTGCACCATGAATTTTGATAAAAAGATTGATCGTATTAATACTCATTCTGCCAAATGGGATATGATGCAACCATACTATGCAGTAGATCCTAAAATTGGCACTCCAATGTGGGTAGCAGATATGGATTTTGAACCTCCAAAAGAAGTACATGATGCATTAGCAGTTATGGCTGATCAGGGCATTTATGGGTATTACGGTAACGATGAAAATTATCGTGATTCAATCACAGGATGGATGGCACGCCGTCACGGTTGGAAAGTAAATCCTTCAGATATTTTCACGACACATGGCTTAGTAAATGGCACCGCTTTATGTGTGCAATCATTTACCGAAGTGGGTGACAGTATTGTTTTATTTACACCAGTCTACCACGCATTTTCTAGAGTAATAAATGCAGCTGGTCGTAAAGTAATTGAATGTAAGTTAGCAATAAAAAATGGTCGCTACGAAATGGATTTCGATGCTTATGACAGTCAAATGGATGGTAGTGCAAAAATGGTTATTTTGTGCTCTCCTCACAATCCAGGTGGACGGGTATGGACAGTTAGTGAATTAAAGCAGGTAGCAGCATTTGCTGAACGTTATAATTTAATTTTAGTATCTGACGAAATTCATCATGATATTACATTTGAAACTAAGCATATAACCATGCCCATTGCTGCGCCAGAAATATCTGACCGTTTAATAATGATGACTGCAGCCACAAAAACTTTTAATATCGCAGGCTGCCACACAGGTAATGTTATTATTGCCGATGAAAAACTTAAAGCACGCTTCTCAATTATAATGGAAGCCACGGGAACATCACCCAATTCTTTCGGGCTTTATATGACACAAGCTGCTTACTCTTATGGTGACAAATGGGTGGACACATTATGCAAATATTTAGATGATAATCGAAAAATTCTTGATGCAACCATGGCGAGAATTCCAGGCCTAAAATCTATGCCAATGGAGGCAACATATTTATCTTGGGTAGATTTCTCAGACACTGGAATGTCAAAATCAGAATATATAGATCGCGTCCAGAAAAAAGCGCACATTGCAGCAAGTCATGGAGAAACATTTGGAGCTGGTGGCGAAACATTCTTGAGGTTCAACTTTGCTACTCAGCGCACAGAATTAATTAAGGCAATGGCACGTCTTGAAAATGCATTTAGCGACTTACAATAAAGCTTGGGCGTTGCAATTAGTCTAATATTTAGTCATATGTAATGTAACGTAAATCTACAAAGATACTATTAATGCAAAACTATCTTGAATTTGAAAAACCACTTGCCGAAATTGAAGGCAAGGCAGCTGAATTGCGCGCTATGGCTGAAAAATCTGAAGATGATGTAGACGTAGAAGCAGAAGCTAGCGCTCTTGATAAAAAAGCGCAAAGCATGTTGGCTGAATTATATAAAAATTTGAACCCTTGGCGAAAATGCCAAGTTGCGCGACATCAAGATCGTCCACATTGCAAAGATTATATTCGCGAACTGTTCACTGAGTACACACCACTTCAAGGCGACAGAAACTTTGCTGACGATGCCGCTGTAATGGGTGGTTTGGCTCGATTTAAAGATCAAGCTATTGTTGTCATTGGGCATGAAAAGGGTTCCGATACCAACAGCCGAATAAAACGTAATTTTGGCATGGCACGGCCTGAAGGCTATAGAAAAGCAATTCGCTTGATGGAAATGGCTAATAAATTTAGCCTACCCATAATTACTTTAGTTGACACTCCAGGAGCATATCCAGGAAAAGGTGCTGAAGAGCGTGGCCAATCAGAAGCAATTGCTCGTTCAACTGAAAAATGTCTTCAAGTGCGTGTTCCTTTAATTTCAATTATAACTGGCGAAGGTGGTTCAGGTGGAGCAGTTGCTTTTGCCACAGCAGACAGATTACTTATGTTAGAACATTCTATTTATTCTGTTATTTCTCCAGAGGGATGTGCTTCAATTCTGTGGAAAAATCCTGAAAAAATGCGTGAAGCCGCCGAAGCACTTCGTCTCACAGCACAGGACTTAAAAAAACTAGGTGTTGCAGACAAAATTATGCCAGAACCACTTGGGGGAGCTCAACGCAATCACGAACAAACGTATGCAATTGTTAGCGATGCCATAACTGAAGCCCTTGCAGAGCTACAAATTAAAAAACCTGATGCATTACTAAAAGAGCGCCGTAAAAAATTCTTAGACTTAGGTGAGAAATCGCTGTGATTTAGACGCTTAGCTTCAAAAAACTATTTATTAAAATTTCATTACTATATTTGCACTTTGAGCATTCATCACTTCTAAGATTTGTCCCACCAATGGTAAAATCGTTTGATCAGGCCATGTATTTCCATTCCAAATCTCTAAACACTTTAGTGCTTAAGCACATTAAAAGTAGATGCCTTCAATATGGATAATAATAACAGAGAGTGGTCTCTTTTTATGCGCCCCAAAGCGATCAATAAACTCAGGGCTTAATGATACAGTAGCCTTACTGTTAATACGAATTACAATATTTGAACCCCCGATTATCAACATAACTGCAATTTGGGGGATCAAGTACAATATTCCTCAGACTGTCTATTCTGTAATTACCTCGCCAATCTGGTAATAATAATATTCTTTCATCAAGTTCATAAATTACTTTCCCATTTTCACCTCAAGGTCTAACGCCTACTCCATCCGAGCCAATATTAGCTAATGTAAATATCACAGATGCATCAACCCATTGACAATATTTTGGTGTGATACGATTTGATACTTTGCGTAAAAAAGCCACATACGGGGGCCCATAAATTATTTCTAATTCTTTAATAGATCTTAGAGTATCCATAGGCAATTTACTCCCTAGGAAATCCCACCTCTGCCATCAATCGATCAGATGCTTTTTCTATTTTTTCTTGCATATAATTAACGAATTCCTTTGTTTCTAAATTAATAGGAACTTCGTCTAAATATTCTAAAATTACAGTCCCTCGCTTTCGCAGTAAGCTATGTTTTGGCCAAAAAACGCCCACATTAGTCGCTGCCAAAACACATCTACGCTCCATTCTTTGGCAAATGACCGCAGCACCAACTTTATAAGGCATCACTTTACCAGGTGCTACACGAGTACCTTGAGGGTAAATGACTAACTGAGTATCCCCATCGTACTTTTGAAGCCCCGCCATCATTTGTGATACAGCTTTGGCTTTTTGTCCCCGCCTTACAGGAGCGGTTCCTAATCTTTTTCCATAAAACCCAATAATCGGAAAATATGTAAGTTCTTGTTTCATCACATAATTCACGTTTTTTAAATAGTAAGCATGTAATATAACGTCAAAAAAACTTTGATGTTTTGAAGCTACCACAACGTTACCTGTTGGAATTTTCCCTCGCTGTTCGACTTTCAGCCCACAAATAGCCCAAGCAAGCCATATAACAGATCCAGCAAAATTTCTAACAACCCAATATGTTGCCTTGCGGGATAAGAGCGTTGGTATTGCTCCTAAAACCGCAAATAAGACCATTGATAAATACATAGAAACAATAAAAATTAAAGAAAGTATAAACTGGATAACAATCATTTAGATAATCCTTGTCATTAAACTTGCATAAATATCAAACACTTTAATAAGTTCTCAGTTGAAACGTTTTATTGTGTGCTAGACTGTAAATAATAATAGTGTAATTTTACTGGTTAGTTTGATAATTTATTAAATCACTTGATACTTAGTTAATTACAATTATTCCAATAAAAAAGAACAAAGGGATAAAAATGCGAATAATTTGCCCAAACTGTGCCTCACATTACGAAATTCCTAAAAATTCTGTTCCAAAATCTGGACGCAATGTTCAATGTACAAACTGCACGGAAATTTGGCTACAAGATGCCCCTATGCAATTAACCAAAAAAGCCCGCTTAGAACCCAAAGAGCCTTTGGCTGAAAGTAGTAAAAATAGTGAGATTTTTAAATCCCAACGTAATGATGAAATACAGGACACATTTAATCCTAATAAGATAGAGAAAAACCCATACGGATCAAAGGGCAAGAACACAGTTGAATTAAGCAAGGCGCGCCCATCACTTACTCCAGAAATTAAATTAATTTTACAAGATGAGGCAATATTTGCATCAAAAATTAAACTACCTGGCTTTGATACGAAACAATCTACCAATACTATAAAAGATCCTCTAGCAAGGATCGAGGCCCTCAATGTAAAGTTAGATAGTAATCAAGTTGTCCGCAGAGTCCAAAAAATTGATTTTGTGGACATGCATTCTACTTACAAACAAAAAACAAATTTAAAAAAAATATGCCAAGGCTTTTTAACTGCAATTACAATACTGACAATTGCTACATCACTTTACATTTTTACACCAAGAATATCATACTATATTCCTGAGATGGCACAGCTTTTGAATACTTATGAAACAAAAATATCATCAACTCGTCTAATTATCCAAGATATGTATTATCTAGATGGAGAGCCTGGGTTTCATAACCTATTCAATAGCGCTATGGAAAAAATAACTCTAAAATTTAAATAACATTAAAGCCATTCAGGAATAATATCTCGTTTTATCATTTCGTCAAAACTTGGGCGTTTACGAATAACAGCAAACTGATCTCCATGAACTAATACCTCTGGTATCATTGGGCGCGTATTATACTCAGAAGCCATTACTGCACCATATGCTCCAGCAGAGCGGAATGCTACCATCTCACCATCAGCAACAGGAGTTAAAGTACGTTGCTTTGCAAACGTATCCCCAGACTCACAAACAGGGCCAACTACATCAAATTTTTGTTGATCAGCGTCTATATCAGGTTCATTTACAGGCAGAATATCATGGTATGCGTCGTACATTGCAGGCCGGATGAGATCATTCATTGCAGCGTCCACAATCATAAAATTGCGCCCTTCACCAGCTTTATTATAAATCACAGAACTGACCAACAAACCTGCGTTTCCAGCAAGTAGCCGGCCAGGTTCAATTTCAATTTCACACCCCAAATGGCCAACAGTATCACGAACAACCTTACCATAATCCACCGGTAAAGGTGGCGCTTGGTTTGTTTGCTCATATGGAATTCCCAAGCCCCCACCTAAATCCAAACGTCTAATATTGTGACCATCGCCACGCAAAGCTTCAGTTAATTTTGCAACTTTTTGATAAGCTAACCGGAACGGCTCCAGATCAGTCAGTTGTGAACCAATATGAACATCGATACCCACGACATCGATACCTTGCATAGAACCCGCAATGGCGTAAACTTTACGAGCTTTAGCAATGGGAATTCCAAATTTATCTTCAGACTTTCCAGTAGAAATTTTTGCATGTGTTTTAGCGTCTACATCTGGATTTACGCGTAATGTAATTGGAGCAATCAAACCTAACGAAATAGCAACTTCATTTAAGATTTTTAATTCTGGCTCACTCTCAACATTAAATTGACGGATACCGTTAATTAAAGCTAATTCCATTTCCTCACGAGTTTTCCCAACACCAGAAAATACGATTCGGTTTCCAGGAACACCTGCAGCTTTAGCTCGCATATACTCACCACCAGATACTACATCCATCCCAGCACCCAGTTCAGCAAGAATTTTAAGCACTGCAATATTAGAGTTAGCTTTCATCGCATAGCATATCAAATGGTCCATACCCTCCAGCGCTTCATCAAAGACCCGAAAGTGTCGGGACAGCGTTGCCGTTGAGTATACGTAAAACGGTGTTCCAACTGTTTCCGCAATTTCCATCAATGAAACGTCTTCAGCGTTTAAGACGCCATCTTTGTACAAAAAATGATCCATAATAACCTATTTAAAAGTGCGCGAGCGCAGAAACAAATACAACGGTAAACCGCAAGATACGCCAATTCCAAACGTTGCAATAAAACAAACGATAAAAACCCACCAGTCTTTGCGAACGTATACTTCAGAAGCCATCCAGATTGATAGAGCACAAGCTGAAATCGTAAGATCCCACATTAAACCACGTGACGCTTCATTTACAGTCCATGCAGCAACAATACCAACCCAAGAATAACCATACTCATTAAACCATGCAAGAAAATGCATCATCGGCTTGATGCCCCCAATGATAACTAAGGCCAAATAAATTAATCGCAAATAAGACATGGCACCTCCTCATTTACTGGCAAAGGATCACCTTTAATCCCACAGGCATTAATGCCTATTAATAATGCTAATATCAAAATAAACCTATGTATCACAACAAAACTTCTTTCCACCGAGCTACTTGTAAACGAACTTGCTCGGGAGAAGTACCTCCATAACTTTTCCGGCTAGCAACCGAGTTTTGGACACTCAGAAAATTAAATACATCTTCAGTAATTTGAGTATTAATAGCCTGCATATCGTCTAGACTTAAATCTGGCAAATCACAGCTTTGTTTTTCTGCTTTAGCAACTAAGCTACCTGTTACATGGTGAGCTTCCCTAAAGGGCATGCCAAGTTCACGCACTAACCAATCTGCTAAATCTGTTGCAGTAGAAAACCCAGATGCTGCAGCTATTTCAAGCTTAGATACATTAGGCTTCATGTCAGCAACCATTCCAGTCATAGCAGCCAAAGCTAGCATAAGACTATCAGCAGCATCAAAAACCTGTTCTTTATCTTCTTGCATATCTTTAGAGTATGCTAGTGGAAGTCCTTTCATTACCATTAGTAAACCTACAAAAGAGCCCGTAATACGGCCAACTTTAGCTCGGATCAATTCAGCAGCATCTGGATTCTTTTTTTGGGGCATAATTGATGAGCCGGTACTAAATCTGTCAGATAAAACTACAAATTTAAATTGAGCAGATGACCAAATAACCAACTCTTCAGCAAAGCGCGATAAGTGCGTTGCGCAAATAGATGATGCACTCAAAAACTCCAATGCAAAATCACGATCTGATACCGCGTCTAATGAGTTTGCAGAAGGCCTATCAAACCCTAAGGCGCCAGCAGTCATGTCACGGTCAATGGGAAATCCAGTTCCAGCCAAGGCTGCTGCTCCCAGTGGGCTTTCATTCATACGAGACCGGGCATCAACAAATCTAGACCTATCACGAGCAAGCATTTCAACATAGGCCATCATATGGTGGCCCCAAGTAACAGGTTGTGCAACCTGTAAATGTGTAAACCCCGGCATTACAATATCTGCACCAATTTCTGCTTGATTAACCAATGCACTCATCAGTGCGGATAGTCCTAAAATTACGGCATCACACTGATCGCGTGTCCATAACTTAAAATCCGTAGCAACCTGATCATTTCGTGAACGCGCTGTGTGCAAGCGACCGGCTGGTTCACCTATTATTTCCTGCAATCTACTCTCAATATTCATGTGGATGTCTTCTAAGGCAGTAGAGTATTTAAATATTCCACTTTCTATTTCTGACAAGATCGTGAGGAGGCCTTCCTTAATTGCATCAGCATCGCTATCAGTAATTATATTTTGTTTGGCTAACATCGCAGAATGGGCAATAGATCCTGCAATATCTTGAGCAGCCATGCGTTTATCGAATCCAATCGATGCGTTAATAGCTTCCATGATTGCATCAGGGCCACTGGCAAAACGCCCGCCCCACATTGCATTTGATGAGTTTTTGTCAGACATAAACAGTACCATTTCGAAGGGGCCAAATGATGACCAAAATTAAAATTCTATGCGCGATGCTTTATACCCTGCTGGCAGTAGGTGCAAATCCTTTGACAGCTAATACTCTAGATGTTGAGGCACTGCGAGAGATTCGTAAAGGTGATATGCGTTTAGTTTCAATTCATACCAAGCCAAAACCTGCAGTATCTACGCCATTCCAAGATGTTAATGGGGATACTATAGACCTAACAGCTTACACCGGTAAAATAGTCCTATTAAATTTTTGGGCAACATGGTGTGCTCCATGTCGAGCTGAAATGCCATCGCTCGATGCTCTAAATAAAGAAATTGGTGGTGATCACTTTGAAGTAGTTACAATTGCAGTTGGCCGCAATTCAATTCCAGTAATAAAACAGTTTTTTGAAGACAACAATATTACAAGCTTACCAATACAACGGGACCCAAAAATGAAATTGGCTGGCTCTTTTGGGGTACGCGGATTACCAGCAACTTTAATTTTAAATCTAAAAGGCCAAGAAATTGCACGGATTCAACGCGAAGCAGATTGGAATTCACTTAATGCCAGAAATTTATTAAACGCTATTATCAAGCCTAATTTTTGAACAAACTTTATTAACCTTTATTCCAAGTAAACAAAATACTATCGAGAAGGATTTTAATCAAGAAAATTGAACATTTTGTGGTGCGAGCGGGGGGACTTGAACCCCCACGCCCATACGGACAACAGATTTTAAGTCTGGCGCGTCTACCATTCCGCCACGCTCGCATCACGCGGTCGTTGTGGCCTGTTAAATCAGGTTTGTAAACTGAATTTCGTAAGTTTTAAAAAAAATTTATACCCATTTGTGCACGAAAGCGTTTTGCCATTTTATCAGCCATAGAAATTCCTTCAGTTATTCGACATGTAATTTCATCAAATAATGCTTCAGATCCATCGGGGCGAATAACTTCGCCACGTAAACGCATTTGATCACCATCTAATTCTGCTAATCCTGCAATTGGTGTTTGACAAGATCCATCCAACCCAGCAAGTAGCGTGCGTTCGGCAGCTAAACGCAATGTAGCAGGTATATCGTTAATAGCAGTTAACATTTCACATATTTCAATATCATTTTCTCGTCGTTCAATACCAATGCATCCCTGAGCAATGGCAGGAAGCATGTCTTCTGTTTCTATTGGGTTCGAGATGTCAGATCGGCCTAACCGGTTCAATCCGGCGCAAGCCAAAAAAGTTGCATCAGCAATGCCTTCGCTCAACTTGCGTAATCGGGTTTGAACGTTACCACGAAACTCTACAATTTTTAAATCAGGCCTTCGATTGAGCAACTGTGCACGGCGGCGTAAGCTGGATGTTCCTACAGTAGAACCTTCCGGCAACTCAGAAATAGCTTTATATTTTGGAGACACAAACGAATCACGCACATCTTCACGAGGCAAATAGCAATCTAAAATTAGGCCGCCTGGGCAAATCACAGGCATATCTTTCATTGAATGCACAGCAATATCAACGTTGCCTGATAGCATCGCTTCTTCAATTTCTTTAGTGAATAAACCCTTACCACCAACTTCGCTCAATGGGCGGTCTTGAATCATATCACCACTAGTTTTGATTACTAAAATCTTAAAACAATTTTCTTCTAACCCCGTTGAACGAATTAAGCGGCCCATTGTTTCGTGGGCCTGAACTAACGCTAATGGAGAACCACGAGTGCCAATAATTAAAGGTGAACTTGATGTAAATCTCATAATTTTTTATAACCCGCTGTGGCATTAGCTACAATGGGAATGATTATACTTTCCACTGTGGCATATCCTCGCTAAAACAAATTCATGAAGACAAAAGAAAAATTGATAATTCGCGCCCTGAGTGGGGAGACTTTAAGCACGCCTCCAATATGGATGATGCGCCAAGCGGGCCGGTACCTACCAGAGTACAAGGCTACCCGTTCTATTGCTGGCGATTTTTTATCTCTATGCTACAATCCTGCGTTGGCAACCGAAGTTACACTTCAGCCTATAAGAAGATATGGATTTGACGCAGCTATTTTGTTTGCTGATATTTTATTAATTCCACAAGCCTTAGGCGCAAAGCTTTGGTTTGTGACAGGGGAAGGACCACGGCTGTCAACCATAACAACCCAAACAGATTTTGACTCACTTGGAGAAGTAGATGATATTGATGCAATATTATCGCCAATATATGAGACCGTACAAAATCTTTCCCGTGAACTCCCTGGTAAAACTACATTAATAGGTTTTGCAGGTGCACCTTGGACAGTTGCAACGTATATGATAGCCGGTCGAGGCACACCAGATCAACGCCCAGCACTTGATTTAATTAAAAACCAGCCCAAAATATTTGATGCTTTGATAGATAAAATCACTGATGCTACAATTCATTATATGTCACGTCAAATCGATGCAGGAGCTGAAGTAGTTAAAATTTTTGATAGTTGGGCAGGATCTCTAAAAGGTAATTTGTTCAATCATTACTCAGTAATTCCAGCCAAAAAAATTGTATCTGAATTGCGCACACGTCACCCAAATATTAAAATTATAGGGTTCCCTCGTGGTGCAACAAATGAAGGTTACATTAACTACGCAAAAGAAACAGGCGTTGACTGTGTGGCAATCGATAGCTCAGTCGATATAAAATGGGCTGCTGATTATTTGCAGAAAATTACTTGTGTACAAGGAAATTTAGATCAAAGCCTTTTAGTATCTGGCGGTGAAAAGCTTACTTCAGAATCAAAACGCATTGTTAAAGCATTGTCAAAAGGGCCACATATTTTTAACCTTGGGCACGGTATCACTCCAGACGCTGATCCTGAAAATGTTACAAAAATGATTCACGCGGTACGCAGCTAACCGCCACAGGAAGACAGTAGCATGACCAGTCCAACCCAAGAATCTGAAAATTGGCGTGGCATCTTATGGGCCATGCTTTCTGTTTTAGGTGCCTCAGCTATGGCAGTTTCGGTTCGAGGTGCATCGCTAGAGTTAGATACACGGCTTTTAGTTGGTTACCGTTTATTTTTCACGTTAATAATTCTTGGCCTGACACTTTTTCTAATTCCGCAGTTAAGATCAGAAATTAGGTTTAGCCAGCCTCGGGCACATCTGATTCGTGGATCACTTATGGCCTGCTCTATTCATTTTGGCTTTTATACACTATCAGTTGTGCCACTAGCTGCAGCAGCAATTCTTTTTGCAACAGCCCCAATATTTGCCACTATTTTTAGTGTAGCACTAGGCCGTGAAACTATTGGCCCACGACGCACTTTAGCTATAATTGTGGGGTTCCTTGGAACAATTATAGTTATGCGACCTTCATCTGACCAAATTGATGTTAATATGATTTATGGAATCACGTCATCTATCTTTTTTGGCTTTGCTTTAGTTATGTCACGAAATCTAGCACGAACTGATGGGCCTATCAGCACATTAATCTCCACCACCGCAATTGGCCTAATAATTACCATTCCAATAGCAGCACCCGTATTTGAGTTCGCCACAGATTTAACATTAATTTTATGGATTTCAGTGCTTATTGTCTTTGGTATATTACGCCAATACGCTGACATTCAAGCATATCGTTATGCACAAGCTGCGGTGATAGCCCCAATATCATATTTTCGGATGGTATTAATTGGCATTATGGCTTTTTTCTTTTTTGAAGAAATTCCAGTTTTAACTACATATATTGGTGCGCTTATTGTTATTGTATCAACCATCTACATAACTAATCGCGAAAGAATTGCAAAAATCTCAAACTGACTTACGTGCATTTAATGCTGCTGAAATTGTTCCATCATCTAGATAATCAAGCTCTCCACCAATAGGCACACCTTGAGCCAAAGATGTAACTGCCACATCCATATCATCTAATTGGTCAGCAATATAGTGCGCGGTAGTTTGACCATCTACTGTAGCATTGAGGGCTAAGATAACTTCATTAACCTCTTCCCCTTTAACGCGATTAACTAAATGAGGTATCCGTAACTCTTCAGGGCCCACACCATCCAAAGCTGATAGGTTTCCACCCAAAACGTGGTAACGGCCCTTGAACACGTTAGACCGCTCCATTGCCCATAAATCTGCAACGTCTTCAACTACACAAATTTGCCCAATCTTACGTTTTGGAGCATTGCAAATCTCACAAATTTCAGTTGTGTCAATGTTTCCACAGTTTACACATTCTCTTGCAGATTGTGCTACATTGAATAATGCATCAGATAGTGGTGACAATAAAATATCACGTTTTTTAATTAATTGTAAAACGGCCCTACGTGCTGACCTTGGGCCAAGGCCTGGCAACTTAGCCATTAAAGCAATTAAAATATCAATGTCTTGGTTGTTAGACATTTAGAATGGCAATTTCATACCTGCAGGTAAATTTAAACCTTCAGTTATCTTACCCATTTCTGATTTAGCCTTAACATCTGCCTTATCTTTGCCATCTTTTAGTGCAGCAATAATTAAATCCTCAACAACTTCCTTATCATTTGGACTAAATATAGATTGATCAATATTTAACGATTTTACTTCACCCTTACCATTGACACGGCATGTAACAAGACCAGCACCAGCTTCACCATCAACTTCCATTGCAGCAATCTTAGTCTGCGCTTCTTCAACTTTAGCCTGCATTTCTTTGGCTTTAGCCATCATATTAGCCATGTCGCCTATACCTTTTAGCATTTATGCTCTCCCTTAATTATCTTCAAACGGGTCCCAATTATCATCTTCTTCTGGAACTTCTTGTAATATTTGATCATCTACAGCCATATCTTCCAGTGAGCGAACATCTCTAATTTCTGCATTTGGGAAAGCCAGTAATGTTGCTAAAACTAATGGGTGTAAAGAAACTTTAGCATGCAAATCGTCACGTGCCTCAATTTTCTGTTCGGCGACAGTCGCACCACCACCTTCATTAACAAGGATAATCCCCCATCGAGCCCCAGTCCAGCTTTGTAACTTCTGGCCCAAACGTTGAGCTAAATCACTTGGCGAATCATTTGTGGGTTGAAACTCCAATCGGCCAGGTAAATACTTCACAACACGAACATATGTTTCCACATCGTACAGTAACTTCATATCACGTCGCGACCGGATTAATTCTAATACTTGCTCAAAGCGCTCAAACTGGACCAATTTTTGGTCATCTGGCATTTGGGCAATCGCCGTAGCAATTCCGCCTTTAATAAATGACGTTGATCCGCCAGATGGACTTTGACCAATAGATTGTGTTTGAGAGTTGCTAATTAATTCTCCAGGACCTGAAATACCGCCACCACCAGAGGGAGGTAATGGAGGTGGCGGTGGATCATTTTGTAATTTTTTGATTAGTTCCTCAGGGCTTGGCAAATCAGCTACATGAGTAAGACGAATAATCGCCATCTCTGCTGCCATCATAGCATTTGGCGCAGCCATCACTTCCTCTATTGCTTTTAAGAGCATTTGCCACATGCGCGTCATAGCTCGCATTGGCAAATCAGCCGCCGCCGCTTTGCCCCTCTCTCGCTCATCAGGTGAGACGGTTGGGTCATCCACTGTATGTGGGGAAATCTTTATTACTGAAATCCAATGGGTAATTTCTGCTAAATCACGCAAGATGGCCAAAGGATCAGCACCATCAGCATATTGCTCTGCTAGCTCTTGCAAAGCTTTATCGGCTTGTCCACGCATTATCATGTCAAATAAGTCTAATACTCGGCCACGGTCTGCTAAACCTAACATTGCCCTCACTTGAGCCGCAGTAGTTTCACCAGCCCCATGCGCAATTGCTTGGTCCAATAAAGAAATTGCATCGCGCGCAGAACCTTCGCTACTTCGCGTAATTAATGCAATTGCATCTTCTGCAATACTTGCATTTTCTGCAGTTGCGATACGATTTAACAGCCCCATCATTACATCAGGCTCAATACGGCGCAGATCAAACCTTTGGCAGCGTGATAAAACTGTTACAGGAATCTTGCGTATTTCAGTAGTAGCAAAAATAAATTTTACATGCTCTGGTGGTTCCTCAAGCGTTTTCAACAGCGCGTTAAACGCACTGGTTGATAACATATGAACTTCATCAATAATATAAATCTTATATCGTGCTGACGTAGTTGAATAATGCACACTGTCAATAATTTCACGTATGTCACCAACACCGGTTCGACTGGCAGCATCCATCTCCATAACATCAACATGCCGACCATCTACAATTGAAACACAGTGCACACATTGGCCACAAGGCTCTGTAGTTGGGCCACCTTGACCATCAACACCAATGCAGTTCATACCTTTAGCAATAATTCTTGCAGTCGTTGTTTTTCCAGTTCCACGAATTCCAGTCATCACAAATGCATGGGCAATTCGATCTGCTTCAAACGCGTTTCTTAGCGTTCGAACCATTGTATCTTGTCCAACCATATCAGAAAATGTTTCTGGGCGGTACTTACGTGCCAACACCTGATATGCTATTTTGGAGGTATCTGAAATTTCGTTCATTATTTCCACAGCTTTGCAATTCTCTTAATAACGTAAAGCTTGCAATCAACCACGGCAAGGCTCTGTTTAATAACTTACATACATTTTATTTCATCAATAAATGAAAAATACCATTAACACTGAATGGGACAGTAGGTTTAATTGAAACCTGTTTTTTTGGGTGAGAGGCTGGACAGCGGCCCAAACGGGGCTCGTTGCGGCTGCTTCCTTCCGGACCTGACCGAGTTGGCGAGGCGCTTGCCCGCGCCAACCTCTCGACCCTTGATATAAAGCGTTATATAGGTAGCTTCAAGAGTAGAGAGAGCACAAAGGAAAACTATGTTAAATCTGCAGGAATTAAGCTTTTGTAGCTCAAATTTTGATAGAGCGGCGCATTTGCGTAAAGAAAAAACCTCGCATAAATTAGATTCAATTGGAAAAACTCTGATTCTATGGCGGGGAAAGCCATTAATAGATGAAAATAATCTTAAACTTGTTTTTTTGCCTTTGAACCATGAAATACTTTCTCAGTCACAAACATCAAGAATTTTTTTGGGGCAATCAAAAGGTACAGATTATTTCGCTCATGACATTTCAGATTGGGAACCTAGCAGTTTAGAGCCTGCTAACCCTTCATCATTTTTGGATGATTCCACTCAACATCATCCAAGCCTGCAAAAGCATCAAAGGTTTAACGACTTACGGTTAATTATGACACAATTGCCTGCTGAAGATGCTGGTTTGGTTTCAACAGCTAAAGCACTATTTTCATGGCATAAATCACATCAGTTTTGCGCAAAATGTGGGCATAAATCTGTATCTTCTCAAGCAGGGTGGCAACGAGACTGTAGCACTTGTAGTTCCCCACATTATCCTCGCACAGATCCAGTAGTTATAATGTTAATTACGGATGGAAATAACCTCTTGCTTGGGCGCTCTCCCCACTGGCCAGAAAAAATGTATTCTTGTTTGGCAGGTTTTATTGAGCCAGGTGAAACTTTAGAAGCGGCAGTGGCGCGCGAGGTGAAAGAAGAAACTAATATTGAGATTGGCTCTGTAAGATATGTTATGTCCCAACCTTGGGCGTTTCCTACCTCCTTAATGTTTGGTTGCATTGCATCTGCAACATCCCATCAAATTACAATTGATCCCATTGAGCTGGATGACGCTATATGGGTGAGTAAGGAAACCCTTGTAAAAGCGTATTCAGGTATTGATGTTGGTATTTTACCTGCGCGCCAAGGTGCAATTGCTGAATTTCTTATTCGGAACTGGGTTAAAGGCACGCTCGTCAATGAGTGCCAAACTCAAAGGGATGGACTTTAGAATTTTTAGGCTTGAATTACTCCCGATTTATAAACACCTAGAACTTCCACATGTGTAGTAAAGTATGACAACTCTTCCATTGCACGCTGTACGGCTGGTTCATCTGGGTGACCAATAATATCTGCATAAAATTGTGTTGCAGTAAAAGATCCATCCACCATATAACTTTCTAACTTCACCATATTTATACCATTTGTCGCAAATCCACCCATCGCTTTATACAACGCGGCAGGAATGTTGCGAACACGAAAAACAAAAGATGTTTTAATTTCACCTTCCGTTATTATTGCAGGCTGTGGATCTAAAGACATAACCAAAAAACGCGTTGTATTATTTGAATGGTCTTCAATATGTTTTGCAACCACATCCAAACCATAAATACTTCCTGCTAATTCAGATGCTAAAGCACCTTGACTGCAAACACCGTCTTTTGCCACAATTTCTGCTGACCCAGCCGTATCTACTCCAATGACAGATTCAATCGAATGCTCTGCCAAAAACTTTCGACATTGTCCCAATAAAACCGTATGGCTCATCGCAAATTTAATTTCTGAAATAGTAGTACCTTTAACAGCTAACAAATTAATATGAACTCTAACATAATGTTCACCAATAATATGCAATCCAGAGTTAGGCAAAAGCTGGTGGATGTCAGCAACGCGTCCATAAGTAGAGTTTTCAACAGGTAACATTGCAAGATCAGCATGACCAGAAGTCACAGCATCGATAGCGGAATGAAAACTATTGCAAGGTACAACCCCTGCTTCTGGATATGCCTCAAAGCATGCTTGATGGGAGTATGCTCCCAAAACACCTTGGAATGCTATTTTAATATCTAATTTAGACATTTTACGGTCCTTTAAAGAATGATCGTTTAGTCGCACTTCTACAGCTTGCATTGTCACATTGGAAGAGGCTAGAAGGACGACAGCTTAATTTACGAATCCAAAGCCGACGGAGAACAACGCTATGGACAATATGGAATTCACAAAAATTACTGGTGCACTATGTGGTGCATTATTAGTTTATCTAATGATTAACTGGGGCGCAGAAACACTTTATCACGTCGAATCTGGTGATGGTGGCCACGGTGAAGCACATGCATCAGTATCACCTGCTTCAATTTATAAAGTAGAGTTAGAAACTGAAATAGTTGTAGAAAAATCAAATTTGTTAGATTTATTGGCTGCTGCTGATGTGGCAAAAGGTCAAAAAACATTTTCCAAATGTAAAGCTTGTCACAAACTTGCAGACGGCGCCAACGGAACTGGTCCACATTTATTTAATGTTGTAGGTCGCGACATAGGATCAATAGGTGATTTTGGATATTCTGGAGTACTTGCTAGTCTTGGTGGAGATTGGACTACAGAAGCTTTGGACGGCTTCTTAACTAATCCAAAAAAATACGCTCCTGGAACAAAAATGGGTTTTTCTGGCCTTCGAAAAGAAACAGATCGGGCTAACATCATCGCGTATTTGCAAACAGTTAAATAAGCTTTTTTAAACTAAATATTCAAAAGCCGTCCTATTGGGCGGCTTTTTATTTTTATTGATATGCGTCTTACTGTTGAGGTCTAGGTGAAATTACATAAGATACACTAAACTGGAGGTTTCACATGACAATTCAATGGTATCAAAAGGTAGTTAGCACAATAATTTTAGGATCAATACTTACATTAGGAAGTAGTATTAATGCGCAAGAAACAATTAACTCTCATGGCATCTCAGCATATGGAGATTTAAAGTATCCAGAAAATTATAAACACTTTGAATATGTTAACCCAAACGCTCCACAAGGCGGGACATTAACTTTGCGCCCGTCCACTGGCGGATCAACTTTTGATAGCTTTAATAATTACATTCTCAAAGGCGCGCGCGTAACAGGACTAGGCCTATTGTCTGATAGCTTACTAACCTCTACATCTGACGAGCCAGATAGCTCATATTTATATATGGCAGAAAGTATGAAATATCCAGAGGATCGTTCGTCAGTAACTTTTAAGATCCGTAGTGATGCAACATTTTCTGATGGGACATCTATTACAGCACATGATGTCGTATTTACTAGAAATATATTGATCGAAAAAGGTCATCCATTTTATAAAAATGTATTTTTCAAGGATTTTGAAAAAGTTGAAGTATTAGGCGAAAAAACAGTTAAATTTACATTTAAGGAAGGCGCAAATACGCGAGATTTACCTCAGTATGCCGGCGGATTAGGCATCCTACCAAAACATTATTGGAAAGATCGAGACTTCGGCAAATCAGGCACAGATATACCCGTTGGTTCTGGTGGGTATACTATAGCTGACTTTGAACCAGGTCTATTTGTGAAATATTGTAAAATAGATAATTACTGGGCTAAAACTCATCCAGCTAATGTAGGCTCCGGAAATTTTGATTGCATTCGGTATGAGTATTTTAAAGATGGTGACGTTAGTTTTGAAGCATTTAAAAGTGGTGCATATTTAGTTCGTGAAGAAAACATATCAAAAAAGTGGAAAACACAATACGATTTCCCCGCAATACAAAAAGGCTGGGTGATGGCTGAACAACTTCCTGATGGTACACCACAATCAAATCAAGGCATCTGGATGAATCTACGTAAACAGCAGTTTAAGAATATTAAAACACGCGAAGCATTGCAGCATTTGTTTAATTTTGAGTGGACAAACAAAACAGTATTCTATGATTCTTACACCCGGTCTGATAGTTTTTGGGAAAACTCATCAATGCAAGCTCAAGGTATGATAAGCCCCGAAGAACTGACTTTATTAGAACCCTATCGCGATCAATTACTGCCAACTGTATTTGATGAGCAAGCTTACGTTCCTCCAGTAATGAAACAGAGTAAATTTGACCGCAGTGCATTGCGAAAAGCAAGTAATTTACTAGCAGAAGCCGGCTGGGTATTAGACACCGGGGTTTTAAAAGATAAAAATGGTAAGCCATTTAAAATTGAATTTATTGATGACAATGATGATTTTTTACACATCTTAACTCCAATCATAGACACAATGAAACGTGCTGGAATTGTAGCAAAATTTACACAAATTGACCGAGCACAAATGATTGAACGTATGAAAAGCTATGATTTTGACGTTTTAGTTGCAGGATATGGTACAAGCCTAAGTCCTGGAGAGGAAATTGCACAATTATATGGATCTGTTGGTATCAAGCAATTAGGTGGTGCAAATCTATCTGGTTTTGGACATCCTGCAGTAGACGACTTAATCAAAAAAGTGGGTGGTGCAAAATCTCGTGAGGAAATGCATATTGCTGTTCGAGCTATTGATCGTATTTTACGTGCTTATCATATACGTATCCCAAATTGGCACTTGGCGGAGGATCGCTTGGCATATTGGGATGTATTTGGCCGCCCAAAAATTAAACCAAAATTTGACTTAGGGGTTATGAGTACTTGGTGGTTTGATCAATCTAAATATGATGATCTCATTGCAAAGGGTGCATTCAAATAAATGGGAGCCTACATTCTTAGACGGTTATTTTTAATAATACCTACCTTAATAGGAATTATGGTTATTAATTTCGCATTAATTCAGTTTGTTCCTGGTGGACCAATCGAACAGATCATTGCACAAATGGAGGATGGGTCTGCAGGGGCTACAGATCGGTTTACAGGAGGAAGCGGTGATGATTCAGTAGGCCAATCTGAGAGTAGCGAATATAAAGGTGCCCGAGGATTACCCCCCGAACTAATTGCAGATTTAGAAAAACAATTTGGCTTTGACAAACCTCCAGTTGAACGGTTTCTGACAATGCTGTGGAACTACGCACGATTTGATTTTGGTGAAAGTTACTTTCGATCAATTACTATTATTGATTTAATTCTTGAAAAAATGCCTGTATCAATAACACTTGGCCTTTGGTCTACACTACTAGCCTATTTGGTTTCTATTCCCCTCGGTATCCGCAAGGCAGTTAAAGATGGGTCTCCATTTGATGTGTGGACATCTGGAATTATTATAGCAGCGTATGCTATTCCTGGGTTACTTTTTGGCATTCTACTAATTGTATTGTTTGCAGGCGGATCATACTGGCAAATTTTTCCCTTGCGCGGGTTATCGTCTGAAGGAGCATCTAATTTTGGTATATTTGAGCGTATTATTGATTATTTCTGGCATGCGGCACTACCAATTTTAACATCAACAATTGCTGCTTTTGCTACTTTAACACTTTTAACTAAAAATAGTTTTTTAGACGAAATTAACAAACAATATGTAATGACAGCCCGAGCAAAAGGACTAACCGAATTTAAGGTGTTTTATGGACATGTTTTTCGAAATGCCATGCTAATAGTTATAAGTGGATTTCCAGCATTATTTGTTGGTATTTTCTTTGGTGGATCTCTCATTATTGAAGTAATATTTTCTCTAGATGGGTTAGGTCTTCTTGGTTATGAAGCAGCAGTAAACCGCGACTATCAAGTATTTTTTGCAACATTATATATATTTGCTTTAATAGGGTTACTTATAAAATTGCTTTCAGATCTGACTTATATCTGGATTGACCCTCGCATTGATTTTGGAAACCGTGAAACATAATGGTATTAGTATTTAAAACACCATTGGCAACAAGGCGTTGGCAAAATTTTAAAGCAAACAGGCGTGCTTTATGGTCACTCTGGATGTTTGGGGTAATTTTTTTCTTATGCTTATTTGCAGAGTTAATAGCAAATGATAAGCCCTTGTTAGCAAGCTATAGAGGTGAAATCCATTCACCCGCCTTTAAATATTATTCTGAATTTTATTTTGGTGGTGATTTTCAAACAGAAGCAATTTATAAAGAAATTGAAACCCAATGTTTGATAAGGTCTGGCGGTCTAGAAATTTGTTTGGATGAACCAGAAGCCACAATCGCAGCTCTAGAAGCTGGTAAAACAAAAATTTCTGGCGCAGATATTATGAAAGGTTGGATGTTATGGGCCCCCATACCTTATAGTTTTGATACAATAAATTATGATATTGAGCGAGCTCCATCAGCACCCGATAGTAACCATTTTTTAGGCACTGATGATCAGACCCGCGATGTTGTGGCACGTATAATCTATGGATTTCGCATCTCTACAATATTTGGATTACTAGTAGTATTTTTTAGCTCCGTCATTGGAATCGCAGCTGGTGCAGTAATGGGTTATTTTGGGGGTTGGGTTGATTTAATTCTTCAAAGACTAGTAGAAATTTGGGATGGAATGCCAATGCTTTATGTTATTATTATAATGGCATCATTATTTAACATAACCTTTCCAATATTAGTATTCTTAGTAATTTTATTTAGTTGGACTGGTTTATTGGGCGTGGTGCGCGCTGAGTTTTTGCGCGCACGCAATTTTGAATATACTCGTGCGGCTAGGGCAATGGGCGTAAGTGATATAAAAATCATGTTTAGGCATCTATTACCAAATGCAATGGTAGCCACACTAACATTTTTACCATTCACTATCACTGCATCAATTGGCACGTTAACAACACTAGATTTCTTGGGCTATGGCTTACCACCAAGTTATCCATCTCTTGGCGAATTGGCCCTACAAGCAAAGAATAATCTACAAGCACCTTGGCTAGCCTTCTCAGCGTTTATCACTTTAGCAACTATGCTTTCACTGTTGGTTTTCGTCTTCGAAGGTGTTCGCGATGCCTTTGATCCAAGAAAGACATTTAAATGAACCAGATTTTAGAGATCAAAAATCTATCTGTTCACTTTGATGGTAATGAAGCTGTATCAAACGTTAATCTTAGTTTGAGAAAAGGTGAAACTGTTGCCCTAGTAGGTGAAAGTGGCTCAGGAAAATCAGTCACTGCACTATCTACAGTAAAGCTGATTAGCGATTCTGCAAAAATTACAGGATCTGTAAAATATTGCGGTACGGAAATGATAGGTGCATCAGATACGACCCTACGAAAAATTAGAGGTAATGATATAAGCTTTATTTTTCAAGAGCCCATGACATCACTCAACCCGCTTCACACAATAGAGCATCAGTTGAATGAAAGTATTACACTACACCAAGGCGTAAAAGGACAGGAAGCTCGTTTGCGGATTTTAGATTTACTATCTAAAGTAGGCATAGATGAAGCAGACCGGCGGTTAACTGATTACCCCCACCAACTCTCTGGAGGCCAACGGCAACGAATTATGATTGCAATGGCTTTAGCAAATAAACCTGATTTGTTAATTGCAGATGAGCCTACAACTGCTTTGGACGTAACCATACAAGCCCAAATTTTAGAATTATTAGCAACAATCCAAAAATCTGAAGGGATGGGAATGTTGTTCATCACGCATGATTTGGGAGTTGTTCGACGCATTGCAGATCGAGTTTGTGTAATGAAAGATGGAAAAATTGTAGAGACTGGCCCAACGATAGAAATTTTTAATAACCCCAAACACCTTTATACCAAACAACTATTAGAAGCAGAGCCAACAGGCAGCCCAGATCCTATAAAAGGTGTCGCTAAAAAAATTATTAGTACAAGTGAGCTGCGTGTATGGTTTCCCGTTCTCAATGGTATAATGCGCAAAGTTACAGGTAACGTTAAAGCAGTTAATAGTACCACTTTAACTATTCATGAAGGCGAAACCCTTGGCGTTGTGGGTGAAAGTGGTTCTGGCAAAACTACATTAGCTCTAGCAATAATGCGTCTAATTTCATCCAATGGTTCAATAGTGTTCATGGACAAAAATATAGATGGATTATCAAATAAAAAATTGAAACCTTTACGCCGAGATATGCAGATGGTTTTCCAAGATCCATATGGATCTCTTTCACCACGTTTCACTATAGAACAAATTGTATCAGAGGGGCTAGATGTTCATGGCCTAGATCAAGGTCAAGATCGGCGCCAGATGGTCAAAAATATTTTAATAGAGGTGGGGTTACAGTCTAATATGATAGATCGTTATCCTCATGAGTTTTCAGGAGGACAACGCCAACGCATTGCAATTGCACGCGCAATGATTTTAAAACCTAAACTTCTTATTTTAGATGAACCAACTTCAGCTTTGGACATGACTGTTCAAGTCCAAATAGTTCATCTCTTACGACAGCTACAAAAAAAATATGGACTAGCCTATTTATTCATAAGTCACGATCTAAGAGTTGTTCGTGCACTAAGTCACAAGGTTATAGTCATGTGTAAAGGTGACGTAGTAGAAACTGGTACAAGCAAAGAAATTTTTGAAAATCCAAAATCAGAATACACTAGAGAATTAATAGCCGCAGCTTTTAATTTAAAAGGAAAGTAACAACTGGCTCAATAACTTTAAATTGCCTCTTGCCAACTGACAGTAGTCCAAGTAAATCGCCATTACTGCACCCGTAGCTCAGCTGGATAGAGTACCTGACTACGAATCAGGGGGCCGCACGTTCGAATCGTGCCGGGTGCACCATCATAAAAAAATATAGCCTTTTGCCAAAATTTTTCCATTAATCATGTTTTACAGTTATAATTGGAGCGAAAAAACAAGTGAATCTTAATTTAACAACTTCATTACTCAAAGCCTAAGATTATTTAACACTATAGTAAATTTGAAATTTTATTGGCTCAAGGATGAATTGAAACGACTGTAAATATATATTTAATTAATATAAATAAATTAACTAAAAGAAAATATCATAAAAATTTTAGTTGCCGAATCATAGATTAATCCGACTTAATTTTCATGGTAGTTGGCTTCCTCCCCTTGCCCTACTCTACTCGCCCCTCCACTTTTATTAACGGGAGGGGCACTTTTAAGAATTTTATTCCTAAAATATTTATATAAAAGTATTAATTTAGTATAATGTTGTATTATAAGTTAATTAGATGTTTTAAAAAAAGGATTTTTACATGAAGTCTAAGCTTATAGAAAAAGTAATCCTCTTAAAACGTATGCTCGAAGACATGGAGCAAGATGTTGGGTTATCATCCCTGACAAATGTCGAAAAGGCTGTTTATCTTGCAGCGCAAGATGTAAAATCTTCAGATGGCCTTGCTGGGACTAAACTAATTATAGAACATCCTTTTACCCAGAACATGTCACGACCCACATTTTTTAGGGCTCTGAAAGCAATAGAGTCTAAGGGTTTCATCAAACATTCAGATGTAAAAAAAGTTGGATTATTTTTAATTTGTGAAATTTGAAACAAATTATCAGCGATAGCATTGGAGCCTTTATAATTGTTAGTCTAGCTTACATAGCTAGCTACACAGTCACCATTGGGTTAATTTCACCCGTTCAGGGTATGATTTTTCCTAATAGTACGGTTGCTGACATATTATTTTTACCACACGGAATTATCATTTTAGCTGCATATTATTACGGCTGGAAAGCCTTACCACTACTACTGCCATCAGTGTATTTAATGTGGTATATTGATGTATATGGCAATGGAATTCTACTTGATCCTATTCAATCAATAATAAGTGTGGTCTGCTCCCTGATTGCCGTCCAATTAGCTTCTAGAGCATTTAAAGGTATTTTAGAAAAAGAGTGGAAACTTTTATTATTCTTTGGTGTAATTGGGTCAGTTTAAAGTAGTATAATTACTAATTATATTTTGGATATGAGTTTTTTCAATATAACTGTTTTTCAATTTATTATTGGAGGCATTTCTGGACAAATGGCTTTAATGATTATGTTCAGTTATTGGACATATTACAGAGTTACTCATCCATTGAAGAAATAATAATAATTTAATAAGTTGTATAAAGATGATACCTGATTTTATTAATGCAAATATTGTTTATTTGTAAATATACTTGATAATATTACTGTTGGGGTGCCTGATTAAAGGCTGAGAAACGCACAGCGTTAACCCATTGAACCTGAACTGGTTAGGACCGGCGTAGGAAACAGAATTTGAACCAATATATTAGTTCAATAGCTATTTCCTTATGTTCTATCTGCCTTTTTAATGAAAGATTGGGAATAACAATTGCGAAATTTGAAACAAATTATCAGTGATAGCATTGGAACCTTTATAATTGTTAGTCTAGCTTACATAGCTAGCTACACAGTCACCAGTGGATTAATTTCACCTATCCAAGATATAGCTTTCCCTAATAATAGGTCTGCTAGCATATTATTTTTACCACACGGAATTCGCATTTTAGCTATATATTATTATGGCTGGAAAGCCTTGCCACTACTACTGCCATCAGTATATCTGATGTGGTTTATTGACGTATATGGCAATGGAATTCCACTTAATCCTATTCAACCAATAATACATTTGGTCTGTTGCCTGATTGCCGTCCAATTAGCTTCTAGAGCATTTAAAGGTATTTTAGAAAAAGAGTGGAAACTTTTATTATTCTCTGGTGTAATTGGGTCAGTTTCAAGTAGTGTAATTACTAATTATATTTTAAATATGAGTTTTCTCAATATAACTGTTTTTCAATTTATTATTGGAGACATTTCTGGACAAATAATTTTAATGGTTATGCTCATTTATTTGTTTAAATTTTCTAGAATGGTTAGAAATTAATTTTCAATAAAACTGCCTCTAGAAAGTAATATGTATTTAGGCCTCTTTGATGAAGAGCTTCTAAGCTAAGCAACTACTCTCTTAAAATATACTTCGTGGATTGACAGGCCGAGCTAACCATGTGACTAAATATTTATAAATTACGGGACGTTACCGTAGTGAATTTTGTTATTAGAAAGTGCACCCGTAGCTCAGCTGGATAGAGTACCTGACTTCGAATCAGGTGGCCAGAGGTTCGAATCCTCTCGGGTGCACCATTTTTTCACAAATATCCATGTAACCATCTGATATGTAAGCATATTTTGTTAACATATGATGTGGGAGTATATACTGTGGTATGTGACAATGTGAATATTTGTGGGTAACAGGATATTCTCGTAAAGCGAGGTATCAATTGAAAAATATTAGCAAAACATTAAAGATTATAAAGTTTCAATTTTCGATCGAACGCCACAACCTAAAAGGCCCGCAG
>CAJWNQ010000016.1 GCA_913043905.1 uncultured Paracoccaceae bacterium | reverse complement strand
TTGTAGTTTTTGCGTCTGCATTTATGAACAATACTCCTGTGGTAGTGATTATGATACCAGTTGCATTACAAATGGCTAAGGTCCTTGGAGTTTCAGGCTCAAAGCTGTTGATACCACTCTCATATATGGCAATCCTTGGTGGATTACTCACATTAATTGGTACTTCTACTAGTTTATTAATTGATGGAATTGCCCGAGCAGAAGGTCTTGAGCCATTTGCGATGTTTGAAGTCACTCCGCTTGCAATCGTATTGGTGGTATTTGGAGCAATTTATTTGCGAATATTTGCAAATAAATTGCTACCGTCTCGTAAAAGTATGGCTGATTTGTTAGGTGGAATAGCTACAAAGCGATTTATTACTGAACTTTCAATTCCAAATAATAGTGATTTAATAGGTATGGTACCAAGTGAAGTAAGTATTTTTAAGCGCGAAGGAAGCCGAGTAATTGATATTGTGCGAAAAAATAAAAGCCTTCGACGCACAATATCTAGCCTGACTTTAGAAGTAGGTGATCGGGTAGTGTTGAAAACTTACGTAGGAGAGTTGTTGGGTTTGAACGAGGGTTCTGGTGTTCAAGTGGGTGATCGCATTATTTCTAAAGAATCATCAACAGTTGAAGCCTTAATTACTCCTGGTTGTAAAATGATTGAACGAAGAATTGGTAAAATGCACCTACGCCGAAATTTTGGTGTTTATGTACTTGCTGTTCATCGTAAAAATCAAAATATTGGGGTGCAATTAGATGATATAACTATTAAAATTGGTGATACAGTATTACTTGAAGGTGCTGCAGAAGATATTGAACGATTAGCACAGGAAATGGAATTAGTAGATTTGGCGATGCCAAGTGAACGTCCATATCGCCGTTCTAAAGCCCCAATCGTTATTGGTTCACTCGCGGCAATTGTAATTTTAGCGGCATTTGGAGTTGCACCAATTTTTAGTGTTGCTGCTGTTGGTGTAGCCGCAGTGTTATTATCGCGCTCCATTGACGGTGACGAAGCATTTGATGCTGTTGATGGCCGCCTTTTAATACTTATTTTTTCAATGTTAGCTATTGGTGCTGCATTGCAAAAATCTGGAGCTATTATTATAATAGTTAATGCAATATCTCCTCAGTTAATAGGATTACATCCCTTTTTCATAATTTGGTTTATATATATTTTAACTTCTATTTTGACTGAACTTGTCTCAAATAATGCAGTAGCAGTAGTGGTAACACCGATTGGGATCACATTGGCAAGCTCTTTGGGAATTGACCCACGGCCGCTAGTTGTGGCCATTATGATTGCAGCGAGTGCAAGTTTTGCTACTCCAATTGGGTACCAAACTAATACTTTAGTATATGGGCCTGGTGGTTATTCCTTTCAAGATTTTATGAAAATTGGTATACCTTTAAATATTCTTATTGGTATTATATCATCTGCGCTGATCCCATTTTTCTGGCCATTGTAAACTTTATTCGTTTTGGCAGAAGATAATTGGACAAAGTAAACAGGAGTGGTATTGAAAATTACGTACCTATTTTGTAGGAAGCGAACAACGAAATTTTAATCAAGGGGTTCGCATCATGGCTGGCCATTCCAAATGGGCAAATATTCAACATCGCAAAGGTCGCCAAGATAAATTGCGTTCAAAATTATTCTCCAAACTATCTAAAGAAATAACAGTTGCTGCTAAAATGGGTGATCCTGACCCGGAAAAAAATCCACGACTACGTTTAGCTGTTAAAGAAGCTAAGTCAAATTCTGTTCCAAAAGATGTGATCGATCGAGCTATTGGCAAAGCAAGCGGTGGTGAAGATGAAGTTTACGATGAAATTCGTTATGAGGGTTATGGCCCAAATGGTGTGGCTGTGATTGTAGAGGCCATGACAGATAATCGAAATCGTACTGCTTCTTCGGTGAGGTCTCTGTTTACTAAGTCAGGTGGTAATTTAGCTGAAACAGGAGCCGTTTCATTTATGTTTGAGAGAAAAGGTCTTGTTGTTTACAAAACTGAAGCTGCAGATACTGATACAATGTTTGAACATGCAATTGAAGCTGGTGCTGAAGATGTTGAATCATCGGATGATGGGCATGATATTTATTGCTGTGATACTGATTTAAACGATGTTTCAAAAGCATTAGAAATAGCATTGGGAGAAAGTGAAACAACTAAGTTAATCTGGAAGCCAATAACTATGACTGAATTGGATCTGGAAGGAGCAGAAAAATTAATGCGATTAATTGAAAATCTTGAAGATGATGATGATGTTCAGAACGTTACCACAAATATGGATGTTTCTGATGAGATTATGTCTCAACTTTAAGACATTTAACTAATTACCCCCCCCAAAAAAAAATTATTGGGGGGTTTTTATATAAAATACACTTTTAGTTTTATGTAAATTTTTAAAATTTTAGACAGTGGAAAGTACTAATATTATTGTTCATGCCATAAGCCAAAAAGATAATTTTTATCAAATCATCCATTAATATTTTAATTGGCTATTTATACAGTTTAAATAATCAACAATTTATTATACAGATATTAAATTGTTTATATGTGGCGATATGCCTAATTTGTAAAAAAGAAAATTTAAGATAAATAGAAACCTATAATATAATTTCAAACATGTACTCAATAAAAATTATTTTTATAATTTGAAACTCTATTGTTTTGATTGATTGCTGGTGAAACCAGTTTAGATTGTTACAAGTAAGTATCGAAACGTATAAATCCTTGAAATCTGATTTCGGGAATGCTTGAACAAAGGAGGCTGGTCATGCGCATAGGGACACCTAAAGAGATTTTCCCAGGAGAGAGCCGAGTGGCGATGACGCCTGACTCGGCAATACAGTTGCAAAAACTGGGTTATGAATGCTTGATTGAAAAAGGTGCCGGCGAACACGCAAGGTTTTCGGATAAAGATTATAAAGCTGTGGGCGTCAAAGTTGTGGCAAATGCAACTTCGTTATTCAAAGAATCTGATATTATTGCAAAGGTGCGCCCACCTGAAGACGCGGAAGTAAAGCGTTTAAGGGAAGGTCAAACACTAATATCATTTTTTTATCCTGCACAAAATACAGAATTAATGGAGGCGGCTAATAAGAAAGGTGCTCACGTTATAGCAATGGACATGGTGCCACGTATTAGCCGTGCACAGAAGATGGATGCCCTCTCGTCAATGGCAAACATTGCAGGGTATCGTTCTGTTATGGAAGCTGGTAACAACTTTGGAAGATTTTTTACTGGTCAAATAACTGCTGCAGGGAAAGTGCCTCCTGCAAAAGTTTTGATTGTTGGAGCTGGTGTCGCTGGCCTGGCGGCTATTGGTGCTGCGACTTCACTAGGTGCCATGGTTTATGCGTTTGATGTTCGGCCTGAAGTTGCTGAACAGATTGAAAGTATGGGTGCCAAATTTGTGTATCTTGACTTTGACGAAGTGCAAACTGACGGTGCAGATACGGGTGGTTATGCAGCTCCATCGAGCCCAGAGTTCCGTGAAAAGCAACTAGCTAAATTTCGTGAGCTTGCACCAGAGATGGACATAGTGATAACCACAGCATTAATTCCGGGTAGAGACGCCCCGAAACTATGGTTAGAAGATATGGTGATTTTGCAAAAGCCAGGTTCAGTTGTTGTTGATTTAGCTGCGGAACGTGGTGGTAATTGTGATTTAACGATTATGGACCAAAAGATTGTTTCTGAAAATGGGGTAACCGTAATTGGTTATACAGATTTTCCTAGTCGTATGGCTGCGCAGTCATCAACATTATATTCAACAAACATTCGGCATATGCTAACAGATTTGACGCCTAATAAAGACGGAAAATTAAAGCATGACATGAAAGATGATGTAATTCGTGGGGCAACAGCTACTCACAAAGGGAAAATTACCTTTCCACCACCACCACCAAAAATTGCCGCCATTGCTGCAAAAGCACCATCTGCGCCACTCCCAACGGCTGAAGAAATTTTAGCTAAAGAAGCTGAAATAATGAAAAAGTCAGGTGCTCAACAAACTGGATTATTAGTTTTTGGTGGGTTGTTGATGTTGTTGATTGGTGCCTATGCTCCAGCTTCTTTTATGCAACATTTTATTGTGTTTGTATTGTCTTGCTTTATTGGCTTCCAAGTAATTTGGAATGTAAGCCATTCATTGCATACACCTTTGATGGCCATTACTAATGCAATATCGGGAATTATTATTCTGGGTGCCTTACTGCAAATAGGTAATAATGGATTTATAATTACTGTTTTAGCCAGCATTTCAGTGCTGATTGCTATGATCAACATTGTCGGTGGCTTTATGGTTACGCGCAGAATGTTGCAAATGTTCCAGAAATCTTAGGAGGAAGTTATGAGCATAGGCATCGTAACAGCCGCATATATTGTGGCGTCGGTTTTGTTCATTCTAGCTCTTGGCGGATTGAGTAACCAGGAAAAGGCTAAACGTGCTGTATGGTATGGGATAGTGGGTATGGGTCTGGCAGTTTTGGCAACAGTATTTGGCCCTGGGATAGGGGGGTGGTCTTTATTTTTGTTAGTTCCCTTACTTGGAGTGGGTGCTTTTATTGGCATGGTTGTAGCAAAACGTGTGGAAATGACAGAAATGCCCCAATTAGTTGCAGCTTTACATTCATTTGTAGGTCTAGCAGCTGTATTTATTGGCCTAAATTCTGATATTATTGGTACATCAGGTTTGATGGGCGCTGAAATAGCTATTCATGAAGTTGAAGTCTTTTTGGGCGTATTTATAGGCGCTATTACATTTACTGGATCTATTATTGCATATGGTAAATTAGCAGGTAAACTTGATGGTAAGGCCTTAATCTTACCTTTTCGACATATCCTAAATGCAGGTGCAATTGTATTAAGTATAATTTTATTACTTATGTATATGAATCATGCGGGTTCATGGACTTTATATCTGATGTTGTTAATTGCATTTGCTCTTGGTGCACATTTAGTGGCAGCAATAGGTGGTGCTGACATGCCTGTGGTTGTGTCTATGTTGAACAGTTATTCGGGTTGGGCTGCTGCTGCAACGGGCTTCTTGCTGGGCAATGATTTGTTAATTGTAACTGGTGCCTTAGTAGGTTCTTCAGGCGCTATTTTATCTTATATTATGTGTAAAGCGATGAACCGATCTTTTATTTCAGTTATATTGGGTGGCTTTGGTGGTGCCAAGGGGCCAGCAATGGAAATAGATGGCGAAATGATTGCTACTGATTTTAATTCCGTAGCATCACAATTATTGGAAGCTGATAGTGTTGTAATTATACCTGGATATGGAATGGCTGTAGCACAAGCACAGCAATCTGTGTCTGAACTTACTCGGCGCTTACGTGATAAAGGAAAAATTGTGCGTTTTGCGATACACCCAGTTGCAGGTAGATTACCTGGTCACATGAATGTTTTACTTGCTGAGGCAAAAGTTCCTTACGACATTGTACTAGAAATGGATGAAATCAATGATGATTTCCCTCAAACTGATATTGCAATCGTGATTGGCTCAAACGATATTGTTAATCCTGCTGCACAAGAAGATCCGAATAGTCCAATTGCTGGCATGCCAGTTTTGGAATGTTGGAAGGCAAAGTCTGTGATTGTGTCTAAGCGTGGCCAAGGTACAGGATACTCAGGAATTGAGAATCCACTCTTTTTCAAGGAAAATACTAGGATGCTCTATGGCGATGCAAAAGCAAGTCTAGATCAAATTTTACAATTAATTAATTAAAAAAAGGCTCCTATTTGGGAGCCTTTTTTATTTTTTATGAATTTGTAGAGTGTATTTTAAAATTAATTAGATATAGTTTTAATGATAATTATAAAAAGATATTAGCTTAGCATCTGAGCCATTGTTATTATTTAGTGAACTGCGCTAAGTAGAATAAAAAATTGAGGCCAATATGCACAAACACAGAGGTTTCCCGTCCCGTTTGCCAGGAACTGATTTCCAATTTACAATCAGGCGCCCTAATAAAAAAGGTGCGACGCCAATTATTCGCCGTGAGCGTTTTGCCGATCGAAGAAATGTAGATCGTAAAGCTGATGAGGTATTTATGTTGTCTTTAATAGAAAGCTTTGGTGAAGAGCCATTTATACGCGGTAATTTAGATGCAGGCCGTTTAAGCTGGCTTTTTGGGCGTGAAGTTATGCCAATAGACGACCCTTTCGACCCATGTAATTATGAAGCCAGAATGCAAATAAACCTTAGCAAAACTATGGTTAACTTTTCTAAGATTTTTACAGAAGAATATGAGCAAAAATAACTCTATTATGCTAATTAGTGATATGTTATTCTTATCTTCTATAAAATATGGGTCTTCTACTTATTTTTTATTATATGAAATTTGCTCTAAATCATTGGCAAAGCTACGATTTAGTATGCAAATTTGCAATTTACTGATTTTTGATTTGCATCAATTAACAATATCACACGATATCTAGTTGCACCTATTGTGTCACAGTAGGGGAGGTATTAGCTTAAGGATAGAAATTATAAATTCGTAGAAAAACTACGATATAAATGGATGAAATATTATGTCTTATAAGTCTGTGTTTGAAAGCTCTATGTCAGACCCCGAAGCATTTTGGATGGAGGCAGCTAATCATGTCGATTGGGTAAAGCCACCAAGCAAGGCACTTTCCTCTGATAAAGCCCCGTTTTACGAATGGTTTAAGGACGCTGAGGTAAATACTTGCTATAATGCTGTGGACCGCCACGTTGAAGCCGGTAAGGGTGATAAAACGGCAATAATTTATGATAGTCCTATAACTGGAAAGAAGAGTAAAACTTCTTTTTTTGAACTTCAAGAACAGACGGCACTTTTAGGTGGACTATTACAGGCGCAGGGCGTTGAAAAAGGTGACCGCGTAATTATATATATGCCAATGATCCCAGAGTCGCTTGTGGCTATGCTTGCATGCGCACGGATAGGTGCAATCCATTCTGTTGTGTTTGGTGGGTTTGCTGCAAATGAATTGGCAACTCGTATTAATGATTGTACCCCAAAAGCGATTATAGCTGGTTCATGTGGTATAGAACCATCTGGAATTATTGCCTATAAACCTTTGTTGGATTTAGCGATTGAAATGGCAACTCATAAACCAGAAAAATGTATTATTTTTCAACGTGAACAATTACATGCTGGGTTAATTGCGGAGCGAGATTTAGATTGGGTTTCTTCACAACAGGGTATTATACCGGCAGATTGTGTTACGATGAATGGCTCTGACCCAGTATATATTCTTTACACATCTGGAACCACTGGGAAACCTAAGGGAGTTTTGCGACCAACAGCAGGTCATATAGTGGCATTAGCTTGGACTATGAAGAATGTGTATGACGTTGAGCCTGAAGATGTATTCTGGGCTGCGTCTGACGTTGGTTGGATAGTTGGACACTCATATATTTGCTATGGGCCTTTGTTTAATGGAAATACGACTGTGGTATTTGAAGGTAAGCCAATTGGCACTCCTGATCCTGGTACATTTTGGCGCGTTATTGAAGAGTACAATGTAAAAGTTTTATTTACTGCACCGACTGCTTTTCGCGCAATAAAACGGGTTGATCCGACAGGCGAGTTTATAAAAAAATATGACTTGAGTTGCTTAAACACACTATTCCTTGCCGGAGAACGGGCTGATCCCGATACAATAAAATGGGCGCAAGATCACTTAAATATTCCTGTTATTGATCATTGGTGGCAAACTGAAACAGGTTTCGCAATTGCATCAAACCCATGGGGTATAGAGAAATTACCTATTAAGTTGGGTTCTCCAACAGTACAAATGCCAGGATACGATGTTCAAATCTTAGATGAAGCTGGGAGCATGGTGCCTGATGGTATAATGGGTGCAATTGCAATAAAATTGCCACTTCCACCGGGAACTTTGACAACAATATGGAAGGCAGATGATCGATATAAATCGTCATACTTAGAAGCTTTTGATGGCTATTATGAAACAGGTGATGCTGGATATAAAGATGAAGATGGATATCTATATATAATGTCTCGTACCGATGATGTAATGAATGTTGCTGGTCATCGTCTATCATCTGGTCAAATGGAAGAAGTACTTGCCAGTCATCCTGATGTCGCTGAATGTGCAGTCATAGGTGCTGCGGATGCACTTAAGGGGCAGTTGCCTGTTGGTTTACTTTGTTTGAATTCTGGAACTAAAAAGTCAGAATTAGACATAATTGATGAGTGTATAAAATTAGTACGAACACAAATTGGTCCAGTGGCTGCATTTAAAACTGCTCTTGTCGTAAATAGTTTGCCCAAAACACGATCAGGAAAAATTTTACGTGGAACTATTGCTAAGATTGCTGATGGCGAAGACTTTAAAGCGCCAGCTACAATCGATGATCTGACAGTTTTGGATGATATTGCGTTAGCACTTAAAAAAATTGGATATCCAAAAGTTTAAGATCAATTTACTTTAAAATACTTACAATAAATAACAAATTTACGCCCAATACCTTTGTTATATTGTGAAATGCATTTTTAATGCCTACTTTGATGTCATTGTAAGGTATCAAATCTATTTTGGATTTATTCCTTAAAATCTTGTTATTTAGAGGCATTCCATGGATCAATTAGCTGATATTAAAAAAGAATTTCCAGATCGTGCATATGAAATGCAAGCTAGTCTCGTACATAATGTACTTATGTTCATAGAAGTTCAAAACAAAGAAGGCATGATCAAATTTCTTAAAGATTATCATCCTGCAGATATAGCAGACCTCTTTGAGCAAATTAAACCAACACAACGTTCTGCATTAGTGGAATTGTGGGGGAAAGAAATGGATGGCGAAGTTTTTGCCGAAATGGATGAGGGACTATCAGGTGATTTACTTGAAAAAATGCCTGATGACGTAGTGTCTGAGGTATTGCGAGATCTTGAGACTGATGACGTAGTTGATTTAGTTGAAGATTTAGAAAAAGGTGAGCAGAATCGTGTCTTAGAGGCATTAGAAGTCGGCGAACGTATTGCTGTTCGCAACTCTTTAAAATACCCAGAAAATACAGCTGGTCGATTAATGGCACGTGAGCTTGTGATGGCTCCTACACATTGGAATGTAGGTCAAACCATTGATCATTTGCGCAAGAGTACAAACTTACCTATGCAATTTTACGATGTGGTTGTTATCGATCCAATGTCTAAGCCAATAGGTAAGGTACCTTTATCAACTTTACTAAGGGCGCAACGTTCAACAGCTTTAATGGACGTTGTTGATGAAGAGTTTCGTACAATTCCAGTGGGGCAATCTCAAGAAGACGTAGCTTATGCATTTAACCAATATAATATGGTTTCAGCTCCTGTAGTTGATGAAGAAAATCGTTTAGTTGGTATCATTACAATGGATGATGCGATGGAAGTTCTAGGTGATGAGGCGGATAAAGATATAAAGCTTTTGGGAGGTGTTGGTGATGAAAGTTTGACTGACACAATTCTTGCAACTACGAGACAGCGGTTTCCATGGTTAGGTTTCAACTTAATAACTTCAGTTTTAGCATCTATAGTCATAGCCCAGTTTTCTGCAACTATTGAAGCTATTGTTGCTTTAGCTGTGTTGATGCCAATCGTAGCTTCCATGGGTGGGAATGCTGGTACTCAGACCCTTACTGTAGCTGTGCGGGCTCTTGCTACTAAAGATTTGACGTCAGCAAATGCATGGTGTGTTATTCGACGTGAAGCGTTGGTAGGCTTTCTGAATGGTTTAATTTTTGCTGCAATTATTGGTTGCATTGGGTATTATTGGTATGGACTTCCAATGCTAGGTGTCGTTTTGGCATTAGCGATGGTCATAAATTTGATGATGGCTGGATTGGCTGGAATTTTAGTGCCGCTTGTCCTGGACCAATTTAATCTAGATCCTGCATTAGGTTCGAGCGCTTTAGTTACGACAGTCACTGACGTAGTTGGATTTCTTGCCTTTTTAGGCTTTGCTGCTGCCATTTTATTTTAAACTGATCTTATTTTATTAAACAGGGTGATTCAATTTCAGGTCAGCGATTTTGTATAATTTTTAGGTTATTATATTTTCCTAACCCCAATTCATTTACGTTTTTCAATTTCTAATTGTATCCCAGTATGCCTTGGATCAAATGAAAAGTGCTTAATAGTGTTTTGTATGTTGCTAAAAAAAGCATCAAATTTATAAAATGTGCCTAATTCATCAATCTTAATTTTAGGTGGAATGTCTGTAAAGCTTGGATAGATAATTTCTTCCAGACATTTTTACCCGCATGAACAGGGTTTGTTGAAATAACTCAATAAACCTAATGAAAGTAAATAACTTAAAACATAATAGGATGGTCTATCTTAATTTAATGATGCACCAAAATATACAAATATGTGGTTTTCCTAAGGATATCATGAATTAATGTGCTTTCAACTATATTAAAATCTTTAATCCAGATTTTTATCGCATAAAATAAAATTATTTAATCTTTACTATAAATGCTAGTTTTCTAGCGAGGTTTTGCAGCATAAAGTGCAATTGCTGTAGCATTTGAAACATTTAAAGAACCGAAATCTGCAGCATATTCAATTTTAACTAATTCATCGCAAGTTTCTTTAGTTAATTCGCGTAATCCAGGGCCTTCAGCGCCAAGAACAATCGCCATGGGGCCATTACCATTTATTGCCACTGCATCATCAATGCTACTGGTGGCAGTACCATCCATTCCAACTACATAATATCCCATATCACGTAAAGTTTGTAATGAAGTTGCCAAGTTGCGCACTCTTAAATATGGCTGACGTTCTAGTGCACCAGAAGCAGTTTTAGCCAGAGCGCCAGTTTCAGGCGCTGAGTTTCGTGCTGTAGCAATAACTGCACGTGCCCCAAAGACTTCTGCTGAGCGCAAAATCGCTCCGACGTTGTGAGGATCTGTAACTCGGTCTAGGACTACCACACGAGCTTGTTTGTCGTTGCGGGGGGCGCAAACACTTGACATGTTGCCCCAGTCTAAAGGCTTTACTTCTAATGCTGCTCCTTGATGAACAGATTGGGCATCAATTGGGGGATGAAATTTCCGAGAGTCAAATACTTCAGCTTCCATTCCTGATTTAATTATCGAATCTACCAATTTATCGTTGGCATTTTTAGTTACCATCAATCTAATTCGATCACGCATTGGATTTTCTAATGCATCACGCACAGCGTGCAGGCCAAATAACCATACTGTTTCTGCAGCACCTGCACTACGCTGACGCTCTTTTTCAACAATCCAAACTGGTTTCTTCTTTGATCTTGGAGCCATTTAGGGTGTCCTTAGCAGTTTCATCCTCTTTGCACGGCTTATACATACACTGCAAGTTCACTTTATGAGTTTTTGATGTTGACGTGCGTCGATTGTCCGCCTATTCAGACGCTCGTTGAACGCGTTAACGCATTCATGGGCGACAGGCCGCAAGGTGTGGCAGGAGACTGTAACTCTCTCGGGGAGACCCACGTCTGGTTCGATTCCAGAGTCGCCCACCACTCTTCCATTTAATTCAATTTTTTGTTATCTGTTTGATAAAAGCAGAGGTTTTAATTATGATTAATCAACTTATTACGCAAACTCATATAGATGATTTTCAGCGAGACGGTGTTGTCCTCATTAAAGGATTACTTGCTGATTATGTAGATCTTATTCGATCAGGTATTGCACGAAATATGTCTGAACCGGGGCCATACGCTGCTGAAAATTTAAATATAGGTGATGAAGGGCGTTTTTTTGATGATTATTGTAATTGGAATCGAATTTCTGAATTTGAGGATGTAATTAGAAATTCACCTGCAGCACATGTTGCAGCAAATTTGATGAAATCAAAACAGGTACAGCTTTTTCATGATCATGTTTTAGTTAAGGAACCTGGAACGTCAAAAGTTACACCTTGGCACCAAGATGCACCATATTATTTTGTAGATGGAATTCAAAATGTAAGCCTTTGGTCACCAGTAGATCCAGTTAAAAATGCCAGTTTGCGATGTGTTGCAGGAAGTCATTTGTGGAAAAAGCCTGTTTTGCCTACTCGCTGGCTATCTGAAACCAATTTCTATCCTGACAATGAAAAATACATGCCCGTGCCTGATCCTGATAATGAAGATATGAATATTAAGGAATGGGAAATGGAGCCAGGTGATGCAGTAGCATTTAATTATGGGATTTTACATGGTGCTCGCGGCAACAGTACTAATGTGCGAAGGCGTGCGTTCTCGCTACGTTTGTTCGGAGACGATGCACGTTATGTAGAGCGGCCTGGCCCAACATCACCACCATTTCCAGGTCATGATATGCAGGCTGGCGATAAGTTACGTACTGATTGGTTTCCAGTAATCTATAGTAACTAATAATTTTTGAAATCAATAAAAATACTCAGGTTGAGATTGTTTAACAACATTAGGTATATACTTTAGTATATTGATAAGTAATTATTTTTTTTTACGTTCAGATTTTTCAACTAATCCAGATTTGCCTTCTCTTCGTTCTAGCTCTTGTAGTACTGAATCAAATTTTACATCGGATACTGAAAGCATTACGAACAAATGAAACAACACATCTGCTGCCTCTTCAGTCAAGTTTTGCTTATCGCCTTTGACGGCTGCAATTATTGCCTCAATAGCTTCTTCCCCAAATTTTTCAGCGCATTTTTCAGGACCACGTTTAAATAGTTTTGCTGCGTAAGATTTTTTATCATCTTCGCCTTTACGGCTTTCAATAGTACGGGCAAGTCGGGTTAGTACATTTGGCATTTTAAAGTCTCACTGCTACGCCTGCGTTTTGCATGTGCGTTTTTGCTTGTTTAATCGTAAAATCTCCAAAGTGAAAGATTGAAGCTGCTAATACTGCGGATGCGCCACCTTTTGTTACACCCTCTACAAGATGATCTAAACTTCCTACACCACCTGATGCTATTACAGGAATGTTCACTGCATCACTGATAGCACGAGTTAATGGTATGTTATAACCATCCCGTGTGCCATCACGATCCATAGATGTAAGTAAAATTTCACCAGCTCCTTTAGAAGCGACGAGTTTTGCAAATTTTACTGCATCAATTCCAGTACTTTTACGCCCACCATGAGTGAAAATTTCCCATTTTCCAGGGCTTACTGTTTTTGCATCAATAGCAACAACTATGCATTGTGATCCAAATCTGTTAGCGCTTTGTGCTATTACATCAGGATTGGCTACCGCTGCTGAATTAAAGCTAACTTTGTCTGCACCAGCTAATAGTAAATTCCGTACATCATTAGGGACACGTACACCGCCCCCAATTGTAAGTGGCATAAAGCATTGCTCTGCAGTGCGTCTTGCAACATCAAACATAGTACCACGGTTTTCAAGAGTTGCGGCAATATCAAGGAAGCATAATTCGTCTGCTCCAGCATTATCATATGCTTTTGCACTTTCGACGGGATCACCTGCATCAATTAGGTCAACAAAGTTTACGCCTTTAACAACACGTCCATCTTTGACATCTAAACATGGAATAATTCTAGTCTTTAACATTTTTATAAGATACTCCGCCTTTGACTGAGGGCAAAGGTATAAATTTTAAAATACTTAAATTGTAGGGTCTTATTAAATTGATAAACATTTATTATCCGCCAACAACTTTAGTTTAAAAATAAAAATTATTTTATGACTTTAAATTTATGACTTTAATAGTGCTGCAGCTTCGGGAACATTTATTATGCCATCATATAAAGCACGACCAGAAATTGCACCATTTAATGGTGCATTGCACGCCTTTAATGCGCGCAAGTCATCCATAGATGAAACACCACCTGATGCAATTACAGGTATGCTTACTGCATTGGCTAATGCTGCCGTGGCTTCTATATTGGGGCCTTGCATAGCCCCATCACGATTAATATCTGTATATATGATTGCAGCTACGCCCGCGTCTTCAAATTGAAGAGCTAATTGAGTAATTTCAACGTTGGTTTCTTTAGCCCAACCTCGAGTGGCAACCATGCCATTGCGTGCATCAATACCGACAGCAACATGTCCTGGAAATTTGCGTGCTGCTTCCCTCACTAATTCAGGGTTTTCAACTGCAATTGTACCTAATATTACGCGAGATAAGCCCTTTTCTAACCAATTCTCAATTGTCGCTAAATCTCGTATTCCACCACCAAGTTGTACTGGCACTTTGACTGTTTTCAAGATTTCTTGAACAGGAACTGCATTTATAGGAATACCAGCAAACGCTCCATTTAAGTCAACAAGATGTAACCATTCACACCCATCAGCTGCAAATGATGCGGCTTGAGCAGCGGGATTGTCATTAAAAACAGTTTCTTGTTCCATTCTTCCTTTATAGAGCCGAACACATTTTCCATTTTTGAGGTCGATAGCGGGATAAAGAATCATAGTTAATTTCCAAAATAGTAACTTTAAATCGATTTACCTTGATAATGCATAAATTGCAAAGATATCAGAAGGCCAAGTTAAACAAACTATATTAAATTATTCGAAATTAAATTTGAAAAATTTAAGGTTTCCAGCTTAAAAAATTACTTATTAAGCGTAAGCCTGTTGATTGGCTTTTTTCTGGATGAAACTGTGTTCCAATTATATTTTCACGAGCAACTGCTGCTGTAATTTTGCCACCATAATCTACTGTTGCTAACAGATCAGCATTAATTGCAGGTTTCAATTGATAGGAATGAACAAAATATGCATGATCATTTTCTTTTATTCCATTAAATACTGGATGCTTAGTGGTTAAATTTAGATTATTCCAACCCATATGTGGAATTTTTAATTTTTTATCATTTGGTGATATTAATTTAACATCACCTTTTATCCAGTCAAAACCATCATGATCCCCATGTTCTAATCCACGGGTAGCCATCATCTGCATTCCAACACAAATCCCCATAAAAGGTTTGCCAGATTTTACATGTTCTTCAATTGCCCCAAAAAGACCATCAATGGCGCCAAGCTCGCGGCGACAGTCTGCGAATGCACCAACCCCAGGTAAAACTAAGTGATCAGCTTTGCGCACAATATTTGGATCACTGGATACAATTACTTGCCCCACTCCCAGCTCATCTGACATTCGCTGAAAGCTTTTTTCTGCAGATCTTAGGTTGCCAGAATTGTAATCAACAATAATTGTACTCATTCAATAAGAGTACCTTTAGTTGATGGAATATCGTTTGCTTTACGAGGGTCTGTCTCTATGGCCATTCGCAATGCTTGTGCAACAGATTTAAAGGTAGCCTCAACCATGTGGTGGCTGTTAAATCCATCTAGGCCGCATACATTTAATGTAATTCCACCTTGAACAGCAAAAGCTGTGAAGAACTCACGCACCAGTTCAGTATCGAAAGAGCCAATTTTTGCTGAGGGAATTTCCAGATTCCAAACTAGATATGGGCGCCCAGATAAATCTAAAGCTGTCCGCACCAACGCATCATCCATAGCTAAAAGACTGGATCCATAGCGTCTAATTCCGCGTTTATCTCCAATTGCTTGAGATAATGCCTTTCCTATAGCGATACCAACGTCTTCTACTGTGTGGTGATCATCAATGTGTGTATCGCCCTCTGCTCGCACAGTAATATCTATCAAAGAGTGGCGAGACAATTGGTCTAACATATGGTCAAAAAAACCAATACCAGTTTTGTTATCGTATTTTCCTGTACCATCAAGGTTGATGGTTGTGGAAATCTTTGTTTCCGCCGTGTTGCGGTTAATATTTGCTGTACGCATCACACTATTTCCTTTGTGTTGATGTTTTTCTTATATAAGGGCTTTCAGTTTGTTGAAAGCCTAGAATTTTAACCAATTATTTCTGTGACCTATGAGTCAATCAAAACGGCTAGGCGAATATGCATCTATTTTGATATTACTAGGTCTATTTAATACTATATCTCGAACTATTTGCCCAATTTTGGGACCCATAGTCAGTCCTAAATGTTGAGACCCGAATGCAAAAACAATTGAAGTATCTTTAGGGCTACGCCCAATCATTGGAAGACTGTCAGGTAGGGTCGGGCGTGTGCCTTGCCAAGTAGTTTCACCCTCGTGTTCAATATTTGGATATAAACGATATAAAAATTGACGCAGATTATCAATTGCCTTTTGATTTGGCGGCATATCAAGGGGTGCATACTCGGATTGGCCAGCGCATCTCAAAAAACCATCCATAGGTGTTAAGCCAAAACGTTTATCCACGATTAAATAAGTATTTGGAGGCATGATTGATGAGTTCTTTAATGATAAGTGATATCCTCGTTCAGCTTGCAATGGAACATTGTGGCCTAAAGCAGATGCTAATTCTTTCGACCATGCTCCAGTAGCCAAAACAATACTGTTGGCAGTTAATTTTTTCCCATCTTTTAGCATTACTGTACTCTGACCAAGTTTTACAACTTCACCAGCATGAATAGTGCCTCCATTTTTTTGAAAATGTAATGCTAATGCTGCTACATAGGCAGATGGGTTAGTTATCCAGCCGTGGTTATTGTATGCGATACCAAATTTATATAATTTTGAGATGTGTGGGTCACGCTCTAAAAGATTTGTTCGTGATAATTCAGTCCATGTAATGCCTAAATCCGCACGTGTTTGGTTAGCGAATCTATCTGAAGTAAATTGTCGCTTATGTCTGTATAAAAATGTTAAATCACCACTAGTAATATAACGATCAGCTTTGGTCCCTTTGGCTAATTGAGTATGTCTTTCCACTGTATCATATAATAATTCGTTTAAAGCATTTATAATTGGACGTGATTTGGGGCGTGTACCATTCATGACAAACCCTAATGCCCAGGGTGCAAATTTAATTAAATAGGACCATTTTAGATAGACAGGGCTATTTGGTGAAAACATAATTTGTGGGATCATTTTTAGCATTGAGGGGTTAGCTATTGGCATCACGCCCTCACGAGCCAATATTCCAGCATTTCCAAATGAAGTTTGGCTCGGATCCCCTGCAGGTACACGATCTATTAATGTAACTTCTGCCCCGGAACGGCGTAATTCCTCTGCGCAACTAATTCCAGTAATGCCTGCGCCAATAACTATAACTTTTTGTTTCATGAAATTACGTTTTAGAAAAAGTAAAATGAAGTCAAACACTAATGTAATTTAATAATATTTTTGTATTGTCATAAACTCTAAATTCTATCATCGTCTTTAAAACAGGAGTTCATTTTGGTCGATACTGCAAACAAATTTTCCTTATGGGCTATTGAAATTTTTGTTGCCTCAGTTGAGGAAGGCTCAATCTCTGCCGCAGCTAAAAGGCTAAACTCTAGTAATTCAACTATATCCCAACAATTAACCAATCTTGAAGCGGCTTTAGGTAGCGAATTATTGGATAGATCTACTCGACCAATGAAACTTATGCCCACAGGGCAGTTATTTTTACATCGTGCTCGCGCAATCCTTTCCGAAGTTATGCAAGCTAAATCAGAATTGGCGCAATTTGATCACAGTCAAATGGTTCGTTTGCGCTTAGGAGTAATAGATGATTTTGATGCTGACGTAACGCCTAGCTTGATGAAAAATTTAGCAAAACGTATGAAAAATTGTCAGTTTTTGTTACAAAGTGGCCAAAGTTATGCATTATCAGAAGAGTTACATGCACGAACTTTAGATATGGTTATTTGTGCTGATTTAGAGCGGGCACCTGACTGGATGGAGGTTCACCCAGTTTTGACAGAGCCATTTGTTGTGGCTGCTGCTAAAGGAACTATTGATCATAACAGTGATATTCAAAAGCAACTTTTTGATCTACCCTTTATTCATTATTCATCTAGAACTGTAATGGGCCGACAAATAGAAAGTCATTTAACGCGCCAAGGTATCCGACTACCTAACCAATTTGAATTTAATAATTATCATGCCATACTTTCTATGGTTGCGGATAAAACTGGCTGGACAATTACTACGCCATTAGGTTTTTTGCGTGCTCAGAGGTTTCAAGAAAATGTTGAATTAATACAATTACCATTCGAACCGATGTCACGAACTATATCTTTGATTGCAAGAAAAGATGCGATGGTTAAAATGCCAAAAGATGTTGCAGAAATTTTGCGCCCAATTATTCAAGACCAAGTTGTAACACCACTTGTAATTGAAATGGATTGGTTAAAAAATAGCTTTCGCTCGCTTGGGTAAATTGCGTTTTCATCTAATACTTCAAGAACCTTTAATAGATTCTGACATAAAATTTTTATACAGCGTTCTTAAAAAAAGTTTCAAACTGATCTGCTACCATACTTGCATCAATTTCTTCCATAAGTGTTTCACGAGCTGTTCTCAAAACTTCATCATCGATTACTCCAATTCCACGTGCATCGATTAAATCTCTAATATATGTGGAGGAAAACTCTGGATGCGGTTGCATTGTAAATGCTTTCTTCCCATATGTAAGAATAGCATTTTTACAGTAATCGTTTCCTGAGATACCTGTTGCACAAGCAGGTGCAGTAATGACTTGATCTTGATGATATGCATTTAATGTAACCTTAGAACCATCTTTATTTTGATAAGTTTGACGTCCAACTATCCACCCGCCTTTAAACTTTTCAACATGTCCACCTAAAGCCTGGGCTATGATTTGATGACCAAAACACACTCCAACTATCGGTACATTGGCATCATAGCTCTCACGAATAAAATCTTCTAATGGTGGTATCCAATTATGCTTTTCATAAGCGCCATGCCTTGATCCTGTCACTAACCAACCATCACAAGCATCAACACTTTTAGGAAAGGTATTATCTATGACTTTAAATACTTTAAATTCAAAGCCACGCCCGTGCAAAAGGACCTCAAAATTATCAGGATAATCGCCATGTTTAGGGACAAGTGCGTCTGCTGCAATACCCGCTTGAAGAATGCCTATTTTCATTTTTTTACCTGTTTTAAAGCTGTATTTATTAAAGTTTTCTTACGATTCTGAAGATTCCAGATAGGGTGTGCAACCTCATCCTTATTTACCAATAAGTATCTTTTAAAAACAACAAAATAATCACTAAAATAATTATTATTATTATATTCTAAAAATTTATTTTTTTGATTATTAAACGTAGCAGGTAAATTATACCATGGTATATTTGGATGTGCATGGTGTACTGCGTGAAAGTTATTATTTAAAAATAGAATTAATAGTGGGCCTCTATCTTGTACAATAACAGAACGGCCTTGTGATAACTCATGTGCTCTATACTCGATGTGTGTAATGGTGCAAAAAAATAGTTGATCAGAATTTAGTAACTATTTTCCAACACTTTGACGCGCAATAGCACTATCACGATCATTAACACCTAGTAATTTGGCAATTAAGCGCATCAAACTGCTTTCTTCTTTGTGGCGTTCCCCATCTGCTAATACAATTTCCCAAAAGTCACGGATGACAGATTGACGGTCTTCATAAGGCACCGAATCTTTTATTAATCGTGTGAATCTGACTGTATCTGGGGCCTTACTTTCTAATTCTTCCGCCTCTATGCGTAATGCCTCTGCTTTGTCTAAAGCTAAATTATAGCGAAATTGTAACATTTTGTTGATTAATATTTTTTCACTAGCATCATAATCTTCATCAGAACGTGCTAAGCGGACTAATAAAGCAGCCATCGCGAGGCTCGCATCCTCCATACGTAATGTAGGGGGAGCAGTAGATTTGAAAGCGTTGAGTATATCTTTAAGCATTTAGTAACTTTAAGTTCAGATAACGATCTGTGCAAGGGCTTCTCTTATGTAAAACTTCCAAAAGTATGTTTTTTAATGAATAATAGCGCCAGTAAATCTTAAAAAAGTTATACCAACCTGCTTTGCTCTAATGCAGCTCTTACAAAGTCTCGGAATAATGGGTGTGGTGCAAATGGTTTGGATTTTAGCTCTGGGTGATATTGCACACCAATATACCATGGATGATTAGTGACTTCGACAATTTCAGGTAACTTACCGTCAGGAGACATTCCGGAAAAAATTAATCCACAATCTTCTAATCTTTTACGATACTCTACGTCGACTTCATAGCGATGGCGGTGACGTTCTGAAATTGTAGTTTCACCATAAATTCCTGCCACCTTTGAACCCTCTAAAAGTGTTGCATCATATGCGCCCAAGCGCATTGTCCCGCCTTTGTCATCATTGACTGCACGTTCAATCGTACGATTACCTTCAACCCATTCTTTTAAATGATACACAACTGGTTCAAATCGCTTTTTACCTACTTCATGATCAAATTCTTCAGAACCAGCATTCTCTATTTTTGCTAAATTTCGTGCAGCTTCAATAACAGCCATTTGCATGCCTAAACATATACCCAAATATGGTATTTTATTTTCACGAGCATATTTTGCTGCTTTGATTTTGCCTTCGGTCCCACGCTCACCAAAGCCGCCTGGAACTAAAATTGCGTGAAAGCCTGATAAAGTTGATGCAACGTCATCTAATTTATCAAAAATTTCAGCATCAATCCACTGTAACTTAACCTTAACACGATTGAACATTCCACCATGTGTTAGTGCCTCAGAAATGGATTTATATGCATCTTCGAGTTGTGTATATTTTCCAACAACAGCAACTTTTACTTCTCCATCTGGCTTATGTATCCGATCCGATACATCTTCCCATATTGTAAGATCTGGCTTCGGTGCAATATCCGTTAAACCAAATGCCTCTAAAACGGCCCTATCCATACCTGCGTGGTGATATGCTAGTGGTGCATCATAAATCGTTTCCAAATCATATGCTGGAATTACTGCATCTGGTCGTACATTACAAAATAGTGCTAACTTTGCTTTTTCTTTTTCTGGAATCTCTTTATCTGAGCGGCACACTAAAATATCGGGTGCTATTCCTATGGAACGTAATTCTTTTACTGAGTGCTGTGTTGGCTTAGTCTTTAATTCGCCTGACGTGCCAAGATAAGGTAATAATGTAAGATGCATAAATATACATTGTCCGCGCGGCTTATCTTGAGAAAATTGACGGATAGATTCGAAAAAGGGCAGCCCTTCAATATCTCCAACTGTGCCACCAATTTCACAGAGCATAAAATCAACTTCAGCATCTCCAATTTCTATGAATTCTTTTATTTCGTTTGTTACATGGGGAATTACCTGAATTGTTTTACCTAAATAATCACCACGGCGCTCTTTTTCTAAAACGGTAGTGTAAACTCGGCCAGATGATATTGAGTCAGTTTGACGCGCGGCAACACCAGTAAAGCGTTCATAATGTCCTAAGTCTAAATCAGTTTCGGCACCGTCGTCAGTTACAAAAACTTCACCATGTTCAAATGGAGACATAGTACCGGGATCAACGTTCAAATATGGATCTAGCTTACGGAGGCGTACTGAATAGCCGCGGGCCTGTAACAAAGCACCTAAGGCAGCTGAAGCTAATCCCTTACCTAAAGAGGAAACTACACCGCCTGTAATGAAAATATAACGCGCCATAAAGTTGTAAGCTCCCGTGATTTTTACAATATATTTGATGAATTACAGTATAAAAAAACGCTGTACTCACGGGATTTGACGTATATGAGTTTCTTACGATTCTGGCAAGGATAAAGACCTACATTATCCAGATTATCTTATCCAATTTATGGATATTGTTATTTTATAAAGTTAACTGCCCTTGTTTCTGAAAGTTAATATTAAACAAACAACGCCTAATAACATGTGGCACAAGGCGTCAAATAATGTATATTTGAATATTATTCAGCTTTTGGTGGTAATGCCGGTTCATCTGATGATGATGGCGGCAGTAGATTTCCGTCAAGCGCTTTGGGCAATTCTATGGTGGGTGCTTCAGATGACGTAAATCCATCTATAACCGAACTTCCACCAGCATTTCGCGCTGCAATAATAGTTAAAGTTATTGAAGTTATCAAAAATGCTACTGCAATAATCCATGTTACTTTAGCTAGCGGGGCTGCTTTTGGCCGCCCACCGCCTCCATTACCGCCGCCGCCGCCGCCAATACCTAAACCGCCGCCTTCAGAGCGTTGTAATAAAACAATACCAATCAAAGTGACTGATAATATCAAATGAATAACAAGTACGACGTTTTGCATGATTATAGCCTATTGTGTGCGAATTAACTTTCCGCTTTTTAGGGCAAAGGGCTAAGGCTGTCGATGGGTTATTTTAGGTTCATGGTAACAACCTCATCCTACTATTATGAATGTCGCGACAAATTGGGTGTTTCAAGCTGGGATTTGGCTCTATATAGTGAGGGAGGGATTCTAAAAAAGAAAGAGAACCTTATGGCTAACGTCGTTGTCGTTGGAGCCCAGTGGGGTGACGAAGGTAAAGGTAAAATTGTTGATTGGCTTTCTGAGCGTGCTGATGTGATTGCACGTTTCCAAGGTGGGCATAATGCTGGCCACACGTTAGTTATTGACGGTAAAGTTTATAAATTGCATGCATTGCCATCTGGTGTAGTACGCGGCGGCAAGTTGTCAGTGATTGGTAATGGTGTAGTCCTTGACCCCTGGCATTTGTTAAAAGAAATTGAGACAATAAAATCTCAAGGTGTTGAAATTAACCCTGAAAACCTTATGATTTCAGAAAATACGCCGCTTATATTGCCATTACATGGTGAATTAGATCGTCTTCGTGAAGATGCTGCCAGTAAGGGCACTAAAATTGGGACTACTGGCCGCGGAATTGGTCCAGCATATGAAGATAAAGTTGGCCGCCGGTCTGTTCGTGTTGCCGATTTAGCAGATTTGGCAACCTTAGAGGCGCGAGTTGATCGTGCGCTACAGCATCATAACCCGCTTCGTAAAGGGTTGGGTTTTGAAGAAATTAATCGTGATGAATTACTATTAAAGCTACAAGAGATTGCTCCGAAAATATTACCTTATGCAGCACCTGTTTGGAAGGTTTTAAACGAAAAGCGCAAAGCAGGAAAACGTATTCTGTTTGAAGGAGCTCAAGGGGCACTATTAGATATAGATTTTGGTACATATCCATTTGTAACCTCTTCAAATGTTATAGCCGGTCAAGCTGCCACAGGCGTTGGCCTTGGGCCAACTGCTATTGATTATGTTCTTGGAATTGTTAAAGCCTATACTACACGAGTAGGTGAGGGACCCTTTCCATCAGAATTACATGATGATAACGGCCAGAGATTAGGTGAGCGTGGCCATGAATTTGGAACTACAACTGGTCGTAAGAGGCGGTGCGGTTGGTTTGATGCGGCTTTATTGCGTCAAACATGTGCAACTTCAGGGATCACTGGAATTTGTTTGACTAAATTAGATGTTCTTGACGGTTTTGAGACATTAAAAATTTGTGTGGCCTATGATTTAGATGGAAAGCGTCTAGATTATCTGCCAACAGCCGCAGACCAGCAAGCGCGATGTGTGCCCATTTATGAAAATATACCTGGTTGGTCTGAAAGTACTGAAGGCGCTAGATCATGGAATGATTTACCCGCTGCAGCAATTAAATACGTAAGACGTGTTGAAGAGCTAATAGATTGCCCCGTTGCATTGGTTTCAACAAGCCCAGAACGTGAAGACACGATTTTGGTTACAGACCCGTTTTCAGATTGATGACCTTATCTTATAAAGCGCGCCGCCGCCTGTCTTTGATTATTTTGTTAATTGGATTACCTGTGTATATTATGGTATGCGTAATATTAACAAATCTATTGCCACGTCCTAATATGATATTAGAATTTATTATTTATGTTGTTTTAGGCATAATTTGGATTTTTCCTTTTAAAAAGATATTTTTAGGTGTTGGCCAGTCTGACCCGAACATTGATAAAAAAATTGATAAATAAAAAGATATAATCATGACACAATATAACCAGTTTTTTACAACAGATGGTGTAAATTTAATTGGTGGTGGAAAGGTATATCCAGACCAATTACAAGATATTCACAATAGTCAATTGCGTCTGTATTGTGCTGACGCTGGTATGATACATGCAACAGCAGCCGGCCTAAATATTTCAGGTGTTATTGGCGATCTTGATACCGTAGGGCCGCTAAAGGATGCTCCATTTCCAGTTGAACATGACTTGGATCAAACTACCACTGACTTAGAAAAGTCTTTAAATTTGATACAAGCTAAATACATTATTTGTTATGGATTTTTAGGCGACCGAATGGATCATTCTTTAGCGGCGTTTAATGCTATTTCAAAGTCTAAGCAGCCAGTATTTTTAATTGGAGAAAAAGATGTTTGTGTACTTTGCCCAAGGCACCTGACGTTAACTTTACCCCTGAATACAAGGTTTTCTTTATTTCCAATGTCACCTACTTCTGCGTGCTCGGTTGGACTAAAGTGGAATGTTGATGGAATAAATATGGCCCCATATGGTACGGTATCCACATCCAATGAAACTATTGAAAATAAAGTTGAAGTTTGGATTAAAAGGGGAATAGCTTTAGTTATATTTCCCAATGCCGTGTTGCCTGAAGTTATAAATCAGTGGCCTGATTAACACTCTGGTAAATTAACTGCTAAACCACCAAGTGAAGTTTCTTTATATTTCGAATTCATGTCTAATCCTGTTTGGCGCATAGTTTCAATGCAAGCATCTAATGAAACTAAATGTTTACCGTCTCCCCGTAATGATAATGAGGCTGCCGAAACAGCTTTAATTGCCCCCAAGCCATTACGCTCAATACATGGTGCCTGAACTAATCCTTTAATAGGATCGCAAGTCATACCTAGGTGGTGTTCTAGGGCAATTTCAGCAGCATTTTCAGTCTGCTCAGCTGTACCGCCTAAAACAGCACACAAACCTGCAGCGGCCATTGCTGCTGCGGAGCCTACTTCGCCTTGGCACCCAACTTCTGCACCTGAAATTGAAGCATTTGTCTTTATTAAACCTCCAATTGCAGCGGCAGTTAATAGAAAATCTGGTATCTTAGATATTGATGCTGCGGGCACGTGATCAAGATAATATCTCAGTGTGGCTGGTATTACTCCAGCGGCACCATTTGTTGGGGCTGTTACTACTTGTGCACCAGCTGCGTTTTGTTCATTTACTGCCATTGCATAACAAGACATCCAATCATTTATGATATGAGGAGGCGCTATATTGCGGCTTTGTTCTCTACGAAGTGATTCATGGATGCCTTTGGCCCTGCGCCTTACAAACAAACCACCTGGTAATATGCCATCTTTTTTTAGACCTTCCTCAATACAATTATTCATAACGTCCCAAATTTTGTTAATACCTTTAGAAAGCTCTAACTTCGAGATGTTTGCTAGTTCGTTATCTAATTTTATTTGTGCAATTGATTTGCCACTTTTAGCGCACATCATAAGCATTTCCTCTGCATTTTTGAAAGGAAAGGGAATTAGATTTCCCTGAACTGCAATTGGGGTATCTGAGGCTAATTCAGCTGCAGTTTTGACAAAACCACCACCAACTGAATAATATGTTTCTTGAAAAACTATCGTCCCAATTGAGTTATATGCATAAAAAATCATTCCGTTTGGATGGCCATCTAAAGTTTTGTCAAAGTCAAAGCGAACAGCAGTTTTAGGGTTAAATAAGTATACTGGGTGTCCTCTTGGTTGTATTTTTCCGGATAAATTAATTTCTTCAAGTGCCGCTTGGGCTTTGTTTGCGTCAAAAGTATCAGGTTTAAATCCTACTAAACCCATGATGGTCGCATAATCTGTGTGATGACCTTTGCCAGTAAATGCTAGGGAGCCATGCAGCGATGCACTTAAGCTTTCTGCTTTTATTTCAAATTTTATCAGTTGATCCAAAAAACGACTAGCAGCTACCATTGGCCCCATCGTGTGAGAACTTGAGGGGCCTACGCCGATCTTAAAAATGTCAAATATCGAAAGAAACATACATAGAATCCTATTATTTTTGTCACCCTATATGAATTTGGGTAGAATGGGTTCAAGAAGACGTCATATTTTGGCGATTTTAGACATATTTGAACCTTTCTACGTGCAGAGGGTTTGTAAAAAAAGTATGGTATTGGAGAATCTTTCTCAAAAGGTATTTTTTAATGAAACTTGACTTAGCTCCTGCTGAAATCGGAAAATTAACATCTGCTCGACGGGCGCTAGATTTTGTTAAACCAGACATGAAATTAGGTTTAGGAACTGGCTCAACCGCAGCTTGGCTAGTAAAGTTGTTGGCTTATGAGGTGCGTGAAAATGGTTTAAAGTTTGATGCGTGTGCTACATCATCCGCAACGACACAGTTAGCAGAGAGTTTAGGAATAAAAATTAATAATATAGATGAATTGGGTCAATTAGATTTAGCTATTGATGGCGCTGATGAATTTGATCAAAACTTTAATTTGATCAAAGGTGGTGGAGCTGCACTACTTCAAGAAAAAATAGTAGAAACAGCAGCAGATCAATTAATAATAATTACGGATGCTTCAAAACAAGTTAAACATCTTGGCGCTTTTGCACTTCCTATTGAGATTGTTAAGTTTGGCAGTGCGACTACTCAGCGCTTAGTTGAACATACTTTAGCTGGCCAAGATGTAGATGGGAGAATTGTAACCCGTAGAGGTGGTAAATCCCCTGTTGAAACTGATGAAGGTCATTATATCTTAGATCTTCAATTAGATCGTATTGGTAACCCTAGAGCATTATCAACGGCATTGTTAAATATTGCCGGTGTTGTGGAGACTGGTTTGTTTTTGGACATGACTAATTCAATTATAATGGGGGATTACAATTGGAGGGCTTTAATTAAATCAGACGATAGTCTCAACTGGGTGGAAACGTACTATGATATGTCAATTTTTTCTGATTTTTTAAAAGGAAATAAAAATGAAGTATGATTTTGACCTTTTTGTAATTGGAGCTGGCTCGGGAGGAGTTCGCGCTGGGCGTTTGGCTGCGCAAAATGGTCAGAAAGTAGGCTTGGCTGAAGAATATCGATATGGTGGTACATGCGTAATCAGAGGGTGTGTGCCAAAAAAACTAATGGTGTATGCGTCTGAATTTTCTGAAATATTTAAAGATGCGGCTGGTTATGGTTGGACCATTGGTGAATGTTCATTCGACTGGGCAGCTTTTATGAAGTCAAAAGATAAAGAGATTGATCGACTTGAAAGTATTTATGAAAATATTTTAACAAATAATAAAGTTACACATTTTCGTGCTCGTGCCGTTTTAAAAGATCGTAATACTGTTGAACTTTCAAACGGTAAAAAATTTACATCAAAGCATATTCTTATTGCAACTGGTGGGCATCCGTTTGTTCCAAATATTTTGGGAAGTGAATACGCAATTTCATCAAACGAGGTTTTAAACCTTCCAAAACAGCCCAATCGTGTTCTCGTAATTGGAGGGGGGTACATCGCTTGTGAATTTTCTTGCATTTTAAATGGCATGGGAACAAAAACTCTACAATTTTACCGTGGTGAACAAATCTTACGTGGCTTTGATGTAGAAGTACAAAACTTCGTCGCCGAAGAAATGCGCGAAAAGGGTGTTGATTTGCATGTAGGCAAGGACATTAAAAGTATCGCAAAGGTTGAAACAGGGTTGCTTGTTAAAGATAACCTGAATAATGAATTTATTGTAGATCAAGTTTTGTTTGCCACAGGGCGCATTCCAAGTACTCAAAATTTGGGTTTAGATGCTGTAGGTATTAAAAAAGGCCTTGGAGGCGAAATCATTGTTGATGAGTTTTCTAGAACAAATATAAACAATATTTATGCCATTGGAGACGTTACAAACCGCGTCCAGTTGACGCCAGTTGCAATTGTTGAGGCTACGGCATTTATAGAAACAGTATATAAAGATAATCCAACCAGCCCAGATCATGACTTAATTCCAACGGCTGTATTTACTCAACCTGAAATAGGAACGGTTGGGCTATCTGAGGAAGTGGCGAGAGATTTGGAGGAAATAGAAGTGTATTCAGCTATTTTTCGCCCAATGAAGGTGATTTTAGCTGGTCGAAATGAACGAATGTTAATGAAAATGATTGTGTCAAAGGCATCTCGTAGGGTATTAGGGTGTCATATAGTGGGCCATGCAGCTGCTGAAATGATCCAGTTGGCTGGTGTTGCTCTCAAGATGGGAGCAACAAAAGAAGACTTTGATCGTACAATGGCAATTCACCCTACGGCGGCTGAAGAATTAGTTACAATGAGCGCACCAACAAGATAGGTATGATTTAATTTTTATGTAAAAGATAATAAGAAAAATCATATTTGAACAAACTGGGAAATAATGTTTTACTTCCTATTTATAATTCAAAGCAATTTACAGGCTTGAAGTTTTGACAAAAAGTGTCAAATAATATTCTGTAAAACACAAATTCTTAGGAGGAATTTGAATATATGGCTGGTAATGGCACAGGAGGCCCTTGGGGCAACGGCGGCGGCAATCGCGGTTCTGGAAATAATGGTGGTGGCGGTGATCGTCCACCTTCAAGCGGTGGTCAAGGCCCCGATTTAGATGATTTGGTGCGTAAAGGCCAAGAGCAATTACGTATTTTAATGGGTGGCAAAGGTGGTGATAATAAAAATGCCTCACCCAATGGTGGTGGATCTGGTATTGGGTTTGGTGGTTTCGGGCTAATCCTCATTGCCATATTTGGCATATGGGTTTTTAATAGTTTTTATAGAGTCGATACCTCTGAGCAGTCAGTCGAGTTGTTTTTTGGTGAATATTACAAAACAGGAAATGAAGGTCTTAATTTTGCCCCATGGCCAGTTGTCACAAAAACAATCTTGCCAGTTACAAGAGAAAACTCTGAAGATATTGGTGTGGGTCGAGGTGCTAGAGCTGATGAAGGCTTAATGCTTACAGGTGACGAAAATATTGTTGATATTGATTTCCAAGTTGTTTGGAATATCACAGATGCGCAACAGTTCTTATTTAACTTACAAGACCCTAAAGAGACAATTCGTGCTGTATCAGAATCTGCAATGCGTGAAATTATTGCCCGCAGTAACTTATCTCCCATTTTGAATAAAGATCGTGGTGCAATTACAATTGAGTTGAAGAAACTAATTCAAGATACATTGGATACATATGGTACAGATAGAAGCGGCAATATCTCTGGTTCTGGTATTAATATTATTCGTGTGAACTTGTTGGGTGCTAACCCACCACGTGAAGTTATTGATGCTTTCCGTGAAGTTCAGGCTGCTGAACAAACTCGAGACACTTTAGAAAAACAAGCAGATGCTTATTCCAATCGAGTTGTGGCTGAAGCCCGTGGTAAAGCGGCTCAATTGATGGAGCAGGCTGAAGGTTATCGTGCACAAACTATTAACGAAGCTGAGGGTGAAGCATCACGCTTCGTAGCTGTTTATAACGAATATGCAAAAGCACCAGAAGTAACTCGTAAACGTTTATATCTAGAGACTATAGAAAAAGTTTATAGTAATGTGAATAAAGTCATCATTGATGAAAATAGTACTGGACAAGGCGTAGTGCCTTATCTGCCGTTAAATGAATTGACCAAACAAAAGACTGGAGGCAACTAATGAACCGTATTCCTACTTTTTTCTTGCCCATTTTAGCCATAATAGGTTTCCTTGCATTATCATCAATATACGTTGTTGATGAACGTGAAAAAGCGTTGCGTTTATGGTTTGGTGAAGTAACGGCTGTTATTGAAGAGCCTGGCTTAAATTTTAAAGTTCCATTTTTACATGAAGTAGTAAAGTATGAAGACCGTATTTTGCCATTAGATGTTCAACCAGACGAATTTACTCCACTGGATGATCGACGTTTAGTTGTTGATGGATTTGCCTTGTGGCGTATTGAAGATCCAGTTCAGTTTCGACGTGCGGTAGGGTCTGGGGGCCAACGTTCTGCCACACAAAAATTAGATGGTATTATGAATGATGGTATGCGATCTGTTTTGGGTCGTGTTACTTCAAACGAAATACTTTCAACTGATCGCGCGGCATTAATGGCAGAAATTCGAGACGCTGTTATCGGTCAGGCATCAGTTTTGGGTGTTGAAGTCGTAGATGTTCGTATTAAACGTGCTGATTTACCTGAGCAAAATCTAGAAGCAACATTCGGACGAATGCGGGCTGAGCGCGAACGCGAAGCAGCAGATGAGATTGCACGGGGTAACGAAGCTGCACAACGAGTTCGTGCATCTGCAGATCGTACTGTTGTGGAGACAACGTCTGCGGCTCAGAAAGATGCAGATATTATTCGTGGTGTAGCCGATGGAAAACGTAATGCTATATTTGCGGAAGCTTTTGGGCGTGATCCAGAATTTTTCGCATTTTATCGTTCGTTGACTGCTTATGAAAAGTCATTGAGTGGTAGTAACTCGACTATGGTTATTTCTCCAGATAGTGAGTTTTTTGACTACTTAAAGTCTGACACTATAAAGTGAACGACTTTTTAACTGCACTTGGCCTTGTGGCCGTTATAGAGGGGCTGGTACTTGTACTGGCCCCTTCACGTTTTGAGGACTTGGTTCGATTTTTAGAATCTATGACACATGACCATCGCCGTATTTTAGGAATAATATTTGTTAGCATTGGACTTGCTATAATCTGGTTTGTTAAAATTATGTAGATTAAGGCTGCTTATCAATATCTAAAAAATTAAGTGACATTTAATCACATTGATTTGACGAATATCAATTTTATCTTACTTGTATTGCTATGAAAAAAAAACGTTAATAATACCTAAACTTATTCGTCAGTAATCATAATATTTTTCTAAGGAGAAATCACTCGTGAAACCAATCGCAATTTCTAAAATAGTATTTACACAACATGTAAGATCCATGACCATTTCTACATTCGTGACGATTGTACTGCTGTTGGCGCAAGCGATAGCTGGCCATGCACGTGGTGCTCCAGAAAGTTTTGCTGATTTAGCAGAGAAACTATCACCTTCTGTAGTAAATATAACTACGACAACAACTATAGAAGGTGCTGTAAATCAACCTATGCCACAAATCCCTAAAGGAAGTCCTTTTGAAGATTTATTTAAAGATTTCTTTAATAATGGCCCTGGAGGAAAATCCCGCCAGCGTAAAAGTAGCGCTTTGGGTTCTGGTTTTATAATTTCTGCTGATGGCTATATAGTTACGAATAACCATGTAATAGATAAAGCGGATGAAATTGTCATAGAGTTTTTTGATGGTAACAAATTAGTTGCTAAATTAATGGGCCGTGATCCAAAGACAGATATAGCATTATTAAAAGTTGAAGCTACTGTACCTCTGCCATTCGTTGGTTTTGGTGATAGTGATATTGATCGTGTTGGAGATTGGGTTATGGCAATCGGTAATCCATTAGGTCAGGGATTTTCTGTTTCTGCGGGTATTATTTCTGCACGCAACCGGACTTTACGTTCTGGACCATATGATGATTTTATCCAAACAGATGCTGCAATTAATCGTGGTAATTCTGGTGGGCCTTTATTTAATATGAACGGCGAAGTTATTGGTGTTAATACAGCTATCATTTCTCCAAATGGTGGGTCCATAGGACTAGGTTTTTCTATGTCCTCAAAAGTTGTGAGCAGGGTCGTTAAACAATTACAAGAGTTTGGTGAAACGCGGCGTGGATGGCTTGGTGTGCAAATACAAGATATTGATGCTGATATGGCAGAAGCGCTTGGCCTGAAAACTGCTGCTGGGGCAATGGTTAGTGGCGTTCCTGCAGGGCCTGGAGCTGATGCTGGGATTATTACTGGTGATGTTATAATATCATTTGATGGAGTTAAGGTTGAAGATACCCGTGGCTTGGTTGGTGCCGTTGGGAATGCTGATGTAGGAAAAGTTGTTCGTGTAATAATATATCGCAATGGTAAGACCCAAACTATTAAGGTTACATTAGGACAACGTGAAGTTGCCGAAAAAGTAGCTGTAATTCCGGAAGTTGAAGTTCCTAAAAAAATTAAAGAAGCAGAAGAAATGGGTATGAAATTAATCGCTTTGACAGAAGAAGTTCGTGCAAAATTAAATCTTTCTGACGAGGCTACTGGTGTTGCTGTTTTTGCTGTTGATGAAACTTCAGACGCTTTTGAAAAAGGTATCAGGGCAGGAGATTTGATCATTGAAGCGGGGCAGGTGAAAGTGATTTCCCTAGAGGATATAACTAGTATATTTAAAGAAGCAATAAAAGTGGGGCGTAAGTCTATATTATTATTAGTTGCAAAAGGTGATAAATCACGATTTGTAGGTTTGTCATTAAATGATTAATTAATTTTATATAAAACCCCGAAAAACGATTGAGGGTTTTACGCCTAAAACTTTTAGATTTAAACAAAAATATTAACCATAACTTTAAATTGTCTTACAAGAGAGTAGTGCTTAATCAATTATTTTCAAAAATACAGTTTTAAAAAAGCTGCTTAAAATTAATTGATCTTTTATTATATTAGGTAACCGCAAAATACTAAGTCTACAAAAAATTCTGGTAATCCTGAAACTCTCTGCTTAGACAGGCTAAAATATAAATTTGGAGGCTCGAATGGCCAAGATTACATTCATTGAACATAATGGAACTCAGCATGAAGTGGATGTTTCCAATGGCTTAACTGTCATGGAGGCTGCGCGTGATAATAATATTCCTGGTATTGAGGCTGATTGCGGAGGCGCATGCGCTTGCTCAACATGCCATGTGTATGTGGACACGGCCTGGTCAGATAAACTGCCAGCTAAAGATGCAATGGAAGAGGATATGTTGGATTTCGCATATGAACCAAGCGAATTATCACGTTTAACTTGCCAAGTAAAAGTAACAAACGAACTCGATGGATTAGTTGTTAGGATGCCGGAAAAACAAATCTAATATTTATTGATAAAATAGATAAAATTTAAAGTGCACGCCATCCAATGTCGTTACGATAGAACCCATCTTCCCACTCTATTTTCTCAATTGTTTCATAAGCTTTGTTACGCGCTTCTTTGAGACTAGCCCCTCTTGCTGTAATGCTCAAAACCCTACCGCCCGTAGTTCTAACTTTTGTAGTATCCAGTTCAGTGCCTGCATGGAAAACTTGGACTTGGCTTGATTGATTGATGAGGTCTAAACCTTTTATTTGTGTTCCTTTTTTATATGTAGACGGATAGCCTTTAGCGGCATAAACAATAGTTAAGGCGTGATCTTCAGCCCAGTTTAGACGTATTGTATCAAGTTCGCCCCTAGCGCATGCAAGCAAAGCATCTAGGGCTTGCGCACCTAATCTCATCATTAATACCTGACACTCAGGATCGCCAAACCGAACGTTATACTCAACTAAACGAGGATTTCCATCTTTAATCATAAATCCAGCGTACAAGACCCCTTGATATGGAGTGCCCCGAAGCGCCATTTCATCTATAGTAGGCTGAACTATCTCTTTGAGGGCTTTTGAGGTTACTTCATTTGTCATTATGGGTGCAGGAGAATATGCACCCATTCCACCGGTATTTGGACCTTGGTCATTATCATACGCTCGTTTATGGTCTTGTGCTGTGCCAATCGGCAGTATGTTTTTTCCATCAGATAAAACAAAGAAGCTGGCTTCTTCACCTTCCATAAATTCTTCAATGACAACTTCAGTTCCAGCGGCACCGAACGCACCACCAAAAATATCGTGTAAACCATCTATTGCCTCATCCACTGTCATTGCAACTATTACCCCTTTACCGGCAGCCAGACCGTCAGCTTTTACTACAATAGGGGCGCCTTGATTTGTTACATAGTTTATAGCTAAATCTAATTCTGTGAATCGAGCATATTTAGCGGTAGGCGCATTTGATGCATCACAAATTTCTTTTGTAAAAGCTTTTGACGCTTCGAGTTGGGCAGCTGCTGCCGATGGACCAAATGTTAGGATATTAGCCTCTCGCAAATCATCTGCTACGCCCATAGCAAGTGGAGACTCTGGGCCTATAATTACAAATTCAATTTCATGGCTTGTACAGAAGGCAATAACGTCTGAACCATTTTCAATGTCTAATTCAACACATGTAGCAATTGCAGCAATTCCAGCATTTCCTGGAGCACAATATAAAGTATCGCATTTTGGATTTTGATTAGTGGCCCATGCTAAAGAGTGTTCACGTCCGCCTGAGCCTAAAATAAGTATGTTCATTTAATTACAATTCCCTTGGCCTTTTGTGGCGTTGGTTCTAGTATTTTCAAAATGAAAAGCCAATAGAGGATACGGTTATGTCTGATTTGATTGATAGTCCAAATGAAGGTGAAAATGCGCCAGAATTTACTGTGTCTGAATTGTCAGGTGTTTTGAAAAGAATGATAGAAGGCGAATTTTCCCATGTCCGTATTCGTGGAGAAGTTGGCCGTGTCTCACGACCGGCATCGGGTCATTTATATTTTGACCTTAAGGATGATAAATCAGTAATTGCATCAGTTACTTGGAAGGGGCAGGCTTTAAAGTTAGCTGCTCAACCTGAAGAGGGTTTAGAGGTTGTTGCCACTGGAAAAATAACAACTTTTGCAGGACAATCACGGTATCAGATGATTGTTTCTGAGATGTCAGTGGCAGGTGTTGGTGCCTTAATGGCGCAATTGGAAAAGCGAAAAAAAGCTTTGGAAGCAGAGGGCCTCTTTGACGCTAGCCTTAAGCGTGACATTCCATATTTACCTGAAATTATTGGGGTTATTACCTCTTCATCTGGTGCAGTTATTAGAGATATTTTACATCGTCTAAGTGATAGATTTCCTCGTAAAGTAATAATCTGGCCTGTTGCTGTTCAAGGTGAGAAATGCGCCCAAGATGTTGCTAAGGCAATAGACGGTTTTAATAGCTTTACACCAGGTGGTGCTATGCCGCGTCCTGACTTAATTATAGTTGCACGTGGTGGTGGATCCATCGAGGATCTTTGGGGCTTCAATGAGGAAATTGTTGTAAGGGCTACAGTTGCCAGTAATATACCCTTAATATCCGCAGTTGGACATGAAACTGATACTACATTAATTGACTATGCTGCAGATCTACGCGCTCCAACACCGACTGCAGCAGCTGAACACGCTGTGCCGGTGCGTGCTGATTTAATGAGTTGGCTTTCATCGATGGATGAAAGGCGGTTAAGGTCGTTATCAACAAGTATTGAGTTTAAACGCCAGCGGTTAAAAGATCTTAGTCGGGGATTGCCAATTCCTACTGAATTAGTAGCCATGCAAGGCCAGCGTTTAGATATGTTTTCGGAACGCTTACCTAGGGCATTAAGAGCGGCTGTGGATAATAAGCGAGCTGAATTGGTGCAAAATAGTGCTGGACTAAGGCCACAAGCTTTAATTGGACAAGTTCTGCAAAAAAATCAAATTCTCGAACGATTATTTAAAAATCTAAATACTAATATAAAGACATCGACGGATAGGGTGAAGGGTAAATTGGACGGCTTGGAGCGCATTCTGCAAACATTAGGTTATCAAGCAACTTTGAGAAGAGGCTATGCGGTTGTCCGTGATCAAGATGGGCAGTTGGTTGTTTCCGCAAAATCAGCTAAAACTAAGCAAGAATTGGAAATTGAATTTAAAGATGGCAAGTTAAAGGTTTAGATGCATTTTTGCTTTCATAAAGATTCAATAATAAGATTAGAAATGAAAATTTTTAAAAGATAATATATAGCTTTAAAATATACTAATTACGAATTTTACGACTTAGAAGTCGCTTTTTCTACTCAAATTAGTTGTTGTCAAGGTTAGGGTAAAATAAATTTTTAAGGCACACGTGATGACTTCAGACAAAAAAACAAATGGTGTATGGAAATCAGGTAAAGGCAAGGGGCGTAAAACACCCAAGGGTCGCCAAGTAACTGAAGAAGCATTATTAGATATAAAAAACCTATTAGGCGATCGTGAACGTCGTGCAGATTTATTAATTGAATTTCTACATCTGGTTCAAGATAAGTTTAATCATTTATCTACTCAGCATTTAGCTGCATTGGCAGAAGAGTTACGTCTTTCACAAACTGAGGTTTATGAAGTTGCAAGTTTCTATGCCCATTTTGACATAATCAAAGAAGGTGAAGATGTTCCCCCAAGTCTGACAATCCGTGTCTGTGATAGTTTATCTTGTGAATTAGCTGGTGCTCAAGATTTATTACGCAAACTTGGAGCTAAATATAATGGTGGTGGCAAAGTTCGAGTATTGCGGGCTCCTTGTATGGGGCGATGTGATATGGCACCTACCTTAGAGATTGGCCATAACCATATAGATTATGCTGATGATGTTAAAGTTTCTGATGCAATAAGTACAAATAATATTCATGCAATAATTCCAGACTATGAAACTTTAGACGTTTATCTATGTGATGGTGGTTATAGAGAGCTTCAAGCTTTACGCTCTGGATCTAAGACGCCAGACCAGGTTCAAGATGAAGTATTGGATAGTGGATTGCGTGGATTGGGCGGGGCTGGCTTCCCTTCTGGTAAGAAATGGTCATTTGTAAGGATGAATGAGGGTATTCGCTACTTGGCGGTTAATGGAGATGAAGGTGAGCCAGGTACATTTAAAGATCGATATTACCTGGAACGTGAGCCACATGTTTTTTTTGAAGGCATGTTGATTGCCGCTTGGGCTGTTGAAGCAGAAAAATGTTATATTTATATGCGTGATGAATATCCTGCAGTATTAGAAATTTTACGTAGAGAAATAAATAATTTAGAAAAATCTAGAATTATTGATACTGGATTTATTGAACTTCGTCGGGGTGCTGGCGCCTATATCTGTGGTGAAGAAAGTGCAATGATTGAAAGTATTGAAGGTAAAAAAGGCCTGCCACGTCATCGTCCTCCGTTTGTAGCTAGTGTTGGGATTTTTAATAGACCTACATTAGTTCATAATGTAGAAACGCTTTATTGGATTGCAAAAATTGTACGTGGTGGCCCAGATGTATTTGGAGCTCATGGTGTAAATGGCCGTAAAGGTCTAAGAAGCTACTCAGTTTCTGGACGTGTATGTAATCCTGGTGTCAAACTGGCGCCTGCGGGAACTACTGTTCGTGAATTAATTGAAGACTATTCTGGTGGCATGTTAGAAGGCCATAAGTTTAAGGCATATCAACCTGGTGGGCCTTCTTCAGGCTTGCTCCCTGCATCTATGGGTGAAATTCCATTAGATTTTGATACTTTGCAAGAATATGGCACATTTATAGGATCTGCTGCAGTGGTCATTTTATCAGATCAAGACAGTGCAAAAGCGGCTGCATTAAATATGTTAAGGTTTTTTGAAGATGAAAGCTGTGGCCAGTGTACACCATGTCGTGTTGGATGTGAAAAAGCAGTTAAGTTGATGAGTGAAGACAAATGGGACCAAGGCCTTCTAGAAGAATTATCTGTTGCAATGGTTGACGCTTCTATTTGTGGCTTAGGTCAGGCTGCGCCAAACCCCATAAGAATGGTTATTAAACATTTTAGTGATGAAATATAGATCTTAATATTTAATCATATATTTTGATAATTTCACTCTTTGTGGCTTTTTTGTGTTGAGGCCACATATTGCGTTCTTTTCCTTGTTGTAAAATAACGTTACACAGGCACAAATAAATAGGCAAAGCCATGTCTTTCTTTAAAAAACTTAAATCAAAACTATTTAAATCTTCTTCAAAAATTGAAGAAGGAATAGATTCTATTGTTGAAGATGGCAGTACTGATGAAGCAGAAATAATAATTGAAGTTGAAAATAGTATTGCTCGAAAATATCAACCTGAAATATTATCTGAGCCTGAGCCTGAGCCTGAGCCTGAGCCTGAGCCTGAGCCTGAGCCTGAGCC
>CAJWNQ010000015.1 GCA_913043905.1 uncultured Paracoccaceae bacterium | reverse complement strand
TACGGCATTATTGCTTCCTTTGTAAAATATTAACAAATATTATAATAAAAAAATTTAAAATATATATCATAAAAAACTTAATTAAAAAATATTTGACCTAATTTACTAATAATTTCCATATTAAAATATGTTTTACTTGTAATTATGAAGTAATATTGTAAAAGTTTGTAATAATAAAATTGTAAAATTGTAAAGTTTGTAAATGAATGATCAAAAGATTTTTGCGGGACCTCGAGTAAAAAAAATACGAAATAGTATTGGTTTAAGCCAAACTGCAATGGCACATGGCTTAAATATTTCGCCAAGTTATCTTAATTTGATTGAGCGTAATCAGCGCCCACTTACTGTACAGTTAATCTTAAAATTTTTTAAAATTTATAATATTTCCCCTGATGATTTAGAGGGAGATGCAGATGGTACAGTTACTGCACTTAAAGAAATTTTTTCAGATACATTATTACAAGGTGAATTACCTGGATATGAAGAGTTATTTGAAGTTGCAGATGTTGCTCCAAACGTAGCAAGTGGGATAAAGAAGCTTTATGAAGGGTATCGACAGGCACTACTTCGATTGTCAGAGTTAAATGTAGAAATGTCTCGAGGGCAAGATATTAGCCAAACTGCTTTATCGACTGATTTGGTTAAAAATGCTATGGAATCTCGAGCAAACTATTATGATAAGTTAGATCGTGCATCTGAAATTTTGGCCTCAGAATTAGATCTTACTCGTGGGTTATTTGCGGCACTTCAAGATAGGCTTCTGCTCAAACATCGAATAACAGTGCAAACTTTACCAATTAATATTATGCCGGAATGGGTACGCCGATTTGATAAACATTCTAAGCGTCTATTTATCTCAGATCGCCTTAATGCTTATGGGCGTGTTACTGAATTAGCTCGTTACCTAGTACACAAAGAGTTAACTGAAGAAATTGATAATGCAGTTTTACGTTTAAATCTTAAATCACCTGAGGCCGTTAAAGCGGGTATTGTTGAGCTAACAAACTATGCTGCTCTTGCTTTATTGCTTCCTTATAAACAATTTTATCAAACATCGCAGCGAATGAAATACGATGTAGAGGCACTTGCAAAGCGATTTGATGTATCATTTTGGGAAGTAGCGGTACGTATGACGTCATTAGGTAGGTCCCAAATGGAAGGTGTTCCATTTTTTCTCCAAGAGGTCGACCAAGCAGGAAATATGGTGCGCCGTCTTGGTTCAAAAGGATATCCTAAGGATAAGTTTGGTGGCCAATGTCCTAAGCTATCTATTTTTAAAGCAGTTTCCCTTCCACAGCAGTTATTAACTCAGATTGCTGAAACATCTGATGGGAAAGCTTATTTTACAATTAATCGATCCACAAAGCAAAGTGGTGGTGCTTATGGCGAAAGTATGCGGCAAACCGCCATTATGTTGGCATGTGAAGCAGAATTTATTACCGATATGGTATATGTGCAGGGAGGTGCCGTTGATCGTGCCGATGTTGGCCAAAATTGTCGGTTATGTGAGCGACCGCATTGTGCGCAACGCGCAGAGCCTCCTATTGCTAGACCTTTGATGTTTGACGAAACTGAAAGTAGTGTGTCAGCATTTAACTTTAAAGTTTGATTATGAAAAATAAGCACGACGAATTAAATTTAAGCCCACAATAAAAAAGAGCCATAAAAGAAATTTACGAAATATTATTTCTGACATTTTGCTACGAATTTTCTCACCGACCCAAAAGCCTATAAATGTTGGAATTAACAAGTAGGTTGATAGCAATGTTAATTGTGGTGTCATATATCCTTGACGAATATATCCAATTACTAAAGGTAAAGTGCCAAGAAAAAATATTAGGCCACTTACACGTATGAACTCTTCTTTTGGAACACGCCGTGCAGTTAAATATATAGCTAAAGGTGGCGCCCAAACAGATGTTAGTCCACCCATGATACCCGCAAAAAGTCCTAAAATAATTTGTGCTTTTTTATCGTAATTTTCTGGAATAAAGGGTGTATTTTTTAACATGTTTACAGTGACAAATAATAAAATAGAAAATCCCATAAATCCTAATAAAGCTTTGTCACTGACTGCATTTGAGGCATTTACTGTGAGCCACACAAACGTAATCAATATTAAGATGAACGGCATATACTGTTTAAATGTCGATCGTATTGCTCCAGATCTATACACTTGCCATGCATTAGAAAATATCAATGGAAATATTAGTAGTGCAATTGCAGTACGTGGAGCAGTTGTAAGCGTCATGATGCCTAGTGCTGCGGTTGGTAATCCTAATCCAGCTAAACCCTTAATAGTTCCCGCAGCTAAAAATGTTACTGACAAAAATATTAAAAAGTAAATTTGATCCATGTTGTTAAGTTTAATACAATGTTTTGAAATGGCAATAAATTTGCTATTAATTAATTAGTTTTATTTAAAAAGGTTTTAATAATTTATCCATCATTTTTAATATTTAGCTTAGTGTGTATTAATGAGCATGCAGTCTGTTTATATTTAGACTTTAAGCTATTGGCATTGTAACTAAAAATTTAGCCCCGTCTTCACTATCTAAGCATGTAAGTGACCCCCCAAGATTTTTCATAATTTCCTGACTGATTGCAAGGCCAAGACCAACTCCACTAGTAGTTGTTGCATTTGATAGTTTCGTGAATTTTTCAAATATTATAGGCTGCTCTGACTTTGGTATACCAGGCCCATTATCATGAAACATAACATTTAAATTGCCATTTGTCTTTTTGCCACTAATTTGTAATTCTGGATGCTCTTTATTATTATATTTTACGGCATTGGTTATTAGATTAATAAATACTTGTGAGAGACGATCTACATCAGTGTTAAGAGTATTTTCAATCCAATCAATGTTTACATTAATCTTTGCATTTGCATTGAATACAGCCTGTTGTGTTGATTGAAGTGCAGTCTGCAAAACTGTACTTAAGTTTGCGTTTGATAGGTTTAGTTTTACTTGACCACTTTCCAAAAAACTCAGATCTAAAATTTCGTCGAGTAATCGAGTTAAGCGCTGACTTTCATCGTTGATAATAGTCGAAAAATACTGGAGTTGTTTTTTATTTAATATTCTGTCTGATTGTAAGATCTCTGAAAAGGACCTAATAGATGTCATTGGCGTACGCAGCTCGTGACTTACTTGGCTTAAAAAGTCATCTTTTTGTGTGCTTAGTTTAGTTAATTTATTATTCACAATACGGAGTTCGGCTGCCGATTTGGTTAGCTCTTTGGACTGCTCTTCTAACCGAGTTGAGTATTCGATTCCTTGCACTGTCTCATCTGCAACTGCGATTAAATCCTCAACTGTAATAGATTGATTGCCAACCGCCTGAGTTATCATTGAGTGGGCTGTCGCTGCGCCAACTGATCCTGCAAATTTACGTTCTAATGTTTCCATTAACTCGATGTTAATTTCGGGCAAACCTTGCCTTCCCTGTTTTTTGGAAAACTGTGTGAATAAAAGTCTGGCATCGTCACGCCCAAGAATACGTTGCGCAAGCAGAAACAAATCATCAGGTGTCACGCCCTCACCAACTGATCTAAGGTTAGAATTTTGACCATAAACATTAATAAACTTTTGAGCTTGTAATCTTTCTAGTGGGGACGGATTCGTTATTAAAGAAACAAAAACAAAAACTATAGTATTTAAAAAAATTGACCAAAAAACTGCGTGTGTCAGTGGATCAATAATAGTTATCCCAAATAATGCTTGGGGCCGTAAAAAGGAAATATTATATGGTCCATTTTGGAGGACATTTTGGCTTAGGATAAAATCACCACCAAAACTTGGTAAAAAAGACGTATAAGCCCATATCAAAAATCCTGTTGAGATGCTCCAAATAGCACCTTTTCGTGTAGCATTTCGCCAAAATAATGCACCGATTAATGCTGGCAATACCTGTGACACGCCTAGAAATGCAATTAAACCTATGGAAGCAAGTGCAGAGGTGCCTCCAGTGAGAATAAAGTAAAGATACCCAAACCCAATTATACAAGCAATGCTGATACGCCTAGAGCGGATTAGCACGGTTCTGACATCATCACTTTCAGGATTTCTCTTTTGAACTGCGTAAAGCCACAAGGGTAAAACTATATGATTAGATGCCATTGTCGAGAGAGCTATGGCTGCAACAATCACCATTGAAGTAGCAGATGAGAACCCCCCTAAAAAAGCTAAAGCGGCTAAAGTTATACGATTTTCTGCTAAGGGAATTGTTAAAACAAAGAGGTCAGGATTAGCGCCTTTTGGGAGAATATTTAATCCAGTTGCTGCGATTGGCATGACAAATATACACATTAGCAAAAGGTAAAGTGGGAAGACCCAGCTTGCAGTAGCTAAATGCTTTTCGGCACTATTTTCAACAACAATTACTTGAAACATGCGCGGCAAACAAATTATTGCAGTGGCTGATAAGAAAGTTAATGTAACCCAACGTGGCGCGAAAATTCCTTCTGCTAATGGCAGGCGTGTTTCCATTAATGCTAAAGTATTTGATAGTCCTCCAGTAACACCCCAAACTACAAAAATACCAACAGATATTAATGCAATTAATTTAACAATGGCTTCTAATGCAATCGCAGTAACAACTCCATGGTGTCTTTCATTTGCATCCAAATTGCGAGTACCAAACAGGATAGTAAATAGAGCAAGTCCAGCAGCAATAAATAAAGCAGTGATTGTGGGGCTAGCTTCACTGCTTGAGCCTTCAGTAAACACAGTAAAGCTTAAGGTTAGAGATTGTAGTTGGAGTGCAATGTAGGGAGTGGATCCAAAAATTGCTAACAAAGTTACTATCACGCCAAGTGTATTACTTTTACCGTAGCGAGACGATATTAAATCTGCAATTGATGTAATACGTTGTGTGCGGCCAATACGCACTAATTTTCGTAAAAACCACCACCATCCGATAAAAACAATTGTTGGTCCAAGGTAAATGGCGAGAAATTCAAATCCGTTTAATGCGGCAGAACCAACTGATCCATAAAATGTCCAAGCTGTGCAATATACTGAGATTGATAGTGTATAAATTAAGGGGGATTGTAAAAAACCTAATCTGCCTTGACGTGCACGGCGTTCTGCTAAGCCTGCGACAGCAAAGAGGGTACCAACATAAATCAAGCATATTGTTGCAATTACATTAAAGCTTAACATTATTTCTTGTCCACGCCATTTGATAATAATCGAGACATTATAAATGCCATTAATATTAGTGCACCCCACACACCAAAAATATAAATCATAACAAATGCAAATTCTGTTTGTCCATCACTTTTAGTGAAACCATTTAACAATGGAGAAACTAACAAACAAATAGCTATAATTGGAATTCCTAAAGATAACTCAGTAATTTTGCGCAGTTTACGTCTATCAATATCGCGTTTTGTACTTGTGTTATTTTTCATAAAAATAGCATCGCTTTAACATTTTTTATTAGTGCAGCGTTTTCGAATGGTTTAGTCATAAACTGACTTGCGCCGGCATCTTCGGCAGCTTGACGATCTTTTTTCTGGCCCTTTGCTGTTAACATTAAGACTGGTAAACCTGATATACTTGCCGTGGCGCGTATATCTTCTAAGATTTTCATACCACTTACATTTGGTAGCATGATATCTAATATAACTAAATTTGGACTAGTTTTTATTATGAAATCAATTGCTAATGCACCGTCTGAAACAGATTCTACAAGGTATCCTTCTCTCTCTAAGAGAAAAGTTAATGCTTCTATGATGAAAGGTTCATCTTCTACTATCGTTATAGTTTTTTGCACTATACCTCCCCCTAGATTGCGCTTGTTTAACTTAACCTAAAACAATTGCAGCGCAATTTATTTATTTATTGCTGAGTAAGTATGATGCTCTACGAGCTGTGCATGCTAATCTTGAGCATACCGTGCATTGTAATCCAACGGTTAATTGTGGCGTTTGCCCGTGTGCAACTTTTGGTAACATTGCATAATCTGGAGTGAAAAGCATAATTGCTTCTGTAAGTGCAGGTATTCCAATCTGGGCAGCTTCAGTAGGATAAGCAAAGCTGATCGTATGAAATCGATCTCCCATTGGCATATCTAACATAGCACGGATTGGTTGGAGCGGTTGAGATAGGCTGCGGTAAACTGGCCATAATGGACAGGCTCCGCCATATCTTGGCAAGCTAAATGAATTTAATTGTTTGCGATATAAAACTGCTCCAGAAGCATCACACTGTATTAAGCCAAATTGAGGTATTTCTGCTTTAATTGGTAAGTGAGCCATACGAAAACTAATAGATAATATGTCAGTATTAAAATATTGAGCAAGTGCAACAGCATCAAAATTATGGTTTTTAGCAGCTATTAAAAATTGTTGAATTGGCAGATTATCAGCCATTTTTTTATAAGATTTTAGTGACTTTTCTGTTTCTCTGTGTTCAGCAGTAGATAGCGCTAAAGGCATTAAAATTTGATCTATAGTTACACTATCACTCTCTAAATCTTTTAAATAATACCTATTTTTTTCTAGTAGGGCTTCATATGGTGAAATATCTAAAGATGTGATTTGCTGTTCAGAAGTTGGTTCGAAATAATCAAAAATATCTTCAGCAGTTTGAGAAAGCTTGCGAGCTTCTTGTGCAAGGTTATTAATAAAGTGCTGAGCTGTCTTGGTTGGCATTTGTGGGCTTGTTGCCAAAATGTCAGATGTTGATCGAATTGTAGTAATGTTGGAAAGCAATAAATGCATCGCTTCAGCAAAGTAAGGATCATGCTTTAATTGGTCAGATAAAATTGTAAATTCTTCATCCCGTCTATCAATTTGATCACTTTGACGGGCAATTAATCTAGCAAAACCAGGAAATCGAGCGCAAAATTCTTCTATACGATCATGTTCTGTTTTGATTTGTGTGTTGCGAACAGCAGCTGTCTTTACACGATCGATTAGTGCTTGGTTCATGCCTTCAGAAAGTTCAGCTGAACTTACGTTCAATGCTCGAGCTATAGCATTTAAAGTCTTACCAGCGATTCCTCTTCGATTGTGTTCGATAAGGTTGAGATAGGAAGCCGAAACGCCTGCAATTGCTGCCAAATCTTTTTGATTAAGGCTGAGAGCTTTTCTATTTTCGCGTATGCGGGTTCCTAAGAGTGCACCAGCCATTATCCAAGACCTTACTATTAAACGTTTTATTAATTATAGTGTAAATTTATTTACAAATACAGAAGTAAATTATTAAAAAGATTTACAAATTAATTGTTATGAAACAATGAGTTGTTGTTTAAATTACAATTACAGCTAAAATAAATTGTCTAAATGACACTGGCGCAAGTTGCGAGGAGGCAGCGGGCGTGCAGAACTAGGGAGGAAATCTATGTCTAATTTTACAAGACGTGGGCTAATTAAAACCGGTGCTACAGTTGGTGCAGGTTTGGCAATGCCTACTTTTATTACAAGTCCTTTGGCTGCGTATACAAATGCACCTACAGGCGGCTCAGTTACTCTGGGCTTTAACGTTCCACAATCTGGTCCATATGCGGATGAGGGTGCGGATGAGTTGCGTGCGTACAAATTAGCTGTTGAGCACCTAAATGGTGGTGGCGATGGTGGAATGATGAATACATTTTCGTCAAAGTCTCTTACGGGGAACGGTATCCTTGGCAAGAAAGTAGAATATGTAACTGGTGACACTCAGACTAAATCTGACGCTGCTCGTGCATCTGCTAAGTCAATGATCGAAAAAGATAACGCAGTGATGATCACTGGTGGTTCGTCTTCTGGTGTTGCTATTGCGGTTCAGGGTCTATGCCAAGAAGCTGGCGTTATATTTATGGCTGGCTTGACGCACTCAAATGACACTACTGGTAAAGACAAAAAAGCAAATGGCTTCCGCCACTTCTTTAACGGTTACATGTCTGCAGCAGCTTTGGCTCCAGTGCTTGAAGCGCGTTATGGTAAAGATCGTAATGCATACCACCTAACAGCTGATTATACTTGGGGTTGGACACAGCAGGAATCAATTGCTGCTGCTACTGAAGCCAAAGGCTGGAATACTGTCAATAATGTATTAACGCCATTAGCAACAACAGACTTCTCGTCTTATGTTGCACCAGTATTGAACTCTGGCGCAGATATCTTAGTTCTGAACCACTACGGTGGAAACATGATCAACTCGTTGACATCTGCTGTTCAGTTTGGATTACGTGATAAAATCGTTAATGGTAAAAACTTTGAAATTGTTGTGCCATTATATTCACGTTTGATGGCTCGTGGTGCGGGTGAAAACGTTAAGGGTATTTTTGGCTCAACTAATTGGCACTGGTCATTATCAGACGAAGGTTCAAAAGCATTTGTTAAGTCGTTTGGTACTAAATATGGCTTCCCACCATCACAGGCTGCTCATACTACATATGTTCAAACATTGTTGTACGCTGATGCATGTGAGCGCTCTGGCACTTTTAACCCTTGTGGCGTTTCGGAAGCTCTTGAAGGCTTTAAGTTTGATGGCATGGGTAATGGTCCAACTGAGTATCGTGCAGAAGATCACCAGTGCTTTAAAGATGTGTTAGTAGTGAAGGGTAAAGAAAACCCAACTTCAGAATTTGACGTTCTAGAAGTTGTGGAAATTACTCCGCGTGCACAGGTTGAATATTCTGCTGATCACCCAATGTTTGCAGGTGGTGCTTTAGGCAAATGTAACCCAGGCGCATAAACATAACTTCCCCATTTGGGATTATAGGCCACAGCGTTATCGCTGTGGCCTATTTTAAAAGTTAGTTTACACTAACTAAGTAAAAAAAAGTTTGGGCGAGACATGGATGCAATTCTTCTACAGATATTAAATGGACTTGATAAAGGCAGTGCGTATGCCTTAATTGCTTTGGGTCTTACGTTGATTTTCGGCACTTTGGGCGTAGTTAACTTTGCCCACGGCGCATTGTTTATGCTTGGAGCTTTTTGTGCAGTTTCACTTCAGAAACTAATGTCAGTTTCAAAGATCACAATAGATCCATCTCAGTTGGATTTTTTGGGAAAACCTCTTAAAGTAAAAACGCCTTATGTTGTTGAATGGTTTGGCCCTAAGTTTGGTAATGCAATTATTGATTGGAATGTGCCTTTAGCAATTATTGTAGCAATTCCAGTAATGTTATTGGTAGGCTATGTAATGGAGCGTGGGTTAATAAAACATTTTTATAAACGCCCACACGCAGATCAAATACTTGTGACATTTGGTTTGGCTATTGTGATTCAAGAATTGGTTAAAGCAAATTTTGGGGCTAACCCTATTCCTACACCAGCACCGGATCAGTTTGTTGGCTCGTATAATATAGGTGCTTTAATCGGGCTTGATGCCAGCTACCCTTATTGGCGATTAATTTACTTCGCATTTTCTGCTATTATAATAAGCTCAGTGTTTGCATTCTTGCGATTTACTACATTTGGCATGGTTGTACGAGCAGGTATGGCTGATAGAGAGACAGTTGGACTTTTAGGAATTAATATTGATCGACGCTTTACTATAATGTTTGGAATTGCTGCCGCAGTTGCTGGTTTAGCAGGTGTAATGTATACGCCGATCAATTCTCCAAATTATCACATGGGAATGGATTTTTTAGTTTTATCATTTGTTGTGGTAGTTGTAGGCGGCATGGGATCGTTACCTGGGGCTGTCTTAGCCGGCTTTCTTTTAGGTGTGCTAGAGAGCTTTGCATCTATGAACGAAGTTAAAGGGTTTTTTGAAATGCTATATTTGCCTTCAATTGACCAAATTATTATTTACCTTGTTGCCATCATCGTACTGCTAACTAGACCCCGCGGTCTAATGGGCAAAGCCGGTGTGATGGAGGAATAAAAAATGAAAACTATTTCAAAAGCAGACATGCGCACACTATTTTTCGTAGCGATAATTGCATTATTTGCTCCACTAATTTTAAATCCGTTTCCTACTGAATCCGGTTGGGCACAGTTCAATGCTGGCTATCCCGATTTGATGCAACGTTTTGCCATTTATGGAATATTAGCAATTGGTTTTAATATTCTGTTTGGTTTGACTGGATACTTGTCATTTGGGCATGCTGCATTTCTTGGTGTAGGGTCATATTCAGCAGTTTGGATGTTTAAATTATTATCAATGAATATTATACCTGCATTAATTTTATCAGTTATTGTTGCAGGCTTATTTTCATTATTGATTGGTTTTATATCTTTGCGACGCTCTGGTATTTACTTCTCAATTTTGACGTTAGCTTTTGCTCAAATGAGCTTCGCATTAGCATATTCTGTTTTGACTCCATTAACCAATGGTGAAACGGGTTTGCAAATTACTTTAAATGACCCTCGTATTTTTGCAGCTGAAAATATTTCTGGGAATTTACCAGTAACATCTTTGTTTGGTTTGGAGATGCGCGATACTTGGACAATGCAATTAGGTGCATGGGATTTTCAATTTAACATTGGTTATTATATTTGTGCGATTTTTTTACTATTAGCATTTTATATATCTATACGTATTTTTCGATCGCCTTTTGGAATGATGTTACGAGCGATAAAGACCAATCAAACTCGTCTCAACTTTACTGGAATTAACACTCGCCCTTACACTTTAGCAGCCTTTGTTATTTCTGGAATGTACGCAGGCTTAGCGGGTGGTTTGATGGCATCCATGGATCCATTGGCTGGCGCCGAGCGTATGCAATGGACTGCCTCTGGTGAGATTGTTTTAATGACAATCCTTGGGGGAACAGGAACCCTGTTAGGGCCTGTGATGGGGGCTGGCTTTATTAAGTATTTTGAAAATATTTTCTCAAAAATTAATGATACTGTTTTGCATGGATGGTTTTCCTGGATGCCTGACGGGTTAGAAAATGTAATAGTTTGGATTTTACATTTGTTTACAGGTAAAGGCTGGCATCTTACATTAGGAATTATGTTTATGATGATTGTTATCTTTTTGCCAGGCGGTCTAATGGAAGGTATCTCACGTATTGGTAAATGGTGGAAACATCGCAATGCTAAAAATAATAATACGTCTCATACCTCATCAACACCTGCAGAATAGGAGCAACCAATGGGAATTCTTACAGTCCAAAATGTTAATAAGAGCTTTGGTGGTCTAAAGGCGTTACATAACGTAAACTTAGATATTGAAGAGGGTAAAATACACGCAATTATTGGTCCAAATGGTGCTGGAAAATCAACTTTGCTTAATTGTTTTGTAGGTAAGCTTACGCCAGATACTGGTACTGTGATGTTTGATGGGCACTCTTTGCTCGGTATTAAGCCTCACCAAATCAATCAACTCGGTGTTAGTCGTGTTTTCCAAACTCCTGAAATTTTTTCTGAGCTTACTGTATGGGAAAATACGCTAATTCCATGCTTTGCTAAACGTGATGGGGCATTTACATTAAATGCATTAAGTCGTGTATCTGACAACAAAGATATGGCTGAAAAAGCAGAACAGATGTTGGTAGACGTAGATCTCATTGACAAAAAAGATATGCTAGCATCCTCAATGTCGCGTGGCGATAAGCGCCGTTTGGAGATGGCCATGTGTTTATCTCAAAAACCAAAACTATTATTATTGGATGAGCCAACTGCTGGAATGGCGCGTGCGGACACAGAAAGTACTATTGAGTTACTTAAAAGTATTCAGAAAAAACTGAAGATTACGATGGCTATTATTGAACATGATATGAGTGTAGTATTCTCGTTGGCTCAAAAGATTTCGGTTCTCGCGCAAGGCACTGTAATTGTTGAAGATGTTCCAGAAAAAATTAAAGGCCACCCGAAGGTAAAAGAAGCATACCTTGGCGAAGCGCAAGTATAAGGCGGAATAAAAAATGACAAATACACCAGATAATATAGAGCCGACAAAACCAGTATATTTTTCAGTGCACGATATTCACGCTTATTATGGAGAAAGTTATATCGTTCAGGGCATATCTTTGAATGTTCATGAAGGAGAAATTTTAGCACTTTTGGGTCGGAATGGTGCTGGGAAAACGTCTACGCTCCGAGCAATTGCACGCTTAGATGATCCAGCTATTCACAAAGGTGAGGTTTGGTTAGATCACCAACCATTGCATACAATGAAAGCATGGCAAGCAGCCCAAGCGGGCGTTGCGTTAGTGCCTGAAGACCGCCGTATAATCCAAGGTTTAACTGTGGAAGAGAACTTACAATTAGCTCAAATTGAAAAGCCAATAGGTTGGTCTCTTGAGCGAATTTATGAGTTGTTTCCGCGTTTGGGTGAACGGCGTAAACAAGAGGGTACAACCCTATCAGGTGGTGAACAGCAAATGTTAGCAATAGGCCGGGCATTGGCTCGAGACATAAAGCTATTGCTACTTGATGAACCTTTTGAAGGGTTAGCACCTGTGATAGTTCAAGAAATTGAAAAAACTTTACGCCTTATCCGTGAGCAAGGTATAACTACTATTATTGTCGAACAAAATGCTGTTGCTGCACTAAAATTAGCGGATCGAGCAGTTATTTTGGATACAGGTGGAGTAGTTTTTTCTGGTACTGCCAAAGATGTTCTTGATAATGAAAAATTACGCCACGAATATTTAGCTATCTAACTAATAAGTAAACTAGAATAAGAAGATATTGGGCAGCACTGCTGGCCTTTAGATCTCAAAAGGAAAGAGAATGACTGATAAAGTATTTCCACCGTCCTCTGAATTTGCAAAAAAAGCGCATGCAAATAAAGAAAAGTATGACAGAATGTATGCTGAATCAGTTTCTGATCCAGACGCCTTTTGGGCGGAGCACGGACAACGTATTGACTGGATTACACCTTTCACTAAAGTGAAAAATACAACATTTGAATACCCTGATATATCTATTAAATGGTACGAAGATGGCGAACTAAATGTATGTGTAAACTGCGTGGACCGTCATCTTGCAAAGCGTGGTAATCAGACAGCAATTATTTGGGAGTCTGATGATCCTAACATTGATAAAAATATAACATACAATCAATTACATGATCATGTTTCGCGTCTTGCAAACGTTTATAAGTCGCTTGGAGTAAAAAAAGGTGATCGAGTCGTGCTCTACATGCCAATGATCCCAGAAGCAGCTTATGCCATGTTAGCTTGCGCCCGCATTGGTGCAATTCACTCTATTGTATTTGGGGGCTTTTCTCCAGATGCTCTAGCGTCTCGAATTTCTGATTGTGAAGCGGTCTTAGTAGTTACTGCAGACGAAGGCCCTCGCGGTGGTAAAAATATACCATTAAAGAGAAATGTAGATGCCGCATTGGATATATGTGGTGATGTAACAACACTGGTTGTGGCACGAACTGGCCATGGAACTCCTTATAAAAAGGGCCGTGATCTGGATTATGACACGTTAGTTTTAGCTGCATCTAATTTTTGCCCACCTGAAATAATGAACGCTGAAGATCCGTTGTTTATTTTGTATACATCGGGCTCAACAGGCAAACCCAAAGGAGTGGTTCATTCGTCCGCTGGTTATTTAGTCTATGCTTCAATGACGCATCAATATACTTTTGATTACCAAGAAGGTGATACATACTGGTGTACTGCTGATGTAGGCTGGATTACAGGGCATTCATATATAGTATATGGTCCATTAGCCAATGGTGCTACGACATTGATGTTTGAAGGTACGCCAACATATCCAGATGCATCTCGTTTTTGGGCAGTCTGTGAAAAACATAAAGTTAACCAATTTTACACTGCGCCAACTGCAATTCGCGCCTTGATGGGTTTGGGTGATGAGCTGGTTACAAAACATGATTTGTCTGATTTGCGCGTATTGGGTTCTGTTGGTGAACCTATTAACCCTCAGGCATGGAATTGGTATAATGAAGTTGTTGGCAAAGGCACGGTACCAATCGTTGACACATGGTGGCAAACTGAAACTGGTGGGCATATGATGACACCTCTTCCAGGTGCAACAACTACTAAACCAGGATCTGCAACTTTACCATTCTTTGGAGTGCAACCTGTAATTCTTGATCCACAAACTGGAGAAGAAATTGAAGGTACTTGTGAAGGTGTTTTGGCAATAAAAGAGAGCTGGCCCTCACAGATGCGCACAATTTATGGTGATCACGATCGCTTTGTTAAAACCTATTTTGCCACATACAAAGGTTATTATTTTACTGAAGATGGCTGCAAGCGTGACCAGGATGGTTATTACTGGATCACTGGTCGTGTTGATGACGTTCTGAACGTTTCTGGTCATCGCATGGGAACTGCAGAAATTGAAAGTGCATTAGTTGCCCATAAAAATGTGGCAGAAGCTGCCGTCGTTGGATACCCCCATGAAGTGAAGGGGCAGGGTATTTATTGCTATGTTACTTTGAACGCTGGCATCGATTACTCTGAAGATTTGCGTACTGAATTGCGAACTTGGGTTCGCCAACAAATTGGACCAATTGCCAGCCCTGATTTTATTCAATGGGCTCCAGGTTTGCCAAAGACACGCTCAGGCAAAATTATGCGCCGTATTTTGCGTAAAGTTGCTGCAAACGATTACAACGCATTGGGAGATATCTCAACTTTGGCTGAACCAGAGGTCGTAGAACAATTAATTGAAAACCGTATGATCCGCTAAGATTTATAAGCTTTAATAATTTAAACCCGTAGTCAGGATCCCTTGAATGCGGGTTTTCTTTTTTCAATGAAGGCAGCCATGCCCTCTTTTTGATCACCTGTGTCAAACAACGAATAAAATAAATCACGTTCATATAATAGCCCCTGTTCTAATGGAAGATCATCACCTTTATGCACGGCATCGATTGCCATACTTAATGCTGGTTTCGAATATTTAGCTATAATAGAGGCAATTTCCATTGCTTCATCAACAAGTTTATCGTCTGGGAATATTCGGCTGATCAGACCACTACTTAGTGCCTCATCAGCACCCATCATTCGACCAGTTAGATGCATATCCATTGATTTGGCGCGCCCAATAAGTTTAGTCATTCTTTGAGTGCCCCCTATACCAGGAATTACACCTAATTTAATTTCAGGTTGCCCAAATTGAGCGCTCTCACCTGCTATAATAAAATCACACATCATTGCTAATTCGCATCCGCCACCGAGTGCGTAGCCATTTACTGCAGCTATTTTTGGTGTTTTCATATTTGCAAATAAATCCCAATCTGCAAAATAAAGTGCCTCACGCATTTCAGCAGCAGTTTTGTCTGACATTTCTTTTATATCTGCTCCTGCTGCAAAAGCTTTATCATTACCCGTGATTACAATACAGGCAAGTTCAGGATCATTATCTAGTGGTACTACATATTTAATAAAGTCATCCATGACTTGAAAATTTAGTGCGTTCATTTGTTTAGGTCTGTTTATTGTAACTTTAAGAACGCGACCTTCTCGGGTTAGATTTAATGTTTCTATTATCAATTGTCTCTTCCCATTTTTTTTAGGTGTGGCAACATAGCAGAAAAATCTTTACCCATACCGTCGCTTTTTTCAACAAATTCTTCATATAATTTGGTTGCCATTTTTCCAAGTGGTGTTGGCGCATTATTTGCATGTGCAGCTTGCTGTGATAACCGCAAGTCCTTCAACATTAATTCTGCTGAAAAGCCTGGAGTATAATCGTTGTCTGCTGGACTTTTGGGACCAATATTGGGAGCTGGGCAATATGCATTCATTGACCAAGAGTATCCTGATGAGGTGCTAACAACATCAAACATTTTTTGGCGATTTAATCCTAGTTTGTCAGCTAAAGAAAATGCTTCACAGGTTGCTATCATTGTAACGCCAAGTATCATGTTATTACATATTTTGGCTGCCTGACCGGCACCAGATGCACCACAGTGCACAGCTTTTTGGCCCATTATATCAAATAAGGGTGACGCAAATTTAAATGACTCTTCTGACCCACCGACCATAAACGTCAAAGTGCCTGTAGCTGCGCCACTAATACCACCTGAAACAGGTGCATCTGCAAACATAATACTAGAATTATTTGCTTGTTCTGCTACTTCACGCGCACTTTCGAAGTCTACTGTTGAACAGTCTATAAATAGAGCACCACGTTTCATTACAGGAATTATTTGATCTGCTACTGCGCGTAAAATAGTACCATTTGGTAGCATGGTAACAATTACATCAGCATTTTGTACAGCCATTGCTGCAGTTTCAACCATGGTAATATTTGGAATCGTATCAATTGCAACATCAAAGCCAATTACTTTGTGACCAGCCTTAACCAAATTGGTAGCCATTGGGGCACCCATATTTCCAAGTCCAATAAATCCAATTATCATCTGATTACTCCTGTTTACATTTAGAATTAGCTTAACATGCAATTATTTAAGTAAAACTAAATATTAATAAAAGTCTAAGTGAAAAATATTTGATAATTTAACAACTTGTGACCTGCATGAAATCAAACAGTTCCTCCCAATGAACCTTCTAGTGTTGCTAATTCCTGACCACCAGCCATTAAATCTTGTAATTCTTCAGGTGTGATCTCGCCTTTCACAGCTGTACCGTAGGTTTTACCGCGATTTAAAACTGTGAAGCGATCGCCTACGGCCATGGCATGGCGAACGTTGTGGGTTATGAAAACTACTGCTATGCCCTGTTTACGAACTTTATCCACCGTTGCTAATACGTTTGCTGTTTGGCGTACGCCAAGTGCCGATGTTGGTTCATCTAGAATTAATACCTTTGCTCCAAAATGAACGGCCCGTGCTATGGCAACTGTTTGCCGTTCCCCACCAGATAATGTTCCAACAGCTTGATCAGGCCCTCGCAGGCTAATACCCATTTTACGCATTTCTGACATCGTAGTTTCATTTGCGTATTCATGATCAAAAAAGGACATACCCATGCGTGTTTTTATTGGCTCGTTGCCCATGAAAAAATTACGACTGACTGACATAAGTGGTATCATCGCTAAATCTTGGTAAACAGTAGCAATGCCCGCTGCTATAGAGTCGCGTGGGTCATCGAAATGCATTGGTTTACCTTCAAACCTAATTTCGCCAGCAGTAGGTTTATGTACACCAGACATGGTTTTGATAAATGTTGATTTACCTGCACCATTATCACCTAATAAACAATGGCATTCACCTGGATAAAAATCAATTGTTACACCTGCTAACGCAATTACAGAACCAAAATGTTTTTCGATTTCTTTCATTTCAATAATGGGTTTCATTAGCGTTCTCCTGTAATTAAGCGGCGAATGTATGTATTAAGGATCACTGCCAATAATAGGATCACTCCTAGAAAAACCCTAAAAAGAGAGCTTTCAACGTTTGCAAAGAAAAGACCTTGCTGAACTACTCCAAATATAAGGGCGCCAAGTGCTGCACCGATGACTGATCCGTAGCCGCCTGTTAATAATGCTCCACCAATAACTACTGCAATTATTGCTTCAAATTCTTTAAGTAGTCCACGATCTGCTCCTGCTGATCCAAACTCCATCACCTGACAGACAGCAAAAACGGTTGCGCAAAATGCAGTAAACATAAACATTATTATTTTGACCCGATCTACTGGTACGCCAGCATATCGCGCGGCTTGTGCATCCCCTCCAGCTGCAAAAATCCAGTTTCCAAAGCGCGTTCGCGTTAAAACTATATGGCCTACAATTACAAGTAGAAGAGCCCAAACTATTAACATTGGTATGCCATTCACAATAGGTTGGCCTTTTAGGTTACCACGAGTAAAAACACCTATAATACCTGCATCTCCAAGCCATTGAAAAGCACTCCCTAAGATTTTTCCACCAAATATTGGGCCAAGCCAATCGCCTTCGGCTGCCTCACGAATACCACCAATAATAGTTTTGCGTTCTAATGTTTGTGGAATAAAAATTGTAAAGCCTCGCAATATAAATAATGTGGCCAAAGTTACAATAAAACTTGGGAGGCCTGTTCTAACAACTATGAAGCCATTCAATGCGCCAAACCCAATGCAAATAACAAAGGTAATTAGAATTGCGATCCACATTGGCCAGCCAAGTGTTATGCTAAATATGGCGATCATCATACCAGCAAATCCAATCATAGATCCTACTGATAAATCAAATTCGCCAGCTATCATCAAGAGGCATGCTCCTACAGCAATGATCATGAATTGTGCGGATACCACAGACCAGTTCAATACACCTTGGGCGTTGAACATACCGCTATCAAAAGCAAAAAGTAGGAAGAAGGTAAAAACGGCAACTGTTCCAACTATTCCACCAAGTTCTGGCCGGATAAGTGAACGTCGCAATTGTGACATTTCTTTGATGCGTTCATCGTTTTTGAGTGCGTCTGTCATTGGATCTTGTCTCTTTAAAAGTTATGAAAAGGGCGGCCCGAGTAATGCTCGACCGCCCAATTTTATATTTTACTAACTAAGTATGTTAGCTTTTATCTGTATTCACCAGCAAACTCTTCGACTTTGGCTAGAGCGTCTTTGGTTACGAAGCCAGGACCAGAATTAATGTTATTTCCAGGTAATACGCCATAACGATCATAGTTAGCTAACACTACAACAGGTAAATATGCTTGTAGGAATGGCTGTTGGTCGATACCCCAGTTAATAACTCCAGATTTTAAGCCTTTAACGATTTCTGAGCCAAGATCAAATGTCCCAAAATAGATATCACCAGCCATGCCGTTTTCAGCTAATGCAAGCATTGTTGGGTCTGCAGAGGTTGGGCCAAGTGTTAAAATTGCTTCTGTCCCAGCGTTTGCTGAAAGGTATGCAAGAACCCGGTTCTTAATTTCAGCAGGATCTTGACCAGAATCGATCATTTGGTTGCCTAAATCGATGCCCAGGCCATCTGCGAAACCTTGGCAGCGTTCGGTTGATGACGGTGAACTAATATAATGGTTCACACATAAAAAGCTGCCGATACCATCGCGCTTCGCGCGCTGGCCAGCGGCCAATCCAGCATCATATTCGGGTTGACCAACGTACATTAAGGCACCAACTTCAGCAGCTTGCTCTGGTGTGCCTGAATTCATAATTATCACATCAATGCCTTGATCTACGGCTGCTCTGATTGGACCTTTTAGTAGATCATAATCTGATAATGTAGTAATAATTCCATCTGGGTTTGATGCAGCTGCCTGTTCTATAATACGAGCCATATCGGCAAGGTCACCAGTTGGCGGGTTACGATATTCAACACTTACACCCATCTGTTCTCCAGCAAGTGCAATGCCGTTTTTAATAGTATTCCACCAGCTATCGCTATCTGGTGCGTGGCTGACTAATATATATTTTAAGTTATCGCCGTGACCATCAGCGGATACCATAAGCGGTGATACTACGACTGCAGCGGTTAGCATTAATTTCTTTAATGTAGACTTCATTTATTTTCTCTCCCTTGGAAAACAGTAATAATTTCTGATCGGCAGGACACCATTCCAGAAATATAACAAATCATGGATTCGATTTCTTTGCAACGGGTTGCAAAGAAATAAAATTTTTTGCTGTATCTACATAAAATGCGGTGTATTTAAATGTTTAATTAAAAAGTATATGTGAAAAATGGTAGCAACACTTAAAGACGTAGCAAATAAGGCAGGGGTTTCGACTTCTGCCGTGTCGCGTGCATTTACAGATGGTGCATCTGTTTCTAGCAAGATGCGTAAAAAAGTGGAAAAAGCTGCTTCTGAACTGGGATACAGTCCCAATTTTTTAGCTCGAAGCTTAACAACGCGGCGCACAAAATTAATTGGCCTTGTAAGTAACAATTTTCACAATCCAATTTTTTTAGAGGTTTTTGATCTTTTTACCCGCGGCCTACAGGATAGGGGGTTGCGCCCGTTGTTAGTGAATCTTAGTGATGAAACTAACCCTGAACAATCGCTACAAATGCTTCGCCAATATTCGGTTGATGGTGTCCTAGTGGCTTCTTCAACACTTCCTCCAGAATTTTCTATGGCATTTAGGAGTAAAGGAATACCTGTCATAAATACTTTTGGCCGTTACTCTAGCAGTCCAGAAGTGCATGTCGTTGGTATTGATAATGTAGAAGCTGGGAGAATGGCTGCACGTGAACTTGCCCAAAGAAACTACAAAGCTGTAGCGTTTCTAGGTGGCCCTGAAATTGCAACATCCACTCAAGATCGCCTAAAAGGTTTTCGTGAAGAAATGGCAAAATACCCACTAATTAGAATTAGCCATACTTTTGCTAAAGAATATTCTTTTCAAGCAGGGCGAACAGAAATGTTACGGCTTTCCAAGGGAGATGTTGCGGAGGCTTATTTCTGTGGAGACGATGTTTTATCTATTGGGGTATTAAGCGCTATAAAAGATATTGGATTAGAGGTTCCCAAGGATATTGGTTTAATTGGATTTAACGATATGAAAATGTCGAGTTGGGAAAGTATCTCACTTACTACTATTCATCAGCCAATACAGCAAATCATTAATTCATCCATAGAGTTGATGGTAGCTATGTTCGATGAGCCTAATCGTTATCCTGAAGCGCGGTTATTTCCTTGTCAGATTATTGAGCGGGGTACTTTGCGACCCCGCCTATAATTTACCGAAGCATTGGTGGGCGTGCATCAAGCCATTTTCCATAATTTTTTGCTGATTTCACCGCTGTATGAACTGCTGTCATCGACCTCAAACCGTCAATAGCATTTGGTAGTCCATCTCGAATTTCACCACGGATAGCATCAGCAAGATCGCAGTAAATATTTGCAACGGCCAAGGGGAAGCCTTCAGGATGGGCAATAGATACACGCGAGAGGCGAGCTGCGTCTGCATGCAAGCCACTTTCACCTTTTTCAATGATCTGAGTGCGTTCACCAACCGGAGTATAGATAAGTTGGTTTGGTTGTTCCGATGCCCAACGAAGGCCCCCAGTTTCACCAAATACTTGTATATCAAATCCATGTTGACGGCCTATAGCTACCGAAGATGTCCAAAGGCGGCCAACCGTTCCACGTATCATTCGAAAGTTTACCATTGCATCATCTTCTAATTCGCGACTTGAAATAGTTGAGGCAAAATCTGCTGATAGCTTTTCCACTTCATCATCACAAATAAAGCTGGCCATATGCATGGCATGAATGCCACAATCTGCAAACTGACCAGACACACCAGCCATTTTAGGATCATATCGCCAACGTACACGTGGGTTGTCTGCGTCTGTTGCATCGCCGTGATGGCCATGGCTAAAATTAGTAACGACTAGGCGGATCTTTCCAATTTCATTTGCTCGAACCATCGCCCGTGCTTGCCGGATCATTGGGTAGGCCGAATAACAATAATTAACTGCACAAATTTTGCCTGTTGCTTTAACTACGCGCACGATTTCTTCACCCTCTTCAATGCTCATCGTCATCGGTTTTTCGCAAAGAACGTTAAAACCAGCCTCTAGGAAGGCTTTGGTGATCTCAAAGTGGGTTGCATTAGGCGTTGCAACGGTGACCAAGTCTATTCTGTCAGTTCGTTTTTTTTCGCCAGCTAACATTTCTTGCCAATCACCATATGCACGATCTTTTTGTATACCTAACTGTTGGGCATATTTACGCCCCACATCCGCGCGATGATCTAAGGCACCAGCACTTAATTCAAATAAACCATCCGCTTGTGCGCCTAATCTGTGAGCGGGCCCAATTTGACTACCTTCTCCACCACCAATCATACCCCATTTTAACTTCGTCATATTTATTTCCTTAAAAACCAATTGATTGTAAATAATGACGGTTTGCCCGTGCATCTTCTAATGGTGTGCCAGGTATTGATGGGTCACAGTCTTGCTCAACAGTACACCAACCCTCAAATCCTGCGTCCAGAAGGCGTTTGCGCACAGCTGGAAAGTTCACATCGCCCTGTCCAAGATTGCAGAAAATACCTTGCCCACACGCTTTGTAAAAATCAGTTCTGTTTTCAACAACATCTGCTTTTACAGTAGGGTTAATATCTTTGAAGTGCATATAAGAAATACGGTTCATATAACGATCCATAAAGTCTAAGGGATCAAAACCAGCATAAGAATGGTGGCCTGTATCAAAGCAAATTTTTAAGATACTTTCATCAATTTCACTTAGTAAGCGTTCTAATTCTGGTTCAAAATCCATGAAACCTGCAGCATGGGCATGAATTCCAACAGTTAGACCGTATTCTTCAGCACCCATTTTTGCAATTGTTGCAATACGATTGCGAAATGCAACCCATTCTGATTTGCTCAATTGCTCTGCTTCATTTGCACGTCCTGCAGTTGGTGCTCGGCGCGATGATATGCTGTCAATGAGAACTAGATGTTGTGCTCCATGCGCAGTTAATGCCTCACATGTACGGCGACTTGCATCCATGACATCGTCCCACATATTTGGATCATGAAATGCCCGAAAAACAACACCACCAATAATCTCTAGTTTACGCTCAGAAAGTGCAGGAGCCAATATATTAGGATCTTCTGGCATAAAGCCAATAGGACCAAGTTCAATCCCTTTATAACCTGCGCCAGCACATTGATCTAAGACAGATTCCCATTTTGGGTAAGAGGGATCGCTGGGAAATTCGATGCCCCATGAACAGGGTGCATTTCCTATCTTAATTGTCATTTCCGTACCTTTCAAAAATTATGCGGTTGCAACGCTAATCCATGCTTTTGCAGTGGAGGATGCAAATGCAGCGTTTACAACTTTGTTCACGTCCAACCCATCTTTAAATGTGGGCCAAACAGATTTTTTTGTTTCGATTGCACGCAAGAAATCACGGGCTTCAATAATAATTTGATCCTGATAACCCGTGCCATGGCCAGGGCCCTGACAAAAAGGTTCGTAATCAGGATGAGCTGGGCCAGTAAGTATCTTGCGAAAACCCCTAGTCGCCTCTGGTTCTTCCATATTGTACAACCAAAGCGCATTTTGGTCTTCTTGATCAAACCGAATTGCACCTTTACTGCCAGTAATCTCATATGCATATCCCATTTTACGGCCATGATTAATTCGGCTGAAATACATTTGACCCATAGCTCCATTTGAAAACCGACACATCATTTGTGCATGATCGTCATTAGTAACATCACCGCCGGGGCGGGTTAAATGTACAGTTTCCACTTCGGCAATAAGTGATTTGATTGGACCAATTAACGCTAAAGCTGCATTAATCATGTGAGGGGCTAGATCACCCATTGTTCCATTAGCATTACCTGAAGTTCGCCAAGTTGCGGGGCTGATTGGGTCTGCAAGAAAATCTTCTGTGTGTTCACCACGAAACCAAGTGATATCGCCAATTATACCGTCAGCAATTAATTTACGTGCAAACTGGCTGGCGGGCGTGCGGATGTAATTGAATCCAGTCATACTTATTTGGCCCTTAGCAGCCTCTGCCATTAGACGACTCTCATCCAATGAGGCTCCCATAGGCTTTTCACAAAATACTGGTTTATTAAGTGCAAACGCTGCCAATGCAATTTTGCAGTGCGTACTCTGTGGCGAGGCAATTACAATTGCTTCCACATTAGGATCATTTACTAGCAGTTTCCAATCATCAGTACCGCGTGAGAAGCCAAACGCTTTTCGATAAAGTTCTGCGCTTTGGGCTGTGCTTGCGCATACCATTTCAAGACGGGGGCGCAGTTTTGTATTGAATACTGCCCCAACAGCAGACATCGCAACGGCATGTGCCTTGCCCATATATCCACCGCCAATGATGCCAATGCCAATTTCTGTCATCTTGTTGCTCTTTCTTTAATTTAAGGTTTGCAACCGGTTGCAAAAATAGTATCTTTAGTTTCTAAACTGCGCAAGCAAGAATCGCCATTATGGTGTACTTATGAAAGAAATTTATAATGACTGAAAGTACTCTTAAACTCACGACTGCGCAGGCAATTATTAAATATCTTTCAAACCAATTTATTGAGATTGATGGTAGTGAAGTGCGTATTTGTGGTGGTGGATTTGGTATTTTTGGACACGGGAATGTTACTTGTTTAGGTGAGGCTTTGTATGATCATCGTGAAGACTTACCCCTTTACCGGGGTCAAAATGAACAAGGTATGGGTTTTGCTGCTGCAGGTTATGCAAAGCAATGGTTACGCCGTCGGTTCATGTTTTGCACTGCTAGTGCAGGTCCTGGCACGACAAATCTATTAACTTCTGCAGCGTTGGCACATGCTAACCGTTTGCCAATGTTGATGTTGTGTGGTGATACCTTTATCACTCGCCTTCCTGATCCCGTATTGCAACAGCTTGAACATTTTAACAATCCAACGCTAGGTGTTAATGATGCTTTTAAAGCTGTTAGTCGGTTTTGGGATCGGATCACTCATCCTGCTCAGATTTTACAGTCATTACCAGCGGCACTAGCAACTATGTTAGACCCTGCTGATTGTGGACCTGCATTTATTGGCTTACCTCAAGATGTTCAGGGTTGGCACTATGATTATCCAGAGAGCTTTTTTGAGAGAAGAGTGCATCGCATTCGGCGACAAGGACCTGATCTTGCTGAGATTATGGATGCTGCAAAATTACTAAAAATGGCAAAGCGCCCAATAATTATTGCTGGCGGCGGCATCCAATACTCTGGTGCTGTTTCTGAATTAACAGAATTTGCAGAAGCGCATGATATTCCTGTTGTTGAAACGATTGCTGGGCGTGCAAACCTTATGCATGATCACAGACTTAATATTGGCCCTCTTGGTGTCACGGGCTCGGATAGTGCAAACACAATTGCAGAACGTGCAGATGTGATTTTAGCAGTGGGCACACGGTTACAAGATTTCACAACGGGTTCATGGACAGCGTTTGCTAAGGATGCACGAATAATTGGAATAAATGTTGGTAGGCATGATGCAATGAAGCATCTTTCATTGCCTGTGGTAGCTGATGCTAAGTTAAGTATCACTGCCCTAAGTGCTGTAATGAGTGAATACAGAACACCTAGTTCATGGCTTAATTTTGCTTGTGATGAACGTACTAAATGGGTGACTTACACTGATAATATTACAGCCGGGAGCAATGGACCAAATTCATATTGTCAGGTAATTCGTGTTGTAAATGATTTGTGTGACCCTCGTGATCGTTTAGTGGCTGCTGCTGGCGGATTGCCTGCGGAGGTAACTGCCCATTGGCAAACGAAGAGCATTGGGACAGTAGATGTAGAATTTGGTTTTTCATGTATGGGATACGAAATCGCTGGTGGTTGGGGGGCACGTATTGCTCAATTTGAGCAAGAGCCAGACCGAGATACAATTATCTTTACTGGTGATGGATCATATATGTTAATGAATTCAGATATTTATTCATCTGTTTTAACTAATAAAAAGTTAATTATTTGTGTCCTTGATAATGGTGGCTTTGCAGTCATTAATAAGTTGCAAAATAACACGGGGAATGAAAGTTTTAACAATTTAATAGTTGACTGCCCAACTGTATCCACACCGTTTTTTGTCGATTTTGAAGCACATTCGAAGTCAATGGGTGCAAACGCTGAAACGGTTTCAAATTTAGTTGAGTTTGGTGATGCATTTAAGCGGGCAAAATCTGCTGATAAAACAAGTGTAATAGTTATGAAAGTGGATGCATTTGAGGGTTGGACAACCAAAGGTCATACCTGGTGGGAAGTAGGCACACCACATATTACAGACAATCCAGGAATTGCAGAAAAGCATTTAGAAATTGAAGCAAGCCGAGCAAAACAAAGAAAAGGTATCTAATGAAAAATTTTATAGTAAAGGCTGGCAATACAGACAAGTGCGTTTGATGAATGTACTGGCAGGCATTTCGCTTAATAATTTTTTAGTAGTTGGTCGAGTAGGAATGGATTTATATCCAGAACCGGGCATGGCTATAGAAACTGGAGATAACTTCACTGCTGATATGGGCGGTTCGTCTGCAAATATTGCTGCAGGGATTGTTAAGTTGGGTGGTAAAGCAATGCTAGTAACCTCTGTATCTGATGATGCTGTTGGAAGGTTTTGTTTGAATAAATTACACCACTATGGTGTGGACACATTACATGTAAAAGTTGTTGGTGGTGAGGCGCGTAATTCTTTAGCTTTATATGAAAGTCGTGTTGTGGGTCATCAGTCTGTTATCTATCGTAATGGCGCCGCTGATTTTCAGATGTCTATAAAGGATGTAGAGTCAGTTGATTATAATCAGTTTGGAGCTTTGGTGACTGCTGGAACAGTTTTTGCTGCAGAGCCATCAAGAACAGCATCTTTTCGTGCATTTGAGCTTGCACATGAAAATGGTTTGCCAATTATTTTTGATATTGATTATCGCCCCTATAGCTGGCCATCACCAGAAATTGCAGCGGAGGTTTTATCTAAAGCGGGTGCTGCTTCAGATGTAATTGTAGGTAATGATGAAGAATTTGGATTTATGGCAGGTGGTATAGAAAAGGGACTGGAAAAAGCTCGGGAACTTGCCGCCACTACAGCTAGTATTGTTGTTTATAAAATGGGTGAATTAGGCGCTATAACATTTGCAAATGGTGAAGAATTACATACAGGAATTTATCCAGTCACAGCCCTTAAACCCACCGGTGCTGGAGATAGTTTTATGGCCGGCATGCTTTCTTCACTTGCTACTGGGATGGATTTGAAAACAGCGGTTTTACGTGGATCTGCATGTGCTGCGATTGTTGTAGCAAAGCCTGGTTGCGCACCTGCTATGCCTTATCCAGATGACCTTGAAAAATTTCTCTCTAATCATTCTGATCAAACTTAATCATTCTAAGGAACTCCTATGCATATTGCACCACATGACAATAAGAATAAAGCTATTGTAGATGCGGAGAATTCAACTGTTCCGCTGAATTATTTTAACATCGTAAAATTAAAAGTAGGAGAAGCTTTCGAATATCAGGTTCCAGGTTATGAAACCTGTATTGTTCCTGCAACGGGAACTGTTGATGTATATGTCGAAGGTGTAGAGTTTAAATCTCTAGGTAAGCGCACAATTGATGTTTGGGATGGTGAACCAGAGGGCGTCTATGCGCCTGTTGGGGCAAAGGTAACAATTGTAGCAACCCGCGATACAGAAACATTTATAGCTGGTGCTAAATACGACAAAGTTTTAGAGCCATTTGATGTTCGAGTGGCTGAGTTAGATAAAGTACAATATGGATCAGATGACACGAAAACACATCGCAAAATCAAACATATTTTGGGCCAAAAGCATCATGATAGAGTTGGTCGCCTTTTAGTCAGTGAACTGTTTACTGTAGGCCAGGGTGGCTGGTCTGGTTTTCCAGCGCACAAACATGACACAGATAATTTACCTCATGAAACGCGCCATGATGAGACGTATAACTTTCGGTTTAAGCCTAATCATGGCTCTGGTGTGCAAATAGTTCAGCACGAAGAGGGCAAGCCTGGTGATGCGTTCCAGTTGATGGATGGATCTACAATTATGTTGAAAAGTGGGTACCACCCTTGTGCAGTTATGCCTGGGTATGAAATGTATTATTTTACAATTCTAGGTGGTTTAAGTCAGCGCAGTTTAATTCAATATTTCCAACCAACACACGCATATCAGGTTGAAACTATTCCTGGAATTAAAGATATGGTAGCAAAATTTAAATGACCTTGGTGACACTGGAACAGGTTTTACAACCGGCCATGAAAGATAATTACGCTGTTGCTGGTCTTGTTACGCTAGGCTGGGAAGATATGCGCGCGTTTGTGACTGCAGCTGACGCTGAAGGTTGTCCTGTTATATTACAAGCGGGGCCTTCCTGTCGTACCCACACACCTTTATCAGTTTTAGGTAAAATGTTTCAGTACCTTGCCAATAGTGTTTCTGTGCCTGTCGTAGCACATTTAGATCACGGGTACACATTGGATGAATGCCGTGAAGCCATAGACAGTGGTTTCACATCGGTAATGTTTGACGGTTCCCGTAATGCATTGGCAAAAAATATTGATGAAACTGCAATGATAGCAGAAATGGCTCATACTGCAGGAGTTTCCTGTGAAGGTGAAATTGGTTTTGTTGGCTATTCGCAAGGTGAAAAATCTGCAGGAACTGACCCACAAGAAGCTGCGAAGTTTGCCCGTGATACTGGTGTTGACGCAATGGCAATTTCTGTTGGTAACGTGCATCTTCAGCAAGACAAAGAAGGTGGTTTAGATATAGGGCGAATTAAGGAAATTGAGACATTAACAAATGTTCCTCTTGTGATTCATGGTGGCTCTGGTGTCCCTGTAATGCAGCGCACTCAACTTGCAACAGGGTCAAACGTTTGCAAATTTAACATTGGAACAGAACTGCGTATGGCTTTTGGAGAAGCTATGCGAAATGCTGTTAATTATGATCCATCACGCTTCGATCGTGTTGCAATTTTAAAAGAAACACACGAACCAATGGTTTTGGCAACAAGGCGCGTTCTGAGCGCTTTTGGACATAAAAAAAGAGGATAATATAATGTTACGGATTGGATTATTAGGATGTGGTCGCATTGGGCAAGTTCATGCAAAATCATTGATGCGGCTAGAAACAGCTCAGCTTGTTGCCGTTGCTGACGCATTTCCAGAGGCGGCAAAGTCTGTAGCGGATTCTTGTGGTGCAATTGTTATGAATGTTGATGATATTATATCTAGTGATAAAATAGATGCAGTTATTATTTGCACCCCAACGGATACTCATTTCAATATGATCTGCGATTCTGCTAATGCGGGCAAAGCGATTTTTTGTGAAAAGCCGATCGATATGTCTTCAGAGCGTATTCGTGATTGTATGGAGGTGGTTCAATCCAATAATGTTGCATTTTTAACAGCGTTTAACCGACGGTTTGATCCTAACTTTGCAAATATTCAATCCCGTATTCAGGCAGGAGAAATTGGGAATGTTGAAATTGTTACCATTCTTTCACGGGATCCAAACCCACCACCTATTAGCTATATCAAAACTTCAGGTGGAATTTTTAGAGACATGATGATCCACGACTTTGATATGGCACGTTTCTTATTAGGTGAAGAGCCTTTTCAGGTTTTTGCTGTTGGTTCTGCTCTTGTTGATCCTGAAATAGGTATAGCAGGTGACGTGGATACGGCTTGTGTAACTTTAACCACTGCGAGTGGAAAGATTTGTCAGATATCAAACTCTCGTAGAGCTAGTTATGGTTATGATCAAAGGGTTGAGGTTCATGGATCAAAGGGCATGTTGCGTGCAGAAAATATGCTAGAAAATTCAGTAGAAGTAGCAACCGAAATAGGCTTTCAGCGCGCTCCTGCGCAACATTTCTTTTTGGAGCGCTATGAGACAGCATATTTAAGTGAAATTACACATTTTGTAGAATCTATTAATGGTGGGTGTTCTCCTTCTCCATCAATAATAGATGGCTTGAAAGCGCAACTCTTAGCTGATGCCGCTGCAAAATCTCTTACTACAGGACAGCCTGTGTCTATTTTATAAATTCTAGTAAAACTATCAGAAAACCCTGAGCTTTACTGTTAAAAAAGCAATAAGATTCTCTAACGTTTTAATCATTGCTGTATTCTAGTTTCACAGTTGAATTACTTAATTGTGAGGCTGGAAAATAGTTATTTAAAAAATAATAAATGTGTGGCTGGGTCGACAGGACTCGAACCTGTACTCTACGCTACCAAAAAGCGGTGCATTACCATTATGCTACGACCCAACGTTTGTGCTATTTACGACGAGATTGAACATGGTGCAAGTCAAAAAATACGAATTTTCACTTGTTTTATAACCCACATCCGCCTAGGGCAAAACCATGAGAAAATTTGACGTTGTTATTATTGGTGCGGGTGCTGCTGGCATGATGTGTGCTATTCAAGCGGGAGAGCGAGGGCGTTCAGTCCTGTTGGTTGACCATGCAAAATCTGCTGGAGACAAAATTCGTATATCTGGTGGTGGTAAGTGTAATTTTACTAACCTAGACGTTACATATCAGAAATTTTTATCAAAAAATCCACGCTTTGCTATGTCTTGTTTGGCACGGTATACCCAATGGGATTTTATTGATTGGGTAACAAGCAGTGGTATTGCGTATCACGAAAAGACTTTGGGTCAATTGTTTTGTGATGTCTCAGCAAAAGAAATTCTAGGCATGTTGCACAAGGCAATGTTTGATGTGGGTGTAACGATAGAATTGAGCACATCAGTTTTGTCCGTAGACAAATTAAATGGCTTTGACGTTAAATTAAGTACATCAAACGTTCACAGCAATTCGGTGGTAATTGCAACTGGTGGAAAATCAATTCCTAAGATGGGGGCCACTGGCTTTGGTTATGAGATTGCAAAACAATTTGGCTTATCATTGGTTGAAACGCGACCAGGATTAGTTCCCTTAACCTTTGCCCAACAAGAATTGCCACCCATTAAGGCAATGGCTGGTACATCAGTCCAAGCAAAAGTGAGCTGCAACAAAACTAGTTTTAATGAAGGGCTATTATTTACCCATCGTGGTTTATCTGGGCCAAGTATTTTGCAAATAAGTAGCTTTTGGAAAGAAGGAAAAGAGATTGCTGTAGATTTAGCTGTTGGTGAAGACATACTAGACATTCTCAAGATACAACGTAAGGAAGCTGGTAAGCAGGCGATACATAATGCACTGGCTCGTTTACTGCCATCAGCCGTTGCACAGTTTGCGACCCAACAGGCTAATGTTACAGGTAATTTAGCGGACCAACCTGATACTGCATTGGAGCGGTTGGCAAATGCAGTGCACAATTGGCGAATTAAACCTGTGGGTTCAGAAGGATACCGTACGGCAGAAGTAACATTAGGTGGCGTGAATACTGATGAATTGGATGCACGCACTATGGAGGTTAAATCTATAAAAGGATTATACTTTATCGGCGAAGTTGTAGATGTCACTGGTTGGTTGGGTGGATATAACTTTCAGTGGGCATGGTCTTCTGGTTGGGCGGCGGGGCAGTCCGTATGATATTATATTCCACGTGAAGCGTCATTTACAGCAAATGAATATGAGTGGTTTCACAACTACTTTTGGAGAAAATTTTAATTTGAAGAAGAATTAATTTTTTTAAGAACTATTTTTTAAACTTTCTTATTGCTAATGATAATCATTATCAATAAGAAAGTTATTAAATACAAATAGGAAAAGTAACAATGATATCAAAACTATTAAAGATTACCCTTTTTACCCTCATTACAATATCTCCTTCAACAAGTGCATTCGCAAAGGATCGCATGAAGGTATTAACAACTTTTACGGTACTTGCTGACATGGCAGCAAATGTTGCGGGTGATGCAGCAGATGTCGTCTCTATTACCAAACCAGGCGCTGAAATTCATGGGTATGAACCAACCCCACAAGATATTGTGCGTGCGTCTGATGCAGATCTAATATTGTGGAATGGAATGAATTTAGAGCTTTGGTTCGAACAGTTTCTTAGTAATATGAAGGACGTTCCATCAGTCACTCTAACAGAGGGGATCGACCCCATCTCTATTTCCTCAGGAAGTTATGAGGGCATGCCGAATCCACATGCGTGGATGGGTCTTGATAACGCGATAATCTACATAGACAATATTCTTAAAGCATTTATCACCTACGATCCAGAAAATGCCCAGATTTACAAGGCAAATGCTGAATCTTATAAAGATAAACTTCATGCAACCATCATGCCTCTTCGTGAAGCGATTGCTGAAATTCCTCAAAACCTTAGATGGCTAGTAACTTGTGAGGGAGCATTTAGTTATCTTGCGCGTGATTTTGGGATGAAGGAATTATATTTATGGCCAATGAATGCGGATCAAGTGGGTACTCCCAAGCAAATACGTGATGTAATCGACGGGGTTCGAGAGAACGGTATTCAGGTAGTATTCTGTGAAAGTACAGTTAATACGGCCCCTGCAAGGCAGGTGGCTCGTGAAACTGGTGTAACATATGGTGGCGTTTTGTATGTCGACAGTTTGAGTGAAGCCAATGGAGAAGTTCCAACATACCTTGACCTACTAAATGTAACCTCTCGAAGAGTTGTAGAAGGGCTTACATCTACTATAAAATGAATAACAAAAAATGTATAAGCTTACCCATATTATATGTAATATGGGTAATTCATTAAGAACATGCCAAAGGAAATATTATGTATGACAATAATAAAAAACATAATCGCCAGTATGATAAAGCCAGTATGGGCATTTCAGCACAAGATGTGACAGTAACATACAGGAACGGTCACACGGCCCTATGGAATTCTAGTTTTGAGATTCCACGGGGTACTATTACAGCACTGGTTGGTGTGAACGGAGCAGGGAAATCAACTCTATTTAAGGCAATTATGGGCTTCGTCCCGGCATCAAAAGGAAGTATTAAAATTCTTGGCCTGGATGTAAACGAAGCATTGGCTAAAAACCTTATTGCATATGTTCCTCAGGCAGAAGAGGTTGATTGGACTTTTCCTGTTCTTGTTGAAGATGTTGTAATGATGGGTCGCTATGGTCACATGGGTTTTTTGAGACGGCCAAAAAAAGCTGACCATGAAGCGGTAAATGAGGCATTATATCGCGTAAATATGCAAGAATTTAGAACTCGTCAAATAGGGGAGTTGTCTGGTGGTCAGCGTAAACGTGTGTTTCTGGCTAGGTCACTTGCGCAAGATGGCCAAGTGATTTTATTAGATGAGCCATTCACGGGAGTTGATGTAAAAACAGAGGAACAGATAATAATCCTTTTGCGCGAATTACGTGAAGAGGGTCGTGTAATGTTAGTTTCTACACACAACCTTGGATCCGTACCCGAATTTTGCGATCGCACAGTATTAGTAAAAGGTACAGTTCTTAGTCATGGTCCAACTGAGACAACCTTCACTAGGGAAAACTTAGAAGAAGCTTTTGGCGGTGTATTGAGGCACTTTACATTGGGGGGCGATAAGTTACATGACGATGAGGATGCACGTACGGTCACAATTTTTTCCGACGATGAACGCCCACTTGTTCAATACGGTAACAAAACCCAGCGAACAGAGCCGGAAACATGATAGAATATCTTTTAGAACCGTTTTCATACATGTTTATGCTTAACGCGATGTGGGTCTCTGCCCTTGTTGGTGGAGTTTGTGCATTTTTAGCCTCCTTCTTGATGTTGAAAGGCTGGTCACTGATCGGCGATGCCTTATCACATTCAGTTGTGCCAGGAGTGGCGGGAGCTTATATTCTTGGTTTGCCATTTGCTTTGGGTGCATTTATTTCTGGGGGCCTTGCCGCTGGCGCCATGCTCTTCCTTTCCGAGAGGTCAGGATTAAAGATTGATGTTATAATTGGCCTTATCTTCACTTCGTTTTTTGGCCTAGGCCTTTTTATTATGTCAATTAACCCGATGTCGGTGTCAATTCAGACTATTACTATGGGAAACATCCTTGCGATCACACCTGAAGATACAATTCAATTAGCTATTATTGGTTTTGTTTCATTAACAATTTTGTTAGCTAAATGGAAAGATTTAATGATTGTCTTTTTTGATGAAACCCATGCGCTAACTATTGGATTACGTCCCAGATTATTGAAAGCTATATTTTTTATATTATTATCTGCATCTGTGGTTGCTGCAATGCAGACAGTTGGTGCATTTTTAGTAATTGCATTGGTTGTTACCCCTGGTGCAACTGCATATTTACTTTGTGATAGGTTTCCTCGGCTAATAATGACGTCTGTGGCTATTGGATCAAGCACTTGCTTTTTTGGTGCCTATATTAGTTATTTTCTTAATGGTGCCACTGGTGGCATCATAGTGTGCTTACAAACTTTAATTTTTCTTTTAGCATTCTTTTTTGCTCCTAAATATGGGGTCGTCGCGGCTAAACGCAAAGCTAAGCATGCCCTAAAACATAAACCTGATGAACTAACAGCTGAGATTAAATAATGATTTTTGAAACCTTAATGTCACCTTTTCAATTTGCGTTTATGCAAAATGCATTTTTTATTGCACTAATTGTATCTGTGCCGAGTGCTTTATTATCTTGTTTTCTGGTTATGAAAGGCTGGGCGTTAATGGGAGACGCCGTTAGCCATGCTGTTTTACCTGGTATCGTTTTGGCCTATATTTTAGGTGCTCCCCTAATCATGGGGGCATTTATTGCTGGAATGACTTGCGCTTTAACTACTGGGTATCTGTCGGCCAATTGTCGTGTCAAACAAGATACCGTAATGGGAGTCGTATTCTCGGGAATGTTTGGTTTAGGAATAGTGCTTTACGTATCTATTGAGACAAATGCGCACCTTGACCACATCCTATTTGGCAACATACTAGGAGTAGAGTCACACGAACTTTGGACAGCTAGTATTATATCAATTGGCGTCAGTTTTATACTTATACTTAAGTGGAAAGACTGGTTGCTGCATAGCTTTGATCCAATACAGGCACGTACATCAGGACTTAGGATTAATTTTTTGCACTATGGGTTGTTGGCAGCACTTTCACTCACAATCATCGCCATACTATCCGCTGCAGGTCTTATTCTAGCCATAAGTTTGTTGATTGCGCCTGGTGCAATAGCATTTCTATTAGTTCGAAAATTTTCAACAATGCTATGGCTATCAGTAATAATATGCGTCTCTTCAATGCTGTTTGGTACTTATATTAGCTTTTTTTTAGACAGTGCTCCTGCGCCGACAATCGTTTTAGTAATGACAATCTTATTCATAACGGCCCTTGTCAAAAAACAAATCAATATTAGTCGTAGTTCAGTTTAGCTTTTAGATGTTGGCTTATTGCTATTTGTTGAGAGAGTTATAGCAATCACATTGGCTTACACGTCATCTTGCAGATATCGCAAAGTTACAAGCTGGGACTTTGGTTTGATTTTTTAAACAGATGCACCCAATCAATAAAAGCCCAATTGTAATTAATTTCTACTTTCAGTGGGGCAAATAGTGGGGGCATATTTGTGAAGTAAGTTAAGTAGATATCAACTTATCATCCTGGTTTTTAATATAGAAATTTGCATGAAATATTGAGGTAAGCCTACAACGTATGTAGAATTAGCTAAGGTAGTATAAACTACCTTAGCATTACTATTATAATTAGGACGTCTGGTTAAGGTCAAAATTTGCAGTAGTATTCTATAAATTATTTACCTTTGGATAGTATTTTAAAAAATAAAAGGTCACGATTGATTGGCTTTTGCCTCTTCAATAAGTGCTTTTATTTTGGCTTTTCCTTTGCCACGTAAACGTGCACCCAGAACTTCTTGTGCGTTGCTGAGGTCACCTCCAACAACAATCAATGCAACCATACCCATTGTTTGGTGGGGAGCGCAAATAACTGCGGTTAATCCAGACTCAGTAATTGTATATTCAACTTCCTTATTCTGTTTACCTTTGAAAGATTTCTGGCCATCAGGCAAAGCTCCTTTTACAGATTGAGCATTGTGATTCCGATCAGTCGGCAAAAACCTGATAACATCTCCAACTTCAGCGTGGATTAATTCTTGGCTGAAAACCATACGATCACCAGCATCATTTTTGTTTAGCATCTTTACTTCGATAGTATCCGCTAGAGATGCAACAGACGACCCGATTAGAAACACTGCAGAAAGTAATTTATACATTTTTGATAATCCTATTATAAGATAATGATTTTAATTTATTGCTTATATGTATTTCATCTGAATTTTTTGAAAAGATGACATTTTGGCACATAAGACTTGACCAGCAGATTTATCAGTATGTTGGCTTTTGTGGGCTTAATCCTAAGTACAACAAAAGGTACAAATGATTATACATACTTAAAAAAATAACTAAAACTAAAATCAAAATTAGCAAATTTTGAAACAATAGAGGTAAAGAATTTAGGATCATAATCACATATTATATTAACAAATCTTTAAGTAATACTTATGTAATGGGAAGGGATCTTGCTAAGCTTGGTAGGAATAGCATTAGGCTAAAAATTGATCTATCTCTCTGGAATGCTGCACAAAAATTTTCATCGCATCGCCTTCTGATAGCTGTCTTAAAACGCCATCAGCCACTTCTTCCTTCGTCCACATCCAATCTTTAACTGGATCATCCCTCATCGCCCAATTTGAAAATAATCGCCGTTTTGACCTGCCATCTTCCAAAAGTTTAACGTCAGTATGACGACTATCGAGTTTTATTTTTGAATAAATAAAATCGATTTTATGTGCTGGTCCTTCAAGATATTGCAGATATAGGTCTGATCTGCAAATTAAAGCACCAGTGATTTCGTTTTGTTTGTTGTTACGTTGAGACTGTATAAGAATGCTATCTAGAATTGTATCATCAAAGCCAACTGGCGTAGACACGTAGATTACTTGTTTAATTAATGAGTGATTTCGATTTGTCATATGACATAACTTATAATAAATATATATTATGTCAAATCAGCCATTTTTTATGCTATTAAAATTAAATACTTACTTTTTATCATTATTTTTAAAGTATTTTTTTACAAAATTGAGACAATATTTAGTTTAAAGTAAGTATTGATCGTGTTTGGGGCTATGTATTTTATTAACAGTACATCGCCATAATAAAATAGGACTTATTTGCCCAATTGTATGGTTAAATAATAAGTGTTCTATAATAGTGTGACTTAAAAGAATTTATTTCATATTTCTTTTGAGCCAGATTCTATAAAATCTTGTTCTATTTTGGGTAATGGCTGATCATTTATTGCCGCATCAAAAGCTTTGAGGCGTTTGTAGATTGAAATTAATTCAATAATAGTTGTCCATGAAGAGACCAGAAATTGAAACGAAGATGCTACTTGGCCAAAAGCCCGTAAAATCTGGTTCATAATACCAAGTGTAATGCGCCCAGAAACAATTGTTGGTATTAAAAATATATAAGCGATTACATTATCTGCTTGTATATACATATATCTAAACAGGTTGAAATACGTGTAATGTATATAAATTCTAAAATAATTACGCCTCACATTAGAAAATAAATCACGCAAAGCAATTGGCTGAGCATTTTTTTGATTATCTTCGCCTAAGACAAGTTCCTTACGAAAAGCAGCTTCAACACGTTGATTTTTAAATTCTAACCCAGGCAAGCGAATACCCGCAAAAAGTAAAACTAATGTGCCAAAAATTGACCAAGAGATTGATAAAGTGACCAAAGGATACGGAATTGAACCAAGAATTGGCAACGATTCAACATGTATTGAAAGTGCCGCTAAGACAGGAAGAAACGCAATTAATGTCATGATTGAGTCTACAAACGCTACACCCAGACCTTCCATTATTGCGGCAAAGCGCATTGTATCTTCTTGTATACGTTGTGATGCACCTTCAATATGACGCACCTGTTTCCAACGAGTAACGTAGAAATCATTCATTGCAGTTCGCCAGCGAAAGATAAAATGTGACGTGAAAAACCTATTAGCAATTATGAAAGCTATGTAAGGAAAGGCTATTGTGCAAAAAATTATAAAATGGCCATAAAGTTGAGTTACACTTACGTCGCCGTTACCAGCAAGTGCAGTTTGTATGTCATCATAAAATGGCCCATACCAAGCATTAATTATAACAGAAACTTGAACTGAAGCGTATGATAAGTAAACTAAAAGAGCCGAGCCTAGAATGGACCAGTTTTGCCAGAAATGTGGATTGTAGGTTCGCCATGCAAGATAAAAAATTAAAACTCCAAAAAGATAAAATACATCAAACCATAAAAATTCTGGAGTAATAAAATGGCCAAGACCTATGATTGGTTTGGCACTACTCAGATCAAACCCCAATGCCCCACCAATAGAAGCACCAAAAGAATACCAAACTGTAATTAAAAATATAATCCATAATATTAATGAGCTGAAAAAAATATTTGGTTTTGGGAAAAAAGATTTGAACATGTTTTTATAATACTCTATTTTAATAGGTGAACATTAGACTTTCATTAAATTTTATATTTTTTGACTTTATTTGGATAAATATTGTCGAATTTAGAGGTAAAATCAATGTCAAAATGGTTATTTCAAGTGCGAATAAAGGTATCTAAAAATATATCCGAAGATCTAAGGGGCGCACAGAAACAAAGTCTTTCTATTAGTTTAAAAAAAATAGCTGAAAATAATCAGATGGCACTTGTTTGCACTTATGATGCATTCAGCGCCTACTGTGCGGAAGCAGAAGAAAATGGTATCAATAAATATGAACTATATTATTGGACGAAAGCAACTATTGATAACCCAGAAAAAAAAGCAAAACATCTAAAATCATTTGCCTTTTATAATGGCGATGATCAGGTATATGAACAGCATCTTGCTTTATCCTTAGATGCCTCTTTGCAAAAATTAATAGGGAATAGTCAGTTAGAAGAAATAAAAATTATTGACTCAAATCCAGCAAACAATCCACAACCCCCAAATAGGGTAAAATAAGACTAAAGATACTCATTACTTAGATGGTCTGATCATACTCACCAACACTAGGTTCTGTTCTAATAATAGCGTCGATGTCAGAAAAAATTGATCTCATTTCGCTTTCACTTTTAGGACTTTCGCAAACTACCACTAAATTAGGTGTGTTGCTGGACGCTCGAACTAAGCCCCATGCGCCATTGCTTAAAATTATTCGAGCACCATTTACAGTAACAATATCTGTTATTTCAAGCCCTGCAATTTTGCCTCTTGAATTAAAA
>CAJWNQ010000014.1 GCA_913043905.1 uncultured Paracoccaceae bacterium | reverse complement strand
GAAATTGGAGGCACTTTTAACAAATCACTAAAGTTTTTAGCTTTAAAATCAGAAATTGTGCAATTTGCATCAGGATTAAACATCACCGTCGTCATACCAACAGATTTTGCTCCATCTAATTCGATTTGGGCATGGCCCACAAATATAGCATTTTCAGGCCTAACATTAAGTGGATCGATTGCTGCCATATAAATACGAGGGTCTGGCTTAGTAATTTGAAGTACAAAAGAATCGGCATAAGTATCCCAGATATCATCAATTCCAACAGTCTTGAACCAGCGGAATTTTTCTTCTTGCGAATTAAAGGTATTAGTTACAATGCCAAGATTAAAGCCACGGCGCTTTAGTTCGTGCAAAGTTTCAGGCACACTAGGGAAGAACTGAACAGCACTTTGTTGTTTTTTTAAAACCCTAATTCCGTCTGTCACATCTTGAGAGTTATTCACACCGTAATGGGCCATCAGCCATTCAAAAAATGCGATAGTTTCAATTTTTCCAGCATGAGCTTCAAGCCGTTTTGCTTTTTCAATAGGGTCGTTTTCCAAAGGCACATTATACCCTCGGCTTATTAAAAAATTTATTATGGCAGATTTGCGTGTTGGCTTATTGTAAAGAACGTCGCCAGCGTCAAATAATATTGTGCTTATAGTCACAGAGTATCCTTTCCCAGAATTCCAGAGAATATTATTAGGCCTCCGGCCAAATAGTTTGGCCGGAGAAGGTGTTCTTAGCTTAGTGCTAAGTAAAGTGCTAGGAAGCTGAACTTAGAATAGTAAATTTCTTCTGCATCTACTGGCCAAAGGCTAAGATCATTGAAGGAAGGTAAACCAAACTCTTTAACTTGGTTGGCCTCTACACTTGCGCGCGCTGAATAATCACCAGGCTCATTCCATGGTGAAAAACCTTCTTCCATCATATAACGAATTAGTAATTTGGCGGCATTTGGGTGTGGCGCCATATCAGCAATCATTAGAGCAGTTGGGTAAGTTACACCAAATACTGGATCTAAATCATAGATTGGGCCAGCCGCATAAACACCTTTTTTATTTTTTCGAAGCTTGGAAAAAGTAGTAATTCCTATAGGAGGATTTTCTTGAGCTATGTCACCAACGTTCTTAAATATTTTAGTTGTGGATCCTTGGAATACTGGATCATTTTGTAAAAATCGATAAAGCCATTCCATAGATGCATCTGGTTTATCAATGGTAGCAATACTTTCCACTGCTTTTATTACTGCCTTAGAATAGATTATAGGCTCACCAAATTCACGCTGATACGCTGCGGCCATATCTTCTGGGTTAGCCAGAATAGTTTGAATAAAGTTTGCAGACAGGCTGTCCTCTAGCGGGCTAGGTAACAATGTACGTCCCGACCATTCCTTGCGTGTCATATCCCAAATAGAATTAATTGGGGCACCATTAGGATTTAGCACAGTATTATAATAAACAATTCTACTACTGTGGCGCTGTATTAATAAGGGTGTCATTTCAGATTCTGTGAGCTCATCTGAAACGCTATCAGGAATAAAGTTCCAAACTAGATTAGCAGGAAGTGCTTCATTAAGCAAAATAGAAGATTCAGAATTAAATAAAACGTCAACGGTGTAAACCCCAGCATTATTTTCGCGCCGTAGTTTTTCAAGTTGTAAGTCTGAGGCAATATCATGCCCAATAATTTCAATTCCATACCGTTCTTTAAATTTATCAACTAATTTGGCTATCCTAGAAGATACAGAATATATCGTGACAGTGCCCTCTTCGCGTGCAGCAGATTCAATAGCGGCCCAGTCTTGAGTTTCTGGTGTGTATTTACCGACACCTGCCTCACGTTGCCATGCTTCATCTGCCTGTACAAAGCTGGCACTAGCCAATGCTATCGTACAGATAGCGGTTAAGGCTTTAAATTTATTAAGTTGTTTCATTTATCTACTCCCTGTGGTTAAGTTATTGGTCTTATGATTAATGGGTAATTTTAAATATTATTAATTGGTGAAATTAAATTTTGTGTATCTGCGTCATAAACATTGAGTGAGGTTTGGGTGTAAGTTACCTTAACCTCTTGATTTTTTTCAAAAATGATATCATGGCCAATACGACCAATAATAACAGTTTTTCCCCTTTGCAGCTGAACAATTGTTTCTGGTCCGTTCGGCAGAATTGCCATCACTCTATATGTCTCACCGTGAGCTTTGGGATTAGATGAAATTTTTAGATCTTCAGGACGGGCACCAAGTACAACATTTTTGATCCCTGGTTTCCACCCAAAATCAATTGTAATATCTCCATTACTAAAAATCTGTCCATCACCTTGCATCTCAATTAAATTTATTCTTGGCATACCAATAAAGTCAGCAACGAACGTATTTTGCGGTTGTTTATAAAGTTCTGCAGGTGGCGAAACTTGTTGAATTTCACCATTCTTCATAACGACGACACGCGTTGACATCGTCATCGCTTCAGTTTGATCATGAGTTACATAAACCGTAGTAGCGCCAGCGTCAGATTGGAAACGCTTCAGCTCTACGCGCATATCCATTCGCAAGCGGGCGTCCAGATTTGATAAAGGCTCATCCATCAAAAATACTGGTGGTTTAGTTGCCAAAAGCCGCGCTAACGCAACACGCTGTTGTTGCCCACCTGATAGTTCTGAGGGATAACGTTCACTAAGGTCACCCATGCCAAGTTTTGCTAGCACTTCGTCAAGCTGTCTATCTGACGCTTCTTTTGGTGTTTTAATAACATCCAAACCGAACTTAACATTATCGCGCACTGTCATATGTGGCCACAAAGCATAACTTTGAAACACCATGCCAAGATTACGCTTTCCAGGAGGTAACATGATTTTTTCTTTAGACGAAAAAATAACTTCATCACCAATAATAATTTCACCGTTATCAGGAGTTTCAAGACCAGCTAAACAGCGCAATAATGTGGTCTTACCACAACCAGAAGGCCCCAAAAGCACTAAAAATTCACCATTATCAATTTCTAACGAAACATTATTAAGCGCTGTCATATCGCCATAGCGTTTTGTAAGGTTACGAATTGAAATTTTTGCCATAATGCCCCCCCCCTTTAAGATTGTTTTTCGCGTAAGCGCGCCATGCGCCCCTTGCCAATTTTCCATAAAATTAGTTCACCAGAAATTGTTAGTAGCGCCACGATTAGTACTAATGCGTTTGTTAGCTGGGTTAATCCTTCTTCGGCATAGCCAAAACCGGCTGTCATCAAAACACGTGTTGCAGGAGTTATAAGCAGAATGATTAGTGATAATTCTCTCATTACCCCAACAAAACTGACCATCATTCCTGACATTATACCTGAGCTAGCAAGAGGCATAATTATTTTACGAAACCTTCGTCCCCAGCTTGCACCAGCAACTTCTGCAGCTTCTTCCAATTCTTGCCCTATTTGAGTTACTGCTGTAATCCCAGTTTTAACAGAATACGGCAAACGGCTGACAACTGAGATTAGTACTAAAAGTGTAAAAGTTCCATAAAGTGCAGGAATTGGCCCAACTGGCACCGCAAACAGAGTAAGGTACATCGCACCAAACGCAATGGTTGGGAATAAGAATGGGATAAAGGCAATTTGATCAAGTAATACTGCCAACGGATTGTTGGCGCGACGTACAGCTATATAGGCAATAATAATGCCGATAACGGATGCAAAAACTGCCGAAAGGAAAGCTAATTTTAGGGTGTTCCATGTAGCACCTAAAATGATTTTGTTATAAATAACTCCAGGTTCACCTCCTGCAATATTCAAATTAGATTTACCTATCCAGAAATGGGATGTCAGATTTTCAAGCCCATAAAATCCATCAATCAGCATCACTGATTGTACGCCTAGCAAAATTATTGGCAAAATTCCTACTACAAAACCAAATAAAGATACGACGGAAAAAATAAACCAACGCCAATTACCCAAAGCAATTTCTCTTGATCTAAATCCTTTGCCGCTAATCGTTTCAAATCTACCTGATTTTTTCTTGATAAACCGGTTTGACAGCCAAATAGATAGTAATGACATTGCAATCAAAATGACAGCTAACACATAAGCCATTGAGTCCAGCCCAAGTGCAAGGTTTGCATAGATCATTGTTGCAACAGTATGAAACTGGGTTGGTGCACCAAGTAAAAATGGTAAAGCAAACTGGCCAATCGTTTTACCAAAAGTTAATATAATTGCAGCCACAAATGCTGGTGCTACAACTGGAAAAGTGATGCGTCGCAAAATCGTTAATTTGCCAGCACCAGAAATAAGTGCGCTTTCCTCCATTTGACTATCAATAGTTGCCAACGCACCTGCAACAAGAAGATAAGCAAACGGAAAATAATGAATAGCAAGCGTAATTGAAATGGGCACAACGCCATATGAGAGCCACTCGGGTGGAGCTATTCCAAGAATCGCCTCATACAAGCCAGGCTGACCACCCACTTTGGGACTTCGGAATACAGTTTCCCACGCCAATGCAACTGCAAATGATGGTAATATATAAGGTAATGTCAAAATTGGCTGCAACCAACGCTTACCAGGCATATCTGATCGAACTATGCACCATGCAAGCGATCCACCTGCTATTAGTGCAAGAATTGTTGAAATAATTCCTGTAATTAAGGTATTTATTAGTGGGCCATATAACATTTTTCCCGATATTGGTCCGGCTGTCACTTGGAGCCAATAAAACCAAGTAAACTGACCTGGAACGGCTTCGCGTGAGATCCTACGAGAACCTTCACTCCATGTGAACGTATTGATAACGAGTTGGAAAAATGGCCAAATTACAAGATAAGCAAGAACTGCCAATAGTATTAACATAACAATACTTACAGGGTCACGCATGGCGCGGCCTAATTTTGAGTTAAATTTACTAGAATTTGTAAAAGTAAATGCCATAGGGTTTTTATTCGCCCTGCATATCTGAGCGCAGTCGCTCAAGAGATTCGAGGCCTAAAAGTGCCCGCTCTGGGTTTTTATTTGCTAATGTCATTGCAAGTGCTTCGCACACTATCATTACTCCAGAGCGCAACTGCATTGCCCCCTCATCAGGTCTGCTAACACTTAAGGTCAAATTTGCTCGTGGGCGGACGGTAAGAATAGAAGTATCCCCGATGTTAATTGTTTTGGCTCCTATCAATTGGGCATGCTTTATCAAAGCTTCAAAACTGGCTGGAAGAGAAATTGGAGCTTGGAAACCAAAAGCTATAACTACATCATTCTCTTGCAGACTTATTAATCGCTCAGCCATATCTCGACGTTGCAAATTCAATAAAGTCTCAACCCTTAAACCTGCACGCCGCAAACGGCGATTAAGATGCACCATGAGGGGTTCCGCACTACTTCGACCGACCAGATAAATAACATCAGCATTGGCCAACAATTGCGCTCCTTCATCAATTTGTCCTTGAGATACAGAGTTTAGTACTGCTGCTAGCGCAGCCATCTCACCTTCAACTAGACTTGCAAGGTTGGAGCCGTGAGCAATACTCGTGCGGCGCTGCTGGCTAATATTAGCAAATCCGGAGTTTTGATCAACATCATAGCGTACGCTTTTGCGCATATCAGGATAACCCTCAAAGCCTAATTTGCGAGCCATCCGCACGACTGTTGAAGCATGGACATTTGCTTTTGCTGCTAATTCACTGGACGATAAATAAACAACTTCTGATGGTTCACTCAATATAATGGAAATTAAATCACGATCTGCAGTAGTTAGTTTACCATCATATGATTCAACAAGATGTTTAAAGTTTTCCAATAAGTCACAGACCTTTTTATTGAGCTATTATTAAGTTATGCAATATAAATAGCATAATTATAAATCTTTGCAATATATATTGCAAAGATTTATTTTATGATTTGAACTAAGATGTTATATGATGCGCGCATCATTAAATAATATTTTGCGTCTAAAAGGGCTAGTGAAGCTCTTTGTGGAATTTTTTTAAATCCAATTTTGCGTCAAATTTGGTTTGTCACCGTATAAAACGCGCTGACTGTTGTGGGTAGGCAGTCAAGTATTTCAATTAAAGCCCCTGTTTGCGACTGCAACATCGACGAAATCGTTAAAAAGCTGATCAAAGTCCGATGAAGTTGTTTCGATAAAAGGCAGTTTCAATTTGCTTTATTAATGGTGATTTTTGCAGCTTTTTATTGATGGAATTAGGCATCAAGCAAACAACTCATAGATATTCCACTCTTTGTTAAATAAAAGTGGTTTTCTACTTTGGAATAATTAAAGTAACTTATGTCTTAAAAGAGTCTCTATATTAAGATTGTGATTATTATTTAGAGTAATTATTTAGAATAATATTTCTTTTTATATTAATATAAGTTATTTATTTTCCTTGAATATGTTAATTTTATAATTATTAGAGAATTATATTTTAAAATTAGGAAATAATAGATAATGAATAAATTCTTCAAAATAATTCTAGTTAGCTTCGTTGGGCTTTGGTCAGCACCAGCCTTTTCTGGTGATCTAAGCCCGCTAATTACACCATCAGAATTAGCTTCTATGACTAAAAACCCACTCATTTTGGACATTCGTGCCAAGGGTTTCCAGCTAGGACACATTGAGGGTGCAGTTGCAGCACCTTATAATTTGTTCCGTGGTCCAGTAGAAAACCCTGGACAGGTTCCACCAATAATGCAGCTTGAAGCTGTTTATGAAGCTTCAGGATTGGAGCAATCAAGTGCTATTGTGATAGTCTCACATGGGGATGATGATACCGATTTTGGGGCTGCTGCTCGTGTCTATTGGACGTTAAAAAGCTCTGGCTTTACAGAATTATCTGTTTTGAACGGTGGCTTGCTTGCTTGGACGAATGCAGGTTTGCCATTATCCACAGTGGTGATAGCTCCAAAACCAACCCAACTTGACATTACTTGGAATAACACTTGGTCTGTAAGTGTAGACGAGATCACACAGATGGTCTCAGGTGATATACCGGGAAAGCTCATTGATGCACGCACACCAGCGTTTTTTGTGGGAGAAAAAGCACATAAAGCTGCTGCACGACCGGGTACATTGCCTAAAGCGCAAAACTTGCCTTATACTGAATTTTTTAATTCTGGAACAGCGGTGCTGAAACACAGCATTGATGATGTATCTTTGAAATCAACCCTAGGAATTAAAGCTGGTGATGCGGTTGTTTCTTTTTGTAACACAGGCCACTGGGCGGCCACTGATTGGTTTGCTATGTCTGAAGTCGCTGGTATTGCAAACGTGAAGCTTTACCCAGGTTCGATGGTAGAATACTCCAAAACAGATGGTAAAATGAAAAATCAGCCTAGTATAATCCGTAATTTATTTAATAAATTGACAGGCAAAAGTTGAGGATACTAAGAGTACCAAGCGCAGATTTCATGATGCGTATGGTACTTTTTCGGATAGCATTGATTTTAACCGCCCTTATACTTGTTGTTCTTGTATCACTATTTTCTGGGGTGCGATTTGGAATCATGCTGTTGGCCGGTTTTGGCTTTGGTGTTGTCTTAGAAGGGCTTAGGTTTGGTTTTGCAGGGCCTTGGCGTGCGATGATTTTGCACCGTGAACCAGCGGGAATACTGGCCCAACTATTGGCAATTGGTTTAGTTGCTTGCGTAGCAATACCAATGCTTGCTGCGCACCCAACTGAATTGAGTGGTGCTCAGGCTCCAATTGGTTGGGCGATGATCGGTGGTGCTTTCGTATTTGGTGCTGCAATGCAAATTATTTTAGGGTGTGGATCTGGAACACTGGTAAACGCAGGTTCAGGCAACCCAGTCAGTCTAGTAGCTTTGCCATTCTTTGCTTTAGGTAGCTTTGCTGGCGCTTATCATATCTTCTGGTGGACTGATCTTGGTACGCTTCCAATCATAACGCTGAAAGGGGGGACTGGGTTAGTTGCTACATTGATAGGGTTAATTGTTACGGCAGGTATATTTTTTATGCTGGGTAAAAAAGGCTCAAGAGGTCTGCCACGACGCTACATAATAGCAGCTATTCTTATAGCAGTGCTCGCTATTTGTAATCTTTTGGTTGCAGGGCAGCCTTGGGGCGTCGTGTATGGACTTGGGTTATGGGCCGCAAAAGGCGCAGTTATGCTTGGTTTTGATATATCTAGTTCTATATTTTGGGCGGCGTCTAGTTCGGTTGGCAGGCTTAATTCCAGTGTGTTGACTGATTATACATCTTTAACCAATATTGGTATGGTCATTGGAGCAGTTGGTGTTTCAGTTTGGCGCAACCGTGATTTATCGCAGCCAGTGCCATCTTATCCGTTAAGAACATGGTTTGCTGTAATTGTGGCGGGTCTTGCTCTTGGATATGCTTCACGACTGGCTTTTGGTTGTAATGTCGGTGCATTCTTTTCTGGTATTTCGACCGGTAGCCTGCATGGGTGGGTTTGGTTTATTGCTGCTTTTATGGGCGCTTTTCTAGGCATTCGCATCAGGTTTTTTGTTGGGTTGGAGCCAAGTTAATGACACGTGGACTTACTAGTACTATTGCTTTGGCTGGTCTTTTTATTCTTGTTGGTATCGATATATGGGTGACACCACCAAATCCATACCAGTCGCCACCTCTTGTTGCCTTTGGCTCGGGGTTTTCTGCTTCCGGTGGTTTTTGCGGCAACTTACTTAATGAAATTTCTACCACTGTCCCTGGCCAGTAAAATTTCTACTTAATTATGTTTTAGCTAATGAAAACTTAAAACATTTTACAATGATTGAAATCTTATATTTTTATCATCAGGCACCTGAGTCATTTCCAGTGCGCTTAATATGCATCTTTTGAAGAGCATACCAAATTCCACCAATGACCAATGCAATGTTAATAGTCACCAATACGGCTGATACTGGACGCTCAACGAAGATCCAGTATCCATCTTGAGAAATGAGTAAAGCGCGGCGTAGGTTGTTTTCAAGGACTGGCCCCAAGATCAAGCCGATAACGATTGGTGACAATGGATAGTTTGTTGCACGAAATAATATTCCAACTAATCCAAATCCAAGCATGACCATGAGATCAAAGACCGAAGCTTGCAGGGCGAATGTCCCGATTGAGCAAAGCAGTAAAACAATAGGGATCAAATAGAATTTGGGAATACGCAGTACATACACAAAAAGAGGTGTCACCAGAAGACCTGCAATCAATAAAAAGACATTCGAAGCCATATAGACCATGAACAGGCCACTAACAATTTCAGGTTGTTGTTCAAATAAAATTGGTCCGGGAATAAACCCTAAGATAAGCAATGCCCCCAGAAGCATTGCTGAAGATGCATCACCGGGAATGCCGAGCGCTAGTGTGGGAACGAGTGTGCCTCCTACAGTCGCGTTGTTTGCGCTTTCAACTGAAACGACCCCGCCTTCCGCCCCTTCGCCGTATTTTTCTTCTGGTTTGGACCAAGCTTTAGCAATTGCATAGGACGTGAATGAGCTAATAACGCCTCCAGCGCCTGGCAAGGCCCCAAAGAAGACGCCGATACTGGATGATCTAAGCAAATTTTTCCAATGTCTTAATGTGAGAAAGATAGATCTAAAACCGGGACGGGCGACTTTGACATCAGGTATCTTGAGTAAGTCGCGACCCATAATTTGGAGGGCCATCTCAGAAACTGCAAATAGCCCAACAACAACGGCAACTATATGGAAACCATTTAACATATGATAAGAGTCAAAAGTAAACCTGTAACCAGTTGAGAATTCATCAGTGCCGATGGTAGCTAATAGTAGACCTAAACATCCAGAAGTTAGTCCTTTGAACAGTGAACCACCTGAGATGATTGCAATAGCAAAAAGTCCTGTAATAGCAAGCATCGCATATTCTGGGGGAGCAAAGCCGCTGGCGAACCGTGCAAGAATTGGTGAGCCTATAATCAAAACAATACCACCGATCAGTCCCCCAATGGCAGAAGAAGTGATTGCGATTCCAATGGCGTCCGAGGCACGCCCATTTTGGGCCATGGGATAGCCATCAAAAAGAGTTGCGGCAGCTAAAGGTGTGCCAGGTATGCGGAGCAGAATAGCTGAAATTGAACCGCCGCATGATCCACCCACAAAAATTGCAATTAAAAATCCCATTGCAGCAATAGGTGGCAAGGAGATTGCAACGGGTAGCAACAAAATAATTCCCATCAGTGGGCCAAGGCCAGGCAAAGCCCCCACCAGTAATCCAATAAGAATACCAATAAATGTGAGGCCAATGGCCAGTGGTGTGAAAAACAGATCAAATCCTGCTGTTAAAGACTCAAGAAGCATTGTGAACCTACCAAGGAATATTAAAGCTAAAAATACCGCCTGGAAGGACGACACTGAGAAATTCTTCAAAAATAAAGGCAAAAGAGAATGCTACTAGAATAGCAACGAATAGTAGTTTTATGATGCTGCGGGCACCACAAATTAACATAATTATAAAAATGAGTGGTGTGGTTGTCAGATGATAGCCAAGAAATTTTAATAACCCAAGATAAACCGCAAATATTATAAGCAGCATCGCTGGACGACGCAGGTCTCTGATCGTGTGCAGATTACTTTCTTTTTGAGCGTTGCTTGCAATGAATTGATCCACAAAGATTTGACCAGCTACTAGGATCATAATTGCAATAGAGATAGAGCGTGGATAAGCTGCGCCATTATTGTAGGGACCGCCGCTGGCGATCCCTTGTTCAGTCATTGACGTTGCGATTTGTTGAAAGACTATTGCAATAATAACAGCAAAAAATGCAGTTACGAGCCAATTTAAGAATTTTGCGTTTATTACCATGAGATCGTATTTATTAGTTAAGTTTGCCGAGTTCTTCGACTTCCCACTTCAACGCATTGCCCATGGCCCCAAGTTGAGCAGCAACTGGGCCGACGATATCGTTATATTCTGAATGGTTCCAATCAAGAGGTACAAACCCAACTGCCTCAATGGCTGCGCGAACATCAGGTCGTGCCATGGCTGCTGCCATTGCATCGCGCAGTTTGTCTGCTACATCATCAGGTGTGTCTGCGTTAACGATCCACCAAGTCCAACCCATTGGAGCCAAGCCAGAAAGACCAAGGTCAACACTCAGATCAATGATGTTTGGAGCACCGTCATAGGATGCTTTTGCTCCGTCAAGTTCGGAAAGAACCAATAAAATGTTGAAAGCAGATTTATCTTGAATATAGTTGCCAACATTCACAAATGCAAAATCGAGAACGCCACTTTTAAGATCTTTAATTGCGTTTCCATCCTGAGAATATGGAATATTCTGCGCAACAACATTATAGGATTGTAGTGCTTTTGCTATAACCATATGGGGCAAATTATTTCTTGACCCTGATGAATAGCGTAACTTACCTGGGTGAGCTTGACCATAAGCCATCATCTCCTCAAAGTTTGACCAACGGGTTTCGCCAATTCGACCACCAATTGAAAATGCGTTTGATACGGCAGCTTGAAGTGGTTTAAAATCGCTATAATTCCAGTCTGCGTTGCCCAAAACTGGTTGCAAAACCAATGGAGCCACATAACCATCAAAGATTGTGTAACCATCAGCGGGCCGTGCCATTGCGGTGATTTGTGCTTTTGTACCAGCAGCACCTGGTGTGGAAATTACTGGCATGTCTACGCCAAGTTCGTCGCCCATTGCTTGTGCAATAAGTTGGCTTACTGCCATCGCTTTACCTGGGCCCCAAGGATGAATTATCTCAATAGTGCGCTCTGGAAAATCTGCAAGTGCTGCATTTGCTCCAATTGTAACGATGGCAACAGTTGCTAAACCTGTTCGTATTTTTCTAAAAAATTTCATAATTTCTCTCCAGTTGAATTAAATTATTTAGTTTAGGTAGCCACCTTACGATTGCTTGGTGGCGGGTTAAGCCCAAAGTGGGCGTAGAGTTCGTTTGGTGCGTCATGTTGCGCAAAATGATGGGAAATCCTGCGAACAAGAGTATTAACAATGTCAGGTGCATTAAGAGGGTTTTGTTGGTTTGGGTCTGAGGTAAGGTCGTAAAGTGCTGTATTGCAGTCACCTAAACTGTGCCCATCTGCGCCAATCTGGTTATTTTTGGGATCAAGTCTAATCTTTAGAACTGGTACCCCTTTGGTGAAATCAAACGGTTTAGTCATCTCGCTGGTTTGTAGTTCGCTGATGTCAAAGTGCGATCGCATATGTGTGGGCATAAGAGTATAAATATTTAGATTTTTACCACTTAGATCATCAGGGTAGAGAAAGTAGGTATATTGCCCATCTGTCACGCAAACTGGTCCAGCAAACATGCCAAGTAAAACTGTTTTGTGTACTGGAATGTCTTGTCCTAATATAGGAAACAGTGACGTGCCAGTAACGCTGGGAGGTATTGAGCAACCATAAATATCAAGAAATGTTGGCATAAGGTCTGATGTTTGTGTCAAGCTCTCACGACGCGTGTCGCCTTGGTCTGCGTGATCAGGATGCCATATCATTAATGGAATATGAGAGATTTCTTCATAGTACGGCATGCGATTTTTGCCCCACCATTCGTGTTCAGACAGCAAGAAGCCGTGGTCAGTAGTCAAAACAAGTGTTGTGTCTTTCCAAAGGTTATTAGCATCAAAATAATCCAATAACTTGCCAAAATACTCATCGCACATCGCAACTAATGCTGCGTAGTTGCCACGTATTTCTGCGGTTTCTTCAGGTGAGTTGGACGTATTTTCATACATTGGCCAGTCTAATATTTTGCCATTATAGCCTTGTTCATATGCTTTTTTAAAGCGCTCAGGTGCGACGAATGGCTCGTGTGGATCAAAGCACTCTAACTGTAAGAACCAGTCATCAGCTTCGCTGTTAAGATCAAGAAATTCAAACGCGGCAGAAAAGCATTTCGCGGTTGGAAAATCTGCCTCTTCGGTAAGAAAATCGCGAGAAATTGCAGCTCGTGATTTTTTCCAAGCCATTTTATCTGAGTTGCCCCGAGTAAGAGTTGGACCATTTGGAAGCTTTTCTAAAGAATAATGCCGCTCATCAAATTTTTCCTTGTAGCGTTCAATAGGGGGCGCCACGAGCACTTTTAAGGCGTCATATTCCTGCCCTTTAATATAATCAAAGCTGTCAAAAGCATTTGCATAACCCCATCCACCCTCTTCAAAATAATGGAGATGATCAGAGATGAGATGTGAATAGATTCCGTTATCGCTTAATATACGCGCAAAAGACTCATCAAATGGTTCTAATGGTCCCCAATGCCGATGCATAAAGTTTAATCTGCCTGTATGCATATCACGCCGTGCTGGCATACATGGCAAGCTACCGACATAGTGTTTGTCAAAGGTAACAGCTTTTTTTGAAAACCTGTCAAAGTTAGGTGTTGAAATCGTAGTACCACCGTAGGCTCCAAGTGCCAGACGATTCAGTGAATCAAATAAAACAAAAACAGTCTTCATGTATTTTCCTTAAGCAATTAAAAATTAAGACTTCAGATTATCTTACCTTGACTCGTAATAGACATTCTGTAAAATCGAATTTTAGAAGTCAGTCATCAAAAAAAAGAATGTTTAATGGATCGAAATCTGGAAGCTTTTTTAGCAGTTGCAAGATATTTGAATCTCACTGAAGCTTCTGTACAAATCGGTCTAACACAATCTTCAGTTACTAAGCGTATCGCTAATCTGGAATACGACTTTGGTGCCAAATTGTTTGTACGGCATCGGCGTGGGATGACATTAACTGCAGCAGGGCAGGCATTCTTTGCCCGTGCCAAAAGAATCGAAAATGAATACCAACAATGCCGTGAAGAAGTCAAAATCATTGGGTCGGCGGGAATGTCCGTTGTTCGATTTGGCGCAGGAACGCTATTTCACTTAACCTATGCAGCAAAGTTGATTGGCAGCCTTAAATTGAAATTTCCAAACATTCGTTTTGAACTTTCAACTAATATAGATAATGCAACGAGTAAAATGCTTAGTGAGAGCGTTATAGACGTCTATATGGGCATTATAACTCCGGAAAACCTGGATGATTCAACATATGTAAAATACGTTACTAACGTTGAGCACGGTATCGTGCTGCGGGCAGATGATCCAAATGCTAGTAAAGACAGGGTAGATCCTTCTTGGCTTAAAGATTATAATTGGGTTTTTTTTACTGTTGATCACGAAACAGAAAAAAAAATCGAAGAATATTTTATCCCAAAGTCTTTGTCTCAATTTATAGTTGATGTCAGGACGACCTCATTTAATGCAGGTCTCCAACTGGTACGGCAAGGGAAATATGCATTGTCAGCGCCGTTACAACTTGCTCCAGAAATCAATGACGCTGGTCTAATCATTCGTCCAACTGTGCACGGAATGCCAAGACGCAAGGCTGGTATTCATGTTCGTAAAAGTTCTATCGGGTATGGTGTCATCCAAGCTATTATGGAATTTTTTGATGACTTTAATTTCGAAACTTAACACTAAAAAATTGGGTCAAAGGGCAATAATATGATTATCCCAGCTTTTATTTGACTTAATCTTTATGTTTTGCCCATTTAACTGAAGGTTTATAAATAATCCTGATCCGCATGTTAGCACAAAACTATTAGAATTAGATACAGTTCCACAAATGTCAGGCCGCCAAATTTTTTGAGTAAGTACTTGGTCTTCATAGATGTGTGCAACTCCCCCTCTAGGAGAGGTTACACTTATTGCCTGCGAGTTTCGACTTATAGCAATACTACCTACGTAGCCTTTGAGCTCTAATTGCTGCGCAAGGGATAGTTTAATTAAACCTATCTTACGGTTTAAATCTATCAGCCCAACAAGTGGTACTGGATCACTTGGATCACCTTGCCATTGTGTTCCAAAAGCTACTTCACCACTGTCTGATATATCTAAATGACGAATGGAATTCTGATATAAATCTTTTGGTAATTCAAATATATTATCTAAAGAAAAGTTACTGGTAATATGTGAAATGTTAGATCGCATCGTATCTAAATTTAGTTTTTTACGTCCATGATCTGGATGCGTACGTATGCCTCCATTTGCAACCATAATTCCTTTGCCATTTGGCAGTTGTTTGATTTCATGGGGGCCAATGCCGCCAGAAGAAACTTCACCAATTCGTTTGTAACCAGATTGGGAATCCCATAGACCCAGTAATCCTTCTCCTGTATCAATTCTATTTTCCGAGGTAATTAGTATTCTGCCTTCATCAACATAGCACCCATGCCCGTAAAAATGTATGTTGTTTGGAGGTGTAAGTTTTTTTATTATACTTCCATTCATACAATTTATCACTAAAGCAAAGCGTCCAGGGCGTCTTGCAAAAGCTACAGCTTCAGGTGATGTTGGATGTGCTGATGCTGCGTGACCCCGTCCAGGAAGTGGGATTTTAAAGACATCCTCACCTGAAGCGTTTATTCCACATAATACATATTTACCGTTTGGAAGTTTTGATGCTGCTAAAAATTTTGGGTTACCCGCATCAGCCCATGAGAGCCTAGGAAATGATGACGAGGCTATGATGCCTGTTAAAAAATTTCTGCGTGATGCCATACTAGTCTCCATCTAGCGCATTAAAACCTGAAACAACTCCAAGGTATTGGCTTAGCTCTATTGATGTAGCTTTATGTGTGACACTTACTAATGTTGATAAAGTTTGCAATTGAAAGCGAAGAGATATTTCATCTATATTTTGGAAGTTTTCGTTTGTTAGAGTTTCGGAAAACCGTATTGCTGCAGCAAATTTTTCTTTTGTATCCCAGAGACTTTCATCTGAAAGTTTTATTGAGATTTCAGATAATGTACGTAAACTAATTTGTATATTGCGTAAACTTCGTGACGAACGCCAAGCCTCGGCGCGCTTGGGTCTAGTTTTATCAAACTTACCTAAAGGCCTACCAATTCGATATCTGACAATAAATTCGAGTCCAGAAAGTACTGATGTCAAATAAGCAGCCGCTACTTCACTTTGATTTAAAAATTGTTTTCCAGCGTTAACTTTCGCTGCAGAAAGTTCTTTATCAAATGTACCTTGCCAATCATTATTAAGTTCCTGTGCATTAATGGTAATGTCATTAATAATAGCTTTAACTAAATAACATTTATAACTATTTTTCTTATAACTGTTATGATTATCATCATAAATTAGGCGTTCAAGAGCCATAAACCCTTTTCCAGCTACTGATACTTCCTTGAATTTTTTACTATCATAAATAGAAATATCTTGTGTCTTAATTAATTGTTTTATTTTCTTTGAAGTAAACCCTTTTTTATCTGGCCAAAATGAAAATATAGCTGAACCTCCAAGTTTTTGAATAGGACCAAATTGAATTACACTAGCCGCAATCCAAGCATCAAAATTTACGTTAAATTCATGTTTAAGTGCAGACGCTCTGCAATCTTTTTGCGCTTTACTCTGTAATAATTTTGAAGTGGTAAATAAGTTACTGTAAAGAGCTTTTGTAAATTCATTGGTATTATCAATGTTTGCAGTTGCAAGGGTTCCATTGAGTAAGAAAAGTATTATTAAAATACGCATTACAGGCTCTCTAAGAATAAGATTAATGAGTCGCGATCTTTCTTATTTAATTCCACAACTTTATTTCGGGAAGATTCTGCTTCTCCTCCGTGCCATAAAATAGCTTCTAATAAATTCCTAGCACGACCATCATGCAAAAATTGTGTATGACCACTTACTTGATTTGTTAATCCAATTCCCCATAGTGGAGGTGTCCGCCATTCATTACCCGAAGCGCGTCCGGCCGTAGCATTATCAGCTAACCGATCTCCCATATCATGAAGTAGCATATCGGTATAAGGCCATATTAATTGAAAACTTTGAGCTGTTTTTTCTTTTAATCTATTAGTTACAAACTTTGGATTATGACAGCTTATGCACCCAGATTTATAAAAGATTTTTTTGCCCCATAATACATCTGGATCATCACTGTTGCGACGTTTGGGAACTGCAAGATTTTGTGTATAAAAAACAGTTAAATCAAGTGCTTGATCAGATATTTCAACATCATTATGAACCTGAGTATTCCCATTTGGTGCATTCTGACATAAAGATTGTTGATTTGTACAGTCACCATAACCTTCAGGATATAGCGAAGAAGATATTCCAATATCATTAAAAAAAGCAACTGCGGATTGATCCTTTAGTGTTGCTGATGTGGCTTTTAGTCCAAACCGCCCTAAAGTTATTTCATTTAGATCTCGAGAGTAAACATAGTTTGCACGCCCAGAGATACCATCCCTATTCCTATCATTAGGGTCAGAAAGTTTTATTATATCAGCATTTGGAATTGCTTCTAAAAGGCCTAATCCGATCATTTGGGGTGCTATTCTTGGTGCAATAATAGTCTCAGAATGTAGTTTTCCGTAGCCCAAGTTTTTAACTTTATAGATGGGTTCTTGAAGTTTTACTATAGTACCATCGGCTAAATAGACTTCAGTATTTATATGCTCTATTTCAAAACTACCTTCCGCACGAATACCGGCTGTAGTAAACTCTTGAAGTTGATTGCCATATGTTGGGTCAGGAAGTCCCCCAAGATATCCCTCTATTTCATCTTTCCACTTTGAGTTAAACTCAGGGCGGACAAGTTGAATGACAAAAGAAACAGTACTATCAGATCCATTCTTAGGTGGATGCCCACGGCCATCTTTTAGGTGGCACCGCTGGCAGGAGCGTGCGTTAAAAATTGGGCCTAGTCCGTCAGAGGCAAGTGTTGATGAGGGAGATGAGACCCAAAGTTTGCGAAATAATGCATTGCCTAATTTAAAATCTAATTCAGATTTAAATGATAAATTGGCAGAGTTTTGGGAAAATGCATTTGTATTTTTGAGAATACGAGCGGTTGTTTCACCAGCAGAATTATTTTCAAATTTTTCAGCTTGTGAAAAATTAGTTGTTGGTAATGTTATTTTTGAAATACGAATTAATTCTTCTTTTGTACGAGGTATAATATCAGATCTTGGATCCGGTAGGGTATCAGAAACAGCACTAATACTATAAAAAAACGTAATAAAAAAAGTTATAAAAAAACCCATTAAAGACCCTGTATAATAAACAATGACGCATATAAATATGCGCCATTGTTTTTATAATTAAACATTAATTAAACATTAATTAAATACCGCGTTAGGATCGTCTAAGCTGTCGGAACCCTCAAAGGAAATCCTTTGTAATCCCAATACTATAGTTGCACGTTCTATTGATCTTGTTTGAGTAACTAGCCCATTTACAGCATTCAATATTAGAGCTTCGCCTTTTTTGTTACCTTTTTCTAACATTTGATCATATGCAAAGCCATTATCAGCAGCTTCTTTTAATTTGCCGAGTTCAACCATTGTTGAAGTAAGATCCGATTTTAAAGCAATATCTGCATCTACATCTAGAGCTGCAACGAGACTAGATAGAGACGCGCCAGATACAATACTTCCGTCAATTCGTTTATATGTACCTAAATATACGTTCTGAATTCCTAAGCCATCATAATAATGACTATTGTGTGTATTATCAGAAAAACAATCATGCTCTTCTTCAGGATCATTTAACATAAGTCCTAATTTCATACGCTCTCCGGCTTGTTCGCCATATGATAATGAACCCATTCCAGTAAGCATTGCAATTAATCCATTATTAACGTCTTTAGTTAATTCCAAGCGAGCATCTCCGCCTGTTTGCCATTGTGCATGCATCCACTCGAGATCAGATACTAATAAGTCTGTTGCAGTCTTGAGATATGAACTTCGGCGGTCACAATTCTGGTTTGTGCAATCATTTTCTTTTCCAAAGTCAGTCCAAGGGCGGTTTCCAGCACCCGTCCCATGGCCATTTAGATCTTGGCCCCAAAGTAGAAATTCTACCGCGTGGTATCCAGTTGCAACATTACTTTCCACTTCGTCAGCTTCATGAAGGGTTTCTGAAAGTAATTCACGTGTTATGTTAGTAGCATCGATCGACATGCCAGATAATATTAATTTTGGATTAGCTATAATATTTAGAACTGCATATTCGTTTTCATCTGTGGCACCTCCGTAAGTAGCGCTTACGTAATCTATAAGACCTTCATCTAATGGCCATGCGTTTACTTTACCTTCCCAGTCATCAACGATTGCATTACCAAATCGGTAAACTTCTGTTTGTTGATATGGATTGCGAGATAGAAGCCAAGCAGACTTTGCTGCATTAAGCGTTTCAGCAGATGGCGAAGCTATTAGATTATTTACTGAAGTTTGTAGTTTTTTTGCAGTAATTACGCTGTCTTCAAATTTAGCTAATGCTATATTTGCGTAATTTTCAATAACAGCACTTTTATCAGCAAATGCTATGCTAGATGATAATAAAAATATCGATGTACTTAGTATAATATTTTTCATGTCTCTATGTTCTCTCTTTTAATAATTAGATGTTTTTAAGACGAAGTCAGAATATAAATTTAGTGGTGTTCTAATAATCATATTCAATTGAGGAAGTTTCTTTAATTGACTGGGAGGTCTTTGGCATTTAAATTTTTCAAGAAAACTCATTTAATGTTACCTTTTGGAGCATAATATTTAATATCTATTCTTGAGTAAAACAGTCAACAATAACTTTTTAATGTAATCTCTACGGTTGAGTCAATACCCGAGTAAAATAATCAAGAAATATTTAAGTAAATGCAAATCCAAAATCTAATGGAATTTAGTTTTGTCAGATATACTTTTGGGATCCTACAAAACTCGCCTCAAGAATTAACGTTTCATTACCTTTTTCGTACTTGCAAGAAGCTACTTGAGTGCGCCATATAACGGGATGCAAAATCGTGCCTATGCCTTCATCCTCATCACCCTTATGATTGATGCCATCGGCATTGGTCTGGTATTCCCTATTATGCCGGACTTGATGGACCGCGTAGGCGCTAGTAGTACTGGGGAAGGTGCCCTTTGGGGCGGTGTTCTAATGGCATCCTATGCGGGTGCTCTATTCATTTTTGCACCCATTATTGGAAGCTTGTCAGATGCTTACGGGCGCAAGCCTGTCTTACTAATGGCGTTGTTTATTCTTGCTGTTGATTACGTTGTCATGGCGTTGGCAACTGAATTTTGGGTTCTGCTGATTGGCCGCATCTTTGCGGGTATTGCAGGCGCGACATACACCACGGCAACCGCCTACATTGCCGATATTTCCAGCCCTGAAAAGCGCGCGGCGCGGTTTGGGATGGTCGGCGCAGCCTTTGGTATTGGCTTTGTACTTGGCCCAGCCATTGGGGGCATCGCCGCTGAATTGCATATCACGGCTCCCTTTTGGATTGCTGCTGTCCTGTCGGCGGCTAACGTATTATTTGGATTGTTTGTTTTACCCGAAAGCCTTGAACCTAGAAAACGCCGCCCTTTCTGGTTTAGCGACATTAATCCGTTCACTGCTATTATTGGTGCGTTCAAAACACCCGGCCTCGCTATCCCATTGATCTGTCTATTTGTGTTTGAATTTGCCAATATGGTCTACCCCGTCTTGTGGGCTTTTTTTACACGTGAATTGTTTGATTGGTCGTCCTTCACAATAGGCATTTCATTGGCAGGCTATGGCATCCTTTTGGCTGGCGTCCAAGGTGGGCTGATGCCTGTTTTCATTAATCGTGTGGGAGAATTTCGCACATTACAAATTGGTATTTTATCCGCCTTAATTGGGTTCATTGGCTTTGGTTTAATTTCAACTGTTACAGGCTTGATCCTTGTGCTAATTTTCGCTGCCTTGTCTGATCTGTCACCACCAATGATAACTGCCATGGCAGCGAACAAAGTGGATGAAGACAAACAGGGCCTTGTACAGGGCGTAATTGCGTCACTGGCCTCCATTGCAGCCTTCCTTGCGCCGCTGATAATGACTGGCGTGTTCGAAGTTTTTGTGGATGAAGATGGCATTTATCTTCCTGGTGCACCGTTCCTTATTAGTGGTGTGTTAATTGCGCTGCTAATTCCGCTTGTTTGGCGTCTGCGCAGCCATGCACAATCATGATCTAATCGTGGGCTTAAATCTACTATAAATTATGTTTAATGTTAGTTCAGCACGACACCATGTCCAACACAAACCAATGTGCCTTAGAGTTCTGGCTTCCAGCTAATATTTTCAATAGATTCTTGTATGTTTTCAAGTTCTATTTCATTGGATTAGCCATCGTTACTAATAGAAACACTACTTAACATTATTAATATATCTGAATTATTAATTTATAATATTTGATCAGTTGATCATTAATTTATTTAAATCCACATACTTCGGTATTTTATATTCAAGTGTGCTGTAGTGTCACAATGACATGATAATTGTATGGGATATTAGTATTTCTAATTTATTTTAAAGAGTTGGGAATAACATGAGTAATAATACTGAAAAGAACTTTGAGGGATTTGCATTAAGCATATTTATAATCGTATTTATTATGATTGGGTTGCCTGTACTGGTGGTTGATCCATGGAATTGGTTTTAAACAAAAATACCTACAAATAAACACATAACATTGCGGGCCTATGGACACATTTATAGCAGTGTATCCATGCCCATTACTTTGGGTAATGTTGAGACGCGTATAGGACATGTCTGTAGTTTATTTTGTCAGACAAAACTATTGAAGAACAATAGAGTAACCAAAATTTCAAAGCAACAGGTAGTCCCTGATTAGGTAACTCAAATTTAAAAGTAAAACGTGTGAATTTGTTTGCAGATTATGCATAGCGGGATTGCAAATATGTTTATTGTTCTGACCAAAATAAAATCATATTCAAATAATAAACAAAAGGATCAGAATAATGACAACAGCAATTATGAATTACACTTTAATACCTTTATCAGGTGTCTTTAATGGTATTAACTCATTTTTTATTTCATTGAGTAAAGCACGCACTGCAGCAGAACTGCACAGAATGGGCTACACAGAAGAAGCAAAAAAATTAATGCTGACATAATTTTTACGGATATACATTCTATAAAATCAAAGTTCTATTTATAGTACTTATTCTAACTATTATATATTTAGTTTTATCAAGAAGAATCACAAAGTTTCTAATTCAAATTCTAGTTCGCATGGTTGTACGCCAACGCCATTTACCGAGGTCATATCTTGCGGGCAGGCGGCCATTATTACTATGCAATCTTTGTGCGCTTTTAATCTAATGTAATCACCGGCACTTGAAACTGGAGGATCCCAGCTAATTTCACCGCTTTCTTGAGTAACTGGAATATTCATCCAGATATTGAACGGGCTTGGTACATGTTTAACTGGAGCATTGATGGCTTTTAGGCTCATTCGTAAATTATCTGCGCAGTTGTCATGATATTCAGTTGCTCCAAGCTGCTGATAGCGGGCGTGATCGCAGCAAGCCATTAATATATCATGTACGCCTGGGGACCTGTCTTCAATTATTTCGATTAAGGGGCGGCGGAGATTGGTTACCAATATATCTCCTTCTTTTACATAGACGCGCCCCAAAGCAGTGCGGCTATGTTCCATAGAAAGAAATTCAGATTCTGAACCGTCAATAATAGCAAAAAAATCGCAAACCTGATTACCCTTTGGGTTATATATAGCAATAATTTGCTCTTGCTTCAAGCGAACGGCTCGCCCTTGTCTGGCTGGAATTATATAACGTTTTCCTGCTTCTGCGATACCATCTTCAGATATTGGTTTCTTTATTGTATCATTATAACCATCGGGTTGTGATGGATCGTAAGTTTGTTGTGACATCATTATAAATCCTTTGATCTTAATATATTTTCAAATTGAATTTCTGACTTGTTAATTATGTTTGATTAAGCGGATGGGCTTTTAAATTTTAGACCTAAAAATAGTGTTATGCATTTAATAATATACCCCTAACTTCAGGTTGCTATATTTGAATTAAGGTTTTTAATTATAACTTTTACTAAGAATTTTTTATGAAGCAAGCAACTTTTTCAGCAACTTTTTCAGCACTCTGGTCCCGCCTGAAAAACTCTACAAACCCATGCTCTGGAAAAACGAGGTAGCTCATAGTTGAATGATCAATAAGATAAAATTCTTTATCTTCATCTGAGTGCAATTTGTAGTAGGTTCCATATGCTTTGCTAGCGGCCTTCACCTGCTCTTGTGATCCTGTCAGAGCTATCATTTTAGGGTGAAGCCAGTTGGAATATTCAGACATGACCTCATGCGTGTCTCTTTGTGGGTCTATTGAGATAAAAATAGGTGTCACTGACTTTCCAATTTGGGCAAGAATATCAACAACGTCACTATTGCGCACTGCGTCTAGAGGGCAAACATCTGGACAAAATGTATAACCAAAGTAAATCAGTGATGGTTCTGTTATAACGTCTGCATCTGTTACCATTATACCTTTCTGATTAATAAGAGTGAACGGACCTCCAATGGATCCGGCAACTCCGGTAATGGGACTGGTTCGACATTTTGAAAACTTATCTATTTCTTCAGGCCAAAATTCAAAGCTCACTAGCCAAATGCCAGCAATTATTAAAGTAGGCGCAGCATATGTTAAAATTGGCTTCAGCACTAAATATCCCCTTGGGGTGTTAATGGAGCAAACTAATATTACTAGTTAAGTAAAAATAAGTTAAATTTTTTATTTATAAATATATTGTTAAGATACTCATTAAGGTCTTATTTGTCAAAGTTTGCTTCTTTTGTATCTGTATTTGAGCGATGATTTTGCAGTGCTGGATGGAAATAGATTAGCATATTGGGTGTGACAAAACGCCCTATCGACATAAGTTAGGTATTATGAAGACAATCATATAAGCAAATATGAATGTTTAAAGTAAATAATTAAACATTAGTTAATAATTAAATATTAATTGATAATTAAAGCTAAATTAAAACTAAATTAAGACCAAGTACAGACTCCAGTTTTCACCGGCAGCCGATTACGGCTAGGCAAAAGGGAATAAGTATGGGCGTGGCTCTTGCAATCGTTATTATAGTTATTGGATCAGTAGTATTTCACTTGCTCAGTCCTTGGTGGTGGACCCCCATTGCGACAAACTGGGGGTTTATGGATGACATGATATCATTCACCTTCTGGATTACTGGAATTGTTTATGTAGTGATTTTACTGTTTGTCGCATACTGCGTATATAAATTTCAATATCGTGAGGGTAGGGTTGCAGCCTACGAACCTGAAAATACTAAACTTGAAATTTGGCTAACTATCTTAACAAGCTTGGGTGTTGTAGCTTTGCTAGCCCCTGGGCTTTTCGTTTGGTTTCAGTTTGTAAATGTCCCAGAGGAAGCTACAGAAGTTGAGGTTGTGGGGCAGCAATGGTCTTGGAGCTTTCGGTTGCCTGGTGCTGATGGAAAGTTGGGTACTGCTGATAACAGGCTGATCAGTGAAGACAATATATTGGGAATTAATCCCAAGGATCCATATGGTCAGGATGATATTATTATTGATGGCTATGACTTGCACTTAGCCGTTGGGCGGCCAGTAAAGATGCTTCTGAGGTCAGTGGATGTATTACACAATTTTTATGTGCCAGAATTTCGTGCCAAAATGGATATGGTTCCAGGAATGATTACCTACTTCTGGATGGAGCCCACTCGGATAGGAACCTATGATGTGTTGTGCGCGGAACTTTGTGGTGTTGGCCATGGGTATATGGGCGGTACTGTTTTGATCGATACAGACGATGACTATGATCTGTGGATCAGCGAACAGACGACGTTTGCTGAAATGACTACAAATACAGGAATAGAGTTTACTAAATTGGTGGAGGATCCCTAATTATGGTTGAGACCAAAAATACCTCGCCCCCTAGTGTCCCACCTGCCGAAGTGGACGAAGTGGAGCTTTATCATGCAAAAAGTTTCTGGACTAAATATGTTTTTTCTCAGGATGCTAAAGTAATAGCTATTCAATATTCTGGGGTTGCGATTGCAATTGGTTTAGTGGCTCTTGTGTTGTCTTCGCTGATACGACTGCAGCTTGGCTTTCCAGAAATGTTCGACTTTATTACACCTGAAACCTATTATCAATTTGTTACGATGCACGGAATGATTATGGTGGTTTATTTACTCACAGCCTTGTTCCTTGGAGGGTTTGGTAACTATCTGATCCCACTTATGATCGGTGCTCGTGATATGTCGTTTCCCTATGTAAATATGCTTAGCTTTTGGATCTATTTTTTGGCAGTATTGGTCCTTGTTGGAAGTTTCTTTGTTCCTGGTGGACCAACTGGAGCGGGGTGGACACTATACCCCCCTCAGGCGATCCTTTCTGGAACCCCGGGGGGTAAGGGGCTTGGGATAATCCTTATGCTTGTGTCGCTGGCCCTTTTTATCGTGGGCTTTACAATGGGTGGGCTAAATTATGTGGTCACAGTGTTGCAAGGACGAACTCGGGGGATGACAATGATGCGGCTTCCCCTAACAGTATGGGGAATATTTACCGCTACAGTATTGGCGCTTCTTGCATTTCCAGCGCTGCTAGTAGCAACTGTTATGATGTTGTTTGACCGGCTGTTAGAAACCAGTTTTTTCATGCCGTCTTTGGTCGAGTTTGGTGACCAGCTTAGCTATGGCGGTGGGAGCCCTATTCTTTTTCAACATCTTTTCTGGTTCTTTGGACATCCAGAGGTTTATATCGTGGCACTGCCCGCGTTTGGAATTGTGTCTGATTTAATTTCGACGCACGCTCGAAAGAATATCTTTGGGTATCGGATGATGGTATGGGCAATTGTTGGGATTGGAGCCCTTAGTTTCATCGTTTGGGCACACCATATGTACGTCAGTGGAATGCACCCATACTTTGGATTTTTCTTTGCTACAACGACGTTAATAATTGCTGTCCCGACTGCACTAAAAGTTTATAATTGGATACTGACGCTCTGGAATGGGAATATTCACCTGAACACTCCCATGCTTTTTTCGCTGGGATTTATTGTTACCTTTTTAAATGGTGGCCTTACGGGGTTATTTCTTGGCAACGTCATAGTGGATATCCCACTGTCAGATACAATGTTTGTTGTTGCACATTTTCACATGGTTATGGGAGTAGCTCCAATTCTTGTTGTTTTTGGAGCTATTTATCATTGGTACCCAAAAATTTCAGGACGTATGTTGGATGAACGTCTTGGTAAAATCCATTTTTGGGTTACTTTTGTAGGGTCATATTTAATATTTTTTCCCATGCACTATATCGGATTAGTCGGGGTACCAAGACGCTACCCCGAACTGGGAGATGCCGCTTTTATTCCAGATTCTGTTGCAACCTTGAACTCTTTCATTAGTTTGGCAGCTTTTATCGTAGGCATTGCCCAGATTCTGTTTTTATACAATCTCTTTTGGAGTCTTCGAAAGGGGCGTCCCTCAGGACCAAATCCATGGCGAGCAACCACACTTGAATGGCAAACGCCTCATACTCCTCCTGCCCATGGTAATTTTGGCCCAGAACTTCCACTCGTTTATCGTTGGCCCTATGATTATAGTGTTCCCGGCGCCTCAGAAGATTTCTTGGCCCAGAATGATCCTGGTCCCCTTGATAGCGAAAGCTCGACATAATGACTGTTGTCCTAATATTTCTGGCAGTTGTTCTCTCGACCTCTATATGGTGGTTGTCACATCAACGATTGGGGGCAAAACCTTGGCTTGAAAACGGATTGGATAGTTTGGATCATGGTTCCCATCGAGTTTCTTTACCAAAAGCCAAGGTAGGTCTCTTAGTTATTCTAGCAGTCGTTGGAATGCTTTTCACATTATTATTTAGTAGCCATTTCATGCGCCAAGAAATTGAAGACTGGCGCTCAATTCCTCTACCTAATATGATTTGGGTCAACGGCATTCTTTTATTGGCGGCAAGCTTTTATCTGCAATTTGCTCTGGTTGCTGCCCGTCGTGAAGCCTTACAAGTAAAGATGCTGGAAATTGGGGCGCCCAAGCCAGTTAATATTCGACATAACGAAAAAAACAATAATTCTGTAAGGTATCTGCTAACAAATGCATGTGTATTAACTGTAGCTTTTCTTATTGGGCAATTAATTACATGGCTCGAACTAGCTGGAAAAGGGTTTTTCCTTTCCGGCAACCCTTCAAGTAGTTTTTTTTATGTGCTCACTGGCCTACATGGTCTGCATATTATTGGTGGTTTAGCTGTTCTTTTTCATACAACTGCTCTTTCTCGGAGCAACATACAATTACATAAAATTGTTAATAAAATAGATTTATGTGCCCTATATTGGCATTTCTTATTTTTTATTTGGTGCGCAATGATATTTGTAATGCTGGGCTGGACTTACGATCCTTTTATTGAACTTTGCAAAAGGGTAATTTCATGACCAATACAGGGCAAGTAAAAGTAGCTAATTCTGTGAATAGGGCTAAGGGTTTGCCTGGCCTAGTTGAGGACTGGTCATCAGATCAGCGTGCATTCAAAAATGTAAGTTGGCGTAAAGCAATGATGTGGATATTTTTGCTTAGTGATACGTTTATTTTTAGCATTTTTCTTTTATCTTATATGACTTCACGGATGTCCACAAAAGTAGGTTGGCCAAATGCCAGCGAAGTTTTTTCACTGCACATAGGGCATACGAATTTCCCTCTCCTACTTATTGCAATTATGACATTTGTCTTGATATCAAGCAGTGGCACAATGGTATTGGCTGTAAATTATGGTTATCGAAAAGATCGAAAGCTAACGGCTATAATGTTACTCGTGACAGCACTTTTGGGAGCAACATTTGTAGGTATGCAGGTTTTTGAATGGTCCAAATTAATTTCTGAAGGTGTAAGGCCTTGGAGTAATCCAATGGGTGCGCCGCAGTTTGGTGGAATATTTTTTATGATAACAGGGTTTCATGGAACCCATGTCTCCATTGGAGTAATTTTTCTTCTTGTCATGGCACAAAAAGTTTGGCGAGGTGATTATGACACTCAAAAGTTAGGTTTTTTCACTAGTCGTAAAGGTGATTATGAGTGTGTGGAAATTATGGGATTATATTGGCACTTTGTTGATTTGGTATGGGTTTTCATTTTTGCATTTTTCTATCTTTGGTAAGGATTTAACATGATTGGATTTAATAAAAGTCATAAGGGTCAAGATAACGCTAGAGAAATGCCTGCTGATGGCCATCAAGCGCATCCTTTAAAAGTTTATTTTATTGTCTGGGTCTGGTTGTTTATTTTAAGCGCCTGCTCGTATATGGTCGACTTCATGTCATTCCAGGGCTACTTGCGCTGGACTTTGATCCTGTTCTTCATGATCGTAAAAGCAGGTCTTATCCTTGCATTCTTTATGCATATTAAATGGGAAAGGCTTTCCTTAACTTATGCTGTTCTTCTGCCTCCAATAGCAGTTTTTGTTTTTGTAGCGATTATGGCTGTTGAATCCAACTATACTGTATTTACACGGTTTAATTTTTTCGATGGGGGATAAAATTCGATAATCCACTGTTCAATCCCGACTTCAATCTGGCCTGATATAAACAGTTATCAGTTTTAGAAAAAGTAACCTGATCAGTTAAAAAGTGAGGTAAAACAATGTTCTCAAGGTGCTTGGCCATCGTGTTAGTGGCAATATATTGTAACTCAAATTCGGCAGCATATGCAGCTGATTGCCAAGACGGCAAAGTCCACGAAATTAAGATGTTAAATAAAAGCAAAACAGATCCCAAGATGAAAATGGTTTTTGAACCATCATTCGTTCTGGCAGACCCAGGAGACTGCATAAAATTTATTCCAACTTCAAAAGGGCACAACGCTGAAACTATAAAAGGCATGATCCCCATGGGTGCTGAAAAGTTCAAAAGTAAAATGAATAAAGAGCTGATAGTTAAATTAGATATTGAGGGGTTGTATGGGGTTAAATGTAAGCCTCATTATCAAATGGGGATGATCGCCTTGATCCAAGTTGGTGAAGTCTCAGAAGGTGTTATGAAAAAAGCTTCTAAAATTAAACATCGGGGCAAGGCAAAAGACAGGTTTAGGGGACTTTTTGATAAATTTTAGTAAATATGTTCAGTTAATTAAGCAATCAATTATTATTTTAACGGCTACATTTCAGAAATAAATTTGTTTTTTAGTTCTAGCCAAAAGCTATAAAAGTTTTGCAATATTTTCGTATGAGGCCAAGTGATAATTTAAAATGACAATGTGAATAGGAGGCTTAGTGGATTATATTAGAAGTAATTATTTCAGTAGGGTGCCAGATTTTTTGGCTCTAGCAAAGCCTCGTGTTATGTCGTTAGCCATTTTTACTGCCGTTGTTGGTATGATGACTGCACCTGGGAGTATAAATATTACTATGGCTATATTTGCCATTATTGCGATCGCCGTTGGAGCAGGCGCAGCTGGCGCATTAAATATGTGGTATGATGCCGACATTGACGCAATGATGTCACGCACAGCAAACAGACCAATACCGTCTGGTCGCCTATCCTCGCGAGAAGCGCTTTTATTTGGATTAATAAGTGCTGCCCTATCTATTGTGTTGCTTGCAATCACAACAAATTTATTTGCAGCACTCTTATTGATGATCACAATTTTATTTTATTCGGTAATTTATACCATGTGGCTTAAATTCCTAACGCCTCATAATATTGTAATTGGTGGTGCCGCTGGTGCACTTCCGCCTCTGATTGGATGTGCGGCGGTAACGGGCTCTGTTACAATTGAGGGGTCGATATTATTTATGATTATATTTCTGTGGACACCACCACATTTCTGGGCCCTGGCTTTGTATAAATTCCGTGAATATGAAAATGCCAACATTCCAATGATGCCTATTGTTGCAGGACGGCAGTCAACACAACGGCAAGTTTTTGTTTATTCGTTAGCTTTGGGACCTGTTGGGATGATGCCTTGGATGATAGGTTCAGCAAGTTTATTTTATGGGATTTTTGCTGCAATAATTGGTTCAATATTTATCTGGCATACTTGGAAGGTTTTGACGGTCAATCCGAATGACCCTTCTTTTGGAAATGAAAAAAAGCTCTTTGTATATTCGATAAGGTATTTGTTTTGGATTTTTGGAGCACTATTAATAGATAGCATAATTTTATCGCTCGTTTAACCCCATCCGGGTGAAAAAAGTTGAATAAAAATATTGGGGAAAACGGTTCCAAAACCAAGAGGCTTGTATCTTTTGGCTAGTTTAATTGGAGGTTTGGTAATGTCTCAATACTGTTTAGTTACGACTGGATATAATAGAAAAATTGAAATTGGTGTAAATAAAATATCTGCAAAAGATATTTGGGCTTCGCTGCATCTCGGCTGGCAAGATTTTCTACACCAACCATCTCATTATTTTTTTGCTATTATACTTTATCCCTTTATGGGCTTTGTTTTGTATTTATTTATGGCTGGCGAAAATTGGATACAGTTACTGTTTCCAATGTTGACTGGCTTCGCACTGCTTGGTCCTTTTATTGCTCTATTTCTCTATGAAGTAAGCCGAAGACTGGAAGAAGGCCTTGATCCTTCCTGGACCGAGGTTTTTAAGACGATTAAATCACCTGCAATTTTAGAAATTTTAATTCTTGGTATTATGCTTGCTGGCCTCTTTTGTACTTGGATGGTCACCGCTAATACTTTGTATACTTTTTTGTATGGTAATGAATATCCAGTCTCTATTGTTGGGTTTTTTATGGATGTTATTTCAACTCCGCGGGGTTGGATGCTTATCGTGGTGGGTAATGGATTAGGTTTTTGTTTTGCACTATTAGCACTTTCTACAACTGTTGTGGCATTTCCACTAATGCTCGAACATGAGGTGAGCGCACTTTCTGGAATCAAAGCCTCTTTGCAAGCGGTCATAGTTAACCCTGTCCCCTTAATCTTGTGGGGAGGAATTATTTGTTTTGGCTTGTTCTGGGGGGCAATTTTTGTTCTTGTAGGATTGATATTAGTACTACCAGTATTTGGCCATGCAACGTGGCATATTTACAAAAAAGTTTTAGTGTTTCAGAGTTATAAAATTGTGCCTAAGACTTCTCGTTTTAGTTTAAGATAAATTAATGCTTCTAAAAGGCTGCTGCACAATTTTAATTGTTTACATTGCTGCATGTTTTCTAACTGCATCCCAAAGAGCAGGTGCTGACGCAAGTAAAGATCCACCAGATATATATGCGTTTGGGGACATATCCATTATAATATTTGCACCGGCTTCGCGGGCCAAAAGCCCGGCGGCTGCATAATCCCATGGATGAACGTGTTCTTCATAGTAGGCATGACACGCCCCTTCAGCGACGCGAGAAAGATTAAAAATGCAACAATTAAATGCATAAATTACGGCTCCTTCAGCTAATACGCCACTGGCAAATCTCAAAGGATTGGTTGGATCTAGTGCTGGTGATCTACCAAAAATTATGCGCGCACAATCCATTCTATCATCATTGGATGTGTAGATCTGTTTGCCATCCCTAAATGCCCCACCACCTTTAGTTGCCTCATAGGTTGTGCCAAGTGCTGGAAATATTAAAAATCCAAGTTTGGCTTCACCATCCTCTACATAAGCAAGTGATGTGCCCCAAAGAGGTAAGCCTGCTACAAAATTAGAGGTGCCATCAATTGGGTCTGCAACCCAGAGAGACCGGTTTAGATCACCACCGGTCTCTTCGCCCCAAAATCCGTCTTTTGGGAATGCTTTAGCCAGTTCTGATTTGAGCAAATTTTCAACAGCCCTATCAGCCTCTGTTACAAGATCAAGTGGTGCAAGTTTACTGTCATTCACTAATGTATCGCGACGTGTAAAGTACTCAGCAGCAAGTTTTGCACCATTTTCTGCTATTTTTCTGCCTATATGTAAACGCTTAGAAAGGTCTGTCATTAGTTGATTTTCTTTTTTATTGATAGGTATGCAATTTCTACAGCTTCTCCAATTCGGTGGCGAAGTGTTTGCATATTCCCTGTGTTGTGAATGGTATGTTGAGCCATACCAATCAAAATACCATTTTGTTGAAATCCATCTTCGATACTGCCTGATGCGCGCGCATCGTCTTCTATGAAGCGTTCACGCGTTAGGGGATCTCCAGCGCGACCACGGCCTACAACACGTAAAAAGCGTGCTTCATCTGAAGCCATGAGCGCAACTAAAAAAAGCTTACGGCCTGTGTCTGCTACAGCTTGGGTTGTATATTTTAATTCAGCTGTGTTGCGTAAACCGTCAATAATCACATTGCGAGTTTGCAGAAATGATGGATCAGATAGGGCAATGCGAGCATAGTAATCGTCGCCATGAATGGCCTGCATCTTACGGGCAAGGTTTTGTACTTGTACTCGCTCGGGCGTTCGGTATTCGGCAATAGCCGTCTCGCGCAGGTATTTTCCAAGCGCAAGTGGGGCAAATCCCATTTCTTCAATTATAGCTGTGGTTGTAGTTTTGCCAGCGCCAGATTCACCAACTAATGCCAACACCAACCCGCCTTTAATGTTTGATTTTGTCATCATACTTTCTCTAAAACTTAATAATGGTAGCGCTTTCTTTTTTACAGAAGCTATAAGTTAAAGCAAGAAGAAAATACTTATTAATATTAATTATAGCCATATTTTAATATATATTATGACGTAAATAGTGAGATATTTGAAACCATTGACTTTATGAAAGCGCTTGCTTAATATTATTATGATAGTACAAAATTGATATAGACATCCCGGGGAGGAAACTATGACTGGATATATGACACGTAATCAAACTATTTTCCGCTATGCTGCATCCGTCGCTATGGCGTTGGTGTTGTCCACACAAGTAATGTTTGCGGCTCCAATGAAGGGTGAGCTTGTAGTGGCGGTTGCACAAGAGCCGCAAGATTTAGCTGCGCAGGGCGCCTACAAAGAGGTAAATGCCCCAGGCCTTCGCAATGTTGTTGAGACTTTGATAGCTCAAGATCCGGTTAGTGGTAATTTGCAAGGTGTCCTTGCTACTTCATGGAAACGTGTTGATAGCCGTACGGTTCGTGTAACAATACGTGAGGGTGTTGTGTTTCATGATGGATCGCGCATGGATGCTGCCGCGGTTGCTAACTCGATCAACTGGGTTTGGAGTCTTAAAAATGCATTTACTATTCAAGAATTTGCTGGTTCAGGTGAGATTACTGCAAGAGTTATTGATAGTAGTGTGGTTGAAGTTAGCTCAAGTGAACCTGATCCACTTTTGGAGTTTCGGTTATCGTTAAATGGTATTTCTTCATCTAAACAACTAGCAGATAATCCAGCAGAACATTTTTCTAAACCTGTTGGAACAGGTCCATATACATTTGGTGAGTGGCAGATTGGACAATATTGGACAGCTAATTATAATGCAGATTGGTGGGGTTTGAGCTCTGATGACGCCTATGGAACAATCAAACCAGATTGGACATCTTTAAAATTTGTATTTAGATCAGAAGACTCCGCACGAGTGGCCATGGTGCAAAGTGGCGAAGCGCAGATTGCGATGTTTCCATCTTCGGATGAATGTGACCGTGCTAAAAAAACAGATGGCTACTCTTGTATTACCGGACCATCTACTACGTATCTTTATGGGCGACTTGATCATTCGCTTCATGCCGATGAACGCCTAAAAGATCCACGTATCCGTGAAGCTATTTTTAAGGCTATTGATATTGCGGGGCTTGTTGATTTAGTTGGGTTAGCTTCAGTACCTCCAGGTCAGCTTGGGCCGAAAGGAACTGTAGGATATAATCCAGATGTTACTGCTTATGATTATGATCCGGAGGGTGCTATTGCGTTGATAGCCAAAGCCAAAGCAGATGGTGTAGATGTAGATGGTATTAAGATTGAAGTTGTTGGTCGTAGTTCTACGCCTAGAATAAGGCCAACGGTGGAAGCTATTGGTGCGATGCTAAATTCTGTAGGGATAAAAACTGAGATAAAGGTTCAGACACCGCAAGAGTTTAACCCTCGGGTAAGGATAGCTGGTTACGCAAATGAACCGGGTCGCCAAATGATGCAAGTCCATGTGAAGGGCAATCCATCAAATGATTACGGCCTTCTACTGCAGTCAAATTATGCTTGTCCTAGCATAGATGACCCAACTGGATCGTCGCGGTCTTCTGTCTATTGCAACGAGGCATTTGATGCTGAATTAGCAAATGCTCTAAAAAGTACTGGTGAAGATCGTTCAGCGAAACTTCGCAAACTAGTACAAACAGTTCATGATAGACATTTGATTGTGCCGCTGGCATTATTGGATCGTGGCTATCTTGTTGAAGATGGCATCGACTTTACTTTTGGTAGTGATCATAGGTTCCAAGCCGTTTATCTTGGAGCCGCTCAATAATATACGATAACTTTTCGGGTGCTGGTTTGCCGGTAAGCGGCCAGCACTGGGATAAAAGAGGTCTAAAAGTATATGCCTTATACACTGAGACGCATACTTAACTCTATTCTTCTTCTTCTTGTCACTATTAGCTTTGTTTTCTTTGCTGGACGTATGATAGGTGACCCTGCTCTCAACATGCTTGGTCCTGGTGCCACTCCTGCAGCACTTGAAAAATTGCGAGTAGTTGCTGGGTTAAATGATCCCCTTTGGCAACAGTACTTACATTATATTGGCAGATTACTGACTGGTGATCTTGGAGTAAGCTATCGATTTGGCTTTTCTGTTATTCCAGCACTTGATTTGAAAGAACTTGGGCAACCCGTTATCAATATTGTGCTAGAAAGGCTACCTGCCACATTCTTTTTGGCGGGTTCAGCTTTAGTAGTTGCCGTTCCACTTGGCATATTCATGGGCGTGACTGCTGCGGCTCATCCCCGATCTATTGCAGATCGGATCGTCACTGCCTTATCCCTTGCTGGAGTGTCAGTTGTACAGTTTTGGTTGGGTTTAATGTTAATTGTACTTTTTTCTGTGCAATTAGGTTGGCTTCCTACTGGAGGCTATGGTGGTTTTCAGCATGTTATCTTGCCAGCACTGACCCTTGCAGCACGACCGATTGGGCGCATCGCACAAGTAACACGCAGTACAATGATGGATGAACTTGCCAAACCTTATATTATTACTGCCCAGGCAAAAGGTGTCCAAAATCACCGGATAGTTTATCATCATGCTTTAAAAAATGCAGCCATTCCTATTGTAACAATGATTGGTGATGAAACATCGGCTTTATTGACTGGGGCAATTTTGGTTGAGAAAATTTTCGCTTGGCCTGGTGTAGGTTTACTTATCATTGATTCACTATCACGAAGTGACCTACCGCTTATCCAGGCGAGCATTGCTGTTGTTGCGGCACTAGTCATTATAGTTAACCTTCTGGTGGACTTTAGTTATCGTTATTTTAAGCCTGAAATCATACTGGGCAGGGGGCGTTAGCTTGGTTGATTTATCAAAACCACTCTCACCAACTGATGTTGATGAAAGCCGTCAAGTTCAGCTTGGTTGGACCGATTACATGCGGGCAATCTTGCAGGATTATATAACTTTTTTTGCATTAAGCTTTGTATTGCTCCTGATCGTGTTCACTCTCGGCGCTGACTTTTTGGCGCCGCATGAACCAACAGGGCTGAATTTACGTGATCGTATGCTACCACCGGGGTCGATTGGCCGGGGAGGAGATTTTTACTTACTAGGCACCGATGAGTTGGGCCGTGATCTATTTACACGTTTAATCTATGGCGCTCGGGTATCTGTATCAGTGGGTGTTTTAGGTGCTGTGTTGTCAGCTATTGTAGGAGTTACTGCAGGCCTTATGGCTGGTTATCATGGAGGGCTCTTAGAAGATATAGTTATGCGTCTTGTAGACGGTATGCTCTCACTGCCATCACTTTTAGTTGCGCTCTTTGTTCTATTTATTTTAGGCGGTGGTTTTGGTAATCTAGTTCTTGTATTTCTGGTTCTACATTGGATGGTCTTTGCTCGTATGGCCCGAGGACTAGCACTGGACGCCCGTAATTCAGCTTATGTGCAGGCTGCGGTTTCACAAGGCTGCAAGAGTGGAAGAATTATTCTTCGGCATATTTTGCCTAACGTTATGGCTCCAATTCTAGTGCTCTTTACACTTGAGATTGCAGTGCTAATTCTATCAGAAGCTTCTCTGAGTTTTCTTGGTTTTGGAGTGCAGCCACCAGATGCATCTTGGGGCCTGATGATTTCTGGAGGACGTGAGCATATCCGCTCAGCTTGGTGGCTGGTAGCCTTTCCAGGATTAGCGATTTTTTTTACTGCACTTAGTCTTAATTTACTAGCGAACTGGGCTCGTGCCATAACTGACCCTGTGCAGCGTTGGCGATGGTTGGCTAAACGCACTAAATTCAGGAAATCAAAATGATTAATATTAACGATTTACCTGGTTATGACGATGCTGCACCGTTACTTGCAGTTGATAATCTCTGCGTTACTTTTGAATCTTTTGAGGGAGAGGTAGCAGCAGTTGATGGAGTCAGCTTCACTGTTAATCCTGGTGAAACGTTATGCATTGTAGGAGAATCTGGATCAGGAAAAAGTGCATCGCAAATGGCCATCTTGGGGCTATTATCCACTCCTCCTGCAATAATTTCTGGGAGTGTTAGGTTTTGTGGAATCGAGTTAGTACATGCACCCCAATCTACACTTTTTACAGTGCGTGGCTCTGGTGTTTCTATGATTTTTCAGGATGCTATTACATCGCTTAATCCTTCTCTTAAAGTAGGCTTTCAAATAGCTGAAGTTTTTTGCGCTCGTACAGGTTCAGATCGCGCTAGCGGTCGAAAATATGCAATCGAACTGATGGAGCGTGTCGCCATTCCTGATGCCAGTCACCGTGTTGACGATTATCCATTCCAGTTTTCTGGTGGTATGTGCCAGAGGATCATGATTGCTATGGCTCTGGCGCTTAACCCTAAAATTCTTATTGCAGATGAACCCACAACTGCGCTCGATGTGACAGTTCAACGCCAAGTTATGGAGCTTTTAAAGTCACTGAGCAAAAATGCTGATCTGGCCCTTGTCCTTATTACGCATGATCTTGGTGTAGCTGCAGAACAGGCGGATAAAGTAATGGTTATGTATGCTGGTCGCACAGTAGAAACTGGGCTGACTGATGCAGTGTTTGCAAAACCATATCACCCTTACACGCAGGCTTTGCTGTCTTCAATGCCTGATGTGACCAATAATTTTAACCGGCTTGGTATTATAAGTGGCTCACCTCCTGTTCTAACTAAATTGCCTGAAGGTTGCTCGTTTCGCCCACGCTGCCAGTTTGCGGCACCAATGTGTCGGTTGAATCGGCCACAACTCTTCGTTTCTGGACCAAGTCGGGCCAGTGCTTGCTTAAGAGTAAATGATATTTTTAAAAAGAAGAGTTCTAATGTTTGAGCCCCTTCTTTCTGTAAAAAATCTTACTAAAAGTTATTTAATTCCTAGCCGTGGTTTTTTATCAAAACCTCTCAAATTAAAAGCTGTTGATGGAGTTAGCTTCAGTGTAGCGGCAGGAGAAACTCTTGGGATTGTTGGTGAATCTGGCTGTGGAAAATCTACTCTTGCTAAATGCTTGGCTAGATTGGTGGAGCCTACGGGTGGGCAAGTTCGTTTTAAGCAGCGTGATTTCCTGAAGCTTGGTGCTGAAGACTTACGGCAAGCACGCCGTGACATTCAATTTATCTTCCAAGACCCTTATTCATCACTTAACCCGCATATGACTGTTGCCCAAATTATATCTGAAACATGGGTGGTGTTTCCTGACCTATTACCCAAAAAGGCATGGCGGGATCGCGCTTCGGAGTTGGTACAGCTAGTTGGTCTGGACGCGTCAGATTTGGATCGTTATCCGCATCAATTCTCTGGGGGGCAGCGGCAACGAATTGGAATCGCTCGTGCGCTTGCGAGTGAACCTAAACTACTGATTTGTGATGAGGCCGTCTCAGCGCTTGATGTCTCTGTTCAGGCCCAGGTTGTAAATCTCTTTCAAGACATTCAGGACCGCACGGGAGTTGCTTTAATCTTTATTGCGCACGATTTGACGATTGTCCGTCACATAGCTAACAGAACAGCTGTCATGTATTTAGGGCGCGTCGTTGAAGAGGGGCCATCCGAGGATATATTTTCTAACCCAGAGCACCCATATTCTAAAGCGCTAATATCTGCGGCACCTATACTTGATCCGAATATTCGTGCTGCTCGAGAAATTATAAATATTTCTGGAGAGCTGCCAAGCCCGTTGGAACGTACCGCTGGTTGTAAGTTTCTAAGTCGATGTTGGAAGGCTAGCGATATATGTAGCAGTTTGGAGCCAGATTTAGAAAGATTTGCCTCTCAGCGTGGGGTTGCTTGTCATCATGCAGGCATTGGGGCATACAGAACTGATAAAAAAGGGAAATAAATGAAAACCAAAGGCTCACGTCGACCAACCCATGGCCGCTCAACGGCGCAGGATGTGGCAAACTTGGCGGGTGTGTCACTAACAACTGTATCACGGGCATTTCATCCCAAGCTTTCTGTAGCAGAAAAAACACGAAAATTAGTTCGAAGTGCAGCCGCCGAGCTAAATTATTCACCAAATTTAGCCGCGCGCGCGTTAGCAGGACGACGATCAAATCTTATTGGGCTTTTGATTAATAATTTTGATGATCCTGAACAACTAGAGCTGTTTAGATCTGTTAGTTCTGAAGCGCAGAAGCGGGGATTTCATGCTCTCCTCTTGAATATTGATCAGGAAAGTCAGCAAGTAGAGTCTGTTGATGCTGCTCTGCAATATCAGGTAGACGGCCTTTTAGTTTCGGCCTCTCATTTGCCCGAATCTTTAGTTCAACGTGGTGCGGAACTTGATAAGCCGGTTGTTGTCGTTGGGCGCCGTACACATCGGCTTGAATACAGTGCTATTTATTGTGACAATGTGGCTGGCGCAAGTGCTGTTGCAGATTATCTATTTGAACATGGTTGCAAGCGTCCCGCTTTTATTGGAGGGCGAGCAGAGGCGACAATTGTGCAAGAAAGACAGGCAGGATTTGTTGGACGTATTGAAGAGCTATATGGATATCAGCCTATGGCGCGAATTGCGGGAGCCAATGATTACGAAAATGGAATTAAAGCAGTAAATGAATTACTTTCATTACCAAAAGTTCCAGATGGGATTTTTTGTGTAAGCGATCTTTTAGCAATTGCTGCTCGTGATGCAATCTTGCTTTCAGGAATAAGCGAGAAACCACAAGTTGTTGGCTTTGGGGGAACCTTTTTGTCAAAGCTTGAATCATATAAGTTTCCAACAGTGCAAGTACCGTTCCAAAAAATGGTGCGTACTGCCACATCACACCTAATTGATTTGGTGGAAGGGTTAGAAGAAGGCCCAAAAGAAATAGCATTTCAATGTGAATTGGTTTCAAATTCATAAACTAAAATAGTTATTTTGCATTATTAGTATTTAATTTTTTTTAGAGGCGGACACTTTTTCAAATATTTTGACTTATTAAATATCAAAATAATATCTAATAAGCATGATCCTTGATAGAATTTCTATAAAAGTCAGATCTATATCTTGGTATAACGTTTACAGTTAATCTAAATATAGCATTTAAATATTAAGTTAAAATTACCAAATTGCTATATAATTAATTCATACATAGTCTTTTTTCCACCATATTTCCGGCATAATCAAATCATCTAAATCTTTTAAGTTTTTTTCATCTAACACATGAGGAAGAAAGACTTTTTCGTTCGAACTAAACTCATTAACTAAATCATTGCGAATAAATGTTACTTCAATGACTTTAGGAATTTCTATATCTCCCATTGTTTCTATAGAACTACTATTATTTGGGTGAACATGACAAATTGAAAAGTTTATATAAAATTTTTCAAATATAGCTGAAAGCATACGTAAAAAATGCTTTTCATAAATATTTTTTAATCCGTGGAATTCTACAATAATAAATGAAAACTGGGCTAATAAATCGGCTGATTCATAAGTAAGAACATCATACTCTCCTCCTTCAATATCCATTTGTAATATCTTATTAGAGTCACTTTTTGGGACAGATTCAATTATCCAATCTGAAAGAGTGATAAATTCACCATGCGATCTAGAACCCAGGAATTTTTTTAGGAATTTAAAATTTTTATCATCCACTGGAGCTGCATCAACACTTGCATCAGCTAAGTATGATTTTATATTAAACTCTTTACTTAATTGAGCTTCAAACTCTGCTGAGTCAGCAACTCCTGGGCTGAAACAATATTCAATATTTTGTAAATAGTTTGGTACTAAATAACCACCATCATTTTTGCTTCCAACTCTGATTAAATTTATTGATTCATATTTTTCCCTAAATCGGGATAAAAACTTTTTAATATCACTTTTTGAAGCAGTTTTTTGAATCAAAATCTTTTTATTTAACAAACTATTTTTTATTCTATTTTCTATTTTCATTTTACTATCCAAAGCGCAATTACATCAAAAAAATTTATACTGGTGAGCTATACAAATAGTCGATTTTATAATTACTTATTAAATAGAATATCTATTTATTCAAGGATAATTAAAAGTAAAATTCTGGTCTTTGGCTCTTTTTATTTTGTTTATCTTAAATGTCCATATTGCATTTATATACGCATTAACTAGCTTCTAGAAAATGGATATAATTTAGCATTCTGGTGTGGTGCCACTTATGTTCTTTTTCATTATTATAATTAGTTTTATTGTGTGCATGATTATTGGAAGGTTTGATGTTAAATGTGTAAGCAAAACTTAGTTTTAGAAAGTAAGCAAAATCTAATACTATTTAGATTCTTAATATATCTATTACCATAATAAATTTTTCTAATCCAAAGCATACAATTAAGTTAGACGTATGAATTTTTTGATAGAAATAAATTTAATAGAGATTAACAATGAATAGAAATGAATTTCATTTGAAGTTTGGTAGTAAAAGCCCAATTATTTTTCCCGTTATTCATGTTTTAAGCCATAATCAAACGTATAGAAATATTCTCAATGCAATTAACTGTGGTTGCCCTGGTGTATTTCTTATTAATCATGATTTTGAAAAAGAAAAACTCTTACCTATTATCAAAAGTATACGGGCGAAATTTTCTAATTATTGGATTGGAGTTAACTTTCTTGCAACAACTGGTGAATTTGCCTTCCCAATCTTAGGAGCGCTAGAGGCTGAAGGTATTCAAGTCGATGGATACTGGGCTGATGATGCTTGTATTGATGAACGGCGCGCAGAGAATGACCAAGTAGATGCAATAAGAATTGATAAAGTGCGTAAAAAAAGTGGCTGGAAAGGTTTATATATTGGGGGTACTGCTTTTAAAAAACAACGTAAAGTTGAACCAGAAGAGTATGCTTATAGTGGACATCTAGCCTCTAAGCATATGGATATAGTTGTGACTTCTGGGATTGCAACTGGCCATGCTGCAGCTGTTGAAAAAATTAAAACTTTTAGAAAAAGTTGTGGAGAAACAGTTTTAGCAGTTGCATCTGGAATTACGCCAGAAAATGTAGAAAAATATATTCATGATGTAGACCTATTTATGGTTGCAACTGGGATAAATTTTGATTGTGATTTTTATAATATAGACCCCAATAAATTAAAAAACCTTATAAATGCTATTGAAAGTGTAGGATAGAATTATGATTATAAACAAAGGCCCTAGAGATGATCGGTGGTATTTTTCAATAATGGCACCTAACACAAAAGGTAATAAATTTGCGTGGCTTGATCCGACATCAATCTACATCAATGGTCGCGCCTTTCATGATTTACTTGATGATCTTTGTGAAGATATTGATCCCAAGGATGTTGATGTTGTAGCTGGATTAGACGCAATGGGATTTGTTTTAGCTGCAGGTATTGCTACTCGTATCGGGTGTGGCTTTTTACCTATTCGCAAAGCTGGAAAATTGTGTGTTGCTACAGACAGCGCTGCAATGACTAATTATTCTGGGCAAACTCAATCAATGGAAATGAGATTGCCTGCTTATGCCCCTGGCACCCGAGTGCTGCTAGTTGACCAATGGGTTGAAACTGGTGGAACAATGCAAGGTGCAGTGCAATTAATTGAAAAACAAAAGGGAATTGTAGCTGGCATGGTAGCCGTTGTTATGGAAGACAATGAAAACACAGATCGATACCGTAAGAAATACAAATGTATTACTGCAATTCAGCCAAATACAAAGTGGCAAGAACAAGCAAACGCTCAGTATTTAGAAAGTTTTAAAACGTATAAACCTGAAGCAGCTTTTCCTAAATAAAATGTAGGTTTTAGGTTTTCAAAAATAAAAGTTATAATAATTCTAAATCAAACTATTATTTATATTTATTTTATTTATAGTAATAATATGAAAATTATTAATCTTCCAACTAATTTGTTGCGAACATTTGTCACTGTTGTCGAAGTTGAAGGCTTTACAAAAGCTGCAAATATTTTGGGACGTACACAGCCCGCTATAAGTCTTCAGGTTCAAAGGTTAGAACAGCTTGTAGGATATAAGTTAATTTTGCGGGTTGGAAAAGAAGTTTCACTTACTGAGCAAGGAGAATCTTTAGCTGTATACGCTAGGCAAATTTTACAATTGAATGATATCGCAATTGCTCGTTTTGAGCCCCTAAATAAAGGTGGAATTATACGTGTAGGATTACCGCTAGATTATGCTGTCAATTTATTGCAAGCAAAATTAACAGAACTTATAAAAAATAATCCTGATTTGAGAATTGAAATACGATGTGATCTTTCTCGGAATTTAATTGAGCTTTTACGAAATAATGAAATTGATATTGCTGTCGCTTTATTTGAAGGAAATGATCAGCAATTTTTGTTTCAAAATTGGACAGAAAAACCTACATGGGTAGGTGCAAAAAACTTTACACCACCACTTAATTTAGAAATTCCTTTGGTCGTTCACCCTCACGGTTGCGTTTATAGAGACCGGATGACTACAGCTTTGAAACTTGCAGGGTTAAGGTGGCGAATTGCTTTTTCAAGTCCAGGTATAGGTGCATTGCAAAGAGCAGTCTGTGATGGATTGGGTTTTTCATGTTTAACTGAACCAACACTTCGCAAAGGTATGACTAGCCTTTCTATAGTAGATGGATTGCCAAGTCTTGAACCATTACACATTGGGTTATTTGCACGTCAAGCGCAGTTAGGTATTTCAGGATATACAATCATAGAACAAATAAAAGAAATTTTTGCAAACAAACAAACCAATGGGGATATTTAGTATTAATAAAATTAATGGAACTATATAAACCATAAATTTCCATTTATGATTTCCTTTCAATAGTATTATTTTTAATAGAGGCCGTCTGGCCATCGTCCTCACTGTGCAAGGTAACAATTTGATATAAAAGGCTGAGCTGCAACAAGGAGATAAGAAATGGTAAAGAATACTAATGATAAAATGTTTATAATGCCAAATAGACGAAATCTGTTGAAAATAGGTGGAGCTGCTGTCTTAACAACACCATTTGTTAGTCGTGCTTGGGCGGCCACAACTGAGATTAATATGTTAGCATGGTACGGCCATGGTGAGCCAGATATGGTGGCTGAATTTGAAGCTGCAAACAATGTCAAATTCGTGTCAAAATACTATGCTGGTGGTGACAATATGATGGCATTGATTGCCCAATCGCCTCCAGGAACATACGATATAATTCTATCTGATGGAGAATTTGTACAACAGTTAAATGCTGCGGGCTATATCGAAGAATTAAATGCTGCAGATTATCCATTTGATGATATGTTACATGAAGATTTTACTAAATTCCCAGGCCATTGGGCTGATGGAAAGCTATACTCTATGATGTTACGTGGTGGTCATCTTGGCGTATCTTATAATAAAAATGCAATTTCAGCAAAAGAAGCTGAAAGCTATTCTTGTTTTTGGAAACCAGAAGTGAAAGGTAAAGTAGGTCATTTTGATTGGCACCTCCCAAGCCTAGGTATGATTAGTCTTTATAATGGCAACAATTCAAAGCTATGGGACTTAAGTGATGCTAGTTGGAGTGACGTTCAAGAGAAAACGCTTAGTTTACGCCCTCAAGTTGGTGGATTCTTTGACTATGGCGGCACATTTAATAGTCTAAAAAATGGAGAAATGTTGGCAATGTGTGGTATAGGTGATTGGATAACTGGTGTCTTGGAAAAAGATGGTGCGCCTGTTGGTTCAGCTATTCCTAAAGAAGGTGGAATCCAATTTACCGAAAGCTACTGTATCGGCAAGGGGAGTGAGAAAGCTGGAATGGTAACTAAATTTATCCAATATATGCTTTCTCCAGTGGGGCAGGTTAAATCTGCACAGATGGCAGCCTATCCAGGTTTCTGTGTTACCAAAGGTGGCCGAGCAGCATTGATTGAGGCTGACCCTGCTGAGGCAAAACGATCTCACCAAATGGCTGGGATGTCTAATGAGCCTATTGCTTTGATAAATGAGGGCCGTATTCACTATCGCGATATTCCAAAACAACAGTCTTTGGAAGATTGGAACGATTTTTGGTCAGAATATAAAAATTCTTAATTAAATTATATGAATTTAAGTGGGCGAATTTATTTCGCCCACTCAATTGGAGCTGATTGCTGAATGCCCATTAAAAAATCTCGAAAAATTGATATTTATGCAATGACATGGCGATTGCCTATTATTATTTGGCAATTATTGTTTTTTGTGGGCCCTGTAATTTTTATGATTGCAATGTCATTTTTTCTCGTAAAAAATTACCGTATGATGGAGGCCTTTGAATTTATAAACTGGTCAAAAATGTTCTCTAAAAACTATTTTTGGGATAGCTATTTTTATACTATAACTATTGCTAGTATATCCACTATTCTTGCTATGGTGCTAGCCTTTCCAGCTTCGTTTGCGCTTGCATTTAAGGCCAGTGAACAAATGCGTAGATGGGCTATATTTCTTCTGATTATTCCATTCTTTACTAGTTACCTTGTAAGAACATTTTCATGGTTTGTTATTTTGTCTGAAAAGGGGGTGGTTAATGCATTGCTTGGATATATTGGCCTTGGCCCTTTTACAATGTTAAATACTAACTTTGGCACTCTTGTAGGATATCTGACACTGACTTTACCTTTAGTAGTTATTTTGCAAACAGTAACTATGGCCAATATAGATAGAACGTTGATTGAAGCAGCAAGGAACTTAGGTTGCAAACCTCTTTCAACTATATGGAAGGTAATTATTCCGTTGTCAAAAACAGGACTTATTGTTGCTGCTATTTTTTGTTTTATATTATCTTTTGGTGATTTTGTTGCGCCTTTTTATCTTGGTGGGTCACAAGAACCTACTTTGCCAATTCTTATTTTGGATACTACAAAATCTGGACAACAATGGCCGCGCGCTGCTGTTGTTGCTATTGTGATGATGATTACATTATTTTCGGTAGCTTTTATTGGTATTGCATTGGCATATCGGAAGAAAGCAAGCAAATGAATTCAAATCGTATTTTAAATATCGTATTGGCGGCTTATGTTGGTGTGATTTTTACATTTATTTTTGCACCGATTTTATTTAGTGTAATTTTTTCATTTAATTCTCAACGGTTTCCAACAATCCCACTTGGTAACTTTTCTACTGAATGGTACGTAAAAATCCTGAATGATCCTGATATTTGGCAAGCTGCATTGAACAGTTTGATTGTTTCATCTTCGACGGCTGTTATTGCAACGATACTTGGTTTCTGTACTGCTTATTCTGATTTTCGCTATAATTTTCGCTTCAAAGGTCCATATCTTGCACTCATTTTGCTTCCACCTACCATTCCCTTAATTATAATGGCACTTGCCATGTTGGCTTGGCTTTCAAAATTAGGAATGTCTGGACAGCTTTGGTCAATTGTGTTCGCGCATAGTGTTTTAACGGCTCCTTTTGCAATGGCGATCATTCGGTTGCGTCTGAACCAAATGGATCCCGATTTGGAATCTGCATCATGGAACTTAGGGGGATCTGAATGGGCAACTATGCGATATGTAATAATCCCATTTTGTAAGCCAGCAATTATCTCGGGCTTATGTTTGGCGGCAGCGGTTTCATTTGATGAATTTGCTATATCTTGGTTTGTCTCTGGCCTTAATAAAACTTTGCCAGTTGTTATTCTCGAAATAGTACAAGGTAATATTGATCCACAAGTTAACGCTATTGGTACCTTCGTATTTTTGATTTCTATGTCTCTTGTAATTTTAGCTCAGATATTCTTTGTTTATCGCCAAATGAAAAGTACAAACACATGACAAAACCTCTCGTCGTTTTTAAAAACGTACAAAAACTTTTTGGCGACTTTGTCGCAGTTAAAGCAATAAATCTTGAGATACATGAAGGTGAGTTTCTAGCTATAATGGGGCCATCTGGATGTGGCAAGACTACAACATTGAGAATGCTTGCTGGATTAGAAGAGCCTTCAACTGGTAAAATTTATATGAATGATCAGGTTATGAATAAGGTCAAGCCCCATGAGCGTGACACTCCATTGGTATGGCAATCTTTAGCATTATTCCCGTTTTTAACAGTTATTGAAAACGTAGAGTTTGGTTTGAAAATGCGTGGAATAGATAAATCAGAACGCAAACGAAGAGCGTTGGAATGGTTGGAAAAACTAGACATAATAGATTTTTCAGAGCGTGATATTTCCACTTTATCAGGTGGACAAAAACAACGTGTTGCTCTCGCTAGGTCACTAGTTTTAGAGCCTAAAATTCTATTATTAGATGAACCTTTATCAGCTCTTGACGCTCATCTAGTAATCCGAATGCAAGCTGTATTAGTGCAGTTGCAACGTGAACTTGGAATTACCTTTGTTTATGTAACTCATTCGCAATCTGAAGCATTTGCCATGGCTGATAGAGTTGTGATCATGGGTAATGGTGAAATTTCCCAAGTGGGAACCCCTAAAGATATTTATCGTTCGCCACAAAATAAGTTTGTAGCTGAATTTGTGGGAAGAAATAATATTTTATCAGGAACTGTTTTCAGCTTAACCAACCTCGGTGCTCATATAGAAACAGCTTCAGGAACGTTTTCCGTAAATTTGAAAACAAACAAATTAGTTAAAGGACAAAAAGCAAGTTTTGTTATTTCAGCGGATCTTGTGCACTTATCACGTTCTAATCCTGAAGCTCAAAATAGTGTTCATTGTAAATTAATATCAGAAGAATTTGTTGGCTCTATGGTGACGCTTTTCCTTGAAGATAATAGTAATCAAGAGTTTAAAGTCCAAATGCAAGAGCGAGAATTATCCAAATTTGATTTGAAGCCTGATAGTGATATTTGGTTAAGTTGGAGCGCACAAAGTGCCCATCTTTTAGATGTGAGTTAGTCCTATGATAAGAAACCCAATCCCATGGCCTAATGGAGCTAAATGTGCAGTAGCAATCACGTTTGATATGGATGCAGACAGTCTTATTCATATTGCAAAGCCAAGTGATAGTTTTGACAGGCTATATCCAATTTCTATGGGGCGATACGGACCACAAGTTGCTATTCCACGGATCCTAGACACGTATAAACGTTTGGGATTAAGGCAATCATTTTTTGTACCTGGTTGGTGTTTAGAAACTTATCCTGATGTCATAGAATTAATTCTTCAGGGTGGCCATGAGATTGGACATCACGGATACATACATGAAGATCCAATAAAAACGCGTGGACAGCAAAGAGAATGGTTTGAACGTACCTTAGATTCTCATAAGCGCATTTGTGGTGTGCTTCCGCGAGGGTATCGTGCACCTGTCTATAACATAACAACTGAAGTAGTTGATTTGATGATTGAGCATGGTATGCGATATGATAGTTCTATGATGGCTGATGATATTCCTTACTCTTTGGAAACATCACAAGGATCACTTTTTGAAATGCCTGTCCATTGGGGGACGGATGACTGGCCGCCCTTTGCTCACTATGACGAAATTGGATATATGATGCCAGTCAAATCACCCAGTGAAGGATTATCTGGCTTTTGGGAGGAGTTTGAAGCTCAATATGAAGCAGGTGGGTTTTTTATGATGATTTTGCACCCTTTTTTAACTGGGAGGCTAGCCCGCTGGAAACAAGTTGAAGCTTGGATAGATAAAACTATGACGGAACGAAATGTATGGTTTGCTACTTTAGACGAAATAGCTGATCATATGGATGAATTGATTAAAAAAAATCTCTGGCAACCTAGCGTTGAAAAATTACCTTATTACTCAGGTACTATACTTTAAAAAAAGGATAATTATCTATGAATAATGATGACAAGCGTTTGCTTCGTATTGCTTATGATGAGGCTAAATCAGGGTTTGATGAGGGAGGTTGTCCTATTGGGTCTGTTTTGGCCCGAGGGTCAGAGGTTGTGTCTCAGGGTAGAAATCAACGCGTACAAAAAGGTGACCCTATTGCACATGGCGAAATGGATGCATTGCGAAAAGCCGGTCGTCAAAAGACTTATAGTGATACAACACTTTATACATCATTGAGTCCCTGTATGATGTGTAGTGGGACTATTATTCAGTTTGGTATTCCAAGAGTAGTTATTGGCGAAAACAAAAACTTTGGTGGTAATGAGGAATTTCTACGTTCAAAAGGCGTTGAGGTTATCATAGTAAATGATCCTGAATGTATTGCATTAATGTCTAAGTTTATTGATGAAAAGCCAGAGCTTTGGGCAGAAGATATTGCTGAATAAAATAAATATC
>CAJWNQ010000013.1 GCA_913043905.1 uncultured Paracoccaceae bacterium | reverse complement strand
GAAGCAATGGAATTTCAGTGGAATGGTACCCAAACTTGGGATGCATACCTTCGAATTGCTGCGGATAAAACGGCGCCCTTATTAACTGCACCAATTCACGGTGTTACAGTCATGGCTGGTGATAATAACTCAGAGACAGCCATTTCAAATTATTTTCGGGATCTTGGCAAAGCTTATCAAATTTCCAATGATATTTTAAACTTTAAGGGTATCGACGGTGCAAAATTGATTGCGGGTGATCTTGCTCGCCGCGCACCTAATGCAGTTACAGTATGTTATGTGGAAACGCTTAATGCGTACGATCGAATTGAATTTTCTCGATGGTATAACAGTGTCGATAAGGATGAACTGGTGGTATGGCGAAATAGAATTATAAATTCAGGCGCAATTGGTATAGCTGGAGCTCGCATGCTAAATGTACTTGATAATGCTGAAAAAAATGTGAGTTCGCTTCCGCTTAATGCTTCAGAAGTAATCACACCGGTTCATACTATAATTAAGCGTGCATGTGCGTTGTCCGTTTAAATTCTAGAACTATATATATACCACTCATGTAAATTTATTATTTTTTACTGATAAAATTAGGAAATAAAATATTGTTAAAATTAAGTGGCAAGGTTTTAGTGATTGGAGCTGGATTTGGCGGCATCGCTGCAGCCCTTCGAATGCGTGCTCGTGGGTACGATGTAACACTGGTTGATAGGCTATCATCTATCGGAGGCCGTGCTCAAGTATTTCACCGTGGTGGGTTTAAGCACGACGCTGGACCAACGGTTATTACGGCACCATTTTTATTTGATGAACTCTTTGAATTATTCGACGAAAAACGTGAAGACCATGTTGAATTTAGGGCGCTTGATCCTTGGTATAGGTTTTACTTTCATACTGGAGATCAATTTGATTATAGACCTTCAATTGAAGATACTAATGATGAGATACGGCGATTTGCACCAGGTGATGTAAATGGCTACGCTCGCTTGCTAAAAGCATCTCAAGACATATTTGAAATAGGTTTTGAAAAGCTTGCAGATAAGCCCTTTTCGAAGTTTTGGGAAATGATGAAACAAGTCCCAAGCTTAGTGCGATTGCAAAGTTACTTTTCAGTTTCTGGTATTGTTAATAAATATATTAAGCATCCACTTCTGCGACAGGCTTTTTCTATTCATCCACTACTTGTAGGTGGAAACCCATTTAGCACCACATCTATTTATGCACTAATTCATTACTTAGAACGTAGATGGGGGGTTTTTTTTACAATGGGGGGTACTGGAAGACTCGTGCAAGCATTAGAAGATTTAATGCGCCGGGTTGGTATTAAGATTATATTAGATACTGATATAGCTCAAATTGAAATGGAAAAAGATAAAGCTATTGGTGCAACCAGCACAGATGGAATTTTTTACCCTGCAGACAGGGTTATATGCAATGGAGATCCACCAACCGTATATACTCAAATGATGCCAGAGGGCTATAACCGCCGCAAACGGCTATTTCCAGAGTCTATGACACATTATTCAATGGGGCTTTATGTTCTATTCTTTGGTACAAAGAAAACTTACGATGATATTGCGCACCATACTATTTGGATGGGACCAAGATATAAAGAATTGCTTGCTGATATTTTTGATCGCAAAATTTTAGCGGAAGACTTTTCATTATATGTCCACCGACCAACTGCTACTGACCCCAGTTTTGCACCTGAGGGGTGTGATAGTTTTTATGTATTGTGCCCAGTCCCAAACTTACGTGCTGATATAGATTGGGATGTAACTGGCCCAATATTACAGGAACGTATTATAACTGCACTATCAGATACTATTATGCCTGACTTGGAAAAAGTAATAACAGACGATTTTTATATGACGCCGATAGATTTTAAAAATGATTATAGATCTATGCATGGAGCAGGATTTTCAATCGCACCAATTTTTTTACAATCAGCATGGTTTCGCTTTCATAACCGGGATCCACATATATCCAATCTTTATTTTGCTTCTGCTGGGGCACATCCTGGTGCTGGTATACCAGGCGTATTATCATCTGCAAAGGTAGTTGAAAAATTAGTAGCTGAAGATGAAGTAAAAGAAGCAGATCTGCTAAAGAAAATGTGTTAATAATAGAATAGTTTAATTAGGGCATTATATTTTGACTTTTTCAGAGAGTGAATCATTGGCCCCAAAAGCTGCTCTAGCAGTTTATGGTAAGAGCTTTAATTGGGCTCGGCGATTTCTTGGGCAGAACATGGGCTCAGATGCAGCGATTTTATACCGTTTTTGCCGAGTACTTGATGATATGGCTGATGGTGATATTATTGATGGCCCAAAACGATTAGAACATATACGCGAAGATTTGTTAGCAAAGCGTCCTGCTACTGATCCGCTACTCGCAGACTTTCAATATTTTATAGAGGCAAAACAACTTCCAGTTACAGTAATTATAGCACTTATTGATGGCCTTCTAGGAGATCAAAAAGTTGTTGAAATAAAAGATGAGACTGAACTAGTACATTATTGCTATCGAGTTGCTGGTACTGTTGGTGTTTTAATGTGCAGTATTTTAAATTGTGATGATGGAAAAGCTAAAGATCATGCTATTGACCTAGGAATTGCGATGCAGCTAACTAACATTGCACGAGATGTGCTTGAAGATGCCCAAATGGGACGCCGTTATTTGCCAGAAAGTTGGGTTGGAGATATTACGCCAAAACGCATTGTTGAAATAAGTAAAACGCCAGAATCAGCCTCATCAAAACTTATATGTAATGGTACGCAACAACTGCTTGAGCTTGCAGACAAATATTATGAAAGTGGGCTGGCTGGGTGTTCATATTTACCAACAAGGGTGCATATTTCAATTTCTATAGCTGCAGTAGTTTATAAGAAAATTGGAATTAAAATCGCTAATAAAAAATTTGCATGGTATGAAGGCCGAATATTTACTAAAACAAACGAAAAAATAAAATGCAGCATTCAAGCATTTATTTCTGTACACCGGCGCCTACTACCAATGAAACCACACAATCAAAAGTTACACGATGCGTTGCGGGGGTTACCCTATGTCAGATGATAACTTGGTAATCAGTGAGGTTTCATTGCTTGGTGCTGGGTGTGCGACACTTTCTTTAGGGGCTAGAGCGAATGAATTTAAGGCGCATAATTTTATTATTGTAGATTCAGGGAAACATTTACCTAAAGATCACATTTGGGGGTTTTGGTTTATGCCTTGGCTCGCAAAAACAGATAAGGTTATTCGTAAACGTTGGTCTAATTGGCAGATTATTAGTCCAGAAAAATGCATTACACACTCATCAAAATTACATCCTTATTGCGCATTAAATCGAAATGAATGGATCAATACCTGTAGCGATCAAGCAAAAAAAAATGAAGTAAAATTTACACGAGTTCTTAACTCTAAAAAACAATTTCAAATTATAGACAGTAGACCCCCACCAATCCCTAAAGGTACAATGTTGCAACATTTTTCTGGGTACGAAATTGAAACACCAATAGATATTTTTGATGATACAATAGCAACTTTAATGGATTTTAGATGTGATCAAAGCCTTGGAATGCATTTTATATATTGTTTGCCATTTTCTAAAAGACACGCACTTGTTGAATCAACTATTTTTTCACCAACAATTGCTCCACAAGAATTCTATGACAAAGCTATTAAAAATTATCTAAAAGATGTAAAAAATTTGGATGATTTTGATATTATACGTAGTGAAGCTGGAGCAATTCCCTTGGCTGTTTTAAAGCAACGGGATATTTCATTTACTGGAATTGGTGGCAATGGTGGAGCAATTAGACCATCTAGTGGCTATGCCTTTAGTTTTATTCAAAAGCAAGTTGAGCAGATTGTTAATACGCAAGCACCTGGCCATCCTCTCAAGGTAAAAGTACCTCATAGCCAGTTTGAAATATGGATGGATAAAATATTCCTTGCAGTGATAAGGAAAAACCCATTACTGGCTCCACTTATTTTTACAAATATGGCGCAAAGCTTAAATGGAGATAACTTCGCTTGTTTCCTAAGTGGTCAAGCAAATTTAAAGATATGGTGTAGAGTAGTACTATCTATGCCAAAAATACCATTTATAATGGCACTATTTGGTATAGTTTTTAAAAGAACATTAAAATGATAGGAATGGTGACAGCGCTAGATACTACCAGCATTGTTGCATTGCTCATGATAGTTATAATTGGATTGCCGCATGGCGCTTTTGATGGAGCTGTAGCTAATTATCTTGGTGCCGGAAAAACAATTTTTTCTGGAATACGGTTTTTTACAACCTATATGGCGTCAGCCATTGTTGTTATTGTTATATGGATATTCTTACCGAGCTTATCACTTGTGGCATTTTTGATTATTTCAATGGTTCACTTTGGTTGGGGTGATGCAAATGCTAAAACTAACGTTCAATTTATTTTGCAGGTTGTGGTCCACGGTGGCTTAGTAGTCTTTGGCACTGTTAATTTCCATATTACTGAAGTCACGCAATTATTTAAATTGCTTACTAATGGGGATTCTACCGCAGCTATTCAAGTTTCACAGATTATGTTTTTAGGAATACTATTTTTAAGTATTATTTATTTATTTTTAGTTATTAAAAATTCTGAGCTAATGCCTCGGTTTATTGAACTTATTATAATTGCATTAATATTAATGCTTTTACCACCACTTCTAGGTTTTGCTGTTTATTTTTGTTTTGTTCATACAGGAAGGCATATGTTGCATATATGGAAAAAGTTACAAATAGCTATAAATTCACGCGTAATATTTATTCAAGCTATTGGGCTTACTGCCATAAGCTGGCTTTTAGGATTAGGAGCATTGTATTTTTTTGATAGTGGAGATGTTGATGCTGATATTTTGCGGGTGGTTTTTATTGGGCTGGCTGCACTAACCGTACCTCACATGATACTAGTAGATGGGTTTTTTAGGAATGAGAAAATCTAAGCGTTATGAAAATATAAGTGGGAACATTTCTGGATTACTAATCCACCGAGATATTAGCATTACTAAAAAAATTATAACAAACAGCACTGAGCCAATTAAAACTATTTTCCCAAGCTTATCTTGTTTTGAGGGCTTCAAAGCCATTAAAAACTCCAATTCATTAAAAATCCCATACTAATTCTTTAATAATAGCTTGTGGGCTTTGGTTTAACTAACTTCAATTTTGAAGTATAAAATAGCAATAAAAGAAAATAGCTATTTGGTCTATTATTATTTATATTTTTCAATGTAAATATTTTACTCTTTAGTTCAATTAAGTAGTTTTATGTCTTGTTATATTAGCTTTAGATGGATTTAAAGCTTGCTATAAAAAGTATAAATATCTTGTCAGTTTATTTGTGCGCAATAAAATCATTTCGTGCCTAATAAATCACGAGCGATACGTTCAAATATAGCACTTCCAATAGGTATTAAGCTATCTGGAAAATCATAATTAGGATTGTGTAATGCAGGATATTTTTCACCTGGTCCTAAGCACAACATGGCAGCTTTAGCGCTCCAGCCAAAAACTCCAAAATCCTCAGATGCTTTCATTGGCAGGCCTAGATTGCCATTTGAAACACCAATAGCATTCATCGCGTTCACTGCGACTTCGTAAGCATCTTGATTATTTATTGAGGTAGAAAAAACATCAGAGAGAATAAACTCAACCTTTAACCCATATTCCTTTGCAATTAAAAGAGCCAGATTACGCGCACTTGCCTCAATCTTAATTAGGAGCTCATCCTTGGCTGCACGAATTGTAATATAAATAATACCATCACTTGGAGCGACACCAAAAGTAGGCTCACCAATTTGAATATGAGTGATTGTGGTTAATTGAAAATTGTCATTAAGCTCTCCACCAGGGCCAAGCGCTTCAAGTGCAGTAATTAGTTTTGCTATAGCTTGAGTTGGAGGTGTTCCGTCTTCTGGGTTAGCTGCGTGGGCTGTCTTTCCTTTAAGTTTGATCTTCAAGCCTAAAGAAGCGCAGTTTATAAGACCTGGACAAGTTGCAACATAACCAAACGGGCTTCCTGGCTTGACGTGAATCGCAAATGCCCAATCAGCTTGAATTTCACTATATTTTGGATCTGCTACAATAGCTTTTGCACCATTGCCGGTTTCTTCAGAAGGCTGAAACATCAGAATGACGCGACCTTTAGCGATAGGCTTCCGTGCAATCATTCGACCCAAAGCGAGAAGTATTGTCATATGGCCATCATGACCGCATGCGTGACTTTTTCCGGCTATTAGTGAAGACCAGTCAATATTATTACGCTCATCAATTGGTAAAGCGTCAAGTTCTGCGCGAAATAATACTGTAGGGCCAGAAATCCCACTATCAAAAATTGCAGCGACACCATGCCCGCCAATTTTAGTTACGATTTTAGTTGGTGATATTAATTTAAGTGCAGAGATTATCGTGCGTGCTGTCTCAACTTCTTCACCGGATAGTTCTGGGTGGCGATGTAATTTTTGGCGAAACTCAGTCAGTTCAATAAGGTCAGTATTTGTTAACATCTTACTAGCAGCACCTTTAAGTATTAAAAATATATTATCAGTTGAATTTAGTGTGTCCAGTTTCATCGTTTCTATAATAAACATTAAGACTAATGAGACTGATAACTTTGGTTGAAAAGGGAAACTCTATTTAATTTAGACTTGTTCAGTGGGTAAGAGCCCTATAGTTATATTGCAATATATTTGTACGGAGAGTTGAAATGTCTGCTACCCCTAAATTAGTAACAATCTTTGGCGGCTCTGGCTTTGTTGGGCGTTATATTGTGCGCCGAATGGCAAAAGAGGGTTGGCGGGTTCGTGTTGCAGTCCGACGCCCCAATGAAGCCATTTTTGTCAAAACATATGGTAATGTAGGGCAGATAGAGCCTTTACTAGCAAATATACGTGATGAAGCTTCAACTCGTGCGGCAATTATAGGTTCAGATGCAGTGGTAAATTGTGTTGGCATCCTAAATGAAACTAGCCGTCAAAAATTTAACACAGTGCAGACCGAAGGTGCAGGGCGCATTGCACGCATTGCTGCAGAGTGTGGAGTGACAAATTTTGTACACTTTTCTGCAATTGGTGCTGATAGTAATAGTGAAAGTAATTACTCTAAATCAAAAGCTGAAGGTGAAAGTTTAGTGAGAGCGGCGTTTAAGTCTGCAATTATTTTACGCCCTTCAATTGTATTTGGAAATGAAGATCAATTTTTTAATCGCTTTGCTACAATGGCTAAGTTGTCTCCAGTAGTGCCCTTAGTTGGGTCCAAAACTAAATTTCAGCCAGTTTATGTAGACGATTTAGCTGCTGCAGCTGTTAAAGCTATTACTGAAAATGTTAAGCCAGGTATTTATGAATTGGGTGGACCTGAGGTTGCTACATTTAAGGAATTAATCGTTAAGTTAATGGGAATTATTAGACGCAAACGTTTAATTGTAAATGTGCCTTTCTTTGCAGCATTAATCCAAGCTTATGTATTTGATATGGCCCAGAAACTTTCACTAGGCCTTTTTACAAATAGTATTCTTACACGTGATCAAGTGCGCTCCTTAAAATCTGACAATGTAGTTTCTTTAAGGGGAAAAAGTTTTAAAGAATTAAACATTGAACCTGTAGCAATGGATGCAATTTTAGAAGAGTACCTTTACCGCCATCGACCTTACGGGCAATATACTGAATTGACGGAAACTGCTGGTAATTTGAAGCCTTAAGTATATGCAATCCACAGTAAAAATAATCCAAAGAAAATTCGGTAGAATACATATGGCGTGTAGCTTACGAATTTAAGTAACCGCATCATCAAAGTTAATGCAAAAATACCGGCAAAAAATGAAAATATTGCTGCAATTATTCCAACTTTTGCAGCCTGCCAATTAGCATCTATAATTACTTCTGCCCCTAATAGTGTGCCCGAGGCAATTATTGTTGGGATTGACATAAGCATTGAAATTTTAGCGCTATCTATTCGCGTGTAACCTAATCTACGAGCTCCTGTGATAGTCATGCCTGATCTTGATGAGCCAGGAATAAGGGCAATTGCCTGCCAGATTCCTAACTTAATTGCGTCAATAGTATTCCAATTCTGTTCAACCTTATCTTGAAGTGAATTTTGATCTACCCAATAGAGTAGTACCCCAAATATTAGCATGCTCCACCCAATAACTTTGATGGAGCGTAAGTCATCACCGTAACCTGAAACCTTTAGAATTAGACCAAAAATAATAACTGGAACTGTTGCTATAATTAATAATATGGCTAATTTAGAGCCACTGCTGGATCTGTCTCCGGCTAATAATTTAAAAAATCCTAAGAACGCAGACTTTACATCTGACCAAAAATACAAAATTACAGCACCTAAAGTACCAATATGTACCGCTACATCAATAAACTGACCTTGATCTGTTTGGCCTGTAATGTTTGGTATTATTGCTAGGTGCCCTGATGATGACACAGGTAAAAATTCAGTAAGGCCCTGAATAACTGCGAGAAGAAAAATATAGTAAATTGACATTTTTAACTTTTGATTCGTTTAAACGACTCTAAAACCGTTTACCGCAAAAGGGAATCAACTTAATAGGGAATATGTATTGACCTTTATTGAGTAAATTTTAGCGTAAAAAAGTACTCAACAGTTATATTTTTAAATATAGGTCAGCATAAGTTACTTTCCTTTTTAAACCTATTCCCCTATAAAGAGTACTCGGAGCTGATTTTGAGGGCAATTTAATGGCTATAAATAAGATGCTAAAATTTGTAGACTTAGGGCGTGACATGCCTTCAAAACGTGTGCCTGATCTTCGTAAAAAAGATTACAGTGAAATCTACCAAGAGTTTGCCGCAGTAAAAGCAGCTGAGCAGTCTAGTCGATGTAGTCAGTGCGGTGTGCCTTTTTGCCAAACGCACTGTCCACTTCATAACAATATTCCAGATTGGTTACGCTTAACTGCAGAGGGCCGGTTGGAAGAAGCTTATCAGATAAGTCAGGATACAAACACATTTCCAGAGATTTGTGGCCGCATTTGCCCACAAGATCGATTATGCGAAGGCAATTGTGTTATTGAACAATCTGGACATGGGACAGTTACAATTGGATCTATTGAGAAATATATAACTGATACTGCTTGGGAAAAGGGCTGGGTTAAAGCAATTACTCCAAAAGTAGAGCGTACTGAAAGTGTAGGAATTATTGGTGCTGGCCCAGCTGGCTTAGCAGCCGCCGACCGTTTAAGAAAAATGGGAATCCAAGTAACTGTATATGATCGTTATGACCGTGCAGGGGGATTGCTAACTTATGGTATTCCAGGCTTTAAACTAGAAAAAGATGTCGTCATGCGCAGAAATGAGCTTTTATCTGCTGGCGGGGTCAAATTTAAATTAAATACCAGTATTGGGGAAGATATTTCCTTTTCTGATCTGCGCACAAAGCATGATGCTGTATTGATTGGTACTGGTGTATATAAATCTCGTGAACTGTCAGGCGTAGGCTCAGCAAATAAAGGTATTGTAAAGGCATTAGATTATTTAACAGCGTCTAATCGTTCAAATATGGGAGATCACGTACCTGAAATAAAGAGTGGTGAACTTAGTGCTAAAAATAAAAAAGTTGTAGTAATTGGGGGGGGTGATACAGCGATGGACTGTGTTCGCACAGCGATCCGCCAAGGCGCAACTTCTGTAAAATGTTTATACCGCCGAGATAAAAAAAATATGCCAGGATCACAACGTGAAACTCAGAATGCAGAAGAAGAAGGTGTGGAGTTTGTTTGGCTGTCATCACCGAAAGGCTTTACTGGTGAAGGTGAAGTGAGTGGTGTCGTAGTATCTAAAATGCGCTTAGGTGCTCCAGATGCATCTGGCCGGCAAAGCCCAGAAGAAATACAAGGAGCGGATTATACTGAAGGTGCAGACTTAGTTATTAAAGCACTAGGCTTTACTCCAGAAGACCTTCCTACTTTATGGGATACTAAAGAATTAAAAGTTACTCGTTGGGGTACAATAAAGGCTGATTTTAAAACTCATGCTACATCTTTGGCAGGTGTTTATGCGGCGGGTGATATTGTGCGTGGAGCATCTTTAGTAGTTTGGGCAATTCGGGATGGACGCGAAGCTGCGGACAGCATCTTAGAGTATTTAAACACACAAAATTTAGTGGCTGCAGAATAATTATTAAACTTAATTTTGATAAAATGAATGAGATAATATTAAAGCTAAAAAGTTTATCTCAAATAAGGGGACATCATTATGAAAAAATTTGACGCAAAATGGAAAGTTGAACAAGAGTCTAAAAGAGCATTTTTGTCTGAACATGGTATGTATTCTGAAGAGGAAGAACATAGCTCCTGTGGCGTTGGTTTAGTTGTATCTATTGAGGGAAAAAAGTCACGAAAAGTCGTAGATAATGGTATATCTGCGCTAAAGGCTATATGGCACCGAGGTGCCGTAGATGCGGATGGTAAAACTGGTGATGGAGCTGGTATTCATTTGCAGATACCGGTTGATTTTTTCTACGATCAAGTGGAGCGAACTGGACATAAACCACGTAAAAATCAGTTGTTAGCTGTCGGACAAGTATTTTTGCCACGAACAGATTTTGGTGCTCAGGAAACATGCCGTACAATTGTAGAATCTGAAGTTCTAAAAATGGGATATTACATTTATGGTTGGCGCCATGTTCCTGTGGAAGTTTCGTGCTTAGGTGAAAAGGCAAACACTACAAGGCCTGAAATCGAACAAATTTTGATTTCTAACTCCAAAGGTGTTGATGAAGAAAAATTTGAACGTGAGTTGTATATTATCAGGCGCCGTATTGAAAAAGCAGTCACTGCTTCGCAGATTAAAGATTTTTATGTTTGCTCACTTTCATGCCGCTCTATAATCTATAAAGGTATGATGTTAGCTGAAGAAGTTGCAGTGTTCTATCCTGACTTGATGGATGAACGCTTTATATCTGCATTCGCTATTTATCATCAAAGATACTCGACAAATACATTTCCTCAATGGTGGCTAGCTCAGCCATTCCGTATGCTAGCACATAATGGTGAAATCAATACATTAAAAGGCAATGTAAATTGGATGAAGTCACACGAAATTCGCATGGTTTCAGAAAACTTTGGTGAGTGTGGACAAGATATTAAACCAATCATTCCATCTGGATCATCAGATTCTGCTGCTTTAGATGCTGTATTTGAAACTATTGTTAGGGCTGGCAGAAACGCCCCTATGGCTAAAACAATGCTAGTACCCGAGGCCGTAAACTCTGTTGGCGTTAAGGACGAGTGGAAGTCTATGTATGAATATTGTAATTCTGTGATGGAGCCTTGGGATGGACCAGCTGCTTTAGCAATGACTGATGGTCGATGGGTCTGTGCTGGACTTGACCGCAGTGGTTTACGACCAATGCGGTATGTTATTACCGGTGATGATTTATTAATTGCAGGGTCAGAAGTGGGAATGATTCCAATTGATGAATTTAATGTCAAAGAAAAAGGTGCATTAGGCCCAGGACAATTAATTGGTGTTGATATGGCTGCAGGTCGCTTACTGCATGATGAAGAAATAAAAGATGAACTCTCTCAAAGTAGAGATTTTGAAAGTTTTGTAAAATCAGTTATTAATCTTGATGACATTACCTCAAGCAAAAAAGAAACTGTAGAATATCGAGGTGATGATCTTCGAATGCGTCAAGTTGCTGCCGGTTATTCTATTGAAGAATTAGAAATGATACTCCATCCAATGGCAGAAGATGGAAAAGAGACACTAGCATCAATGGGCGATGATACGCCCTCAGCAGTACTTTCTGAAATGTACCGTCCACTTAGCCATTTTTTTCGCCAAAACTTTAGTCAAGTTACTAACCCACCAATAGATAGTTTGCGTGAATTTGGTGTGATGAGTTTAAAGACGCGTTTTGGTAATTTGGGGAATGTGTTGGACGACGCTAATTCATTGACAGAGGTTCTTTCATTAACATCCCCTTTTGTTACAAATAGTCAATTTTCTGCAATGGTTGATCGTTTCGGTGACAGTGTGACAACAATTGATTGTACCTTTTCTTTGGCTGATAGAAACGGTTTGCAAAATGAATTACAACGTATTCGTGAAGAAGCAGAGGATGCAGTAAGGTCAGGTGCTGGTCAGATTATTTTAACAGATAAATTCCAATCTGACGTTCGGATACCGATGCCAATGATCTTAGCGACAAGCGCAGTTCATTCTGGGTTAACTAAAGTTGGTTTGCGAACCTTCTGTTCGCTTAATGTGCAATCTGCTGAATGTATTGATCCTCACTATTTTGCAGTTTTGATAGGCTCTGGCGCAACAACTGTTAATGCTTATTTAGCTCAAGACAGTTTAGCCGACCGTATTGATAGGGGCTTGTTAGACTGCTCTCTAGAAGTTGCTATGGCACGCTATAAAGAAGCTATTAATCAAGGCCTTTTAAAAATTATGGCAAAAATGGGAATTTCGGTTATTTCATCTTACCGTGGGGGTTTAAATTTTGAAGCTGTGGGCTTATCTCGCGCTCTGGTAGCAGAGTTTTTCCCAGGCATGACTAGCCGTATTTCAGGTATTGGCCTTATAGGCATTCAGCGAAAGGTTGTTGATGTTCATGCGAAGGGTTGGTTGAGGGGTACTGATATATTGCCCATTGGAGGATTTTATAAATCGCGACGATCGGGTGAAAAACATGCATGGGAAGCGCAAACAATGCATATGTTACAATCTGCTTGTGATCGCGCTTCATATGATATTTGGAAGCAATATAGCGCTAAAATGCGTTCAGCTCCGCCTATTGCTTTACGTGATTTAATGGACTTTAAACCAGTTTCAAAGCCAATTTCGGTAGATGAAGTTGAAAGTATTACTGCAATTCGCAAGCGCTTTGTAACGCCAGGCATGTCTCTTGGTGCATTAAGCCCAGAAGCACATAAAACCTTGAATGTTGCAATGAACCGTATTGGTGCTAAATCTGATAGTGGTGAGGGTGGTGAAGATCCAGCACATTTTCACCCAGAGCCAAATGGTGATAATCCATCTGCAAAAATTAAACAGGTAGCATCTGGCCGGTTTGGCGTAACTGCTGAGTATTTAAACCAGTGTGAAGAAATAGAAATAAAAGTAGCGCAAGGTGCAAAACCAGGTGAAGGTGGTCAATTGCCAGGAATAAAGGTGACTGACTTAATTGCTAGACTGCGCCACTCAACCAAGGGCGTAACATTAATTTCACCACCGCCCCATCACGATATCTATTCAATCGAAGACTTAGCGCAACTTATATATGATTTAAAACAGATTAACCCAAGAGCGAAGGTTACCGTTAAATTGGTGGCATCTTCTGGCGTTGGTACGATTGCAGCAGGTGTAGCTAAGGCAATGGCTGATGTGATTTTAATTTCTGGTCACAATGGTGGTACTGGTGCATCTCCAGCAACGTCAATTAAGTATGCTGGTTTGCCGTGGGAAATGGGCTTATCTGAAGCCCATCAAGTATTGGCAATGAATAATCTACGTGATCGCGTAACGCTACGAACTGATGGTGGGCTGCGTACAGGTCGTGATATTGTTATGGCAGCAATGCTTGGTGCTGAGGAATATGGTATAGGCACTGCGGCATTGATAGCCATGGGGTGTATTATGGTACGTCAATGCCAATCAAATACATGTCCTGTAGGCGTCTGTGTTCAAGACGAAGAGTTGCGTAAGAAATTTACTGGCTCTGCTGACAAGGTAGTAAACCTTATTACTTTTTATGCTCAAGAGGTAAGGGAAGTTTTGGCAAGTCTTGGCCTGCGTTCTATGGATGAAGCAATTGGACGTGCGGATATGTTAGCGCAAGTTAGTCGTGGAAATGATTATTTAGATGATTTGGATTTAAATCCAATGTTGGTTACTGTTGATGGAGCTACTGATATTAACTATGATCGTGACCGTATGCGCCAATCTGTACCAGATACTTTGGATGCTTCAATTTTAGATGATGCAGAGCCATTTTTTAAACATGGGGAAAAGATGCAGCTGTCATATGCAGTTCAAAACACGTCGCGCACGATTGGAACACGTGTGTCGTCAAGAATTGTAAAGAAATTTGGAATGCATAATGATTTATTAGAGGATCATTTGACAATTAAATTAACGGGTTCGGCAGGTCAGTCGTTGGGTGCCTTTGCCGTCTCTGGATTGAAATTAGAAATTTCTGGCGATGCAAATGATTATGTTGGTAAAGGTCTTTCAGGGGGTAAAATTGTTATACGTCCACCTTTAGCTAGTCCGCTTATACCATCTGATAATACAATTATTGGAAATACAGTATTGTATGGGGCGACAGCTGGTAAGTTATTTGCCAATGGCCGTGCTGGAGAGAGATTCTGCGTGCGCAATTCTGGTGCATCTGTTGTTGTGGAGGGCTGTGGTTCAAACGGGTGTGAATACATGACTGGTGGAATTACAATTATACTTGGAGATATTGGTGCTAATTTTGGCGCAGGTATGACTGGTGGAATGGCATATATTTATGATCCAATGAGTAAATTTCAATCGTTGGCTAATATGGAAAGTATAGTAACTGTTCCCGTAACAGTTACTCATTGGGAAGCTCAGCTAAAGACTTTAATTGAAGAGCACTTAAAAGAAACAAAAAGTCCTAAAGCTGCACAAATTCTTAATCGTTGGAACGAAGAGCTATCAAACTTTGTACAAGTTTGTCCAAAAGAAATGTTGATTCATATTTCACATCCATTAGCTCAAGATGATGGCAAAAAATCTGCTTAAGCCAATTTAATTTATTACTTTTTATAAGGGTATAATAGCAAATATTATATTATTGTTAAGGCTATTTAGGTTCAAAAAAGGTTTAAGGTTATTAGTCTTTATTAGCAGAACAAGTTATTAAATTACTGAATAAAAAATTAATTTGCTGTGAATAAAGTAATTATGAAAAATAATTTAAAATATATGGATTAATATGATGAGACAGTTTTTAATTTGGTTTGGAGCTTTCTTAATTTTACCTTTGTATTTTGTAATATTATTTACCATTTTTAACCCTAGTGCTGGTTTCTATATGGGTAGCGAATTACGTCGACTTGGGAGTATTAAACACAATTGGGTAAAGCTTGATGATTTTTCTTCCGTTATGGCTCGATCAGTAGTTGCTGCAGAAGATGCTAATTTCTGTGATCACCAAGGCTTTGATATGAAAGCCATAATGGATACAATCAAAAATGGATCTAACCGAGGTGCCTCAACCATTACACAGCAAACAGCAAAAAATGTGTATTTGTGGCATGGGCGAAACTATGTAAGGAAGGGTTTAGAAGCAGGTTTTACTATTTTAATAGAGCTTTTTTGGACAAAAAAAAGAATTATTGAAGTATATTTAAATGTTGCTGAATTTGACGAAGGTGTCTTTGGTGCAGCAGCAGCAGCTCAACATTATTTTGGCGTAGAGCCAAATAATATTAACTCAACGCAAGCTGCGAGGCTTGCATCGGTCTTACCTAACCCCAAAGGGCGATCCGCTAGTAAACCTAGCAACTTTGTTCGAAAGAGGACACGTGCAATAATGTCCGGTGCTGCAACAATTCTTACCGATGGTCGTGCAAATTGTTTTCAAAATGGTTGAAGTCTTCACACATTCTTGGCAGTAAGGCTGTAGTCTTTCAAAAGTGAATAAAATCATGAATCGCCTATACCATTACCCACTTTCACCATTTTCCCGTAAAGTGCGTTTAGTTCTTGCAGAAAAGAAAATTGAAATAGAACTTATCGAGGAACGATATTGGGAGGCAAGTGTTGAATTTTTGCGGTTAAATCCAGCTGGCCGTATTCCTGTTTTGCGGTTAAATAGCCATACATTTTGTGAAAGTAATTCAATCTGTGAGTACTTAGAAGAAAAGTATCCTGAGCCACAATTGATGCCAAATAATGTCGAAGACCGTGCTGAAGTACGTCGGCTGGTCAACTGGTTTGATGATTCATTTTACCGTGAAGTAACTGTAAATTTATTAGGTGAAAGAGTGATGAAAAAAGTTAAGGGAACAGGGTATCCAGATAGCCAAAATGTAAAAAAAGGTACTAAAAGAATTAAGTTTCATTTAGATTATATGGCAAAACTTTTAGATAATCGCAGTTGGTTAGCTGGTGATGCTTTGAGTATGGCTGATTTTTCTGCAGCTGCGCAACTATCCTGTGTTGACTATATTTCTGATGTAGACTGGAATCGATCTGCCATAGTTAAAGACTGGTATGCAAAAATAAAATCACGCCCAGCGTTTAGGAGCCTATTAGTAGACCAAATTTCCGGATTTCCGCAGCCACAGCATTATTCGGATCTTGATTTTTGAATCAAATTTTAAAACAATCTCTATTGGTACAATCCCGTGAAGTAGGTTTCTCAATGACACGTATTTGTGCTCCTACAGACATTCCGGAAGCCCCTGCTCGCCTAAAGAATTTTGTTGAGAAAGATTACCATGGTAGTATGAGTTGGATGGCGGAACGAATAGCATGGCGTGGAAGCCCAGCCGAACTATGGCCAGAAGCAAAATCTATTATTATGGTAGCAGAAAATTATGCACCGGATCATAACCCATTAGATATTTTAAAGCATCCTGATCTAGCTGCTATATCTGTTTACGCGCAGAACCGAGATTACCATGAACTGGTTAAAAAAAAGCTTAAGAAATTAGGCCGTTGGCTAATTGAACAGCAAGATGACATGCAGATAAAAGTATTCGTAGATACTGCGCCAGTTATGGAAAAGCCTTTGGGAGCAGCAGCGGGTCTTGGTTGGCAAGGTAAGCATACAAACTTAGTTTCGCGTGAACTTGGGAGTTGGTTTTTTTTAGGAGCAATTTTTACAACTATTGATTTACCAAAAGATACACCAGAAATCGATCATTGTGGGAGTTGTAGCTCGTGTCTGGATGTTTGTCCTACTTCCGCTTTTCCAGCACCATACCAATTAGATGCAAGACTATGTATATCATATCTAACGATCGAACATGCTGGGCCTGTTGATTTGGTTTTACGAGAAAAGTTAGGTAATCGTATATATGGTTGCGATGACTGTTTAGCTGTATGTCCATGGAACAAGTTTGCTCAAAAAGCAAATGAAATTGGTTACATCGCGCGATCAGAACTTAAGGCCCCAGAATTAGCTGAATTGGCATCTTTAGATGATAAATCTTTTCGCATACTATTTTCAAAAAATCCAATTAAACGTATCGGTAGAAACCGGTTTGTACGTAATGTATTATATGCAATTGGGAACTCTGGATGCATAGAGTTAAGAAGTAGCGCGCAGGCATTGCAGTTGGACAATGACCCAGTTGTAAGAGATGCAGCAGATTGGGCAGTAGCAATGCTGGAGGGTCGTATATAATGAATAAAGTTATGTTGAGTATTGGGCATGGTTTTTCTGCCCGTGCGCTTGGGCAACATTTGTTAAATGAGGGTTGGATAGTTTATGGAACAACGCGATCAAAAGAAAAAGCTGCCGCACTTCGCCAAGAAGGTATTGAACCTATCATTTGGCCTGAAACTAATTTGTTGCCATACTTAGAAAAGGCTACTCATATTTTAACATCAGTAGCGCCAAATCCAGATGGTGACCCAGTTCTTCATGCGTATGGCGAAGAATTGTCTAGGGGTTCGTTCGAATGGGTAGGCTATCTGTCTACCACTGGAGTTTATGGTAATCATGATGGTGGTTGGGTTGACGAAGACACACAATTAAACCCTACTACAAAACGTGGAGAAATGCGCCGTAATGCTGAAGCCGCCTGGTCTACTCTGGGTTTACCACTTCATATTTTTCGCTTAGCAGGAATTTATGGACCTGGGCGTGGACCCTTTGCTAAAGTGCGAAGTGGACGTGCTAGGCGTATAATTAAGAAAAATCAAGTTTTCAGCCGTATTCATGTAGATGATATTGCTCAAACGCTATATGCCTCAATTTGTTCACCGCGCATTGGCGCAGTTTATAATTTATGTGATAATGACCCTGCACCACCAGAAGATGTGATTGGCTTTGCGGCAGAATTATTGGGTATGCCTATACCACCAGCGGTTAATTTTGAAGTAGCAGAAATGACACCAATGGCTCGCAGCTTTTATGCAGAAAATAAAAAAGTTCGCAATAATTTAATCAAAGATGAATTAGGAGTAGACTTGAAATTTCCAGATTATCGTGCTGGCCTTCGTGCCTTACTAAGGCAGACAGATTAAAGTATAAATTTACTGCCAAAAAAGAGTTATTAGATGAACAAAACTTGTGTTCCAACTCTGGTTAGATCGAATAATTCTGCGATTTGTGCATTATATAATCCAATGCACCCGTTAGAAGATCGGCGCCCAATTTTACGATTATCGTGTGTTCCGTGAATGCGAAAATATGTCCATGATAGGTATAAAGCATGTGAGCCTAATGGATTACCTGGTCCTGGTCCAATATATTTTGGCCAATCAGGGTTACGCTCAAGCATTGATGGTGTTGGCCTCCAGTCTGGACCCACGCGCTTACGAGTGATGGACGTTCGACCTAATCGAGTTAATTCGTCTGATGAGGGAACCGCCACTGGGTATAACTTGTAAATACTTTGATCTTCTGACCAGAAATGTAGCGCTCGACTTTGAGTATCAACTAGAACAACACCTTTTTTTGTATTAGAAAAATAATCCTTCCAATTGCTGCGGTCTCTAAAAGCTGAGGCATTGCGGCGAACTGTATCTGCTTCTCCTGCAAGTCGAGATTCTGGATTTTGGGAAGTATTAAATCCTAAATCAGGATTGTTTAAATCAGGGTTCCAGCCTTCTTGGGCAACTGAATGGGTCCCTAACGTAATTGCGCTCGCGGCGGTTGCTGTAAATATACGACGCGTAAAACATTTTGACATTGTGTTGTATCCTGTCCCTTGAAGCAGTATTGATTTGTTTTATATCAGTGCATAATAAACTATTTCAAATCAAATATAAGTTACCCGTTAATAGTATACTTATTATAAATTTAAAATACATAAGTCTGATACTAAATATATTGAGTATAATTGGAGAGATTTTATGTGGAAAGTATTACTAGCTACGGCAATATTAACTGCACTAGCAGCCTGTGAATCACCATCTGTAAAAAGCCGCCCTGGGGATGGAACAGTAATTATCCAAATGAGCCGTATTGGTGCTGATAAGGTGCAATACCGCCACTTAGATTCTGTCAATGCCGTTCGCCAATCACGTGGGCTAGGATCTTTGATATTAAATGCATCTTTGATCCGTGCATCGCAATCACATGCATCTGATATGTCTGCCCAAAACCGGCCCTGGCATTTTGGTTCAGATGGCTCATCGCCCTTGGACCGCTTGCTTAGCGTTGGATATAAGGGTGAGTTGGTTGGAGAAAACGTCTCGGAAACATTTGAAGATGATTTCAACACTTTAGACGTCTGGATGAACATTCCATTATCTGCGTCTGTGATATTAGATCCTGAGGCTACGCAAATGGGGATTGCTTGGCACCAAGATGTAAATGGTAAAATTTGGTGGGTTCAATTAATAGCTAAGTAATTCTTAAGGTTTGATTAAAATGGGCGTCCCAACTTTAACCATAGAATAAATTGAAAGCATGTTCTTATCTGATACGGAAATACAACCAGCTGTCCAATCACGTTTCCCGTATTCGCCTTTGTATCGAGGCCCACCATGTATAAAAATATCTCCACCTGGATCAATGCCCATTGAATTTGCGCGCACTGTATCTTTAGCATTAGGATAGCTAATCCCCATGCTTAAAAAATATTTACTATGATAATTTTGGCGATCAATAAAATATAGACCTTCTGGGGTGCGGCCATCGCCTTGTTTTTCTTTGTGCCCTTTTGGACTAAATCCTAAATCAATTTTAAATTTTTTAATGGTTTTATTACCATTCATTAAATACATTTTTCGTTGAGATTTATCGACTAAAATCTGTGTAATTTCTGGCCCTCTGTATTTTAAAATATTTTTAGAAACAGGGTCAAAACTTCCACAGTTTGAAAGTAATGTAAGCGTTAATAACCAGATACTCAAAAATCTCAATTTATTGTCCTTTAACTTCTTGAGCCATTTTTTTTGCAGATTTACGAGTGCGCTGTGTCTCACTTTTAAGTTGCCCACAGGCTGCCATTATATCTTCTCCACGGGGTTTTCGGACCGGACTAGCATAGCCAGCTTTGTTTACGATATCACCAAATGCTTCTATTTGTTTCCAATCTGACCGCTCGTATCCAGAACCTGGCCAAGGATTAAATGGGATTAAATTTATTTTTGCTGGGATACCAGAAATTAGATTAACTAATCTATGTGCATCGGCATCTGTGTCATTTATACCTTTTAACATAACATATTCAAAAGTAATCCGTTCAGAATTTGATAGGCGGGGATAATTTCTACAAGCATCTAACAATTCAGCAATTTTATGTTTACGATTAATTGGCACTAAAACATCACGTACTTCATCTGTTGTGGCATGAAAAGAAATTGCCAACATACATCCAATTTCAGAGCCAGCGCGGATAATTTCTGGAACTACACCAGATGTTGATAATGTAATACGACGTCGTGATAGTGCAATGCCTTCATTATCCATCGCAATTAACATGGCATCACGTACGTTATTTGTATTATAAAGAGGTTCACCCATACCCATTAAAACAATATTTGAGACTAAACGTTTATCACCTGTAGGTTTATCCCATTCTTCTAAATCATCACGAGCAATTAAAATTTGGCCTACAATTTCTGCAGGCGTCAGATTTCGCACTAATTTTTGAGTGCCCGTGTGACAAAATGTGCATGTCAGGGTACAGCCAATTTGGCTGGAAATGCATAAAGTGCCTCTATCTGTTTCGGGGATGTAAACCGCTTCTAGTTCGTGTCCGCCAGTGACACGTAATAGGTATTTCCGGGTACCATCTTTTGAAATTTGACGTGTAATAATTTCAGGCCTCGTTATGGAAAAGTTTTCAATTAATGCCTGGCGAAAACTTTTTGAAAGATTAGTCATTTCATCAAAAGATCTAGCACCTTTAACATATATCCACGACCATATTTGAGAAACGCGCATTTTGATTTGTTTTTGTGGGGTGCCAATTTCGGCCAATACATTTGATAATGCATCACGTTGCAGGCCAATTAGATTAGGTAATACCCCCTCAATCGGGTTTCTTGGTATAGTCATTACGTCTGGTGTAATGGGCAGGGTACTTGTCATGGAAATTATCCTAACTTCTTAAACCAGCTTTTAGGATATTTTATTACAGATAAGAAGGGGTAAAATTATATGCCACAACGTGATTTTGCGGCTTTGAGCGCAGCAGTAAAACCCCGTAACGAAAAAGTATCTTTAGTCTTTGTTCCCTTAATACTCTCAGCACGAACAACTGCAGTTGAACCACGTGTCATTGAAACACGAATTTTAGTGTCAATTTTCTGGTTGGCCGGCCAGGCATAATTACCTTCGGGAATTAAATCATATTTGGCAGAGCCAATTTGTAATTCTACCATTTGTTCCACTTTGAAAGGATAGCCTCCAGCAAAAGATACTTCGCCCAAAATATTTTTACTTGGCAGATATGTAATAAACAGAAAAATATCCCCGCGAGTGACGTTCACGGCAGGTTTGCCATTGCGTGTATTTTCTACTTTACTTGCTGTTGAAGATAGCCAGCATAATTTAGGGTCTTTTGATGTATAAACCCCCCAATCTTGAAAAGAAGCTACTGGCTTTTGAGCTAATACTATTGATCCAAAAAAACCAGTAATAATAATTGAAATTGTAAATATTATTTTATTCATGGATCTGCTTGACCTTTCAATTGCTGCCTTTCCACTCTAGCTTAACACTTTTTTGTGAAATGATTATTAGCGTTATAACAAAAATAGTACTCGATTCCAGCCCTCAATTTGGACTAGGCTAATTTAAATAAAATCATTTAATGGAAGATCAAAATGTCAGAGGTATTAGTAGAGGTTTGGAGGGGTTCCTTTTTGGAATGTCAGCACCGTGGTCATGCCGTAATAGTAAATGCTGTGGGTGATATTATTGAATCTTGGGGGAATCCATTTGAAGAAATTCTACCGCGCTCATCTAGTAAAATCTTACAAGCTTTACCGATGGTTGAAAGTGGCGCAGCAGATGCATTTGGTTTAACACCCGCTCAACTTGCGCTTTCATGCGCATCACATCAAGGCGATCCATTGCATACTTCAGCCGTCTCCAATTGGTTGTCTGCTCTAAACCTATCAGAAAATGATTTGCGCTGTGGGACACATTGGCCAGCAGGGAAAAAGACTTCAAACGAACTGGTGAAGTCTGGTAAAAAGCCATGCCAAATTCATAATAATTGTTCTGGAAAACATTGTGGGTTTTTAACGTTTAATAAATATTTGGCAGGAGATACTGATTATGTAAATATAAATCACCCAGTTCAAAAAGCAGTTTTACTCGCATTTGAAGAAATGACGGGTGAAACTTCATCGGGACATGGTATTGATGGTTGTTCCGCACCTAATTTTTCTACTAGTTTAAAAGGGTTAGCGACTGCTATGGCCCGCATGGGTTCTGGAGTGCGGGGAAATGCCTCTATCCGGTTGGTAGAGGCGATGGCAAAGTATCCTTTATTAGTTGCTGGTGAAGGGCGTGCTTGCACTGAGTTGATGGGTGCTATTGGTGGGCGTGTTGTTTTGAAAACGGGGGCTGAGGGTGTATTTACTGCAATTTTACCAGATGAGGGCTTAGGTATAGCACTAAAAATTGAAGATGGTGCCACACGTGGTTCTGAATCTGCAATTGCTGCACTATTAGTTCGTTTGGGGGTGGCTAACAAAGCTCACCCCATGGTTCAAAAACGAATGTGCCCTACTTTAAAAAATGCTGCAGGCTTAATTGTGGGCGGCATACGACCAGCTGAAGTTTTATTGTAAACTAAAGTGTAAGCTTTCAACATATTATTTGATTATCTAACCTATTTAGTTGCTATGATTAGTCTTGTATAAAATTTTTACCTGAATATTCTAAAAATACATGAGGTGCTTGAAGAATTTCTAGTAAAGATGTATTAAAACTACATGACCGAAATTAACGATATTGATGACAAGAAAAGGTTACCGTGGCGCTTTATGGCGATTTTGATCTGTGCAGACTGATGTCTAGGCGCGTGACATCAATTACTTACCTATAAGCAAAATTCTAGCGGAGGAGACATTTTATGTCCGCACCTAAAACACTTTATGATAAAATTTGGGACGCACACGTAGCCCATGAAGCTGAAGACGGAACATGCCTTTTATATATCGACCGGCATTTAGTTCACGAAGTAACGTCTCCTCAAGCTTTTGAGGGTTTACGTATGGCAGGCCGCACCGTCAGGGCGCCAGATAAAACAATAGCTGTGCCCGATCACAACGTCCCAACAACAACGGATCGCGTGGAGGGCATTGATAACGAAGAAAGTCGTATTCAAGTGGATGCTCTTGATGTGAATGCTAAGGAATTCGGTATTCACTATTATCCAGTATCTGACGTGCGCCAGGGCATCGTACATATTGTTGGTCCTGAGCAGGGCTGGACACTGCCTGGAATGACTGTTGTTTGTGGAGATAGTCATACTGCTACGCATGGTGCATTTGGTTCATTGGCGCATGGGATTGGCACTTCCGAAGTTGAACATGTTTTGGCTACACAAACTTTGATTCAGAAAAAATCAAAAAATATGAAAGTTGAAATTACAGGGTCCTTGCTTCCAGGCGTTACAGCTAAGGATATTACGATGAATGTAATTGGCAAAACGGGCACTGCTGGTGGAACTGGGTATGTAATTGAATACTGTGGTCAAGCAATAAAGGCTTTATCTATGGAGGGTCGTATGACCGTCTGCAATATGGCAATTGAAGGTGGTGCACGCGCTGGCCTAATTGCACCCGACCAAAAAACATTTGATTATTGTAATGGTCGACCAAACGCCCCAAAAGGTTCAGACTGGGATCTGGCTCTTGAAAGCTGGAAAGGCCTATATACCGATGAAAATGCTAATTTTGATCAGATAATTACTATTAAAGCTGAAGATATTGCACCATCGGTAACCTGGGGTACATCACCTGAAGATGTTTTGCCAATTGACGCGGTTGTTCCAGCTCCAGAAGACTTTAAAGGCGGTAAGATTGATGCAGTAAAGCGTGCTCTGGCCTACATGGGTCTAACACCTGGCCAAAAACTATCAGATGTTGAAATTGACACTGTCTTTATTGGATCTTGTACAAATGGCCGCATTGAAGATTTACGTGCAGCAGCTGAAGTTCTGAAAGGGCAAAAAATTAAAAATGGAATGAGGGCAATGGTTGTTCCTGGTTCAGGTCTGGTCCGTGCTCAAGCTGAAGAAGAAGGTTTGGCTCAAATTTTTATGGATGCAGGTTTTGAGTGGCGTATGGCAGGCTGCTCTATGTGTTTAGCAATGAATCCAGATCAATTAGCTCCAGAAGAACGTTGTGCTGCAACCTCAAACCGTAACTTTGAGGGCCGTCAGGGCCGAGGTGGCCGTACGCATCTATTATCCCCAGCAATGGCAGCAGCAGCTTCTATTACTGGAAAGTTAACGGACATTCGAACATTTAATGGAGGAGCATAATGGAAAAGTTTACTAATGTTTCTGGAGTTGCGGCGCCTATGCCATTAGTCAATATCGATACTGATATGATTATTCCAAAACAATTTCTAAAAACTATTAAACGCTCAGGTTTAGGCGTAAATCTGTTCGATGAAATGCGTTACAATCTCGATGGTTCAGAAATTTCAGATTTTGTTTTAAATAAACCTGCATATCGCAATGCTGAAATAATTGTTGCTGGTGAAAATTTTGGATGTGGTTCCTCACGTGAACATGCGCCGTGGGCGTTAAAAGATTTTGGAATTTCAGTTGTGATTTCAGAAAGCTATGCTGATATTTTTTATAGTAATTGTTTTAAAAATGGTATTTTACCAATCATGCTTTCTAAGGAAGCAATAGACGTATTAATGGAAGATGCTTCCAAAGGTGAAAATGCACGTATTTCAGTTGATTTAGAAAGCCAAACAGTTTCTGCAACAGATGGAACTGAATATAGATTTGAAGTTGATGCATTTAAAAAGCATTGCTTAATGAATGGTTTAGATGACATTGGGCTTACATTTCAAAAGATTGATGCAGTTGATGCGTATGAAAAAGCACAAATAAAAACTAAACCTTGGCTGTAGTTATATAAATGTTTAGATAACAAAGGCTCTCTGGAGGGCCTTTTGTTGCTCAGTATTGATAGGCATTAATTGACGTATTAAAAGTAAAGTATTTATTATGTGAAACTTCCAATGGCTTGACCCTTAGTCAGTGAGGTATTAGCAATTATCAGAAAAGTTTTAGGAAAAAATTATGAATAATCCATCATTATTAATTCTCCCTGGTGACGGCATTGGTCAAGAAGTTATGGCTGAGGTACGTAAAGTAATTGACTGGCTTGGTCAAAAGCGTAATCTGAAATTTGACGTTTCAGAAGACTTAGTTGGTGGTGCTGCATATGATGTTCACGGTACACCGTTACATGATGATACAATGGCCAAAGCACAAAGTGTGGATGCCGTATTATTGGGTGCTGTAGGTGGTCCAAAATATGATAATTTAGACTTTTCTGTTAAGCCAGAGCGGGGCCTTTTGCGACTGCGGAAGGAAATGGATCTATTTTCAAATTTACGTCCAGCCCAATGTTTTGATGCTTTAGCTGATTTTTCTTCATTGAAAAAAGAGTTAGTTTCCGGCTTGGACATTATGATAGTTCGTGAATTAACCTCAGGATCTTATTTTGGTGAACCACGTGGGATCTTTATAGAAGATAATAAACGTGTTGGTATTAATACGCAGCGTTACACTGAAGATGAAATTGATCGTGTTGCGCGAAGTGCATTTGAAATGGCACGCCGCAGAAATAATAAAGTTTGTTCGATGGAAAAAGCAAATGTTATGGAAAGTGGTATTTTATGGAGAGATGTTGTGACAGAAGTTCACGCAGCTGATTATTCAGATGTAGAACTATCGCACATGTATGCTGATGCTGGTGCTATGCAGTTGGTTAGGGCTCCAAAACAATTTGACGTTATTTTAACAGATAATTTATTTGGAGATCTATTATCAGATACAGCTGCAATGCTTACAGGATCATTAGGTATGCTTCCATCAGCCTCTCTTGGGGTTCCTATGGCAAATGGACGACCTAAAGCATTATATGAGCCCGTACATGGCTCTGCACCTGATATTGCGGGCCAAAATAAGGCTAATCCAAGTGCGTGTGTCCTAAGCTTTGCAATGGCTTTACGGTATTCCTTTGATCAGGGAGCAGAAGCAGATCGTTTGGAAGCTGCTGTTGAAAGTATTTTGGGTAAAGGCATTCGCACGGGTGATTTGATGCAATCTGATGGTGGTAAAGCAGCAAGTTGTACTGAAATGGGGGATGCAATTATTTCAGAACTAAATGCGTCTCTTTAAACTAATAAAATCAGTATCTGGGGTGTGCAATTAGTGCGCCCTCTTCCCTTTTTTGCTACAGCGCGGTATAGGCGTTTTGTCTGAATTGGGACGTGTCCAAAATTTAACTTTTAGGAGACCTAAAATGGGTTACCGTGTTGTTGTCGTCGGCGCTACAGGAAATGTAGGCCGTGAAATTCTAAATATTCTTGATGAACGTCAGTTTCCGATCGATGCGATCGAAGTGCTTGCAAGTCGCAGGTCATTAGGAACAGAATGTATGCTTGGCGACAAAACTATGAAAACTAAGGATTTGGACACCTTTGACTTCACGGGTTGGGATATCGCATTGTTTGCAGTTGGCTCAGACGCAACAAGAAAATATGCCCCAATAGCAGCAGCGGCCGGTTGTATTGTAATAGATAATAGTTCTCTTTATCGCTATGATCCTAGAGTGCCTTTAATTGTGCCAGAGTGTAATCCAGATGCAATAATGAGTTATTCAAATAAAAATATAATAGCCAATCCAAATTGCTCAACAGCTCAGATGGTTGTTGCACTAAAGCCTTTACATGATCGCGCTAAAATTAAACGTGTTGTTGTATCCACATACCAATCCGTCTCGGGTACAGGTAAAGAGGCAATAGATGAGCTATGGAATCAAACAAAAGGTAAATACGTCCCTGGACGAGAGGTTGAGGCAAAAGTTTATCCTAAAGATATTGCATTTAACGTGATTCCTCACATTGATGTGTTTATGGATGACGGATCTACCAAAGAAGAATGGAAGATGGTTGCTGAAACAAAAAAAATTATTGATCCTTCAATTAAAGTAACTGCAACTTGTGTACGTGTTCCAGTATTTGTTGGTCACTCAGAAGCGATAAACATTGAATTTGAAGAATTCATTGATGAAGATGAGGTCCGTGAAATTTTACGTGAATCTCCAGGCATTTTAGTCATCGATAAGCGTGAAGATGGGGGCTACATGACACCGATTGAATGCGTTGGAGAATATGCTACTTATATTAGCCGAATTCGCCAAGATAGTACGATTGATAATGGTATAAATCTTTGGTGTGTTTCAGATAATCTTCGCAAAGGTGCAGCGCTTAACGCTGTTCAAATTGCTGAACTTTTAGGACGAAGAGTTCTAAAAAAAGGATAGATAACTATAATTTAAAAAAGGATATCTGATTTTTCAGGTATCCTTTTTTATTTGGAATTTTTTATAAATATAGTGAATTAAAATTAGATTGGGCAAAAGCTTCCAATTAAAGGATCAAATTGCTCAAGCGTTCCATCACTGATATCTAAGATAACAGCATGTAAAGCTAGTTCTTCTGCATCAACAAGTTTAGACACAAACGGAAACGACATTAAATTGTTAATAGATGTCAGAATGCCTTCATGCTCTAAACGTTTAATTTGCTCAGTGTCGGTACCACCCCCACTTGCAACTTTTTCATAGGTTGGGCGTAAAATATCCATCCAGCGGCCAACAAAACTTGTAGTTTTTTCTAACTCAGGGGCTTTACCTGAACACATATCATGACACCCTTGAATGCCTCCACATAGTGTATGTCCCATTACTATTAAGTTAGTAACACCTAAAGCGGTTACAGCATATTCTACTGCTGCTGAAGTTCCATGGTAATCTTCATTTGGAGCATAGGGTGGTACTAAATTAGCAATATTACGATGAATAAAAAAATCTCCAGTATCGGCACCAAAAATTGAAGTTGCGTGCACACGACTGTCACAACATGAAATAATCATCGTCCGTGGATTTTGGCCACCTTCTGCTAACCGTGCATACCATGCTTTATTTTCCTTAAAACTAGTAGCTTTCCAGCCATGATAACGACTTACAAGGCTACTTGGGAGTGGCGTGGTAGGGCTATTCATATTAAAATCTTTCACGGCTATAGTATTTTTGCTAAATTGAATTCTACTTTTCTATCTTGAGAAGTTCAATTGCCAATACCATTCTTTTTATCTTGCAATATTCATTCTAAATTATTTATGTATTAACGCTGCTTCCTTAGCTTTATTAAAGTACTAAAAGTATTTCAGTAAACTATTTTTTTATGAGAAATGATTATGTGGCTATCATCGTGTATTAAAATATCAAAATAGTTAGCATTGCTTAGATGCTAAAATAAGTTAGGTTTCTTTGAAAGTAGGAGTTTATTAATGATACCCAAATTTGCATTAAAATCAGAAATACCTATTCCAATACATGTAGTGGAAAGTGATAAACTAGATTTTCTAGTTGAAAAATTAGATATTGGCGCGTGGGTAAAGGTAAACGCCTTTGTTGCGGATTTGGGGCAAATATTAATTTTACCAAATAGTGACGGCACAATTTCGTCAGTTTTGGTTGGTTGGGGAAAAAAATCTGTAAGATTGCGTGGACGACACCATATGGGATCTGTTGCACTTAAATTACCAAAAGGTACTTATGAAATCGTCTCGGGACTTTTAGGATTAGATTTAGAACATGCACATCTTGCATGGGTTTTAGCCGCTTATACTTTTGATCGATACAAGAAAAAATCAGGTTCATTAGCAATACTTAAAGCATCTGAATCAATTGATACAAAGCGTATCTTAATTGAAGCTGAAGGTGATTTTCTTACACGTGATTTAATAAATACGCCTAGTAATGATATGGGGCCAGATGCATTAGAAGACGCTTTCTGCAAGATTGCAAAAAAACATAAAGCCAAAGTTACTGTTATTAAGGGGGACGACTTATTAAAAAATAATTTTCCTATGATCCATGCTGTTGGACGTGCATCTGACCAGGCACCTAGGTTGCTAGATATGCGCTGGGGGCAAGAAAGTGACCCAAAGGTTACTTTGGTTGGAAAAGGCGTTTGTTTTGATACGGGAGGTCTAAACATTAAACCAACCGCTTCGATGGGCTTAATGAAAAAAGATATGGGTGGCTCAGCAACTGTTCTGGGTCTAGCCCATATGATTATGTCTCTTCAACTTAACGTGCAGTTACGTGTGATTGTACCTGCTGTTGAAAATTCTATTTCTGCAAATGCATATAGGCCTCAAGATGTTTTATTAAGCCGTAAAGGCCTTAGCGTTGAAATTAATCATACTGACGCAGAAGGCCGTCTGGTTTTGGCTGATGCTTTAGCTTTAGCTGATGAAGATAAGCCGGATCTTTTAGTTTGTAATGCTACCTTAACGGGTGCTGCGCGTGTCGCTTTAGGTCCTGATGTACCACCTTTTTTTACTGATGATGATGCACTAGCCAATGAAATTGAAAAGGCTTCTATTTTTTGCGCTGACCCGTTATGGAGGATGCCTTTTTGGGATCCTTATGAAGAATTAATTCAACCAGATGTGGCTGATCTTGATAATGCGCCTAAAGGTGGTTTTGGTGGTGCAATAACAGCTGCGCTATTTTTACGTAGGTTTGTAGAACAAACAAAAAGTTTTGTTCACTTGGATTTATATGGCTGGTGCCCGGTTGCAAAGCCTGCTCGCACGCATGGTGGTGCATGCCAATCTGCACGTGCAATGTTATCAGTCATAGAGGCGCGGTATGAATAATATCTTTCGTGTCTGTAAGCCTGTATGTAATATTTTGAATGAATCAAAAAGTGAACTGCAACGCCAAATGCTTTTGGGTGATGGCTTTAAGGTAACTAAAATTATTGAAGGTTGGGCATATGGCAAGCGAATTGCTGATGATTATTCTGGTATTGTTGCTGAGGATAATTTGTCTAATTGGGTTGAGCCAACGAATCGAGTTTGTAGTTTGGGGGCACATATCTATCCAGACCCAAACATGAAAGCAGTACCCCTTGCACATTTGCCTTATCAATCTGAAATAACAATTATTAATAAAAATGATAGTTTTTTTGAACTAGATTTAGGAGGCTACATCTCTCAAATGCAGATTGAGCTCATAGCTAACAAGGAAAATGATTTTGTAAAAGTTGCTGAGCGATATTTGGGAATTCCGTATCTATGGGGAGGCAATTCTCAATATGGAATTGATTGTTCAGGTTTAATTTCCGCCGCTTTACGAGGTGCTGGGCTAAATTGTCCAGGTGATAGTATCGAGCAAGAAGCTGAGCTAGGTCACTTGATACAGCCAAACGTACCTCTATTGCGGGGCGATTTAATTTTTTGGAGTGGGCATGTAGGGCTAATGCTTAGTGAAAGCTCAATTTTGCATGCAAACGCGCATCACATGGTAGTTTCTTTTGAGCCACTGAAAACTGCTAGGGATCGAATCCTAAAGAATGGAGGGGGTTTAATAACAGCAATCAAGCGAATAGCTATTGGAGCGAACTAAGGTAAATATTATTTTACTACTTTGATTAGTTTACGCTCTAAAACTTGGAGTACTAATTTTAAGTTAGAGCCTCTTTTTAAAATATGGCCACCCATACCAATGATACTATACATACCCTGTTTATCTTTAAGCTTGGGTCGCTTTTCTATAGTGTAAATAGGATGTTCTGCTGCACGTCTAAAAATTGAAAAGACAGCAACTTCACTTAAAGATGAAATTCCATAATCGCGCCACTCGCCAGCGGCAACCATTCGGCCATAAAGCGAAATAATGGGACTGAGCTCAGTCCTATGAAAATGAATACCATCTGTAGGGTTGTGGTTGACACCACTAGAAATAGGGACATGTTTGTTCATAATTATATTTTGCGTCAAGAAACATTAGAGCGCAAGTGGAGGATACTAAATGCGTGATTTTCATTTGCCAGGCCGCTCAGCTGTCTACGGTAAAAATGGCATGGTTGCTACGTCAAACCCACTATCATCAAAGGTTGCAATTCAAATACTTGAAGCGGGTGGAAATGCTGTAGATGCTGCAATTGCTGCTGCTTTATTACAGGGATTATTGGAACCACAAATGACTGGTATTGGTGGGGATTGTTTTATTTTACTAAGCCCTGCAGGGTCTGAAGAAATAATTGCTTTAAATGGATCAGGCCGTGCACCAGCTGCATTAAATGCTGCGGACTTACGCACAGCAGGACATTCTATAGTACCTACTGGCGGTGTAGAATCGATTACACTTCCAGGTGCAATTGACGCTTTTTGTAAACTTAGTAATGATTATGGAAAGTTGGGATTAAAATCAAGTTTAGCACCAGCAATTCATTATATGAAAGCTGGAGTTCCAATTGCACCAAGGACTGCATTTGACTGGTCCTTAGCAGTAGATAATTTAAAAGCTTCAGCTCGTGATTTCTATCTTTTAAAAGGTAAGTCTCCGACTGCAGGACAAATGTTCTCTGCTCCAATGCAAGCTAAAGTTCTTGAAAAAATAGCTCAAAAGGGCCGTGATGGGTTTTATGAAGGTGAAGTTGCTGACGATATGGTTTCATCGCTTAATGCACTGGGCGGGGTTCACACTTTAGATGATTTTGCTAATGTTTCTTGTGATTATGGGGCCCCAATTTCTGGTAATTATGGAAGTTTTGAAATGGTAGAGCACCCGCCGAATGGTCAGGGTGCAACAGCAATTTGTATGAACAACATAATGACACAGTTTGATGTTGCCTCGATGGATCCATTTGGTACTGAGAGAACGCACATAGAAGCGGAAGCAACTAAATTAGCCTATGACGCTAGGAATCGCTTTATAGCAGATAAAAGTGAACGCTTGGATTATATGTTATCCATGGATACTGCTAAAAAATTGGCATCGCTTATCGACCAAAACACTGTTTTGAAAAACCCTGCTAAAATATCAGAAGCTGTCCATAAAGAAACTATTTGTTTAACTGTCGTTGATAAAAATTTAATGTCAGTTTCGCTGATTTATTCTATTTTCCATTCATTTGGGTCTGGATTAGCATCTTCTAAATTTGGAATAAACTTTCAAAATAGAGGTGCTGGTTTTACATTAGAGAAAGATCACCCAAATGAGGCTGCAGGTGGCAAACGTCCAATGCATACAATTATACCTGGCATGCTTCGAGAAAAAGGTAGAGTTGTGATGCCTTTCTGTGTAATGGGCGGGGCTTATCAGGCTACTGGTCATTCTCGATTTGTATCAAACATAATAGATTTTGGACTAAAGCCACAGGCAAGTATAGACGCTCCACGTAGCTTTGCTGATGGTGGGGGGTTGAACGTAGAAAGAGGTTATAGTGATGCTGTCCGCCAAGGTTTAACTGATTTAGGCCACAACGTGTTAATTCCAAAAGTCCCTATAGGTGGAGCTCAGGCGGTCTGGATTGATTACAAAAATGGTATATTGATTGGTGCAAGCGACCCTCGCAAAGATGGCGCGGCACTAGGGTATTAATTCATATGCGCAGAAATATTATAACGCCCGTTTAGCATTTCTCCAAACATTTCTATGACTTCAGGATGATCAATAGGTTCACCAGAATCGTCAACTAATAGATTTTGCTCAGATACATATGCAACATAGTATGATTCATCATTTTCTGCTAAAAGATGATAGAATGGTTGATCTTTAGAAGGGCGATGATCTTTTGGTATGCTCTCCCACCACTCATCTGTATTTGAAAAAGTTGAATCTATATCAAAAACTACGCCACGAAATGGGTGTTTACGATGGCGAACCACTTGACCAATTGAGAATTTCGCACTGACTTCTAACATGAAAACCTATAGAATCTTTCATGACTTCCTACGCTGAGATTGACAAACTGTCCACACTACGTTTTGTATGCTTTATGGAACTCATTTTAACTGTTTTACAAATTGTGGCTCCTGTATTTTTACTTGCAGCTATAGGTTTTGCGTGGGTAAAAGTTGGTTGGCAGTATGAAATTGAATTTGTCACAAGACTAGCCATGACAATATCTGTTCCCGCTCTAATTTTTGTAGCTTTAATGAAAGCTGATATATCAGCGGACACGTTATCAAGTTTATTTCTATCTAGTATTATAGCTTATATAGCTTTGACAATTATCTTTTGGATTATTGCTAAATTAGCCAAATTGGATATGGCAACATTTTGGGCGCCGCTAATCTTTGGTAATACTGGTAATTTGGGATTGCCCTTGGCTATGTTTGCATTTGGAGAGGTTGGTTTAGGATATGCTGTAGTAGTATTTGCAGTAATGGCAGTAGGATCGTTTTCCATTGGAGTTTGGATGGTATCGGGTGGAGGTAGTGTTACCAAAATATTTAAGGAGCCAATGGTTTGGGCAACTTTAGCTGGAGCATTGTTTCTAATCCAAGGATGGGAGACCCCACAATGGGTTACGAACACATTGGAGTTGATGGGACAAATGGCAATTCCGCTTATGCTAATTACTTTGGGTGTTGCATTGGCTCGCTTAAAAGTAAAAACAATTTCACGAGCAGTTATTTTATCAATTATAAAGCTAATTGTTTGCGTTTGTACTGCCTGGATTATTGGGAGTTACTTTGGATTGAACGATATTGCATTTGCTGTTTTGGTTGTACAAATAGCAACTCCTGTAGCGGTAACATCATACTTATTAGCGCAAAAATATGGAGCTGATGCTAATGAGGTTGCAGGGTTGGTAATTGCTTCAACAGTCCTGTCAGTAGTTGCACTCCCGGTATTGTTAGCGGTATTACTTTAGGGTAGGGACTGAAAAATTAAATTACAAAAGACCAGGATGCGCAGTATGAAGAGAATTGGGCTTATATTAATTTTAGCCAGTATTGCGTTGAGCTCTTGCTCTGCGTTGAGAGTAGATCCGCCGAGCAATTTAGATAATGCATGTTCAATCAAAAAAGAACGTAAATCTTGGTATAAGTCTATGGTTCGTGCTGAACGTCGTTGGGGTGTGCCTGTGCCTGTTATGATGGCAACTATTTATCAAGAAAGTAAGTTTTCTGGCACTGCAAAAACTCCATATGAGTGGAAGTTAAAAATTATACCAATGGGGCGTCGATCCTCTGCCTATGGATTTGCTCAAGCTTTGGATGGAACTTGGGATCAGTATCGTCAGGAAGCTGGAAATCGCTTTTCAAGGCGGAGTAGCTTTAGGGATGCTGTTGATTTCATGGGTTGGTATATGGATAAATCATACAAGCGAAACGGAATTTCTAAAAGTGATGCTTACAATCAATATTTAGCTTACCATGATGGGCACACAGGATTTAGGCGGGGAACTTATCGTAAAAAAAAGTGGTTAATGCGTGTAGCTAAAACTGTCCAAAAGAGAGCTGTATCATATAGCTCACAATTGGTGCGCTGTACCTAATTTACGTCTGGTCTATTCATAGATATACTAAACAAACTCCGCGGTAGGAACTTTTGTTTATGCAATTTCCCCAAAATAATTGTTGTTTTTTGATTGGATTGATCTGTGATAGTCCATTGGCGTAAAGTTGTTGGGTTGCCACTAAAAGCCATTTCAATTTCACCAGGGATTTTACCCCTGGGGTCGCGCGTTATAACAATTGTATATTCTTGTTTTTTAATATGTTTTGAAACCATACCGTTATTTTTTAGATCTACATTGTTTTGTAAAAAAAAGTTTAATGGAGAATGCTTTAATGGAAACACTGCTGGCCCACTTTTAGATTTATCATCATAAATAGCAACACTACCAGTGCTGGCTATAACAAGTGCATTATTTGGTGGGGCGTATTCAAGCCTTAACCTTCCAGGGCGGTTCATATATAATTGACCCTCGTCTTTTGAGCCATCTGAATTGATTTGAATAAAGTTTGTTTTAATTATTGATAAACTATTTATGTAAGCGCTTAAATTGGTCAGAGATATCTTTTCAGCTATAGCCGGTGTTATAAATAGAAAAGCAGAAACTGCCGTTGATATAAATATTATGTATTTACTCATGAGTTTCGAATAGTCCCTGCTGCGTCTATATATAAGAATTAATTTTCTAGATATTTTATATGAGAAATTTACTGTTAATCATAATCATTTTCAGGCAGAAAAATTTCACGTTTTCCAATGTGATTTGCTGATGAAACAATTCCATTATCCTCCATTTCTTCAACTATTTTTGCGGCTTTATTATAACCGATAGATAATTTGCGCTGAATGTAAGATGTTGAACATTTACGATCATGGGCAACAATTGCTACAGCCTGATCGTATAGTTGTGTTTCTTTATCCGTATTACCACCTAAACCTAAAATACTATCTAGATTAGATGCTTTTTCGTCATCAGATCCCTTTATTACACCACTAACATATTCAGGTGGGCCAAATGATTTTAGATGGGTAACAATTAACTCAACTTCTTCGTCAGACACAAAGGGTGCATGTATGCGTGTAATTTTTCCACCACCAGCCATGTATAGCATATCACCCATACCTAATAATTGCTCAGCACCCATTTCACCTAAAATTGTACGGCTATCAATTTTTGATGTTACCTGAAATGAAATTCGTGTTGGAAAGTTTGCCTTAATTGTTCCAGTTATAACATCGACTGATGGGCGTTGTGTTGCCATTATTAAATGAATACCAGATGCGCGTGCCATTTGAGCTAAGCGTTGAATACAAGCCTCGATTTCCTTACCAGCTACCATCATTAGATCAGCCATTTCGTCGACTACAACAACAATAAAAGGTAACTTCACCGGCTTAAAGGTTTCAGTTTCAAATATAGGCTCTCCAGTATTATCATCAAAACCAGTTTGAACTGTACGCTCAAAGTCATTATTTTTAGCTAAAGCTTCTGCCACTCGTCCGTTATACCCAGAGATATTACGAACGCCCATTTTGGACATCTTGCGATACCGCTCTTCCATTTCGCCAACCACCCATTTTAAGGCAACCACTGCCTTTCGAGGGTCTGTAACGACAGGAGATAAGAGATGAGGTATGCCATCATAAACTGATAATTCTAACATTTTTGGGTCAATCATAATCATACGGCATTCATCGGGTGATAATTTATATAATAATGATAATAGCATCGTATTGATAGCAACAGACTTACCAGACCCAGTTGTACCAGCGATTAATAGGTGGGGCATTTTAGCCAGGTCAGCCACCTCAGGAATTCCAGCAATATTTTTTCCTAGAGCCAAAGGTAATCCGTGTTTACCGTCTCCAAAATCTCGTGCGGATAAAATCTCTCGTAATAATACGGTTTCGCGATGATCGTTTGGAAGTTCTATGCCGATGACGGTGCGGCCTGGGACAGTGGAAACTCGAGCGGCCAAAGCAGACATTGAGCGCGCAATATCATCGGCTAGACCTATAACTCGGCTTGCCTTTAAGCCAGGTGCTGGCTCTAATTCGTACATAGTAACAACTGGGCCTGGCCGAACAGATACAATTTCGCCCTTAACGCCGTAATCATCGAGTACATTTTCCAACATTCGTGCATTTTCTTCCAACGCCTCATCAGAAAGCTGCTGGCGCACAATAGTTTTTGGGCTCTCTAAAAGACTTAATGCAGGCCGTTCATACGCTATAGTACTTTCAGAAAATAGTGTGGGTTGAGCTTCTGATTTGGCTCGGCTGCTTTGGGGAATTGGTTTTGTTGATGGATACTCTACCATAGATTTTGGTGGGGATGGGCGCATTAAAGTGGGCTCTTTACGTTCCGTTGTTAACGGCAACTCAGATTTGTCTTCGTCAGCAACTATGGCGTCATAAAACCCAGCATCAGGTGATGAAGCTATTTTCATATCTACAACAGGTTCAATCACTGTCATCGGGGCATCACGGCCACTTTGTAATTTTTTCTCATGAACAGCTTTTTGTATACGACGAGTTACGCGATCTAAGTGTTGACCAGTGTCTAAGTAAGCAGTTGGGTCCAATACAACACTTTCCGTAGGGGCTTCTTTCTCATTACCCCCAAAAATTGGAATTGATGTAAACAATGCCTTAATTTTTTGTTCTTTAGGCTTTTGGGGCTGAAGATCTTCAGAGTTATCTATATTGGGTTCTAATATATGGTCGTTATTACTTTCTAGGTTTTTATAGACCTCTTTTTTATGAGGAGAATAAGTTCTAAACCTATTAGGCACTATTAGTGTGAATTTTCTCAAAACTTTTAAAATAGTAACTAAAATCAAAAATATCCCACTCCCGGCCTTCTGTAGAACAATTTTTACTTCATGTAGACTAAAGCCAAGTGAAAATAATCCTATCCAGATTGTAAATATACCTAAAGATATAGAAATTTCTTTTTCCCAGGTAGTTAAATCAATTGGGATTAAACTTTTTAATTTTTCTAAAAGGGCATCACCTGAAAAGCCGCCTAAAGAATAATTAAATAGCCAGCTAGATGGCTCAGTGAACGTTGCCATAAACACTGCACAAAATGCTATAAATATAGGAAAAAAAACGCCACGGCGCAAAATTAAGTGACTGCCTTTATGTATGGTTAAGCGGACACCCCAAATTAGAAATGCTAATGTTAATGTCCACGATGCTAAGCCAACGGCTAACATCAGTATTGTGGCATAATATGCCCCAATAGGACCCATTAGATTGTAAATTCTATTAGGAGTTGAATTTAGAATGTTCTGGTCGTTTGGTGAGTGGCTCCAGAGTGATATGGCAGTTAAAATTGCTAAAGATATAAAAATCAAACCAAGAAGCTCAATACCACGTTTGCGAATGGCTACTTTTATTTTTGTTTCTAATAATGGGCTCTGTGACCGTGTATTATTTATCATACTCATATCTTAAACAAGCTTTCACGAATTGTCTGCATACCACGTTTAGTATCTTTAAGGGGAGCCACCATCGCAACGCGAATATATTTCTTTCCAGGATTTTCAGAATTCACATCTCTACTAAGGTAAGCGCCAGGCAATACCTGAACGCCTGTTTCTTTCCATAACTTTAAGGTTGCAGCCTCACCATTAGCAACTGGCAGCCATAAGAAAAAACCTGCTTGAGGTGGGTTATATCCTCGAGCTGATGCAAATATTTTATCAGCTACCCTAAACTTCTCTTGATAAAGTAAACGATTTTTAATGACATGCTCTTCGTCTGACCAAACAGCTGTGGCAACTGCCTGTAGTGGGGTTGGGTTTGGTGCACCAGAATAATTTCGTAATTGCTTCATAGCTGCAATATTTTTGGGACCACTAGCTGCAAATCCAGAACGTAATCCAGGTAAATTTGATCTTTTTGACAGGGAATGAAAAACCACAACTCTCTCAGGATCGGCGCCAATCTCACGGGCTACTTGTAGCGCACCAATTGGCGCAGCATCACGATATATTTCTGAATAGCACTCATCAGCAAAAATTTTGATATCATGCCTTTCTGCAAGTTGTATTAATTCAACCCAATATTCATAGCTCGCAATAGCCCCCTGTGGATTAGTTGGGGAGCATAAAAATAATATACTAGTTTGCTCTAATGTATCCTTTGGTAATCCTGCGTAATCAGGCATAAAGTTATTTTCTTTATACGCAGGGACAAAAACGGGTTCTGCTCCAACTGTAACCGCGCCAACAGCATAAACTTGGTAAAAAGGGTTCGGTATTAAAACTTTAGTTTTCTTACCATATTTAGTCTCAGGAGACAGTGCTATCTGTGCATTAAACAACCCTTCACGTGTGCCGTTGAGCGTGATAATTTCATTTTCTTCGTTAACTATAATTCCGTAGCGTCGATTTAACCATTTAGAAATTGAAGACAATAATTCTGGTGTGCCATCATTGCTTGGATATTTATTAAAACCTTTAATATTTTCTATTAATATATCATTAACAAAAGAGGGAAATGTATGTTTTGGTTCACCTAAAGACATATGCAATACTTCTCCACCTGCTGGATGAGGATCTAGCAGTGCGCGTAAGCGCGGGAATGCATAAGCTGGCAGTTTTGAAAACCGCTCGGGGAAATTCATTAGTGCCTCATTTTTAAGGGTCTAGCGCCCATTATTCTTATTATACTTTATTTTATTGGTTAGGCCAAACCAATAATAACTATAAATCAGATTCAATTTTTGCAGCTATATTTAATAGACTTAATTCTGTGTTTGGGGCTCCCATAATCATAAAACCACATGAGGCTACTGAAGTTGGTAACGTGATTGAACATAACCCCAACATATTGGCAATTCGCGTATTGCGAAGTGCCAATAAATTTGCATGTTTGTAGTACTCATTATCTGTTAATAATTTTTCCTGATTTGGGGGTAGAAGTGGCGAAGATGGTAAGATCACAGCATCAAAATTTATAGTTAACCTCGCCCAGTCCGCGCGTACTTTTTCCATAAAAAGCCATGCATTTTTATAGTGATCCTTTGCAACAGTCTTGCCCGCCATAAAGCGTTCTAAAATTTCTGGAAACATTTTTTCTCCCTCTGTTTCCAGCACAGCACCCCAGGTAGCATAAGCCTCTCTTGTGAAAATAACTCCAGCTAGAGATAGGAGTTCGATTAAAACTGGAAAACCTTCTTCAATAATTTTGATGTCATTTTGAACTAATTTTTTGCACGCATCATTAAATGCAGCCATTGGTATGTCTTCAATTTCATCTTGTGCAACGCTAGTTAAAGCCATTAATCTCAGTGACTTTGGCTGAACCAATGGAGTTGGGGGTTGATTTTTTAATATTGCATAAATTAAGGAGGCATCTTCAACGCTTCTACATAGAGGCCCTACGGTATCAAATTTTGGGCATAATGGTACAACGCCAGATAATGATATATCTCCACTGGTAGTTTTTAATCCTACTAAGTCATTCCAGGCAGCAGGTATTCTGACTGAACCACCAGTATCAGAACCAATAGCTATTGGCGCTAAGCTAAACGCTACAGAGCCTGCAGCTCCAGAGGATGAGCCCCCGGAAACAGCATTCAAATCGTTTTTACATGGTGTGGTTTGCTTTATGGGATTCAACCCAAGCCCTGAAAATGCTAATTCTGACATATGCGTCTTGCCCAAACATACCATACCAGCATTTGAAGCATGTTTTAAAACTACGGCATCCTCATCAGGCATCCTTCCTGATAAAATTTCTGACCCAGCCTCAGTTTTTATACCTTTGCTGTCAAACAAATCTTTCCATGAAATTGGGACTCCATCTAACAAACTTAAACGTTGGCCTGATATTGCACGAGCTTCTGCAGAGTGGGCTTCTTGCATAGCGCGCTCTTGAGTAACGCAGGTATAAATACGCTCACTCATGGGGTGATCTAAAATTGCATCTAAATATGTTTTTGCTAATGAAACAGGAGATATTGATCCATTTTCAATGCCACGGCCCAAATCAGAAGCTGTCATTTTTAACCATGTTTGTGACATTATTTATCTCTTTTTTAAATACCTTAGCGACGGAATGTAGCGTGGACAATCCTATCAATTTATAGATAGTGAAATTATGAATTTTGATACAGATATTTTGATTGTAGGTGGTGGCTTAATTGGCAGTGCTTTACCAATTGCATTAGCGAGTGTTGGTTTTAATGTTATAGTAATCGACAGACAATCTAACAGACTAAAAAAAGCACGTAATTTCGATGGGCGTGCCTATGCTTTATCACACGCATCAGGGCGAATGTTAAAGGTACTTGGTATATGGGATTATATACATAAAAATACCCAACCAATTTTAGATATTAAAGTTAGTGATGGCCGTGCAGGTGAGGGAGCGTCAGACTGGCACGTGCATTTTGACCACCAGGAACTGGAAGAAGGCCCTATGGGGCACTTGTTAGAAGATCGCTATCTACGTGCAGCTCTTCGGGATGTCATTTTAGAGACGCCACAAATTAAATACCTAAGTGATACTGAAGTGGTTTCACAAGCTGTCGATGCGCTTGGCAGTACTGTAACCTTGATGGATGGTCGTAATTTGCGAGCGCGTGTATTAATTGGTTGTGATGGGCGTAGCTCACAGGTTGCAACCCGTGCTGGTATTGATCGCAGTGGTTGGAAATACAACCAGACTGCTTTAGTCTGTGCAATATCTCATAAACAACCTCATAACGGTGTTGCGCATCAGTTTTTTACGCCTTCAGGCCCATTAGCAATTCTACCATTGCCAAATAACAAATGTTCTATTGTTTGGACTGAAGCCGCAAGTCGAGCTAAACATATTAATGTCATGGACGACGCTGAGTATTTGAAGGCTTTAACGCCATTTATTGGTGACTTTTTAGGTAAAATTGAATTAGTTGGTGATCGCTTTAGTTATCCACTAAGTTTATCATTGGCTGAAAATTTTGTCTTGGACCGCATAGCTTTAGTTGGAGATGCAGCACATGGGATACACCCCTTGGCCGGGCAAGGTTTAAACTTAGGCTTAAAAGATATAGCTACACTAACAGAAGTGCTGGCAATAGCACAGCGTCGTGGTGAGGATATAGGTGCTAGGCCTGTTCTGGAGCGCTATCAGCAGTGGCGGCGATTCGACACGTCTGCTATGGCTGCAGCGACTGATGGGTTAAATAGATTATTTTCTAATGATAACCCAATCTTACGGATTGCGCGTGATATTGGATTAGCGAGTGTTAATTCGAATCCAAGTTTGCGGCGCGGTTTTATGCGGCATGCTGCAGGGTTGTCTGGTGAATTGCCAATGCTATTACGTGGCCAAATAATTTAATCAATTTTCCTAGCTTCACTAGGTAACATTACAGGAATTCCATTGCGTATAGGATATGCTAACTTAGCACTTGTAGAAACCAGTTCTTGAGATTCCTGATTATAAGACAGTAGGCTAAATGTAATAGGGCATACTAATATTTCTAACATTTTTGGATCAATTTGTGTCACTGTACTTTACCCATCGTGCCACTTTCTTCACGCAAAGCAAATTCCATTAGAGTTAGCAAAGTTTCGCGCCGTGTTAAAAGTGACGGGGCTTCTAGGAGAGCTTGTTTCTCCTCTGGTTCAAATGGGCACAGCATTGCTAATGAGTTTATCAACAGCAAGTCATCTGCATCTTTTAAGCTATCCCAATCTGTAGATAGCTCCATTGTTTTAAAGTATCGCTCTAAAACTATTAAAAACTTTTCTCTATCAAAGCTTAGGTCATCTGAGGGTGAACTAAGATCACCGCTAAAGCTATCCCAGTTCACGTCTGCAGTTTGATAAGAAAGAAAGCCATCGATAAGATTTGCAACCCTAAAGCGGCTGATACCAGTAAGGGTGATCATATAACGCCCATCGCTGGTCTCAGAGAAAGAGGTTAAACGTCCTGCACAACCGATTTGGTGTACTCGTGGAGCCCCACTTACATGATCTGGTGCTAAGGGCTGAATCATACCTATCAGCCGATGATCTGATCTCATTGTATCGTCAAGCATAGACAAATACCTAGGTTCAAAAACATTCAAAGGTAACCTTGAATGAGGGAGTAGCAATGCATTGCTTAGTGGAAACAATGAGATGCGGTCTGGGAGTGTTTTTAAATTATACATTCAGCTAATCTAGATCAAATATCGGTTCAGGCAAATAGCATTGATGCTAGTTGTCGTCGTCCAGTTAATGTTATGGGGTCTTCACCACCTAAGCTATCAAAAAATTTGAATAATTGCTTGCGGGCAGCATCTTCATTCCATTCTCTATCTTTACGAAAAATAGTTAATAACTCTTGTATAGCTTCCTTGGGATCACCTGCTGTAAATAGAGCTAAAGCAAGGTCGTAACGAGCTTGATGGTTATCCTCATTGCTTTCTAGTAAGGAGCGAAGGTCACTTGTTTCACCTAATTCAGCGGCTTGTTGAGATAATTCTAATTGGGCACGTAAGGCAATGATTTCGGAGCTATTGACTAAATTAGGTGGAACGTTCTCTAACAGATCATTAGCCTCAATAACCTTACCTGCACCAGTTTGGGCATTAAATAACCCCACATAAGCCACCGCGCTTTCGGGGTCTTCATCCAAGATAGCTGCAAATGTTTCAGCTGCGTCAATGTATTCTTTGGCAGCTAACATTTCATCTGCTATTGTAATTGCTTCTGATAAATCACCTTTATCATCGCTAGCTTGGTCTGCTATTTTTTGAACGAATTCTTTTAATTCAGATGGTGATTTGGCACCCATAAATCCATCAATAGGTTTCCCGTCAATGAAGGCAAATACTGCTGGAATAGATTGAATGCGCATTTGGGTTGCTAATGTTTGGTTCTGGTCAATATCGACTTTTACCATTTTAACTTTACCTGATGCTGCCTGCACTTCAGCCTCTAATGCAGGGCCTAGAGTTTTGCATGGACCACACCAGGGGGCCCAAAAATCTACTATAACTGGTGTAGTTTTAGATGCTTCAATGACGTCATCCATAAAGGTATCTTCGTTAACGTCTTTGACTAAGCTATTATCAATATTTTTATTTTTAAGTTCTAACATAAATCACCTGCAAAATTTCATTTATGGCTTAGTCGCTTACTTAAGCCCAAGCAACCCTAGAGATCAAATATTGCAAATACTGGGGCATGGTCACTAGGTTTTTCCCAGCCACGAGCATTTCGTAAGATTCGACTTCCACGCGCCGTTGGTGCAATGTCAGGGGTTGCCCAAATATGATCTAACCGGCGGCCCTTATTTGCTTCATCCCAGTCGCGTGCGCGGTATGACCACCAAGAGTATAATAATCCCTCCGGTATGTCTTGCCTTGTAATATCAATCCAATTAGCTGAAGACTGAACTGCATCTAAAGCCTCAATTTCGATGGGAGTGTGGCTAACAACCTTTGTTAATTTCTTATGATCCCAAACATCGTTTGTACGTGGGGCAATATTTAAATCACCAACTAGCACGGAATTTTTGGGCTGGAGTTTAATAAAATATGATTTCATTTCAGTGAGATAATCTAATTTTTGACCAAACTTTTCATTTATATTTCGATCTGGAATGTCACCACCCGCAGGAACATAGAAATTATGAACCGTCATACGATTATCAATAGTGGCCGCGATATGGCGCGCGTGCCCAAGAGAGGCAAAGTCTTGGCGGTCAGCCTCCTCTATTGGTAAGCGCGAAAGTATAGCAACTCCATTATATCCTTTTTGACCATTTGCTACTAAGTGGGAGTACCCAAGTTGAGAAAACTTTTCTGTTGGAATTTTATCTACTGGGCTTTTGCATTCTTGCAGGCATAAAACGTCGGGGGCTTCTTCTATAAGTAGTTTGCAAACTATATCTTCGCGTAATCGAATAGAATTGATGTTCCATGTGCAAATAGTGATGGGCATCTTAAAGACCTTTAATTTTTAAGGAAACATATCTGTAAATTTGTCTTATTTAAAGACTATAAATTAAATCGATAGCCGATACCCGCCTGATTCTGTGATTAAAAAGCGAGCTTTGGAAGGATTTGGTTCAATTTTTTGGCGAAGTCGATAGATATGTGTTTCTAATGTATGTGTGGTTACGCCAGCATTATAGCCCCATACTTCATGTAGAAGAGTATCGCGGGCAACAATTTTTTCTGTTGATCTATAAAGAAACTTTAAAATATTTGTTTCTTTCTCCGTCAGGCGAATTTTTTTGAGCTCTTCTGTAATCAACATCTTTGCAGCTGGCTTAAATGTATATGGCCCAAGGTTAAAAACTGCATCTTCAGATTGTTCGTGTTGCCGTAGTTGTGCACGCAAACGCGCCAATAAAACGGGAAACTTAAAGGGTTTAGTAATGTAATCATTTGCACCAGAATCAAGGCCATATATGGCATCTGCATCTGTATCTTGCGCTGTTAGCATAACAATTGGGCACTTTACATTACGTTGTTTCATCAACTTACATAATTCACGTCCATCTATATCAGGAAGGCCAACATCAAGAATTACTAGGTCAAATAGTAAATCATTGACTTGGTTTAAAGCTGAAGTGCCATCTTCTGCTTCATGTACAGTAAACTCTTCAAGCAAAAGTATTTGATAAGCTAAGGCTTCACGTAAGTCAGCGTCATCATCAACAATTAGAATTTTCTTTAAAGATCTCATGTTTGATACCATTATGTTTAAAAATATATTAATTGTTTTAAAATTTAGAACAAGGAATTGAATAACCTTATCACGGTGTCGTGTCAAAAATTTGTCAAATGTTTCATATTTTGTTTTCCTCAAATATACGGCACAATGAAACTATAAGAACTGAAAGAATTAATTAAAATGTCAATTGGGTTAACAGCACTAGAACGAATAGCGCGCGCACGATCAGATTTTCGTATGGGGGTGGGAGTTGTTCTTTGTTTAGGCAAAGATCAGTGGCTAGCTGCACCCTCTGAAACTGTCACGGCAGAACGCTTTTTAGCTATGCGGGAAATGGGTGCGATAGAGCTTACAATTACTGATTGGCGTGCGCAAACTTTATCTACTTGGGCAACAGATGGTGACATAGCGCGTTTAGCTTTGCCTCATGACAAAGGATTAGATTGGGTGCGTTCAGTCTGTGATCCAAGTGATGATTTCAATGCTCCGCTTAAGGGGCCGTTTACTCCAATCTTTGGGGGTATTGCAGAAGCCCATCGTACTGCCCTTGCAATATGTAAAATGGCTCTTCTATTACCGTCTGCAGTTCTGGTTAATGTTTCAGGCCAGGATTTGAAGGGTATAGACTTCATTGACTTAAAACTAATATCTAAAGCGATGGAAAGCTCTATTAATCAATTAACCGAAGTATCAGTTGCAAATGTGCCATTAAAAGTCTCAAACGCAAGTCGCGTACATGTTTTTCGTCCTCAAGACGGGGGTGAAGAACATTATGCAATCGAAATTGGAAATCCAGACCGTAATGCGCCAGTTCTTTCACGCTTACATTCTGCATGTTTTACGGGTGATTTAATTGGTAGTTTAAAATGTGATTGTGGGCCACAATTGCATGCGGCACTTGAGGGCATTTCTTCAGATGGTTCAGGTGTACTTCTTTATATGAACCAAGAGGGTAGAGGAATTGGCCTTGCAAATAAAATGCGAGCTTATCAACTGCAAGATCAGGGGTTTGATACTGTGGAGGCTAATCACCGCCTTGGATTTGAAGATGATGAGCGCAATTTTAAATTAGGTGCTGAAATACTCAAATTAATGGGTTTTTCTTCTGTTCGATTAATGACCAATAACCCAGCTAAGGTGGCATCTATGGAGAGTGCTGGAATTATAGTTTCTGAGAGAGTTGCACTTAAAGTTGGCTTAAACCCATTAAATAAAAAATACTTAGATACTAAAGCTAAAAAAAGTGGGCATCTTTTATGATGCCTCGGTTTCATGATTTAGTTGTTAATTATTGGGGTGCTCGGTTTATGGGTTGTGTATTACCAGTGGCGATTGGCCGAAGTGGGATAGCTGAAAAAGTTAGGGAAGGTGATGGAGTTACTCCAATAGGTAAATTTTCTATTACAAGTATTGGTTACCGGATTGAACGTGTTGCCTTTACTGCTAGTAATATTCAGCAATATCCAGTTGGCTTAAATGATTTGTGGTCTGATGATCCAAAAGATCCGAAATATAACCATAAAATAAGGGCGTATAACTATCCATTTAGCCACGAAAAGCTTCGTCGATCGGATGGCTTATACGACGCTTTTGGTGTTTTAGACTACAATTGGCCAGAAGCTAAGGTTGGCATGGGGAGTGCAATTTTTATTCATGCTTGGCGTAAGCCACGCCACCCCACAGAGGGATGTATAGCGTTTGATCCACTTGATCTTTTTAAGATATTTACAAACTGGAAAACAGACAGTCGAGTTATTATAAAAGCTTAACCAAGTTATAGTTAAGAGTAATCACGAGCTCCAAAAATAGCAGATCCAATTCGAATATGTGTTGCACCCAATGCAATAGCACTTTCAAAATCACTACTCATCCCCATAGATAATCCAGTAAGGCCGTTCCTTAATGCAATTTTTCGCAGTAAAGCAAAATGTAGTGAAGGCTCTTCATTAATCGGTGGAATGACCATTAAACCTTTAATTGGTAAGTCTAATCCTAAACATTCAGAGATAAACTGATCTGCACCTGCTGGCATTATCCCTGCTTTTTGTTCTTCTTCACCTGTATTTATTTGGATAAACATCTCGGGAGCTTTTCCCTGAGATTGAATTTCAGATGCTAGTTTAGTTGCAAGCTTTAAGCGATCAAGCGTATGAATAGCGTCAAACAATTCAACGGCCTGCTTAACTTTGTTCGTTTGTAAGGGACCAATTAAATGGACCATCGCATCAGGAAAACTCTCACGAAAAATTGGCCATTTCCCCTGTGATTCTTGGACTTTATTTTCTCCAAAGATACGATGGCCTTGCTCTAAAACATTCAATACGCGCTCATTTGGCTGTACTTTAGACACAGCTAATAATTGTGTACTTCCTGTATTTTTACCGGCTGCTTTTTCAGCTGTATTTATGCGAGATATTATTTCTGAAAGAGACATTATTTGATTGCCTTAAATAAGGGCTGTAAATCTTGTTTGTAGCGTTCCCAGGTTTTTATTGATGATTTATAAATAGGCTGACGCACTTGCATAATACTCAATGTTTTAACTTGACGCTTAGATTTATAAAATTCTAGGCATTCGTCTTCCCATTTTAAATTACAGAAGTCTATTAAAGTTCGCGCCTGGGTTTCTGTATCACTAATTAGATCTTCATAATTGATTTCCATAAACCCTTCTGGCATTTTATTTTGCCAGAAATCCATTATTCGTAAAAATTCTTTGTAGTATGCACCAAGGTCTTCTAAATTATAAGCATATAAATGTGTATTATCTAAAAATTTGTTTCGGTAAATTGATAATAAATTATCACGTGGGTCTCTTCTCACAATGATAAATTTACAATTAGGCATTGCAGCTTTTAGTAATCCCATACGCTTATAGGTCATAATTGACTTATCTGTAATATGTGATGTCCCTGGGTAGTGGTGTGTTAAATAATCCCATATGCTTGCACCAATTTTTTTCAAATGTTCAGGTTGAACTTGAGGCAATGAAATGAGTTTACTATCAGATGTTCCAATTATTTGGCTAATTGCTGTATCTGTATGCCCAACTTCACCAGCACCGGTCACAGAGCTATGTGAAGAAATAATTTGCTCAACTAAAGTTGTACCCGAACGGGGCATACCACAAATAAAAATAGGGCAGGCTTCACTATGCCCGAGGCCATCATAATTATTTAATTTGAAATCATTAAAATAATTAATTATTTCATCATTTTCATTTACAGCTGTATTTACGTCGTACGGAAAAATTGAATGCATATCGTCATTAGCACTCTTTAAAAATGGGAAAACTTTACCAAATTGTTTTGAATCTTCTAGGGCCTTGGTGATTGCAAAGCCAAGTGTAATACGATCGCCTTTGGAGGTGGACTTTTCACCATGAAGCGCAATCATTTTATCAATTATAAAGTCGTCGCCCTCTATTTTTTTCGAGTTTACGTAAAACATTAAAAAGTCCACATTGCTAGGCTCTAAGGAAATGGCTTTATTTATTTGTTCGAGTGTTTTACTAAACTCTCCAATTTCACGATATACACTAGCTTTTAATTTAAATGTAAGTGCATTAGATGGTTCCATTTCTTGCGCTAAGGTATAATATTTTAATGCAGTTGTAGATTGGCCAGCTTTATTAAATATATTTCCAACTCTAATGTACAATTCCGCAGATTTTTGCTCCCGCTTACATGCAGTTTCATAATATTTTTCTGCATCTTGATAGTAGCCTGTTCGAACAGATAATTCGCCCAGTAACATATTCAGCTGACCACCTTTTATATGTAGCTGAAGAGATTTTTTTAAGAGGTCCTGTGCGTCATAAATTTGCATGTTAAATGACATAGCGTTTGCTAGATTGTATATGCCTGATGATGCTTTTGGCGCCACGACGATTGCAGACCTAAATAATGAAATTGCTTTAATATAGTTTTCTTCTTCGAACTCTAATTTTCCTAAATTATTAAATGCATCAAAAAATTTTGGGTCAAGTTTTATTGCTGTATTAAAATATTTGCGCGCTTCATCAAGTTGCCTTAGATTTAAGTATGTACGGGCCAGTATTTCTGAAACTACGGCACTATCTAATTTTTTTTTATGTAAGGCCTTAGCTAATGTATTTGCTTGTGCATAATCGTGACTTAAGATTGCGGCTTGGATGCTATCTAGTGAGGACTTATTTAAGCTATTAATTGATACAGCAGATCCATCTGCCTGGCTTAGTAATCTATTCTGAAAGCCAATAGATGCGTGTCTATCTACTTTTGATTTTTTAAGTATCGTAATTGCTTTCTTAATTACGCCACGGTCAATATTGCAAAGTAGACTAGGTATATACTCGCCCCAAATTGCAACTTCATTAGGTTTTAAGCTAATGGCTACGCCAAAGTGAAAAACTGATTTTGAAAATTTGTTCGCATTATAAAATATTCTTCCAATTTGAAAATGCACCTCTGCAATATTTGGTTTGGTTTCTAAAATTTGACTATAAATAGACAGGGCTAGTTCATTTTTTCCCTCAGACTGGAGGGAAATTGCTCGCTGATATTCTGTAGTAATTTGAGAAATAGAAAGAGGCAGCATCATGGTCCTTTGATAAATAAAAATAATTCTATTTGGGGAAAACAACTCTGGAACTTTTATATCTTTTTTCAAGAGATGAAAAGTAAAAGAGCGGGCACAAAGGCCCGCTCTTTAAAAGCTAATATCTTAATTAAGTCAGCTTAGAATGATAAGCCAAGACCAACTGAGAATGAATCCACGTCAGCTGCTGCTGCAACTCTGTTTGTTGTTCGTGCATTTCCTGAACCGTAGCCTACCATTACAGTAGCGCCGCCACCTAGTGAGTAGTTTGCAGCCAAACCAAAACCGTCAGCTGATGAGCCGTCGTCATAGTCGTAGCTACCGTAGTTAGCGCTTAAGTTAACGCCGCTTACTGTGTAACCAAGGCCAACACCTGTGTGCTCGTATGAGTTATTAACCGCAGATACTGCTGTTACTGCTTTTTTACCGGCTGCTGTTACGCCACCAGTTACTACATCAAATACGAAGTTTACAGCACTAACACCTACTATTTCCGCTGTTGCGTCCATTGTTGCTTCTGAATAGTTGGCAGTTACTGTAAGGCCGCCT
>CAJWNQ010000012.1 GCA_913043905.1 uncultured Paracoccaceae bacterium | reverse complement strand
ATCATAATCACTACCACAGGAGTATTGTTCATAAATGCAGACGCAAAAACTACAAAGACCCCTAAAGCTCCTAGTACAAACTTTGGGTTATCTCCCCCTTTGGAGGTAACATATTTAGTTAGACTTGATAGCGCACCCGTACGCACAAGAGCGCCTGAGATAATAAACATGGCTGCAATAGTCCAAGGTGCTGGGTTAGAAAAAACTATTAACGCATCACTGTATGGTAATATTCCAGTAAAAATAAAAAATGCTGCACCACTCAAAGATATCACTTCAGTAGGATAAGTTTCTTTAATAAATCCAACAAACATAAGGAAAATAACCATCAGCGAAATATAAGGATAAAACTCAATTGAAATTAAACTACTAAGCATCAAGGCTACCTCTCTACATTATTATAAACACTAATGTATAAAATCCGAAACTAGCTTCAAGTTTAATCTTCGCGAGGTCGTACTAAAAACATTCCAAGGCACATAATCGCAAATGCCGCCCAAATATATCCTGAATATGTTTCCCCTAAAGCTAAAATTGACCAAAGCACACCAAATAAAGTTACTAAATACGCAACAAGACCAGCAAAAACAGGCCCTCCCTGGCCAATTATCCAAATAAAGCCTGAGTAAGCTACACCCGTAGTCAAACCTATCAACAGTATTGCGAGATCAGCATCTGACCAGCCATTTTGCCAAAGAGGAATAAATGAACCTTGGCATACAACCAAAACAGCTAAAACAATTGAGCCCATTGTTGCTGAACCCAGTAAAGTCTCCACAGGGGTCAATCCATCCAAACCAAAATAGGCAACAAAATTATCTTCAAAAGCATAACAAAGCGGCGATAAAATAGCTAATAAAACAAACCCTGCTTTAGCAGGGTTTGGTAGACTTGCATCTGGCCCAATTAATAAAAGTATAGAAATAGCACCCATAAAGACACCCAGCGCTCGAGTTTTTTTAAATATCTCATGCCCTGTAAGAATAGCAATTGGCATAATAAAAATTGGCACCATTGCTATAGTTATAGCCATTACACCTGCTGGCAGATGGAAAGCAGCAGTATAAGAGATTGCTCCAGGTAGTAATGATCCAAAAACCATAATCCATGCAAACAATATTAAGCGCCGTTTAGATAACCTAATTGCACGATACTTTGGTAAAAAAAGTAATAATGCTGTAAATCCTGCTAGAAAAACTTGCCAAAATAAAACTCCAGAAATTGGATATCCATCAGTAACTGCAATTTTCATTGCCGGTATAGTCATTCCCCAAGTTGCACCAATAAGTATTAGAGGAAAAAATAACCAAGACTTTGATTTCATGTGGGTGCCGATTGTTGCAATCGGCCACCATTACGAATTTGTACAACTTCTTTGGCTAGTCCAGTTGAATCATCAGTTTCCACAAAAAGGCCACAAAGCGTGGCTTCATCTACTGCAGGTATAAAGCGCTCTTTATTCATACCAGTTATAAAGCGCCGTAAAGGTTCATCTTTTTGCATACCTATTACACTATTATAATCTCCACACATACCTGCGTCTGATTGATGAGCAGTTCCGCGAGGCAAAATCTGCGCATCCGCGGTAGGAATGTGCGTGTGAGTGCCAATCACCATTGATGCACGGCCATCTAGCCAGTGTCCCATAGCTACTTTTTCAGACGTAGCTTCAGCATGAAAGTCAACGATAACTGCATCAGCAGCGCCACCCATTGGCGCGGTTCGCAATGTGGCATCTAGAGCAGAAAACGGATCATCAAACGGTTTTTTCATAAAAACTTGGCCTAGAGCTTGAGCAACTAATACTTTTTTTCCATTTTGTGCTTTAATTAATCGCACCCCTTTTCCGGGCGCAGCTTTTGCAAAATTAAGAGGGCGTACAATTCTAGGTTCTTGTTCACAAAAAGCTAACATGTCACGCTGATCAAAAGCATGGTCTCCAAGAGTAATACAGTCAGCACCAGCTTCTAGTAGAGCTTTTGCATGCCCAGCTGACAAACCCATACCACCAGTTGCGTTCTCACCGTTTAGTACTACAAAATCTAAGCGCCATTCATCACGTAAACGCATTAAGCGTTCACTGATTGCTTTACGGCCAGACCGGCCCATAATATCACCAAGAAATAAAAGTCTCATAAAACTCCGATAACCACCTTACTCTAAAAGGACAAGATACCTTGCTCCGTTATTATTGAATTAAGCTGATAATCAGTATTTTCTCTAGGAACTAGCATCACTTCTTGAGCACTATACGCAAACCCAATAGCTTGCACATTTTTAGTTTTTTTTATCTTAGCAAATGACCGATCATAATATCCACCACCATAACCTAATCGATAACCATTCATATCAAACGCAGCTAGTGGTGTTATGACCAAATCAGGAATTAATACTTCTGCATTTTTTGGAATCATTGCGCCAAATGCACCTTGAATCATTTCACATTCTGGTGTCCAGCGATGAAACTCTAATGGGCTCTCATCAGCAATTACAACTGGCACGCAGACTATACGCCCCCTGCGCACCATAGCATCCATTGCCATTAGCGGAGAGATTTCAGTACGAATTGGCATGTAAGCAGAAATTATTAAATTATCTTTTTGCGCTTTTAAATAGGTAACTAATTGCGCATTAGCCTTTGAATCTAAAGACATCTTTTGGGCTTTAGAGCGTGCTAAAAGCGCAGCCTTACGGCACATTAATTTTAAATTTTTGATATCATCCATATATATATATTATCAAAGAAAATTACCAAATACAGTCAAAAAGCGGCGGGCCCACATTAGAACACGATATCATTGCAATCGCCTTCAACGCGACGGTGGAAGGGGTTAATTTCCCGGAGCCTGTGTAGTACAGGTGGGTACCGGATATGATATACCAGGGTAAGTCACAGAGCCAGTTCCCTCAAGAAAGCTTATCGGCCACTGAAATTGGGCTTCTCACAAGAAGGGCAGAACCCGCCAAATAAAAACATAGTTTATTTGCATAAATTCTACAAGCCCAGACCAAGAAGCAGGTTCAATTAATAAACAAAAAAAGTAAGATTAAAATATTTAACTAGAAGTCGCCCGAGCAGCGGCAGCGGCAGATCTAATTTCTTCTGCAATTTCATCAGCTTCGTCTGGATCAAAGTCCAATGGAACTTCGATTCCTTTTGCTTCGATAAATAATCGAACCATACCATCACTCGTTGGACCTATCTGTAAGTTAGCTTCAACTTCAACTTCTGAATTAATACTCATGATATTTTGCCATATCTGTTTGATTTTTACTTCGCTACCAAGAGAAAGTCATGAATTCAAGTATGAACGGTCTTGCAAGCCGAGAATGCTTACGATAAATGATTTTTAATGCCGGCGTAGCTCAGTAGGTTAGAGCGCTTGATTGTGGATCAAGAGGCCCCCCGTTCGAGCCGGGGCGCTGGTACCATTTAAACAAAAAGAATTTATATTTTAGTGTTTAAAAATCTGTTGGAGCACCTCCTTCAGATTTACGTTTAGCTACAAATTCTTTAAGTTCTTCTTTAATTCCATCATCAATGGGTGGGGCTTCAAATTCATTAATTATATCTTTATACATTTTGTGGGCACGTTTTGCTGTCCACGTGCCACCGTTTAAATCCCATGCCTCATAATTTGTCCAATCCGATATAAATGGAGCGTAAAATGCATCTACATATCGTTCTTGTGTGTGCTCAATTGAAAAGTAATTAGCTCCCGGTAAATGTCCAACTTCACGTATAGCACTTATTGCAATATCATTTATGTCTGTAGCACAAATTGATGGTTCCATATATCGTTGAATATGTTGAATAATTTCACAATCCATAATGAACTTTTCAGGACTAGCAATAAGTCCACCCTCCAACCAACCAGCTGCGTGATAAACTAAATTAGTACCCGACTGGACTGCAGCCCAAAGAGAATTAGAAGTCTCCCACATGGCCTGGCCATCTGGAACGTTGGCCGTACAAACTCCAGATGATCGCATGGGAAGCCCATAGAATCTGGCCATTTGGCCTGTCATTTGGGTTGCTCGCATATACTCAGGAGTACCAAAAGCAGGAGCACCAGACTTCATATCAACATTTGAAGTAAATGTGCCAATCATTGTTGGACATCCTTTGCGAATCATTTGTATCATAACAATTGCGGCCAATCCTTCTGCCAATGATAATGTAACAGCCCCCGACATGGTCACAGGTGCCATAGCACCAGCTAGGGTGAAGGGCGTAACAACGATTGGCTGTCCACGTCGAGCTAAACGGATCGTACCATCTAACATTGGAAAATCATGCTTAAGTGGAGATACCGAGTTAATGTTTGTATACATCCGAGGATGTTCTTCGAATTCTTCATGCGTCAAGCCACCAGCAATCCGAACCATTTCCATAACATCTTCAACGCGTTCTTTGCCAAGAGAGTAGGCATGAACAACTTTATCTGTAAGAATCAATTTTTCATATAAGCAATCCAAATGTCTTACAGATGCATGAATATCTACAGGCTCTACTGGGTAACCACCTGCAACGTGTATACAGTTAAAATACTGTGTTAATTTTAAAAAATCTTTAAAACCTTCAAAGTCACCTGGACGTTTGCCACGCTCTAAATCCCACATATTAGGTGGTGATGAAACATTAACAAATGCCATATTTTTGCCACCAAGCCTAATTTTTCTTTCAGGATTGCGAGGTGTTATCGAAAACTCACGCGGAGTATGTGAAAGCATTTCTGCTAAAAGATCACGCCCAATTTTAACATTTTCACCATTTACGTTTGCGCCACCCTTTTTGAGAATTTTCAAAGCTTCAGGATTCATGAATTCAATCCCAATATCTTCTAAAATTTTAATAACACCTTCATGAATATTTTGAATGCCTTCTTCATCAAGAGGCTCAGTTGGTCTATCAGTGTTAATGACTTGGCGCCAAGACATCTGGTCAATTGTAGTTTTTATTGACCTACGTTGATTGCCTGCCCGTCCACCTGCTCTCGTACGCTTAATTACCATATTAATCACCTCAATTAAGAATAGAATGGCAGTAAACGCGTATTGGAGTTGCCAGAAAACGACTAATTACGCCGTTTTCAAATCGTGTTCACTTTAATACTTTATGCAACGATAAAATATTATCCAAAACAATATCGGCTATATCTGATATTTGTTCGTAGCTAGCAGGCCCAGACAAAACGCCAACATTTAGACCAACACCTGCATTCTGACCTGCATTTAGATCGTGAGTACTGTCGCCTACCATTGCTACCTCACTAGGGGTTATGCCAACTGCATCGCAAAATCCTAAAATAGAACTACCAGAGGGTTTGGGATCATAACCACTATCACACCCGATGACCTTATCAAATAAATCTAAACATCCAAGCTTTTCCAATTGTATTAATGTTGGAGCTTCTGCTGCATTAGTAATGACACCTAAAAAATATCCATGAGTACGTAGTTTTGATAAAAAATTATATAAATTACAAAGAGGTACAGGCTCTAGTTGATTAAACGCAACCTCACTTTTCTCTAAAACCATCTCAGAATTTAATTCAGGAAAAAAACTTAACCAGACATCTAAAAGATCTTGAGTAGTACCATTAACAAAAATAGATCCGCCTAAAAATTTATTAGTTGCTGTGTTAAACCCAGCAGCATTTGCCAAAATATTTTGATGTTTAATATTATTTGGAAAAATACTATTTATTAAAGCTCTAAATCCAGCTGCCCAACTTGCATCAAAGTCGATCAAAGTTCCATCTTTGTCAAAAGCAATTCCTTTAATTTTACTCATCTTATGTCCAATTCGGGAGATCGCCTCCAGGCAAGTGTTGGCGTGCCATGTAAGGTGCATTAAATTTAAAAGATTCTGCTTCACAAAATTCTTTAATCCATGCATCATCCATTAGTATAAAATCTAAAATAGAGCCTAAAAAATCTGGATCCTTTGCACCTAAGGTGACGTCTTGAATGCTAGCCCCTGAACTGCCCAGAAAAATTACGAATAATTCATCGTTTCCGACCAACCATTCCAACGCTTTAAGCGCAAATATTTCTGCAGATTTAGGCGTAAACGTCATTGTTCATAAAACTTTCATTAAAATTGAAAAATATGGTTTAATATATTTAAATTAGATATATTATCTAAGCCTTATTTAAATATTAAAACCACACATTAACTTTATAATAAAGAATTATGCGACATCACGCCACAAGGTCAACTTGTCACTTTTAATTATTTTAAATTTTACACTATTTAGATTTTATGAAATTTATAACCTCTTTAAGTGTCCGACTTGTAAAGCCTGCTTTAATTAGGGGATGGAAACGCAAATGCCCCAATTGCGGTTCTGGCCCATTAATGGATGGATACTTAAGTATACGGGAAGAATGTGCAGTATGCTCGCAAGAGTTACACCATCATCGTGCTGATGATGGTCCTGCTTATATAACTATTCTTATTTCAGGACACATCTTAGCACCTCTTATGCTAATAATATTTGAAATGTACCGTCCAGACCCAATGGTTCTTGCAGTTGGCTTTATACTAATATTCATAGCGATGGCCTTATTTTTATTACCGCGAATAAAAGGAGCATTCATAGGCTTACAATGGGCAAAGCGAATGCACGGATTTACTTGATTTTATTAGCAAGTCCAAACATATATATTTTTTAGCTTGTTTATATCAATATGGCATTGGGTGTAGTTTATGAACAGCTTCAATTTCTCTGATACATTCATCAGATAGAGTTACATAAATTGAAGCTAAAGCATTATGTAATTGTTCATTTGTTCGTGCTCCAAATATTGCAGATGCCATAAATGGCCTTGTTCGGCACCAAGCTAGTGCCATCTGGCAAGTGTCTAAATCATAATTATTAGCCACCTTCATATAAGCTCGCGTTGTAGCCTCTACACGTGAATTCAATCGCCCAGATAATCCATTTACAATTGAGCCCCGCGAACCTTCTGGGATTGCTCCATCTAAATATTTACCTGATAGAATGCCCGTAGCAAGTGGTGAGAATGATAGCAAACCAACCTCTTCGTTGTGGCAAAGCTCCGCTAAATCAGTATCGAACATTCGACACATCAAACTGTATTCATTTTGAATACTATCCATGCGAGGTAAACTCAGATCTTCAGATAAACGCAACCAATTAGCTGTACCCCAAGCACTTTCATTAGATAAGCCAAATGCACGAACTTTTCCTGATTTTTTTAGTAAAGCACATGCTTCTAACACTTCTGCCATATGATCAAGAGTCTCAGCTTTATTTTGCTTTGTTGGATCAAAGCGCCAATTTTGACGGAAATGATATGATCCTCGGTTAGGCCAATGCAATTGATATAAGTCAATATAATCAGTCTTTAGAGATTTTAAGGATGCATCCACAGCTGACATAATCGATTCATGAGAAATGCCTACCCCATCTCTTATGTGTTTTGGACCACTACCAGAAATTTTAGTCGCAACTATTACCTTATCTCGCCGTCCTGATTGAGCCAACCAATTGCCTAAAATACGCTCACTCTCACCTTGAGTTAATCCACTAATTGGATTTACAGGATATAATTCAGCCGTATCAATAAAATTTATACCTGCATCAAGTGAAGTTTCAATCTGATAAAATGCATCTGCAGTAGTATTTTGAGTTCCCCAAGTCATTGTTCCAAGACAAAGCTCACTTACGGTCAAATCTGTTTGACCTAATTTATTATATTTCATATTTTTTCCCTGCAGTTATATTAATAATTACACTATTGATAACCGTTTCAATCTAATCACGTAAGCCGCTACAAAAAATTTGATATAAAGTAACAAAAAACCCATATTTAAAATTGATTGATAAAAAATACATAAATGGCTTTCAATTTCTAAGATGCTTACTTAATCCTGTTGTAAAAATAAGGAAACATTTATGTTTAATCCAATTCAATCTTCACAAATTACTTTTGACGCACATGATACTTCAGGAGGAGATTTTGGTGATCTCCCAAATTGGAACCTATCAGATCTATATCCAACAACAGATGGTAAAGAAATTCGTACAGATTTGGAAAATTTGGAAAAGAATTGTGGAAGTTTTGCTGCCGATTACCAGGGCCAACTGGATGGACTTACATCAGATGGTCTCTTGAATTGCATTGAACGCTATGAAGACATTCAAAATATAGCAGGCCGCATTATGTCTTTTGCAGGTTTGAGATATTATCAAAATACTACAGACTCTGAGCGTAGTAAATTTATGGCAGATATGCAGGCAAAAATTACTGACTTCACAACTCCTTTAGTCTTTTTTAGTCTAGAAATTAACTCAATAGACGATAAAATTATTAAAAATCTTTTAAATTCAAATGAAAAACTTGCACGTTATAAACCGATCTTAGATAATTTACGTAAAATGAAACCACATCAATTATCTGATGAAATGGAACAGTTTTTACACGATCAGTCAGTAATTGGGGCCGCCGCCTGGAATCGTTTGTTTGATGAAACTATGGCAGCGTTAACATTTAATATTGAAGGTGAAGTTCTTAACCTTGAAGCAACATTAAACTTATTATCGGATACTAATCGTGCAATTCGAGAAAAAGGGACACGTGCTTTAATTAAAGTTTTTGGCGAAAATATATCATTATTTTCTCGGATTACTAACACTTTAGCCAAAGAAAAAGAAATTGAAGATCGCTGGCGTAAAATGCCTACGCCACAATATGGTCGCCACTTGGCAAACCAAGTAGAACCTGAAGTGGTGGAAGCCTTAAGAAATGCAGTAGTGGCGGCATATCCAAGACTTTCACATCGATATTACGCACTTAAAGCAAAATGGATGGGCTTAGAGACTTTAGAAGTATGGGATCGCAATGCTCCATTAGATGGCGAAGACAGTGCAAACATTCAATGGGAAGATGCACAAAAAATGGTCATGGAGGCATATGCAGACTTTTCACCCAAGATGGCTTTGCTAGCTGAACCTTTTTTCACCAAAGGCTGGATTGATGCAGGTTTGAAGCCTGGTAAAGCACCTGGTGCATTTGCACATCCAACTGTCACAAACGTACATCCTTATGTTATGCTAAATTATATGGGAAAACAACGCGATGTAATGACTTTAGCACATGAATTAGGCCATGGTGTACATCAAGTTTTAGCTGCTTCACAGGGTGAACTGTTGTCATCTACACCTTTGACGCTTGCTGAAACTGCATCAGTATTTGGAGAGATGTTAACATTTAGAAAGTTATTAGATAACGCAACAGATCCAGCTAGACGTAAACATTTACTTGCTAATAAAGTAGAAGACATGATTAATACAGTTGTCCGTCAGATTGCTTTTTATGACTTTGAATGCAAACTACATGAAGCACGGGCAAATGGCGAGTTAACACCTGATCAAATTAATGAAGTATGGATGTCTATTCAGGCAGAAAGTTTAGGCCCAGTTTTTAACTTTGTTGAAGGTTATGAAACATTTTGGACATATATACCCCACTTTATCCACTCCCCATTTTACGTTTATGCTTACGCATTTGGTGACGGCTTGGTTAACGCTTTGTATGCTGTTTACGAAGAAGGTGATCCAGACTTTCAAGACAAGTACTTTGATATGCTTTCTGCAGGCGGCTCCAAACACCATAGCGAATTGTTGGCTCCATTTGGGTTAAATGCTAGTGACCCAAAATTTTGGGATAAAGGATTAAGTTTAATCAGCTCAATGATTGATGAACTAGAAGAAATGGAAGTTTAGACCTCCCTATTCATATACATTATTTTTCTGCCATGGCTTAATTTTATAAGAAAATAGCCATGGCATTTAATTAAATATAATATTTTTAACCTATGTTATTTAATAGTGTATTTTTACTATTTTGATAGTACGGTTAAAAATATTATTTATTTTTTCCTTAAAATTTCTAATAATTTTGATAAGTCTTCTGGGATCTCACTGTTAAACTCTACCGGTTCCTCTGTCACAGGATGAATAAAGCCAAGCGATTTAGCATGTAAAGCTTGGCGCACAAAGCCTTTTACTACAGCCATATCTTCAGGTTCAAATGCTGTTCCTGGCATTGCTTTACGCAATCCATAAATAGGATCTCCTATTAATCCATGTCCGATATGAGCAAAGTGTACACGAATTTGATGGGTCCGGCCAGTTTCCAGCCAACATTCCATAAGTGCAGAGTGTCCAAAATCTTCTAATATAGCAGCACGTGTAATCGCATGACGACCAGCGTCTATAACAACAGCCATTCGCTTGCGATCTGTTTTATGTCTTGCAATATTAGTGGCAACTCTAATTACGCCACCATCCTCAAAATTCACGCCACGCAGCCCTCCCAAGCGAGGGTCGCCTTTCTGTGGGACCCCTTTACTAACAGCCCAATAGCGTCGTGAAATTGAGTGATCAGCAAATTGCTTAGCTAATCCAGCATGTGCAGCATCAGATTTTGCCACTACCAAAAGTCCCGACGTATCTTTATCAATTCGGTGAACTATTCCAGGGCGCTTTTCACCACCAACTCCTGATAAATTTCCATCAAAATGATGCAGTAACGCGTTAACTAGCGTGCCTGTTTCTGAACCTGGAGCGGGATGAACGACCATTCCTGCTGGTTTATTAATAATAATCAAATGTTCATCTTCAAACACAATGTCCAAGGGGATATCTTCAGGTTGAGCATTTTCATAATCCTCAGCAGGTGGCATAGCCACTTTAAATACTGTGCCTTCAAGCGCTTTAAATTTTAATTTAGTTATTGGAACACCGTCCATTGTGACCGCACCTGCTGCAATTAATTTAGTTATTCTTGATCGGCTCAATGTAACTTCAGCTGGCACAACCGAAGCCAATGCCTTATCCAGACGGGGTGCTGGGTTTTCACCCAAAGTCAATTCAACTACGTGAGGTATAGACATGGATAATCCTTCAGAGTTTTCGACAGAACCAACAAATTTAAAGTTGTTACGCCGTTTAGTAACGACCCTACTGATCGTAATGATTATAGGCTTCATAACGTTGATTTTAATGTTTGTCATGCGCTTCCCTACTAGTAATCAAACTAATCAACTAGAAAATATAACTTTACCAATTGGAATTTCAGCAACTGCTTATACAAAAGGTGATGATTGGTACGCAATCATAGACGAACAAAATAAAATTCATATTTTTAACCAAAGTGATAATTCATTGCGCCAAACCATTCAAATTAAATCAAAGTAGGCAAGAATTATCATATCTCAAAATTTTATAAAAATTCATTCTATAAGTATCAAGTCTTGCGTAAATTCACTTCCAACCCCATATTAAAAAAATGAGTCTGCCTCCTGGTTTTTTAGAAGAATTACGTGATCGTGCCTCCCTATCACAAATTGTTGGGAGAAAAGTGACGTGGGAGCAAAAGAAAACAAACATATCTAAAGGTGATTTTTGGGCGCCATGTCCATTTCATTCAGAGAAAACGGCTTCATTCCACGTTGATGATCGTAAGGGATTTTATTACTGCTTTGGTTGTCATGAAAAAGGTGATTCAATTTCTTTTATAAGAAATACAGAGAATGTTAGTTTTATAGAAGCCATTGAAATATTAGCTCGCGAAGCAGGCATGACAATGCCTGCACGTGACCCAAAAGCTCAGGAGAAAATCGATGCCAATAAAGAGCTGGGCGATATTATGGAGCAAGCAGTACAATTCTACAAAATGCAATACAGCAGTACTAATGCACAAGTTGCGCGTGAATATATTAAAGTACGTGGCTTATCTCAAGAAACTATTAGTATCTTTGAAATTGGCTTTGCATCTAACGACAGGGTTTCTTTGTCCAAAAACTTAATGAGCAAAGGTATCACAGAAGAAAAAATAATTAGTGCCGGGTTGGCTATTAAACCTGATGATGGCGGAGCAATATTTGATCGTTTTCGTGGACGCATCATGTTTCCTATTCGTAATGCTCAAGGTCGCTGTATAGCATTTGGTGGCCGAGCTATGGACCCTAATGCTCGCGCTAAATACCTGAATTCAAATGAAACTGCTTTATTTGACAAAGGACGGAGTCTTTATAACCACGGCCCCGCTCGTGAGGCAGCGGGCAAAGCCGATGCTCTCATAGTAGCGGAAGGCTATATGGATGTAATAGCATTAGCACAATTTGGATTTAAGCACGCAGTGGCGCCACTGGGAACAGCAATAACCGAAGGTCAGCTTGCTCTTATTTGGCGCATGCATCCAGAGCCTATTATAGCCTTGGATGGAGATAATGCAGGCCTTCGCGCAGCTATGCGTTTAATAGATTTAGCACTACCTCTTCTAGAAGCAGGCAAATCCCTGCGGTTTTGTATATTACCTCTTGGCCAAGATCCAGATGACATCTTAAAAGAAAACGGTGCGGCTTCTATGCAAAAATTACTTAACAATGCTGTACCAATGGTAAATCTTCTTTGGCAGCGTGAGACTGAGAGTAAAAACTTTGACAGCCCTGAACGACGAGCCGCATTAGACAAATCTTTGCGCACTTCAATCTTAAAAATTCAAGATAAATCAATTCGTCATCACTACGGGCATGCGATAAAAGAATTACGCTTTCAATTATTTGCACCAGCTAATAGCAAATTACCATCTAGTAATTTCTTGAAATTTGGAAGATTTGGAAAATCTTGGGGCAAAGAGCCAAAAAAAATGGCTTCCACTGGCACAAAATCATCAATGCTAGCTATACAATCAGACAGTACTAGCTGGCGTTTACGTGAAAGCCTTATATTGGCAGCAGCCATACTAAACCAGCCTGCTGCACTCAAGAATGAAAGTGCCATGGAAAAGTGCCCCATAACTACTCCTGATTTAGCAGAAATTATGAATGCCATATTAATGAATTTACACCACCCAGACCTAGTGTCAGATGAAAAAAATACTTTTAATGAAATATTAAAGGAAACATTGGGTTATTCTCCTATTGACCGACTACTCAAATTAAAACCACTTCGTAATCATCCTTATCTTAAGGTAAACACGGAGCCCACATTAGTTCAGCGTACTTTGGAAGAGGAACTTTCCAAACATTCTGCGTTGATTGGCGCCTCAAACGAAATCAAAGAAGCTGAGCAAGATTTAACAGGATTAGTTGATGAAGGCCTTACATGGAGACTGAGACAAGCAGCTTTAGCAAAGACAAAAGCAACACGTGCAGTGGAAGAAGACGCAACTGCATCTGATGAAAATGCTTCTGAGATGTCAAAACAGCTACAAAATATGCTAGATGATCAAATTTGGGTAAAAAAAACGCGTTAAGCCATTGCGAATCACCCCATCAATGTGTTGATTCGTGTCAGCATCAACTGATTCGCCGAATCATTATGATGACCTATCTAAGGATCTTCAAATGGCAGCTAAAGACGACAGTTCAAAAAAAGGTGAAGTAAGCGAAGGCATGGGTGATATGAGCCAAGCTGCCGTTAAGAAAATGATCGCTGTGGCTCGCGAACGTGGTTACATCACATACGATGAACTGAACGATGTTATGCCTCCAGATCAGGTGGCTTCTGAACAAATTGAAGATGTAATGTCGATGCTTTCTGAGATGGGCATAAATATTATCGAAGCCGATGAAGTAGAAGATGACGGCCCAACAGATATCACTATTGTTGCCAACGATGCCAAAGAAGTTACGCTAGCAGCTACAGGCAAAGAAACATTAGACCGTACGGATGATCCTGTTCGTATGTATTTGCGTGAAATGGGTTCTGTAGAACTATTATCGCGCGAAGGCGAAATCGCGATTGCAAAGCGTATCGAAGCTGGTCGCAAGACAATGATAGAGGGGCTTTGTGAAAGTCCTTTAACATTCCAAGCCATTACAATCTGGCGTGATGAACTGTTAGATGAAGAAATTCTCTTGCGGGATGTGATCGACCTAGAAACTACTTTTAGTGACACACTAGAGGATGAAGAAGATCTGGTAGCGGGGCCTATTCCTGGAACTCCAAAATCAAATGTAGCTTCAAGCCATGAATTAGATTCTGACGGAAATCGTTTATCAGACGATGAGGATGATGATGAGGATGAGGATGAGGATGAAGCCGCAAGTATATCTCTTGCAGCAATGGAAGAAGCATTAAAGCCAGATGTGTTAGCAACTTTGGCTAAGATTGCTAAAGATTACAATAAGTTGGCTAATATGCAGAATGATCGGATTTCTGCTACAATAAATGAAGACGATACTTTTTCTGCTAAATCAGAAAAATCTTACCAAAAATTACGTACTAGTCTTGTTGAGCAAGTGAATGCATTACATTTTCACAATAACCGTATTGATGCACTTATCGACCAATTATATGGTATTAATCGCAAAATTATGTCAATTGATTCAGGAATGGTGAAGCTTGCAGATCAGTCTCGCATCAACCGTCGTGAATTTGTAGATAAATACCGTGGCCAAGAACTAGATCCAAATTGGTTAGACAAAATAGCCAAGGAAGATGGTCGTGGTTGGAAAACATTTATCGAAAAACATCGTGAAAAAGCAGAAGAGTTACGCGCCGATATGGGACAAATCGGACATTATATTGGTGTAGATGTCCCTGAATTTCGCCGCATTGTAAACCAAGTTCAAAAAGGTGAAAAAGAAGCTCGTAGCGCTAAAAAAGAGATGGTCGAAGCAAATTTGCGCTTGGTAATTTCAATCGCAAAAAAATATACTAACCGTGGACTTCAATTTTTAGATTTAATCCAAGAAGGTAACATTGGCTTGATGAAAGCTGTTGATAAATTTGAATATCGGCGTGGTTATAAATTTAGTACTTATGCTACGTGGTGGATACGACAAGCTATTACTCGGTCTATTGCAGATCAGGCTCGCACTATTCGTATTCCAGTTCATATGATTGAGACAATTAATAAATTAGTGCGCACAGGCCGTCAAATGTTGCACGAAATTGGGCGTGAACCTACACCTGAAGAATTAGCCGCCAAATTACAGATGCCTTTGGATAAAGTCCGCAAGGTAATGAAAATAGCTAAAGAACCAATTTCACTGGAAACTCCAATTGGAGATGAAGAAGATTCACAATTAGGCGATTTTATTGAAGACAAAAATGCTATTTTACCATTGGAGTCGGCTATTCAGGGCAACCTAAAGGAAACCACTACACGTGTCTTAGCATCACTTACGCCACGTGAAGAACGTGTTTTACGTATGCGTTTTGGGATAGGCATGAATACAGATCATACATTGGAAGAAGTTGGTCAACAATTCAGCGTAACACGTGAACGTATTCGTCAAATTGAAGCCAAAGCCTTGCGCAAATTAAAGCATCCTAGCAGAAGTCGTAAATTACGCAGCTTCTTAGATACATAACCATAGTAGCTTAAATTCGCCTCTGGCATTTTAATTAAAATTCTAAAGCGTCATTCACAAGACTGATCAATAGCCCTTGAACAATTTGCATTGGACCTTCTGGATAGGTCCGATGCCCAATGTATACGCCACTCTGATCCTCAATTACGAAAATAGTATACGGGCAATGCACTATATTCATTGGGTCAGCTTCCATAACTGTTCGTGATATAACTGCAGAGCAAAATAAGAAAATGTCTGCAGCTTTAAAAATTTCTTTATCTGAGCCAACATCAACAGCTGTTCGAGATAGCATTTCACCAGTATGACTGACATGGTCAATGATTAGCCCCTTACCTACAATAGCACCCTCGACGCTAAATGTAGCATCATCAAAATTGCCATCGTATTCATAAAGAACCGCACTTTGCGCTATAGCTACATTTACGTTAAAAAGCGATAATATGCAGACGATCAATACACGCATTATTTACTCCTTATTTGTAACAAATATCATATTTAACCATTTGGACCAAGAGAAACTATTGTGAGTAAAATTTTAAAAACTCAATTATGGCATCAAGATCTTTATCTTTTTTAAGGCCAGAAAATGACATTTTCGTTCCTTTTAGAAACTTTTTTGGTTTAGTCAAAAATGCACGTAAAGTTACATCATCCCAAACTAAACCATTTTCAGAAGCACTCCTTAACGCTCTGGAATATTTAAATTTTTCAACTTGAGCACCATCAGCTAAATAGATCTCATTTAGTAAAGGCCCAGTTCCATTTTTAGCCTTCTCACCAACCTTGTGACAAGCTTTACACTTCTTGAAAACTTTAGCACCTGCAGTTACCAATTCTTGATTTAATATCTCTATGTTAGGTTCTACAATTAATTCATTATCTAGATTTATTTCAATTTCAGATTTAGTTTTAGCTTCGATAGCTTTAGCTGCTGTCTCCTCTGGGGTGACATCAATAACAGCAGCTCGTAGGATAACTTCAGCTGTTTGTTTACAATTACTCATGCAAACTTCACGGGTAAATATAGGATATTCAACCATAGCGCGATCATCCATAAAAAACCCTTCTGAATTTTCCTGGGGCATATCTAAAAAGTTAGTATTAGATAATATAAATTCTTCGTCATCTACAGTATCATTTACATATAGAATATAGGCAACCAATGCATATACTTCGTCTGGGCTTAATGATTGGGCATCTCCAAACGGCATTGCACGATAAACATAATCATAAACAGTAGATAAATAAGGCCAATATGAGCCAACAGTCTTAACTGGGCGGTCATCAGTAAGTGTACCTTGGCCTCCAGCTAAAACAGGCCATCTATCCACAGCCTCGCCAAAATCACCATGGCAAGCAGCACACTTTTCGACAAATATCTCTTCTCCCTCAGCTACCGAACCAGAACCTACTGGCAAACCAAGTCCATCTGGACGCACATCTATGTTCCAAGCATTTACCTCAGCATTTGTGGCTAAGCGGCCCAAGTTTGCTGTATCAGCATAAATAGGCACAGACATTGCACAAATAGTTGCTGTTAATTTAAGAAATTTCAACATTCTCAGCTACTCCTTTTGCGTTGATGTGCCAAGTTTGTATACCATTATTATGGTAAATTGAATTTTCACCACGAATTGAACGTAATTCATCTTTAGTAGGCTGGACATAACCAGTACTATCGTGAGCTCTACTTTGAACTAATAAATCAGAGCCATTCCAGTCAAATTCATAATAAAAACGGTGCATAGACTTATCGAATGATGGGCCGGACATTCGAGCCATATTCCAGTTTTTGCCACCATCGATAGTTACATCCACACGGGGAATAGTTCCACGACCTGACCACGCCACACCAGATAGTATTGTAGGCCCTTTGCTATGTAAAATAGGCGCCTGAGGGCTTGGGTTAGTAATTACAGACTTTGCGTCCATGACCCAAGTAAAGCGCCTAGCTCTTCCATCTTCAAGTAAATCTGTATATTTAGATGTTTCTTCACGGTGATGCCAAGGCTGATCTCCTACTTCAATACGACGCAACCATTTAATCCACATGTTGCCTTCCCAACCAGGCACGACCAGCCTAAGGGGATAGCCCTGCTCTGGCCGCAATGACTCACCATTCATTTTAAAAGCTACTAGACAATCATCTAGTGCTTTTTCCATGGGTATAGACCGTGTCATGCCAGAGGCATCAGCACCCTCAGCCAATAACCATTTTCCATTAGATTTAATGCCCGCCTCTTCTAGCAGCGACCTAAGAGGAACCCCTGTGTACATGACATTATGAATCATACCATGAGTAAATTGACAGCCATTCAGTTGTGAGCCGCGCCATTCCATTCCTGAATTTGCTGCACATTCAAGAAAATAAGTACGGTTCTCTCGTGGAAATCGCATTATGTCTTCCATCGTAAATACAAGTTCTTTGTCTACCAAACCATTAATCATTAAGCGATGATATGAAGGATCATACTCTGCAACACCACCGTGATGCCGCTCAAAGCAGAGACCGTTAGGTGTAATAATTCCGTCTAATTCATGTAAAGGAGTAAAGTTGATTGATGATACTGGATCAGCTGTAAGCCACGGCACAGAGCGTCGCTTCACATCTACTTCAAAGGGTGATGGCATACCGTAGGGTCTTTCATCAACCCCACTTCCCAACTCTTGATTCCAAGTTTGTTTTTGTGTAATTAATGGATCATCATCAGCAACTGCATTACTTGCAGCCAGTCCAGTACTTACAGCAATTCCTGCCTTTAAAAACTGTCTTCTAGAATTTTTTTTGCTCATTAAAGCCCCCCTTTGCTGAAATGAATTTAATTCAGATATACATATATTATATATTGAATTTATTTATTTAATTCTATTTTTATTTAATATTATCTAATAATTTTCATAAGATTATCATAAAAGTAAACTATATCTTTAAAATAAACATATTAAGAGGGCTGAAGCCTAAACTCCAGTAACTTTTACAGAAGTATTAGGGTTAATATTCACAGAACTTTGTTTTTTGATCCAGCTTTCTGCTACATCCCAAATCGCAGGTCCTTCAGTTTCTTCATTTACTGAAGCCCAGCCAGCAACTTGGTAAGTTTTGTCTGCTTCTAACTTTTTACCAGTTTTTAATATAGTCATATCAGTAATACGCGAACCTTGAGGCTTTGATACATCAATTGAATATCCCATACCTCCAACTCGAACCATATCCCCACCCTGTTGATAATAAGGATCAGGGTTAAATAAGTTATCAGCAACGTCTTCAAGAATTATATGTAAGAACTCGCCTGTCATTTCAGAACGATAGGCTTCAGGATATGACATCGCAGTTACATTAAAAAGATCTTCACGAGTAATATCTTGTCCTGGTAATAAGCTTGGACCCCAGCGAAAGCCGGGTGACAACGCAATATCAGCTTCACGCTCTTCAATTAATGCATTACATAACAAATCGTCCCATGTTCCATTAAAATTACCCCGCCGATATAATTCTTGATCGGTGGTACCTAAAACTTCTGAAAGCTGGTCAGTAAATGGAGCACGCTGTTCATCGATTAAAGCTCGAACAGCAGGATCTGGGGCAATTACATCACTAAAAATAGGAATAAGTTTGTGTGCAAAGCCTTTAACTTCACCATCTCGAACATCCAAATCAAGGCGGGTCACAAACTTCCCATTTGAACCAGATGCAATTAACATTGTTGAACCTACTAAAACTGGTTCAGGTAAAGCATCGTGAGTATGACCAGTTAATATAACATCAATGCCATTTACGCGACTTGCTAATTTTCGATCTACATCAAAACCATTATGAGATAACAGCACTACCAATTCAGCACCCAATTCTCGAACTTCGGCTACGACTTCAATCATACGTTCTTCACGAACACCAAAAGATAAGTCTGGAAACATCCAACCAGGGTTCGCAATAGGCATGTAAGGAAATGCTTGGCCAATCACCGCAATTTTTACACCCCCACGTTCAAACATTTTATACGGTTCGTATGCAGGTTCATCCCATTCTTTATCAAAAATATTTGCACCCAGAAATGGAAAATCTAAGGTATCAACAATTTCAGTAACTCGATCAATACCTAGCGTAAACTCCCAATGTGATGTCATTGCATCAGGCTTTAGTGCATTCATCACATTAACCATATCTTGCCCTTGAGTATGGTGTGTAGTGTATGATCCCTGCCATGTATCACCACCATCAAGCAATAAAGCATCAGGACGTTCAGATCTTATAGAATTCAGCACAGTTGCTACTCGATCCAAGCCCCCCATACGCCCATATGTTTTTGCAAGTGCGCTAAAATCGTTATAGGTCAGAGCGTAAGCTTCTGAAGTACCAGGCGTCATATCAAATAATTTTAAAAAATCTTTACCAGTAACATGTGGAGGTAATCCATTTACAATACCAATACCCAAATTTACCTCTGGCTCACGGAAATATACAGGTTTTAACTGACCATGAATGTCAGTAATATGTATCAAAGTCACATTTCCAGTAGTTTTAAATTCGAACAACTTATCCTGTGATAAAGACTGTTGCGCAGCTGCACGAGTAAAGTCACCAGCGCCATAAATTGCAGAAGTAGCAACAGTCGCTTGTAAAAAATCACGCCTAGAAATCATAGTAAAGAGCCTTATATTCATAATATTGAATGTTATATAATAAATAAACCCCGCATCGATTTACCTTTGCAGGGCCTAATTTAATATTAATTGCGGACTGATGGACTCTCAACGGACAAACCATTTCCACGTGATGCCACATATAACTCTAAAGCACGGAATTCATCAGAGCCTTCCTTATATGGCGTTGCACGAATATTTTTCATACATCCCTTAAACCTGGCATGAATGGAATTCATTTTTGCATTTTTCAAACGATATGTAGGAAAACCATTGATTTGACCTTGCGATAGATGATCAGCGCGGATCATAATACCATAATTATCTTCATGACAATTTGCGCAAGACATATCTAGCTGACCAACACGAGTATAATAAAGCTCTTCGCCCATCTTGTAAGCATCAGCTACATTACCATCCACTTTTACATTCATAGGCATCCCACGAGACTGAAATGAAATCAATGAAGTCATGGCAGTCATCTTACCTTTAGACCACTTCCAAGGCTCAGCACCCATTCGCTCTGTCCGACAATTATTCACTATTGTTTCCATTGTGTCTAATTTTCCAGACGAAGAGTTGTGGCGAGGTAAAGCCGCACGCAATCCCTTAAATGATCCAACATCTTCATGGCATGAGGCGCATGACTTTCCCTCAGTACCATCTACTTTAGCAAACAACTCTTCACCTTGTTCGATAAATATAAAGGATGGATTATCAAAATCATCCATTTGCAAAGCTTGTGTTTCTTTAATTCTAAACCGCCAGCCCGAAACAAGCTCATCCAATGCACTATCTGCAGGGGCAGAAGCTTTAGTTGATATTTTTAACTCTTCATTTATTATTAGTTCTGCGTCTTCATTAGCGATTGCAAGAGTTGTGATTGCAGATAAAGCTAAAACGCAAGTCAGAGTCTTTGTGAATTTCTTCATAATATGATCCTCCCTTTTCTGCGCCTTAAGCGACTGTGATCGTTTTCGTCTTCTCAACTGTTGAACCATCATCGTCTGTCCATTTCATAACCAAGTCACCTGTAGAAGGCACAGTGAAACTAAACTGAAAATATGGGTTTGTTGAAATTGCTGGCTCAAATTTAGCCGAGACAACATTTTCACCCCCAAAAGTTGCTGAAAATGCATTAATAATTTTGCGCGGAATAACTTTACCATCTTTACCTTTGCGCCTACCAGATTCCATCTTATGGTTTACTAATGTTTTTATTGTCACCAATTCACCTGCTGCTGCAGTTTTTGGTACCTTTACACGTGCTTTTGCCATGTACTTTCTCCTTTATCTGCTAGCCGCCGCAGCCGCCAATTGTTACTTTTACTGTTTTTGCTATTTGAACATATGTGCCATCTGCCATTTCAGCAATTGCAACTACATCCTGAGTTCCAGCTAAACGAATCCGTATTGAGCCAGATGCATCACCCAATGCACCAAAATTAAAGGTTCCAACACCTGGGGACGGATTACCATCAGCCAAGATCATGACACGCTTTGCTCCTGGTGCTGAAAATTGAACAGGAACAGTATTTCCATTCTCAGCAATTTCTGGCGTAGTTAAATCAATACCACCATTACTGACAGCTGCACCGCCAGAAAATGCTTTAATATCTGCCATTGTTTTTTCACTTGCCGCAAATGCGTGCAAAGGCACTAAAGTTACGACAAAAGCCGCTGAACCAAGCACCAAGGCATTTCTACGAGTTAATGACATACCTTACTCCTCTTTTAATGTTAATAAATAAGCTACAACATCTTCAACCTGTTGCGCCGACAGAATTGTTTTGCCTTCAAATTTCTTTAATGTTCTCGCACCATTTTTAGCACGATAAAATGATGGCATAATTGTACCTTCAAATGTATTTTTTGAATTAACAATAATTCCACGTAATTGGGCAGTATCCCACCGAGATCCAACGCCATTCAACTCAGGTCCAACTTCGCCATGAAATGATTCTGAAGATGCGTCATCATTTACGTGACAAGCCAAGCAGTTTCCTTGTTTGCGACTGATCGATAATTTTCTTCCAGCAACAGGGTCGCCCGCGACACCTGTTAATGATGCCATTACCTCTCCGTCCTCACCAAAGGAAACTGCATCTGGAGCAGTATCTTCAGCAAAGGAAGATGTGGAAATAAGTGTTGCCGAAATAACAATAAAACTACGTAATCGCATATGGTTCCCCCCCTGATGCCTTACTATAATCATATGCTAGTTTTAAAATGTGAGTCTTGCAAGACAAATTCTATTTTTTGAATTTACTTTGTTTTCTGTTTTTGTTCAGCTAACTTTCGAGCATGATATTTTTGGAAATGTTCGTTTTTATTATATCCACTCTCCAAAACAAAATTTAACAAATTAAATGTTGTATATTTACCAAATGCACCGGGCATTGTGATGACTGCATTTTGTGCTGCAGTTTTATTATTGTCTATTACTTTAGGCATAAACATAAGAGTTGGCGTAAAGACAATCCCCCAATGAATAGCCATTTCCTTTTCAGAAAGTGTAAATCCATCGAAATCTGTAACTTCTTCATCTCCAAACAAATTCATTTGAACAACGTAGTATTTATCAGATATTAATTTAGCTATTTGAGGCGTTGAGAAAACATCTTCGTGCATTTTAGAACAGTAGATACACCCACGCTGTTCAAAAATAATTAATAATCGCTTATTTTCTATATTTGCCTCTTCAAGATCCTCTTTCATATTCTTAAAAGTTAAGCGCAACCACATTGGCTTATGGAGGCCATCATCTCCTAATGGCACCGCGTTGGCAGAAAATGTAATTAGAATAGTGAAAAATATTATTAAACGCTTCATATTTACCTCCTATCCAATTGTAGCAAACCAAGGCATATATTTAATCATAAAGCTTGCAATATAATTCATTGAGCCTGTAGCAATTAAAAAAGAAAAAATAATTAGCATTACACCCATTATTTTTTCAACGTAAATCAGACTATGCCGGTTTCGCTGCATCCACCGCAAAAATGGTTTAGCAAAAATAGCCGCAATGACAAATGGCATAGTCATGGAAAGCCCATAAACTAAGAGCAACAAACCACCTTGGAAAATGTCACCCATGCCACCTGCAACCATCAAAATAGCCGCTAAGGCAGGCCCAACACAGGGCGTCCATCCGAATCCAAATGCCAAACCCATCAAGTAAGCACCAATTAATGTTGATGGATCAGCCTTAGATTCTATTTTAGTTTCTCTATAAAATAGCCCAACACGAACAATCCCCAAAAAATGTAAACCAAACGCAAATAAGAAAGCTGCAGCAACATATGCTAACTCTTGTTTCCAAATCCTAATTACCTGCCCCAATGCAGAGGCACCTAAGCCCAAAAGTACAAAAATTGTAGTAGTGCCCAGCGCAAATAAAATACTAGTTAAAATTAGCTTTCGGTGAGTACAAGTTGGTATAGCACTTTTACCTTTAAGATCACCCATACTTATCCCTGCTAAATAACATAAATAAAAGGGCACCATAGGTAATACGCATGGGGACAAAAAACTTAACAAACCAGCTATTAAAGCCCCACTGAATGTAATATCCAACATCTAATCGCTTGTCCTTAAAACTAAAACACATTACATTTTTCATATATGTTATGAAAGTTAACCAAATGAAGTCAATACTATTTGCAGTTTTGCTATGCTTTTATGGTAACTTTTCTTTGGCGCAGGACACACAATTATTTATGTTTGAACAAGACGGTTGCCACTGGTGTGAAATATGGAATGATCAAATTTCTGAAGCATACCCAAAAACCATTGAAGGTCGCACTGCCCCACTAAAAAGAATAAATATACACTCTAAGATTCCAAAAGGTATAACTTTAGTAAGTAACCCGCAGTTCACACCAACTTTTGTAGTTATTAATGTTGGCAAAGAAATAGGCCGAATAGAAGGCTACCCAGGGGAAGATTTTTTTTGGGGGCTACTAGATAAAATATTATTAGGCCTTCCTAATTATGTTAATGTAAAGGGAAAATCATGAAAAAAATAATTATAGCTATACTCATAAGTTGTTCTCCAGTAATCGCAGCGGAAGGTGACGCATTTGTAGAGTTTAAAGTTCTTAAACCAGAGGTTGCTATTAAAGCTGCTGTATCTGCTATGATTTTCTGTCGTGAAGAAGGTTATCAGGTAGGTGTTACAGTAGTAGATCGCTTTGGCTTGACTCAGGCATTCGTAAAATCACGATATGCAGGATTACACGTACAAGAAACAGCAACGCGCAAAGCTTGGACTTCCGTTAGTTTTCGCACTTCAACATTGTCTTTGGACGAAAACACACAGCCAGGAAAAGAAGCATTTGGCATCCGTTTTATTTCAATACCTCTGCCATTAGGGGGGGGTGTACCAATTGAATATGAGGGTTCCATTGTTGCTGGAATTGGGGTGTCGGGTGCACCAGGAACTGATATTGATGATAAATGCGCAAGAGCAGGCATCGATGCTATCGAAGATGAATTATTAGGATTTTGAATGGCATCCGTTTTATCTCAATAACTCTGCCACTAAAGGCGGCGCGGAAAATTGAAAATGGGGGTTCCATTGTTGATAAAATTGGGATAAGAAAAAAAAATTCATATTGATAATTAATGCATAAAAGCTACATCGATATTATTGAAAATAAATCACTAGGATATGGCAATGAGCATACACCAAAAGATATCTGAAAACTACAATATTGAGGATATGTTTGATAAGGGCTTTGATGCATCTAATTTTTTAAAGGCAATGGCTCATCATGGTCGCCTTATGATATTATGTCACTTAGTCACGGGTGAAAAATCTGTTACTGAATTAGAAAACCTTTTATCTCTTCGTCAGGCGGCAGTTAGTCAGCAACTTGCACGCCTTCGCTTCGAAGATTTAGTTGGCTCTCGTCGCGAAGGCAAAGCAATTTACTACAGTATAAAAGATAAAAAAGTTTTAAAGATACTCTTTTTGTTGCATGAAGAATTTAACTCTGAAAAATAGCGTTTTCAAAAATAGGTAAACAAGAAGATATCTATTGGGCGCTAAATTAGGAGTTATTTCTACGTTAATTTTTGCTGTCTTCTTTGCACTTGAATTCATCACAATAGGAGCTCTTGCTACACAATATTTACTAAGCACTAGTATTTTCCAGGCATCATCTTTTATTTATTAATGTTTATTAACAATACTCCATATAGTGTTGCCAACAAGACTCTATCCAAATCTTGTTTATAGGTATATGAAAGGGTAATAAAAATAAGATTAAAAACTCAAGGAAAAAGTTATGAGATGCCCATTTTGCGGAAATACAGATACACAAGTTAAAGATAGTCGTCCTGCAGAAGATCATGTAGCCATTCGTCGTAGACGATTTTGTTCATCGTGTGGCGGTCGCTTTACCAGTTACGAGCGCGTACAATTACGTGATTTAGTAGTTATAAAGAAAAACGGAAAACGAGAAGATTTTGATCGTGAGAAGCTTGCACGCTCTATACGCATGGCTTTGCAAAAACGTCCCGTAGAGATTGATCGAATTGATCAATTAATTTCAGGGATTGTCCGGCGGTTAGAAAGCATGGGCGAAGGAGATATAGCCAGTGATAAAATTGGTTCTATTGTGATGGATACTTTAGCGCGCATAGATACAGTAGCTTATGTACGCTTTGCCTCAGTTTATAAAAACTTTCAAGATGCTGATGATTTTGAAGACTTTGTTCAACAATTGCGCCCCCCCGAACCCTTAGAAGAATAATGGTATCCCAAAAAAAAGATAAGCGCTGGATGCGTCTAGCTTTATCCATAGGAGAGCGGAGCTTAGGTCGAACCTGGCCAAATCCAAATGTTGGCTGTGTTATTGTAAAAAACAACATTGTACTTGGGCGTGGGTTTACTCAACCTGGCGGGCGACCACATGCAGAAGCCCTTGCGTTAAAGCAAGCTGGCAATGCATCTAACGAAGCTACTGCTTACGTTACTTTAGAACCGTGCGCCCATACTGGTAAAACACCCCCTTGTACCAATGCTTTAATTAATGCGGGTATTTCACGCGTAGTAATTGCAACAGTTGATCCAGACCCACGTGTTGCCGGAAAGGGTATTCAGGCCCTTAAGGATGCTGGAATTACTGTATCTCTAGATATTATGAAATCAGAAGCAGATCAAGCACATGCTGGATTTTTTGCAAAAACTCTTAAGAATAGACCAATAGTAACACTTAAACTTGCCACTAGTTTAGATGGTAGGATTGCAGCCCAAACTGGAGATAGCCAATGGATCACGGGAGAGCCATCACGAAGGTTCGTCCATTACCTGCGTGCTACTCATGACGCGGTTATGGTTGGTTCTGGTACTATGGAGGCCGATAACCCCAACTTGACAGTTCGTAATTTTGGCAATCACATTCGACAGCCTGTCCGTGTAATACTAGACAGTAATGCACGCATTAATACTAATAATAATTTAGCAAACAGTGCACGAAAGACGCCAGTTTGGGTATGTCACGGTGAACATACAGATCTTAATAACTGGTCAAACACTGGTGCAATAAGCATACCATGCATATCAAACCCAGATGGCCTTAATTTACCAGATGTTATGTTTAAACTTGCAAAAAAAGGTTTGACGCGAGTGCTTTGCGAGGGTGGGGGTAAATTAGGTGCAGCATTAATGAAAGAAAATTTGGTTGATCAATTAATCATAATGCAGGCTGGTGTGGCAATTGGCTCCGAGGGCGTCGCGGCGCTTGGCTCCATGAATATAGAAATATTAAAAGACGCTCCACAATTTAAGCTTCAACAAGTACGCACAATTGGAAATGATATTATAAGCACATGGTCAAATTCATATTTAAACTAAAAAAATACTTTTTATTTAAGATTTTTGAGTTTAACTTTTCAAAATTAAACTAATTAAATAAAATTCTAATTTAATAGAGACTTTTATTTTTATAAAGTTTTACTTACCCAACCTAAATTTATACGTAACTTTCAATTTAAAAAATACTTTTGCTTATTATCTATACTTTAGCCGTCTCTCTATGATAAATTTAAATATGAAGCTGTACTCAATAAAAAAATATAAGGTATTTATATGTTCACTGGAATTATAACTGATGTTGGAAAAATAGCTAAATTAGAACAAGCTGGCGATTTACGTGCGCGCATTAATACAACCTATGACATAGAAACTGTTGATATAGGAGCTTCTATTGCATGTAATGGAGTCTGCTTAACTGTAATCACAAAGGGTTGTGAAAATAGTCAAAACTGGTTTGATGTACAAATATCTGCAGAATCTGTTTCAAAAACCAACATAAATACTGGGCGTAAAGCTTGGAGTATTAGTAAAAATGTAAATTTAGAACGCGCATTAAAAATGGGTGATGAACTGGGTGGACATATTGTTTCAGGCCACGTTGACGGAGTAGCTGTAATCACAAACATTCAGTCTTCAGGTGATAGCACCATTGTTACATTTAAAGTACCTAGAGATTTATCTCGATTTATAGCTCAAAAGGGATCTGTAACTTTAGATGGGACCTCACTAACAGTAAATGAAGTTTTAGTAGATACCTTTAAAGTAAACTTAATATCACACACAAAAGCAAACACAACTTGGGCTGATATAGAAATTGAAGATAAAATAAATCTGGAAATTGATACGTTAGCACGTTATGTGGCGCGCTTAGCCGATGTTCGCAACGCAAGCTAAACACAGAAAATTTAGGATTATAAAAATGCTTTCTGCATCAGAAAATACAATAAATCTGCCTGAATTTATAGGAAATTTACCTAATATTGCTATAATAAATTCATACTATTATTCAAATGTATCTGAAAATTTAATTAGAGGTGCAGTTGCTAACTTAAAAAAAGGTGGCATTCCTCATGAAATTTTTAATGTCTCGGGCGTATTAGATTTACCAACTGCATTGAAACTAATTATAAATTCCACTCGCTTTGAAGGCTATATTTTACTTGGATCCATACTGACTGGTGGAAATGATCTAATCACAAGCGCCATGTATGCTGAAACATTACGTGGTATTGGAACCATTGCAGGCCAAGGCTATCCTTTAGGCACAGCCATAATATGTGCCGAAAGTGAAGAAAAATTATTAGAAATGGCATCTATACAAGAAGACAATTGTGGTGGTATGGCATCACAAGCGGCATTAGAGTTAGTTGCATTAGCACGCGACCTGTCTGGTATTACTAAAAACATTGGATTTAAACCTAAATCCAAATTTATTCAAATGGCCGGCGAGGCATCAAAGACAAAATGACTTCTAAAAAACAAATGAAATCTGCATCTCGATTATACGCTGTTCAAGCACTTTTCCAAATGGAAGCGTCGGATCAAGGCATGAATGAAGTCCGTGATCAATTCGTGGATCATCGCTTTGGTGCTACCCTCGAGGGAGAAGAGTATGCCGAAGGCAATATAGATCTTTTTGATGCATTATTGTTTATGGCCGTAAACCAGCAAGCTGCTATAGATCAAATGACTGATCGTGCCTTAGTCGCCAAGTGGCCAATTGACCGCATTGATCCAACGCTTCGTGCAGTTTTTCGTTCTGCTGGAGCAGAACTTATTATAAATGAGACCCCCCCTAAGGTTGCCATCGTTGAATACGTAGAAGTGGCTAAAGCATTTTTTCCAGATGGAAATGAAACACGTTTTGTAAACGCAGTTTTAGACCATATGGCGCGAGAAGCTCATCCAGATAAATTTAAATAAATGAAGCCATAAATAATTTTCCTGATAAGATATATTATAGAGAGATGCGCCATGCACAGGACACTAATCACATCCGCCTTGCCTTATATCAACGGGATCAAACATCTTGGCAACTTAATTGGTAGTCAATTACCATCTGATGTCTATGCGCGTTTCTGTCGTGCAAAAGGACATGAAGTAATGTACCTCTGTTCAACTGATGAGCACGGAACACCTGCAGAATTAGCCGCCGCAAAAGCTGGTAAAGATGTTGCGGATTACTGCGCTGAAATGCATGAAACCCAAGCCAACTTAGCAAATGGGTTTCGCTTATCATTCGACTATTTTGGTCGTTCTTCTAGTATACAAAATCACGAACTCACCCAATATTTTGCAGGCAAGTTAGCTGATAATGGATTGATTGAAGAAGTTAGTGAAAAGCAAGTGTATTCTAATACAGACAAACGTTATTTACCTGATCGCTATATTGAAGGTGAATGTCCAAACTGCGCATCACCTGATGCAAGAGGAGATCAGTGTGAGAATTGTACAAAGCAACTTCAACCCACAGACCTTATTAATCCACGTTCAGCTATTTCTGGATCAACTGACTTAGAAGTTCGTGAAACTAAACATTTATACTTATGCCAATCAAAAATGCGCAACACATTAGATGCCTGGATTAACGAAAAATCTGATTGGCCAATTTTAACAACTTCTATTGCAAAGAAATGGCTTCACGATGGCGATGGCCTGCAAGATCGTGGTATTACCCGTGATCTTGACTGGGGCGTACCCGTTAAACGCGGAAAAGCTGAATGGGCTGGAATGGAAGGTAAAGTATTTTATGTTTGGTTTGACGCCCCCATTGAATACATAGCAGCAACCGCGGAATGGGCTGCTGCAAATGGTAAAGTAGAAGCTGACTGGGAGCGTTGGTGGCGCACTGACAAAGGTGCCGATGATGTAAACTATGTTCAATTTATGGGAAAAGATAATGTTCCATTCCATACCCTTTCATTCCCTGCAACAATCATGGGTGCCGATGATAATTGGAAGCTCGTTGATTTTATAAAATCTTTTAATTATCTTAATTATGATGGTGGCCAATTTTCTACGTCAAAAGGGCGTGGCGTATTCATGAACCAAGCTTTAGATATTTTACCGTCTGATTATTGGCGTTGGTGGCTATTATCTAACGTACCAGAAAGTTCAGATTCAGAATTCACATGGGACAGCTTCCAACAAGGTGTAAATAAAGACCTTGCAGACGTACTTGGAAACTTTGTTTCTCGTATTACAAAATTTTGCCGATCAAAGTTTGGTGAGGCAGTTCCTGAAGGTGGGGCGTATGGCGCACGTGAAGAGGCCGTAATTGAACAATTAAAAGATCGTTTGAATTCCTACGAAGATAATATGACTAAAATGGAAGTACGGAAGTCTGCTTCTGATTTGCGTGCTATTTGGTCAATTGGAAATGAATATTTGCAAGCGGCCGCACCATGGACATTATTTAAAGAAGATCCAATCGCATCAGCAGTAATAGTACGTTTTGCTTTAAATCTAATTCCTTTTTATGCAGCTTTATCCGAACCATTTATACCAGATGCTGCAGAAACAATGTTAACAGCTATGAACGCTAAAAAAGTATGGCCAGCAGACGTAAATATGGCATTAAATACACTTTCTTCAGGCCATGCTTTTACTGTCCCAGATGTCATGTTTGCTAAAATATCAGATGAGGCACGTGATGAAATGGAAGCTAATTTTTCTGGAATTTAAGAGATTTATAATATTGTTTTAGAAACACATTTATAATTGATTACGTCATTACAATTTTTATAAGTAGATATATTTTACAATCATTTTTTAGAATTAGCCCAAGCCCAAGGAACAGTATACTTACTTAATATATCTTGCACTTCTTCATCAGTAACCTTTGGAACTGTTTTATTGATATTAGCAACTAATCCCAGCTTTTTATCTTCATCAACACTACTCACTGTGGCAGCAACATTTGCTTTAGCAAAAGCTTCGTCAAAAACACGTATGATAGCTAATCTGCGTAACTCAGGTTTAAATACTTTACCAATAGCCGTCTTTGGTAATTGATCTAGTATTTCAATATATTTTGGTCGAGCAGAGTGGTCTGAAACAAATTCAAAAGCATAATCCATTAATTTCTGAACTGATACATCGGCCTTATCTATTAACTCAACGTATGCACAAGGCAGCTCACCAGAGTATATATCAGGCTGACCTACTGCACCTACAAAGTTAACTGCAGGATGGCCAGATAACACCTCCTCAATAATCAAAGGGTCTATATTATGACCACCGCGCATAATTATATCTTTTGATCGTCCAGTTAACCACAAATAACCATCAGAATCTAAATATCCTAAATCACCAGTTCGCAAATATTTTTCATTAACAAATAACACTTTGTTTTTTTCTTGATCAGTATAGGTTAAACCAACTGTAATTCCTGGGTTATTAATGCAAACCTCTCCGACTTCACCAAATTTACAAGCTTCTACTTCCTGATCAATGGTATTCATTAGAAAAATTTTAACATCTGTATGCGGTAAAGGTAAGCCAACAGACCCAATCTTTCTTTTGCCATCAGGTGGGTTGCAGGATACCAAACAAGTGGCCTCAGTCATTCCATAACCTTCAATTATTGAGATGCCAGTTATTTTTTGGAATTTTTTAAAAAGTTCTATAGGCATTGGTGCTGATCCGCAAAAAACATTTTTTAAAGTTGAAATATCTGCATTAATAGGAATATTCATTAATGATGCCGCAGCCGTTGGAACAGTAATAATAAATGTACCCTTATAGCGCTCTACAAGCTTCCAAAAGTTACTAAAAACCCCTTCTCCTCTATAGCCTGCCGGTGTTGGCATAACCATATGTGAGCCAGCTGACATGGCACATAGCCATGCAGGATATGCCGCAAACACATGAAATAATGGCATAGGACAGATTATAACATCATGTTCATCCATTAAGATTTGTGCTCCAAGCCAACCATTATAAAGTGCGCCTGAGTGCCGATGTTGAACAATCTTTGGCATTCCAGTTGTGCCACCAGTGTGAAAGTACGCACAAAATGGGTCATCATCACTTTCTTTGAACTCTAATTCAGTCTTATGAGGAGCAAGAGCTGAGTTAAATTCTATGATTTTTGCTGAATGTTGAATGGAAACTTTAGGTCGTATCAAAGGTATAAGCCAGCTGATTGGTGCGCTAAGATGCGGCAATAAATCAATCTCAACAATAGTTTTTACACAATCTGCACTACAGACAGCCTCATGTGCTATTTGTGCTACATTGGTTTTGGGGAATGGCCGCATAGTAACCAATACTTTAGCGTTTACCTCTTTGAGAAGGGCCGCAATATGTTTAGGAGAAAGCGTCGGATTTATAGGAGCCACAATTCCGGCAGTCATTCCTGCCATCATTGTTATTAAAGTTTCATGACTAGTTGGTAAGACATAGGCAACTACATCGGTTGGGCCCACGCCTAAAGAACGAAACAGATTAGCAGCTTGTGTGACGCGATCAGTTAACTGGTCATAATTTAGAGTAATATTTTTATCAGCACTTCCTGATTTCATCTGAAAACTAATAGCTGGTCTATTACCATGAATTTTACGAGTTTGACATAAGCGTTGATAAACCGTCTTAGAAGTCCAACAATCTTCAAGCGGCATTTCATTTTCTAAACGCACGAAATCTGAACGATCTGCAAAGTACTTTGTCATCTTAAGCTTTCTTAATTTTCACAGTAAATTAAAGATAAGGCACAAAAGCTATAACTTCAAATATATGATAGTATTAAATAATCTAAACAACTTTAAAATAGCTAGAGTAAAAGCTAAATTTTGAAAAACAGCGTTCTTACTTATTGGATGCTTTATATGATTTCATCAGTAAACTGTAACTTTGCTAATCGCGCATATAACCCACCTTGAGAGACTAACTCTTTGTGAGTGCCATGAGCAACAATTTTGCCATTATCAACAACAATAATCCGGTCCGCTTTTTTTACGGTTGCTAACCTATGCGCAATAATAATCGTAGTTCGTGAGCGGGCTAATGCTTCAACAGCTTTTTGAACAGCATGTTCACTTTCTGCATCTAAAGCACTGGTAGCTTCATCTAGCAATAACACAGGTGCGTCACGCAAGATGGCCCGAGCAATAGCAAGGCGCTGCTTTTGACCCCCTGAGAGCATGACACCCTGCTCACCTACATAACTTTTATATCCATCAGGTAATGCAATTAAAAAATCATGTGCAGCGGATGCTTTAGCTGCCTCAATAACCTCAGCATCAGTTGCTCCAGGGCGGCCAAATCTAATATTTTCCATAGCCGTTGTTCCAAAAATTACTGGATCTTGGGTTACTATAGCCAAATGTTTTCTAAAATCCTCACGGGCTAAAGTTTGAATGGGCTTTCCATCTAAAGTTATTTGGCCTGATGTTGGATCAAAAAAGCGCATTAAAAGTTGAAAAATTGTTGATTTTCCTGCGCCTGATGGCCCCACTAGTGCAATAGTCTCTCCACGTTTCACATCAAGAGAAAAGCCATCTAGCGCAGCGAATTTAGGGCGTGATGGATAGAAAAATGTTAAATTCTCAAAACTTACGTCTCCCATTACGGGCAAATTTAATGTATCTGGTTTAATTAGGTCTTTAACAATATCATCAGAATTTAACAATTCAACTAGCCGTTCAGTTGCACCAGCTGCACGCTGCATCTCACCCCAAAATTCAGCAAAAGCTGTAACTGATGACCCAACTAAAACAGCATAAATAACAAATTGTACTAAAACACCTGCTGTCATTTCACCAGACTGAACGTCACGCGCTCCAATCCAAATTACGGAAACAATACCAGTAAAAATTAAAAAGATAACTATAGCGGTCATAATTGCGCGAATTGTTACACGTTTGCGTGTTGCATCATAAGCTTCTTCAGTAAGCTTACCAAAAAGGGACCTTGAAGCCGCCTCATGAGTAAATGCCTGGACAGTTTGGGAAGCTAGTAAGCTTTCAGACGCGTTTCCTGAACTTTCAGCTATTTTATCTTGATTAAGTTTACTCAAGACTCTTACGCGGCGTCCAATTCCAAAAATTGGAATTAAAATGAATGGAACAATTAATAATACTAATCCTGTCAATTTTGCAGATGTAATAAGTAATAAGATTAAACCACCAACAAAAATAATTGCATTACGTAAAGCATACGATAAGTAGGATCCAATCACAGATAGTATCAATGTTGTGTCTGTAGTTATTCTACTTAATACTTCGCCAGTCATGACACGTTCATAAAAAGCAGGACTCATGCCTATCATTTTATCATAAACGGCGCGGCGAATATCTGCCACAACACGTTCACCCAATCTTGTTACAAGTGCATATCTTACAGCAGATCCAACTGCTAATAAGAACGCTACAAAAATTGCATAAATAAAATAGCCATCTAAATTATCTAAATCAGCACCAAAACCATCTACAATGCTACGTACTGCAAGAGGCAAAATCAATGAAATAGCTGCCGTAAAAGTTAACATGAATAATGCTGATGCAACCAACCATTTGTAGGGCTTTAAAAAAGGAAGTAATCCACGTAGTGCACTGACGTTTTTACCTTTCTCTCGATCTTCAGATACGGATCGGGTTGACGCAGGAGTAGACATATATTCATCTTTCAGAATTCACCCATAAAGATAACGTGCAAGTAAAAAATCATCAAGGAAAACAATTTAAAATAACAAAGAATGTGTAGATCGTTCATAAATATCATACAAAAATATTAAAATATTGACGTTAATTATAAAAAATTATGTGATGCATGTATATTTTGATGAATTTAAAATATTTTAACTTATAGCCTAGCCTTAGAAAATTATAATCCTTTAGGTTATGAATTTTAGAATCTTTTTTAAAAATTATTACCCCCAAAAATATAAGTTTATAAATCAAAAAAAATTAATTCTTATATAATATAATACCTTATCATTTTACTCAGGTATTGACTTATGACCTCAAATCTTATTATTTAGTAATTACATGACTGTTTTACTCAAGATTAAATAAAAAGCATGCTATTATAAGAGAGGCTATAAATAATGAACGTTTATGAAAATTTCAGAGGGGCAGCCCCTGTAGGTCAATTAGAAGAGCTTCCTTTATTAGAAATGACTGCGATAATATATTTTAGAATGATGGCTGGCTCTTTTAAAACAAGAAAAGCGCTTGAAAAAGATTTTACATTAGCTTTTGGCGCAGATCATGGTGGCTATTATTTCAAGAGGTTTGAAGAATTTTTTGTTTGCCTTGCAACAAAATCACGCCGGAAAGTTATGCATCACGAAGTAGAGTGTACATGTTTTGGAGGCGATGAAAGTGTTATAGCTAATATGATATCCCTTGCAGCTTTAGGTGATATTAAAGACGCCGAACTTTTTGCATATAATCTTGTTTCAGGTGATACAGCAGTTACTCTAGTAGCCCATGCAGAGAATATTGGTCTGGCACTTAGAATAATGTTGGAACGCTACCCAGTTCCAATTTTTAGTTTATCTCAAAAACCTCCAACTACCCACTAGAATACTCTAAAATATATTTTCATTTGTAACATTATTTTATTAAAAAATTTATAAGATAATAATTAATAGGTGCTATTAATATGTCAGATCTATCTTTGGAATACTGGATTCAACAAATTAGATTGGATCTAGATTACTTACCAAATGGGGGCCTAGAACAGCTTCTTGATTGGCTAGAAAAAGATGTCCCCATTGAAGAAGAAAACAAGACAGATGGAACAAAATAATACAGTTTATGACTACAATTGAAGGAAAAGTTAAAAAATTTATTCTTCGTCTATTTCAATCCAACCGTTTTTTCTGTATTGATTTACCACAATTATTTTAGCAAAAAACGGATAGATTAACCATACAGTACCTAAAGTAACAAAATTCAAGATTACCCCGATAACAAAGTGCCTCCATACGCCTTTATAGGCAAAGTAAAGCACCCCAAACATTAACGCCCACAAGAAAGCAAAACCAGTAACCTTTTCTTGATAACCATTACTTGGATTTTTAAATATCATCAGAAATTTCCAATCAAAACATGCAAACATTTGTTATAACTACCAGATCCAATATAATGACTTTTTTATTTTCCTTTACAGGTGATAGTAAGTGGCTACTAAAGTCTCATACTTTCCTAACAATCAGCAAAATATTAGATGAGTCGGCTCTTCAACAGATCACCTGACTTTGAAAGTATTGAATACCCAACTATTGAAAATGACGTGTTTATCAATTTTAAGGCACGTAATGTTTCCTGATGAATATTACTAGTCTCAATGCTCTCCGCTAGACCTTCTCGTAACCTGCCAAGATGTTGGCGCTGTAACTTTTGTTCAACACGGCGAACCTTATCTTTTGCAACAACTAATTCACGTGCTTCAGCTGGATTTTGGTTCATCATTACATTTAAAGCTAGTTGAACATTACTCAATACTCTATCGGAAAAATCGCCAATCTCTTTTCGCCCTTCAGGTGAAAAGTGCAAACCTTGATTATTTAATCTCTTGGCAAGATCAAGCATATTGCGAGCTACTACATTGGAGGCTGCATCAAGATTAGAAGAAATCGCAGCTAACTCCATTGACCTACTTCCCTGATCTTCATTTAAACCATTTTTTCCGAGGCGAGCTAGATACAGTTTCACATCTAAATGAATTTGTTTAATTATTTTATCTTGTTTTTTTATTACCTTAGCACTCTCAGTGTCCCAAGTATCATAGAGAGGCTCAATCTTAATCAACATTTGCTCTATTTTCTGTCCAATTCCTAATAATTCTCGTGCTGCACAATCAAGACCACGCTGAGGTCGATCCAAGACAGCAGGATCAAGCGCACTTGTCACTTCCATACCTTGATCATTCGAAACTTTATTTATCATGAAACGACATAATAATTGGCTTATAATGCCAGTTAACGGCAAAGCTATAATTAATAGGAACAGGTTAAATACAAGGTGCAGGTTAATTGTTTGCCGAGCAGGATTTGATCCTAATAAAAAAATAATATCAGGCACAAAGACAATTAATAACGTTGCCAGAATAGCACCACTTCCACGTAATAGAAGGTTAGCAACAATTATACGACGCGAAATTATAGGAGCCGATAAAGTTAGCACGTATGCAATTAATGCGCCTCCTAAATTTGCTCCTAATATCATTGCAGCTGCTGCCATTAACGGCAGAATAGATTGTGAGGCCAATGTGACAAATAACAAAACAGCTGCAACACTCGAATGTACTACCCACGCAAAGGTAGCTCCTATAATAAAAGCTGTTAAAAGATCGCGACCTAAGTATTCCATTACCATTTGCGTACCAGGGTTTGCCATAATTGGCCCTGTTGAAGCACGGATCATATCCAAAGATACAAAAATCAAGGACAAACCAATAAGAATACGCCCTACTTGACGGCCACTGCTGCCATTAGCACGCAAAAATAATGATACACCTATAAGTAAAAGCAATGGAGTAAGAAACGATAACCGAACCATCAAAAGTTGGGCAACAATTGCTGAACCAAGATCAGCACCTAACAATATTGCAAGCCCACTTACCGCAGCCAAACCACTTTTAGCAACAAAACTTGAAATAAGAATAGCCACTGCCGTTGAGCTTTGTAAAAATATTGCTGCGCCCATTCCCGAGAATGCTGCTAAAAACCGATTATTACCAGAGCGCCGCAACCAAGTACGGAGTTGATTGGAAAATCCACGCTCAACTCCAGTTCCAACCAGGCGTACAGCCCAAATCAACAAAGCAGCTGAGCCAGCAATATTTAATAAAAACAGCAATAGGTTTGGTTCATTCATTTGAATGCTTTCTTATATTATAATTTATTAAAAGGGAAATGGTCCAGAACCACAAGTAGGCCCAATACGTACTGTTTTAAATCCATCATTCCATCGGTGTAGCAAGCAACCACCCTCTACATCCATAAACCCAACAGGAGCGTTAGAACGCGTATCATAAGCAAAGCTACTGCATGAAGAAGGCGCTGAAACTACCATATGTTTATTTATGCCTACCATCATCATAGTATGAATATGACCACATACGATCCGCATCTCACCAGTAAATTTTGAAATTATTCTCACAAACATATCAATATTTTTTAACCCAATTTCATCCATAAATTTAATGCCCGACTTAAATGGAGGGTGATGCAAAGCTAAAAGTACTGGCTCAGATTTAATCTTATTTAAAGTATCATTTAGATATTGTAGCGTGTCAGGCGTCAAAACACCACTACCTTTACCTTCAATTAATGAATCAAGCCCAAGCAGGTGAACCTTACCAACTTTTTTATGCCAATTCAGATTACCCATCTTTGGAAAAATGCCATCCTTCATAAAAGCATTACGCATAGGATCACGTAGGTCATGATTTCCTGGAATAACAAAAACTGGTAAGTCTAACGGGGCTAAAATTTTTTTAAATCGGTTATAACTTTCTACACTGCCATCTTCACTAATGTCGCCACTGACTAATACACAATCTATAACGCCAAACTGAGAACGTTTTTCATTTAATCTAACAACTAGTTTTTCAAGTGAAGCACTAGTGTCTAAACTATTAGATACAAGGACGCCTTTTGGCGCGATATGGGTATCTGAAATCTGTAGAATTGTTGTCATTTAATACCAGCACGTAAAAATGCTTGAACAAATTGTCTTTGAAAGACAAGGAATGCAATTAACAATGGGGCAACTGACATCATTGTAGCTGCCGAAATAATGCTAATATCCACACCATTTTCTGGTGCTCCAAAAATTGAAAGTCCAACAGTCAATGGTCGCGTTTCTGGAGAATTAGTGACGATTAGCGGCCATAAAAAATTATTCCAATGTGTCGAGACTGAAACAAGCGCATATGCAAGGTAAGTTGGCTTAGCTAATGGCACATAAACCCGCCAAAGTATTCCCAATAATCCACAACCTTCAATGCGAGCAGCTTCATGCAACTCAATTGGAACAGATTTAAATGATTGGCGCATCAAAAATATTCCAAAGGCACTTGCCATATAAGGCATGCCAACACCGAAAAGTGTATCAAACAATCCAAGTCGAGATACCATAGCGTAGTTTTCCACGATAAGAACTTCTGGCAAAATAAATAGTTGCATTAAAACTAAAATAAAAACAAAGTTCTTTCCTGGAAATTCAAGTTTTGCAAATGCAAACCCTGCTAACGTTGTGAAAAAAAATTGGCCAATGAGTACAATTGTTACTAGCAAAAAAGTATTCAAGAAATATTGTAGCCATGGAGCACCGTCCCACGCTACTCGAAAATTATCTAAGGTCCAAGAAGACATAAGATTAAAATTTACTGCATCTGACGTTGAATGAAACGCAGCCCAAAAGGCAAACAGCAAGGGTGAAATCCAGATTACAGCTAAAAGAATTGCGGCCGCTGACTCGACATAATGTGATAGTCTTTTCATTGGTAGTGCGTCCTGCGATCAAGGTAAAGAAATTGAATTGCAGCAACTATGCACAAAACAGATAGAACTAGTATTGTCAGTGCCGCTGCATGTGGAGCATCAAAAAATGCAAAAGCCATTTCCCATATATAATAAAGAATTAATTTTGAGGCATCAGAGGGGCCACCCTTTGTCAAAATAAATAAGTGATCAATAAGTTTCACTGAATTTATCATCGCGTTAACTAGTATGAAAAGTGTTGTAGGCATTAGTAAAGGCAATACTATGCGGCGAGTATATGTCCAACGACTTGTGCCTTCAATATCAGCAGCTTCTTTGTAATCCTCCGGAATTGTTTGGAGTGCAGCAAGATAAAATATCATAAAAAAGCCAGCTTCTTTCCAGATTGTAACAAAGATGATGGCCCAAAGAGCGGTTTCAGGCTGTCCTAACCAATTAACAGATGCAAAGCCAAATAATGCTCCGATTTGATCAAGAACACCAAGACCAGGAGTATAGAAAAAAAGCCATAAATTAGCAGCAGCAATCATTGGTAAAACAGTTGGAGTAAAGTAAGCAGTTCGCACAAATCCACGCGCTGGAATTTTAGAATTTGCCCAAAGCGCCATAGCAAGCGCTATACCTATGGAAACAGGAACAGTAATAGCGGCATAAAAAAGATTATTTTTAACAACTAACCAAAAAGTTGGATCTGCAAAGAGATCATTATAATTTTCTAATCCGGTAAACTCTGATGGTTTTCTGCGTGTGTGGCGCGAAAAAAGGCTAGAAAAAAAAGTTGCCCCAGAAGGGTAAAACGCAAAAACTGAAAGCATAAGCGCAGCTGGTGATAGCATTAGCCACCCATAAATAGCTTGCCTACGTCGTTCCATGTTAACATGTTTACTCATAATTTATTACCCTAATTAAGAGGCACCGGCCCCACAAAAACTATGGGGCCGGTGTTTGTATTCGGTAAGTTATTTAACGGTAGCTTTTTAGCAATCGCTCTGCGGAAGCCTGTGCCTCAGCCAAAGCATCTTCAGGAGTTTTAGCACCTGTTAATGCAGATTGAATAGCATTGTTAAGTCCATCACGAACACGTGCTGTTTCGAAAGTAGAAAATTCAGCAACTGCATTTTCCAACTGGTTGCGAGCAACCATTGCTGGTGGAAATTCTTTCGTATAAGCTTTTAGCGCTTCAGTTTCATATGCTGCAGGAGATACACCCATGTATCCTGTTGCAATTGACCATGCTGCCGCCTGTTCAGGTGATGTCATGAATTTAATTAACTTAAGAGATGCAGCCTGTTCTTCAGCAGAGGTATCTTTAAAGATATAGAAATTACCACCGCCTGTTGGTGAACCTTTACGTACATTTGCAGGTAATTCTGCAACACCAAAATCAAAACTTGCATTCTTTTTGACCGTAGTTAAGTTTCCAGTTGAATGCCACATCATAGCCGTTTGACCTTCAAGAAAAGCTTGACGCAAAGTTCCCCACTCAACAGTACCTGTTGGCATGATACCATGTTCAGTTGATAAAGATTTCCAGAATTTTAATGTATCTACAACTGTTGGATCGTCAAAATAAGTATTTAAACCATCGCCAGACATAACTTCTTTGCCGTTTTGAATAGCAAGTGCTTGGAACATCCAATACGGATAACCTGTAGATGGAATCATCAGACCAAAAGTATCATCGTTAGTTAATGCTTTACCTGCTGAGATTAGATCCTCCCATGTTGATGGCGGTGCTTCTGGATCAAGACCCGCTGCACGAAACATATCTTTATTGTAATAAGCAACGATAGTTGAGCGCTGGAATGGAATTCCCCAAGTTTGACCTTCAATCACACCGTTAGCCATTAATGCAGGGTAAAAACTGTTTAGCCACTCTTTGTCCTGAACCAAACTATCAAAAGGCAAGATCAATTCTTGTTCAATTAAGTCATAAGCATCAATTGAGAACATGACCGCCAATTGTGCTCCATCACCAGAGTTTAATGCAGACAGCGCTCGCACACGAGTGTCATCATAATTACCAGAATAAACTGCATTTACTTTAATATCTGGATTTTGAGATTCAAAATCAGCCACGATACCATCAACCACTTGGGTCAAAGATCCTCCCACCGCAATTGGATAGTACATTGTAAGCTCTGTTTCTGCTTTCGCAGGTAACGCTATGCTGGCAGCCAAGGCTGCAGCAATGCTAATTGACTTTAAATAATTCATATTATTATCCTCCCATGGATGTTAAGTATGTGGGTAATTATTACCCGGGTAAGCGTTCACCTGCACTGTCAAAAAAATGCAAATGTTGGTCATCAAATGTTATGTCTATCTGTTGACCCAAAGGAATTATCAGTAAACCTGGTTGTAAAACCGTCAATCCAATAGCACCCTCGTGTTCCAATCCAATAAGCGTTTCAGATCCAAGGAACTCTACCTCAGTAACGTTACAGGAAAGTTTACCTTCACCCTTGGGAACGATGGATATATTTTCGGCACGAAGGCCAATTTTATATCCATCTTCAACCCCACCAAGGATGTGAGATTCAATTAACGCCATAGCAGGCGCACCAATAAACCCTGCGACAAAAGTGTTTGCAGGACTATTGTATAATTCGTTTGGAGAGCCAATTTGTTGAATACGGCCGTCTTTCATCAAAACAATTTTATCAGCCATACTCATTGCTTCAGTTTGGTCGTGCGTTACATAAACTACGGTAATACCAAGATCTCGCTGTAGTTTTTTAATGTCTTTTCGAACTGAAGTACGCAATTTTGCATCAAGGTTAGAAAGTGGCTCGTCCATTAAACACAACCGTTGACCAGCCACAATTGCACGAGCGAGTGCAACGCGTTGACGTTGCCCACCAGACAATTCGCCTGGCTTGCGACTTTCAAGGCCTTCTAGACCAGTTATTTCTAATGCTCGGGCCATTTTTTCCATACGCTCAGCTTTTGGCACTCGGCGCACTTTTAACCCAAAAATAACATTTTCTGCGACTGAAAGATGAGGAAATAATGCATATGATTGAAAGACCATGGATAAGTTACGATCTGATGCTGCGCTTGTTGTAACGTCACGCCCTTCAATAAAAATTTTACCTTCATCAGGCAATTCAAGTCCTGCAAGCAATCGTAAAGACGTAGATTTCCCACAACCCGATGGCCCCAAAAGTGCCACGAATGATCCCTCTTCAATGTCTAAAGAAATATTTTCAACACCAAGCTGACCATTCCATCTTTTTGCAACATTATCTAATACAACAAAAGGTTTTGTGCTCATTATTACACTCTTTCTGCCAGCAATAGCCGGTCGCCCAAACCATCAAGAAGATGATCAAATTTTACATTGGGGCGCCGATCAAGAATTAAATGATCAACATTACTAATATTCTCTCCAAAAGCTGGGGCTATTCGTCCAAATTTTGTACAATCCGTTACCAAAATTGAGATTTGCGCATTTTCTCGAATGCGTTCGCGTACGCGTACTTCTGTAGAGTGAAAATCCAACAAACTGCCATCTTCAGCAACACCAGCCACACCAAAAATTCCAAACTCTGCACGATAGCGGCCAAAAAAGTCTAAAACCTCATCCCCCAGAATATCTCGATCAGGCAACCTAATTTCACCACCAGGGAGAATAATACGATTGGATAATTCATCACTCAACACCATTGCAGCACTAAGACTATTTGTAATTACAGTTAAATTTTTACGCCTACGTAATGCACGCGCAACACTTAACGGTGTTGATCCAATAGATATAAAGACAGTTACTCCATCAGGAATAAGCTCTGCAGCGGCCTCACCAATATCACGCTTACTTGCTAAATTAGTATCAGCTCGTTGATCAAATGGCGTATTTAAATACTCAGCACCCAGTTCAATACGACCATGCCGCCTATTTAACTTATCGCCTTCGCACAACTTATCAATATCTCGCCTTATAGTTTGCATAGAAACATCAAGTTTATTAGCTAAAGTTCCAACAGAAACCGCCCCATGCTCTAACACAATACTTATAATTTCGTCTCTTCGTTTGTGCTTTTTTTTTGACACAGATTGCCCCAAACTTTTCTAGATTCGTTTTTGTATTTTAAACAATAAAAAACAACAAAACAACAAAATAAAAATACTAAGTATCAATATTTTATGAAATACGTATATAATATAACTTTAATTTGTTGTTTTGTTGTTTTTATATTTAAACAATAAGATATAACTTTGTATAATATTACTAATAAAAGTTATCTTCTCAAAGGATACATACTATTCATGCCAACAAATCCATCTATATTTGAACGATATGAAGAAATTCGATCCCGAATGCCGCAAGTTGAGACAACAAGCAAGTTTGAAGATATTGAATTATTACTTAATATTGCGGATCAAGATACCACATTTTTTTGATGCTTTTGGCGTATTAAATGTTGGTAAAAGACTTATTAATGGACCAAGAAATTGATGAAGTTCAGTTCTTTGATAAGCCGTTTTCTAAAGTTTATGAATTGTTGGAAAAGACATTAATAAACACTGCACCCAATAAAGTTATTATGTGTGGGGATTCACTTCACACCGACATACCTGTGGCTGCCACTCGAGGCTGGCAAACAGTTCTAGTTACACGTGATGGCCTATTTACTGGCTTTGAAACATTAGAGTTTTGCAAAACATCTAATTTATTTTCAGATTGGCAATTTCCATCTATCTGAAAATCTCAAATGGTAAATGTTTTATATATTTAAGAAATATATAATTTGGCTCGACTGTCGTTTACAAAAAAATAGAGATCAGCGCAGATTTATTTAGCTGCACCTTCATTTAACCTAAAGCGACGAAGACTTTCAGAGAAGAACTCTAAAAATTCCAATGCAATCATTGATGAAACTGATTGTGTATTTCGGACAAGCATAAGAATATGAGGAATATTTGGCTTAAATGGCCGAATGATTAATCCACGGCTTTCGTGTTCACGCGCATCCATCTCACTAACAATTGAAACCCCTCTGCCCTCTGCAACTAACATACAAGCTGTATTAAATTGCCGGGTCTCAATCCAACTGCTAATATTCACGTTATGCGATAAAAAAATCTCTTCCAAATTACGATAAAAAGCACTTTCACGACGCGTGTGTATCATGGGCTCATTTATTAAATCTTCTGGGGTGATAATTTTTTTAGCAGCCAGCGGATTTCCTTCTGCCATTATGCAAACAGTTCGCATTGGTATACGCTCACATTCCACTGCAGGGTGATCAGATAACACATCAGTTATACCAAAATCATACTGCTCACCAATTACCCATTCCAAAATCCGATTTGCACCATCAGGCTCAAGTGTCACAGTAACGTTTGGTCGATCCATTAAAAATTGAGATAAAATATGTGGCATATGGCTTGTAGAAAAGCCTGGCAAACAGGCAATTTTAAGATGCCCGGCCTTACCTACTGTCAAGTTTTTAGTAAGTTCATCAATATGAATTAAACTATCGAGCAAGCGACTTACTTCCCGTAGTAAAAATCTAGCTTCTTGTGTTGGAACAAGCTTTCCACTTCGCCTATGAAACAGTTGGAATTCAATATTTTCAGCATAGCTAGCCAGAAGTCTACTTACAGCAGGTTGAGAAATGTTCAACTTTTTTGCAGCAAGTGTCATACTTCCAAGTTGGCCCACTGCGTGGAATGCTTCCAGTTGGCGTAGCCTAATACTCATATTTTACCTATATCATACCCTAATCAACAACATTTTATACTTATATATCATATTATAAATTTAATCCATTATAATGATGTGTTATAAATTTAACTAATTAATTCACTTGTATTATGTTTAATAGCGTGGTTCTTTTAAATTTCTGAAATGCTTTTTAAAGAAATATAAAAATTAATTAATTAAAACTTTTATTAAGCTTTACTAAAATGAAGTCATAGCGTCATAATTTTGTTAAATTTGAAACTTATCTAGAAACTTCTAGATCCCTTCAATTAATTAGTTTGTGGCGATATTTTAAAATAGAGGGAATATAATGAAAAAAATGATTATAAAAACCATCTTAGCTGCTGGAATTGCTGCAATCGCGCTGCCAGCATCAGCTAAAACTGAACTCCAGTGGTGGCATGCTATGGGCGGTAATCTTGGGGAAACAGTAAACACAATTGCTGAAAACTATAATGCAAGCCAAGACAATTATGTAATTATACCTACATATAAAGGTGGTTATGAAGACACGATGACAGCAGGTATTGCCGCATTCCGTGCAAAGCAACAACCACATATTCTTCAGGTTTTTGATGCAGGAGCAGCAACAATCATTAACGCTCCAGGAGCAACAATTCCAGTAGCAGACTTGATGCAAGAATATGGACAAGGTTTTAATATTGAAGATTATATTGAAGGTGTCCGTTACTTCTACGCAGACTCAGATGGAAAAATGATTGGCATGCCTTTCAACGCATCAACGCCATTACTCTATTATAATAAAGAGGCATTTGCAAAAGCTGGCGTCGCAAATCCTCCTGCAACATGGGAAGAGTTTGAAGCAATAGCACCAAAGCTTAAGGACGCTGGATATACTGCCTTAGCACAAAGCCATAGCCCATGGATCTTATCTGAAAACTTCCACAGCCGACACAATCTACAATTGGCAACTGGTAACAACGGTTATGATTCAACAGATGTTGAAATTCTTTATAATAATGACAGCATGAAAATGCATTGGGGTAAAATGAAAGAATGGTTAGATGATGGCCATTACGGATTTTACGGACGTGCATGGGGTGATAACCAGGACGCATTCGTACAGAAAAAAGTAGCAATGTGGATGGGTTCATCTGGTTCATTTGGTGGTTTGAAAAAATCTACTGATTTTGAATTTGGAACAACCTTTTTACCATATTGGAAAAGCGTTATTGACGAGCCAAAAGGAACATTTATTGGCGGCGCAGCATTATTTGCAATGAGTGGTAAGTCTGATGCAGAAAATAAAGGCACTGCAGACTTCTTCTCGTATATGACCAATCCTGAAAATCAGGTTTTTTGGCATAAAGCAACTGGTTATGTACCAATTACAACAGCAGCATATGACATGGCAAAGCAAGAAGGTTATTATAATAAATCACCTGATGCTGAAGTTGGAATTTTACAGTTAAGCCAACCAGGTGGCGAATGGACTAAAGGTTACCGCCTTGGTTACTACGTTCAAATTCGTGAAGTTATGTACTCAAAGTTTGATAATATATTCTCAGGAAAATCTTCTGTAGATGAAGCTTTTGCAGAGATGACGGCTGAATCAAATAAATTGCTTGCAAGATTTGCGGCAACTTATAAATAAATAACTTTTACTGATGGCGTTTTATCGCCATCAGTGTTCTATTCTTTGTTGGCAGCTCTTATAGAGCAGACTTATTTACTTTACTGGAGACCACCAGATGAAACGCGTTCAGTTTGAACACAGTACGATTCCATATTTATTTATTGCGCCGCAAATTATAATTATTGCTATCTTTTTTCTGTGGCCAGCCGCACAAGCTGTTCATCAATCATTTTTATTGGAAGATGCTTTTGGGCTCTCGTCACAATTTGTATGGTTTAAGAATTATTTTGATACCATTGGTGATGCCTCATGGCGTCAAGCTGCGTGGTTTACGACAGTATTTTCAGTCCTAGTTACATTTTTATCACTGGGGATAGCTTTACTACTTGCCGTAAAAGCAAATGAAGTCATCCGTGGCGCAAGAACTTATAGAACAACCCTGATGTGGGCTTATGCAATTGCTCCCCCTGTTGCAGGCCTTATGGGTAATTTAATGTTTCACCCACTAATCGGAGATTTATACAAATTTCTTAATACTATAGGGTGGGATTTTAATCATAAACTTGACTCTTTTGATGCCGGTTTTGTTGTGGTTCTGATTGCTGTTTGGAAACAAGTTAGTGTAAACTTTATTTTCTTCTTGTCAGGACTTCAAGGGATTTCAAAAGCAGTTAATGAAGCCGCAATGATGGACTGTAAAAGCCCAACACGTCGATTTTGGACAATTACCTTCCCGTTGCTCGCCCCAACCACATTTTTTCTTATGGTAATTAATATTACCTATGCATTTTTTGAAACATTCGGCATTATCGACACCACTACTGGAGGTGCACCAGGGGGCTCAACAAATACTCTAGTGTATAAAGTATTCCAAGATGGATTTAGAGGCGCTGATCTTGGTGGGTCATCTGCTCAATCAGTTGTTTTGATGCTGATAGTATTGGCGCTGACTGTTATCCAGTTTCGTTTTATTGAACGCAAAGTACATTATTAAGGATGAAGATATGAGCAATATTAATTGGCGTATCATTTTAAATCACACGATCCTTTTGATTGGTGTCATTTTTATGAGCCTTCCTGTTTGGGTGGCCTTCTCAACATCAACACATTCCGCAGAGACTATTTTGCGAGAAGGATTGCAATTTTGGCCAGGTACAAACTTTATAGGCACGTACCGTGAAGTCCTATTCGAACAAGGCGGCGTAATGAAGTCAGTACTTGGAATAACCATGCTTAAAAATAGTATGATATTAGGTATTGGATTTGCAATCGGGAAAGTAATAGTCTCAATGCTTGCCGCTTATGCGATTGTCTATTTTCGTTTTCGTTTAGCCACACCACTATTTTGGATAATTTTTCTGACATTATTGTTGCCACTTGAAGTGCGTATTATACCTTCTTACGAAGTCGTTGCAGGCCTTGGTTTGCTCGATACCAACTTCGGGCTTATTGTTCCACTTATTGCATCAGCTACAGGTACATTTTACTTTCGCCAGTTTTTCAAATCAATACCTGAAGAATTACTTGAAGCAGCGCGTCTAGATGGCGCCACCCCTTGGCGCTTCTTTGTCGATATTTTAATTCCACTATCAAAAACTATGATTGCAGCAATTTTAATTATTATGTTTGTTGTAGGCTGGAACCAATATCTATGGCCACTAATCATGACGACAAAAGAAGAAAACTACACACTCGTAATTGGCATTAAACAAATTTACCAAATTCTTTCAGAAGGCGGTGAGCTACCGCAATACCAAAAAGCTTTTGCGTTGACCATACTGGCAACTTTACCGCCAGTTCTCGTCGTATTGTTCTTCCAAAATTGGTTCGTCAAGGGCCTAGTAGAAAGTGAAAAGTAATGGCTACAGTTAAATTAAAGAATATTAAAAAAACCTACCCTAATGGTGCAGTTGCAGTACAGGGCGTTGATATGGCGATTGAAGATGGTGAATTTATAGTTTTTGTTGGTCCATCTGGCTGTGGCAAATCCACCATGTTGAGAATGGTAGCCGGTTTGGAAAACATTACTGATGGGGAAATAGAAATTGACGACCGTGTAATCAACAAAGTGTCACCAGCTGATCGCGATGTAGCAATGGTTTTCCAAAACTATGCATTATATCCTCATATGACGGTTCGAGGAAACATGGCCTATGGTTTAAAAAATCGTGGCTTACCAAAAGCTGAGATTAATCAAAAAGTAACTGATGCTGCTAAAATGTTGCGAATTCATGACTTTCTTGATCGGCAACCAAATCAACTGTCAGGTGGACAACGTCAACGTGTCGCTATGGGGCGTGCAATCGTTCGTGACCCAAAAGTTTTTTTATTCGATGAACCACTCTCAAACTTGGATGCAAAATTACGCGTTCAAATGCGCATTGAGATAAAACGGCTACAGAGAAAAATGGGTGTTACTTCAATTTATGTAACTCATGATCAGACTGAAGCCATGACTTTGGCCGACCGACTTGCAGTCATAAATGACGGCCGTATCGAACAAATGGGAGCACCAATAGAACTTTATAATAATCCAGCAACATTATTCGTTGCCTCATTCATTGGTGCACCGCAAATAAATTTAATACCAGTTCAATTTGATGGAAAAAATCTAAACAGTGGAGATCTACAATTCTCTGGATTTAAAGACTTGCCTGAAAACACAGATTTAATTTTAGGTATTCGCCCTGATGTACTTGAACCTAACAATGATGGGCAACTTGAAATGCAGGTTGATCTTGTAGAGCAGCATGGCGCTGAAAACCTTGTTTATGGGGCTTTAAATGGAGCATCCACAACTGATGGCTATATTACAGAAATTTGTTTCAAAACCAATCAGAACACACAACCTGCTATTGATAGTATATTAAGGTTACACTTTGATCAAAGTCACGCAATGGTGTTTAATAAAGAAACTGGTGAAAGATTAATATAAATAATTTACAATAGGCTATACGAATTAGGGGTGTATTAAGATAACTTATTTTCTACGCTTAATGCACTTACAAACCATCTCTGGAATATTAACACTAATATGAATGGTGGCACTATAGTAAGCATTGCAAATGCCATGGCCGGACCGGAACCCTGCCCAATCAAACGAATACCACGTACTAATGTGTAGAGTGTGTCATCAGTACTAATCATGAGTGGCCACAAATATTGGTTCCATCCAATCATAAATGCAACTACAAATATTGCTCCAGCCCTTGCAAAAGACAATGGTATTAATATGTCCCAAGCGAATTTGAGTGGACCAGCTCCATCAAGCTGGGCAGCCTCCAATAATTCTTCAGGTAAAATTAAAAAAAATTGTCGGAAAAAGAACGTACCTAAAGCAGCTGCCAATACTGGTAATATGATACCTATATGTGTGTTAATCAAACCTAGATTAGAAGTTATTTGAAAAGTTGGTAAAAACCTTGATTCCAAAGGAAATAAGAGAGTAATTAATACTAACCAAAATAATGTTGAAGCAAGGCGGAAGCGAAAATAAACTATTGAATATGCAGTAAAAAATGACAGTAATGTAGTCAAAACAGCAACGCCAATTGCTACTACCGTTGAGTTTATAAGCATAGCTAAGGGTGTAACTTGATCAGAAAACCCACTCTCAAAACTCAAAACACTTTGGTAATTTTCAACTAAATATGAACCAAATTTCATCTGCATACCGTTAGTCCGTAAACTGTCAGTACCCTGAGTGGACGAAAAAAACATGAGTGCAATAGGCGCTATCATAATAAAAACGCCTACAAGTAAAATAAGATGATTTATGAACCCACGAATATTCAAGATGAATATGCTTCATTCGCAATTTTGACCATCTCATCAAAAACACCAGGACCAGATGCAACAACTCGCCCTCCATTTATTAGCATATCATTGGCACTTTGATTTTCAACACAGCCACCTGCCTCAGCGATCAAAAGCTGTGCGGCCAAACAATCCCATGCATTCATATGAGGTTCAGCATAGCCAATCAATCGCCCTGCCGCCACATAAGATAACATCAATGCGCCCGATGCATTACGATAAAATATCCCCCCACGATCAACTAATTTTTCAATGTAAGATACAGTTAGATTAGTTGCAGTGCGTCCATTCATTCCTATACCTGTACTTCCAACATCCAGGGAAGTTGAAGCTGATACCTTTATAGGTTTATCATTTAAAAAAGCGCCTGTACCCATTGCACCCCAAAACATTTCATTATGACTGGGTTCATATACAACGCCTAATTTGGTTTCATCATTATGAACGCACGCAAGTACAACACACCATGATGGAATTGCTGTTAGAAAATTTGCCGTTCCATCAATGGGGTCTATTACCCAAGTGTAGCCAGATTTACCTTCAACATTTGCATGCTCCTCGCCAACGATACCATCATTTGGATAACTTTCAGCAATACATTCACGTATAAAAACTTCTACCTCTAAATCTGCATTTGAAACAAGATCTTGGGCACCCTTTTGTTGAACGATTAGGTCACCAATTGATTCAAAATAGACTATGGCTTTTTCACCTGCTTTTTTTGTCAACTTTTTTGCAAAATTAAGCCGCATTTGAATTTCTTTGTCGACCATAATTAAACACCTTTTATCTGTAATTTAAAGATTTATATTACATAAATTTCAATAAGTTAATACTTATTTGTTAATTCTAAAAAACTGTATTAAGATAATTAAATAAAAAGTATTACATGCATATTTAGAAATATAATTGTAGCTATACTTTACTTTAATTGTCGTATTAAATATTTTTAACAGAAAAAAGACAGGTAATATTTAAACAGATTTTTACCTATATATATGGCTAATATATTTTTACAAATTAAATCATTATGTCAAAAAATTAAGAATGAAGGATCAATATGTCAAAAAATATGCCCTTTGAGCAATTAAAATCTAAGGTTAAAGATGGATCAATTGATACAGTACTTGTATGTTTTGTAGACATGCAAGGCCGATTGATGGGTAAACGTTTTCATGGCGTAAATTTTGTGGAAACCTCGTTTGAGGAAACCCACTGCTGTAACTACTTGTTAGCGACTGACCTTGAGATGGCAACGCCTGATGGCTATGCCTCAACAAGCTGGCAATCCGGATACGGTGATTATGTGATGAAGCCGGATTTGACAACTATAAGGCCAGTGCCTTGGCTTGAAGGTTCTGCTATGGTCTTGTGTGATATCTTAGATCACCACAACTACCAACCTATCCCTCATTCCCCACGAGCTATTCTTAAGAAGCAAATTTCTCGATTTGAAGCCTTAGGCTTTGAAGCCAAAATGGCAACTG
>CAJWNQ010000011.1 GCA_913043905.1 uncultured Paracoccaceae bacterium | reverse complement strand
ATTTATCTAGTGCTAAAATAATAGCATTAATATTTATTTAAAATTTACTGATTAGTATTGAATTATAATTTGTAATGCAAACACTTGCATTTAAGGGCTGTTGTGATACTTAATTTAACAATTAAAAGGACATAATCATGGACGCTCTTAACGCCCTTAAATTAAAATATCTAAGCGCTGTATCTGGTGCAGTAGATGAAGCTACGCTTGAAAATTTGCGTGTGATGGCAGTAGGTAAAAAAGGTGAAATTAGTTTAAAGATGCGTGAACTGGGAAAAATGACCCCAGAAGAACGACAAGTGGCAGGCCCTGCTTTGAATGCCTTAAAAGATGAAATAAATTCTGCATTGATAGCTAAAAAGATAGCACTTTCTGATGCAGCTTTAGATGAGCGACTGCAATCTGAATGGCTTGACGTATCTATGGCTGGGCGCCCGCGTCGCCAGGGAACGCTACACCCTATTTCACAAGTAACAGAAGAAATTGTTGCTATCTTTGCATCCTTAGGCTTCTCAGTAGCTGAAGGTCCGCAAATTGAAAATGATTATTATAATTTTGATGCGCTAAACATAGCGCCTGAACATCCAGCGCGTCAGGAACATGATACGTTCTATATGCATCGCGACGTTGCAGATGAACGTCCTGCTCATGTCTTGCGTACGCACACAAGCCCAGTACAAATCCGTCATTTAGAAACGCATGGTGCACCGTGCCGAATTATCTGTCCTGGCCGAGTCTATCGCGCAGACTATGATCAAACACATACACCAATGTTTCATCAATATGAGGGTATGTGTATTGATAGAAATATTTCAATGGCAAACTTGAAATGGACCCTTGAAGAATTTTGCCGTGTATTTTTTCAAGTAGATGACATTGAGCTTCGCTTTCGTGCGTCACACTTTCCATTTACTGAACCAAGCGCAGAGGTGGACATACGCTGTTCTTGGGCTGGGGGTCAGCTAAAGATTGGCGAAGGTGATGACTGGATGGAAATACTTGGCTCTGGAATGGTACACCCCAAAGTTTTAACTGCAGGTGGTATTGATACTAATATTTACCAAGGTTTTGCTTTTGGTATGGGTATTGATCGTTTGGCAATGCTTAAATACGGGATCCCAGATTTACGAGCATTTTTTGATAGTGATTTGCGTTGGTTGCGTCACTATGGCTTTGCAAGTTTAGATACGCCTAATCTGCATGATGGAATTAATCGTTAATAGGTGATATATTTTTAGGGAGTTCCTAAGAAATCTTCATAATAAACATTTTAGTTTTTAATAAATTTATAATTTATATTGCTACTTTAGAAAGTGTTGGAAATATTGAGTATGGCGAGAAGCCTTCCCTTTCTACGCGCTTTCGTTTAACCAAATCATAATAAAAATCTATATACGGTAGACCTATGAAATTTACATTATCTTGGCTTAAAGAGCATCTTAAAACAGAGGCATCTCTAGATGATATTTTGTATGCATTAACTGACCTAGGGTTAGAAGTTGAAGAGGTTGTAAACCCACTTGATAAATTATCAGACTTTACGATTGGTTATATAAATCATGCTGCAAAGCATCCTGATGCAGATAAATTGCGAGTATGTAAGGTTGATACTGATGAAGGTGAGCTACAAATTATTTGTGGGGCACCAAATGCGCGTGAGGGTATTTATGTAGTTGTTGCAAAGCCTGGAGTTTATGTTCCTGGCTTGGATATAACAATTGGGGTTGGTAAGATCCGTGGCATTGAATCATATGGCATGATGGCTTCCGAGCGTGAGATGGAATTATCAGACGAACACGATGGAATTATTGAGCTGGATGGTAAACCTGAAGTGGGCTCTAAGTTTACTGATTATTTGATTAGTAATCGACCTGAAACTGTTGACCCTATAATTGAAATTGCGATTACGCCAAATCGACCAGATGCACTTGGTGTCCGTGGAATAGCTCGTGATCTAGCTGCACGCGGTTTGGGTACACTAATTAAACGTGATTTAGTTGCTCCAATAGATCCAAAGTTTACGTCTGATTTACAGATTAAAATTGATGATGATACATTGGATGGCTGCCCTGTTTTTATAGGTCGAGTAATTAAAGGTGTCAAAAATGGCCCTAGTCCATCTTGGCTTCAATCAGCCTTACGTGCTATTGGATTACGCCCAATTTCATTGTTAGTCGATGTAACTAATTATTATACTTATGACCGCAACCGACCACTACATGTTTTTGATATGGATAAAATTGTTGGTAATCTATGTATTCACCGAGCCAAAGGTGGTGAAGTGATAACTGCCTTAGACGATAAGGAATATACACTACAAAAAGGCATGATGGTTATTTCTGATGATAATGGTGTTGAAAGTATTGCAGGTATTATGGGTGGCTTAGCCGCTGGTTGTGATGAAAATACTGTAAATGTATTCGTTGAAAGTGCCTACTGGAACCCAACGCAAATTGCTATAACAGGACGTAAGTTAAAAATTAATTCTGACGCACGTTATCGATTTGAGCGTGGTGTTGATCCTGTATTCACTCCAAATGGTTGTGATCATGCAACTGCAATGATTCAAAAGTTTGCAGGTGGTGATGCGTCTGAAATGATTGTTGCAGGTACAGTTCCAGATGTATCGCGTTCATACACATTAGATACTGATCGAGTAAAATCATTAGTTGGAATGGAAATATCTGCTAAAAATCAAGTAAAATATTTGACTGATTTAGGTTTTGTGATTGAAGGCGATCAAGCCCATGTGCCCAGCTGGCGTCCTGATGTGCTTGGTTCTGCGGACCTCGTGGAAGAGGTTGCGCGAATTGCGTCATTGACCAAATTGGTAGGAGTACCATTGCCGCGATTGTCTGATGGAATCCCAAAACCTATTTTGACGGCTATGCAACGGCGAGAAGCTCTGGCGCGGCGTACTATTGCGTCACTAGGATATAATGAGTGTGTAACATACTCATTCATTGATCAGGTATCTGCAGAGTTGTTCGGTGGTGGCAGTGATGCTGTTATGATTGGTAATCCAATCTCTTCAGATATGAGTCATATGCGCCCATCATTGTTGCCTGGCCTTTTACAGGCTGCTCAACGAAATCAAGCGCGTGGCATAATGGACATGGCTTTATTTGAAGTTGGGCCTGTTTTTCATGGAGGTGAACCTGAGGAACAAGAACTTTTAGCTACAGGTTTATTAATTGGGCACACGGGCCCTCGAGATGCACATGGCGCACGCCGTTCAGTTGATACTTTTGACGCAAAAGCAGATGCAGAGGCAATTTTATCTGCAATCGGAGCGCCAGAGAAACTGATGGTTTTACGAGGAGCCAAGGCATGGTGGCATCCTGGACGATCGGGCAAGCTTTCATTGGGTCCAAAAAATGTGATGTGTGCTTTTGGTGAATTACATCCAAAGGTTATTGATGCCTTTCACATTAAAGGGCCAGCAGTAGCATTTGCAATTCATTTGGAAAACCCACCACAGCCAAAACAAAAAACATCAACGCGCGCAGCTTTAAAGGTCAGCGATTTGCAAGCGGTTGATCGTGATTTTGCTTTTGTTGTAGATACTCAAATAGAAGCCTTAACATTGCTAAATGCTGCTAAAGGTGCTGATAAAGCACTGATTTTGGGTGCATCTATATTTGACGTTTTTGAGGGGTCAAAAGCAGAGGCGCAGATGGGTGAAGGTAAAAAATCCATAGCAATCACTATTAAATTACAACCAATAGATGCAACTCTGACTGATAAGGATATTGAAACAGTATCTGCTAAAATAATTGACAAGGTTGCTAAAGTAACTGGTGGAGTTTTAAGGGGTTAACATGGTATTAAATGTATATTTAGCAGGTGAAATTCACTCTAATTGGCGCGAAGAAATTGCAGCGGGCTGTGTAGGTCTAAACGTAGAATTTTCTGCTCCAGTCACGGACCATGACACATCAGACGATTGTGGCGTAGCCATTATGGGCGCTGAAAATAATAAATTTTGGCATGACAATAAAGGTGCTAAATTAAATGCAATTCGTACGCGCAAAGCAATAGGCGATGCTGATATTGTTGTTGTTCGATTTGGTGAAAAATATAAACAATGGAATGCTGCGTTTGATGCTGGCCAGGCGTGTGCTCTGGGGAAATCTATTATTGTGATGCATCAGCCAGAACACCAACACCCTTTAAAAGAAATTGATGCGGCTGCATTAGCTGTTGTAGAAACGTCTGAGCAAGTTGCACAAATTTTACGTTATGTTCTTGATGGGTCATTAATAAAATAAAATATTATGCGCATTAAGCGAGAAGAATAAAGCGGGTCCACTTTAAAATTAACTAATCAACTTGAATTTTTTGATCTTTAAGAAATGCTTCAAAAATGTCTAGATTGACTTGCTCCAATTGGCCAAAACTTTCCATCCATATTGCTGCGTCGCGCATTGCGTGCATTTGTAATTTACACCATATTACACGGCCACGTTTTTCCTGTGATATGAGCCCGGCTCTAGTCAAAATCTGTAGATGCTTTGATATTGCAGCCAACGATATGCCAAATGGTTCAGCAACGTCAGTTACAGCCATATCATCCTCTAATAACATTATTAAAATCTGGCGGCGTGTTGGGTCACCAAGAGAAGCGAAGGTTTGATCTAGGTTGTGTGTCATAAACTTCACTATCTTTTATCTAACTTAAAGGTCAACTGTTGGATTAAATAACCCATTTAATAAAATACGCACATTATAAGTTTTATGAAATATTGTTTATCAACCAAAAGGTTGAATATAAAATTTATACTAATTCTATATAACGAGTTTTAATTTGTTGGAATTTAAACTATATATATAGAATTAAATGTAAATTTATCAGCTAGATAGTCTATTTAACTATATAGTTAAATTCGTTGACTCTAAGAGGGTCTCGGCCTATTACATCCTGAACTATCCCCAGTTGTTTAAAGTGAGGTGTTTATGGCTGATCCAATCGACCCAAAACGTCTCGATGAGTTGAATAAAAAGTTGGTGGCAAAGCGTAAACGTTCTGAACCAGAGCCCGCGCATGAAAACCACTACTCAGGAGCGCAAATGGGTTGGCGGATGGTAACTGAGTTGGTTGTGGGAATGCTCATGGGACTTGGAATTGGATATGGTCTAGATAATCTGTTTGGCTCGCTGCCATGGTTTCTGATCTTATTCACGATGTTGGGCTTTGCTGCTGGAGTGCGCACTATGATGCGTACTGCAGCTGAGGTTCAAAGAAAGAATTCGATGTTGGATGGTGTGACGCCTCCATCTGGTAAAGCAGAGATGTATGACGACGAAACTTAGTTGTTAGAGAAGAAGGAATAAGCCCGTGGCTAAAGAAGAAGCTGGTAATGGTTTCAACATCCATCCAATGGATCAGTTCGAAATTAAGTCATTGTTTGGTGACGGCCCAATTCATTGGTATAGCTTTACAAATGCTACACTTTGGATGGGACTTGCTATTTTAGCAGTTGTCTTGCTGTTAGTTGTAGGTACGCGAAAGCGTGCGATAATACCAACACGTATGCAATCAATTGCTGAAATGGCATACGGCTTCGTATACAAAATGATTGAAGATGTGGCTGGTAAAGAGGGTCTAAAATTCTTTCCATACATTTTCACTCTATTTATATTTGTTTTAGTATCCAACTTTCTTGGCTTATTGCCAATGTCGTTCACAACAACTTCTCATATTGCTGTAACAGCTTGTCTGGCAATGGGTGTATTTTTGACAGTTACTATCTACGGTTTTTATAAAAACGGAATGAAATTTCTTGGCTTGTTTTGGGTATCATCGGCGCCGTTAGCGTTACGCCCCATTTTGGCTATAATTGAATTAATTTCATACTTTGTCCGCCCAGTAAGCCACTCTATTCGTCTTGCGGGTAACGTAATGGCTGGTCATGCAGTGATTAAAGTATTCGCAGGTTTTGCAGGTGCATTAGGTATTTGGGCGGCATTACCAATTATATCTATTACAGCTGTATATGGGCTAGAGGTGCTGGTTGCTGGTATTCAAGCTTATGTTTTCACTATTTTGACGTGTGTGTATCTTAATGATGCTTTGCATCCGAGCCACTAACGTTTGAACAATTATTATATCTATTCCATCAAAAGGAGAAATCGTCATGGAAGGTAATATCGCAGAATTGGGGCAGTACATTGGAGCAGGTCTAGCTTGTATTGGTATGGGTGGTGCCGGTATCGGTGTTGGTACTGTTGCAGGTAACTTCCTGTCAGGCGCACTTCGTAATCCAGCAGCAGCTGGAGCGCAAACAGCAACTTTGTTTATTGGCATAGCGTTTGCTGAAGCTTTAGGTATTTTCTCATTCCTAGTAGCATTACTATTAATGTTTGCGGTTTAAGCAAATAGAGAGTGTGTGGGTTTTCTCACACTAAGTGATACGCGAGTGGGGTTCTCCCCACTCGCTTTTCCAATTGGAGAACATAATGGCTGATACTACAACCGGCACAGCAAATGGCGCGGAATCTGCACCAGGAATGCCTCAGCTGGACTTTAGTACGTTTCCAAATCAAATATTTTGGTTATTTATAACACTAGTTGTCTTATATCTTATTCTTAGCCGAGTTGCATTACCTCGCATAGCAACAGTTTTGACTGAACGACAAGGTGCCATACAGCGTGATCTTGACAAAGCTGAAGAGATGAAACGTGCTGCTGTAAACGCAGAAAATGTTTATAATTTAGCATTGGCTGAGGCTAGAGCGCATGCTGGTAATATTGTTAATGAAGCAAAATCTGAAATTCAAAAAGATCTAGATAAAGCAATTGCTAAAGCAGATTCGGAAATAGCGTCTAAAGCAGCAGAATCTGAAAAAGCCATTGGTGAAATTCGCGAAAGTGCAATTAAATCTGTTCAAGAAGTTGCCAACTCTACTGCGGCAGATATTGTGAAAGCAATGATGCCAGGTACTAGTGATGCAAAAACTATTAAAGCAGCTGTTGCTGCCCGTATGAAAGGTTAATCCGATGCGAATTACTCTGACATCACTGTTAGCCTTATCAGCAAGCCCTGTTTTTGCTGCTTCTGGTCCCTTTATCTCGCTTAACAATACAAATTTTGTTGTACTGTTAGCTTTCTTGTTATTCATAGGTTTACTTGTATATCTTAAAGTACCAGGCACAATAAGTGGCATGCTAGATGAGCGCGCTAAAGGTATTCAATCTGAATTGGATGAAGCACGTTCTTTGCGCGAAGAAGCACAAAGCATTTTAGCTGAATATGAGCGCAAACAAAAAGAAGTTCAAACTCAAGCTGATCAGATTGTAGCTAATGCTAAAGAAGAAGCAAAGTTAGCTGCTGTAGTTGCTAAGGAAAGTTTAAAAGTTTCTATTAAGCGTCGTTTAGCTGCCGCTGAAGATCAGATTGTATCTGCCCAGTCAGCAGCCGTAAAAGAAGTAAAAGATGCTGCCGTATCTATAGCTATAGCCGCTGCAAAAGATGTTATTGCTTCAGAGATGAAGGCTTCGGATGCTAACAATTTAATCGATACTGCAATTAAAGATGCGGGAGATAAACTACACTGAATTTAAGTAATTGAGAATTTTAAAGCCCTATTGGCCTATATGATTGGTAGGGCTTTTTTATAGAATCAATACTTAGTTAGTTTCAGTGTGATCAAGACGAAGTTTTGCTATCATTTCGTTAGCTTCAGCTTTCTTTACCTCTTCCATACAGGCTTTAATAAAATCCATGTGATCTTCTGCAGCCTTACGTGCTGCCTTCGGGTTGCGGTTTTGAATAGCATTACATATTGCTCTATGTTGCTCTAATAGAGCGCCACGAGTAGTATGGCGGCTAAACATAATTTGACGGTTGTAAAACACACCTTTTTTCAGCATTTCAAACATAGATCTAACCATGTGCAATAAGAATACATTATGGGATGCTTCAATGATTGCCATATGGAATTCAGCATCCAAAGAAGCTTCTTGATCTGGATCTTTTAGTTCGTGCACCGCTTGCATTTTATCAAATATAGCTTTGATCACTTTGAGATCAGTTTCGGAACCTAAGTTTGCAGCACGTTCTGCTGCCATGCCCTCTAAATCGCTTCTAAAAGATATATAATCAAAGACTGCTTCATCATGTGTAGAAAATAAATCTGTTAATGGTACTGAAAATGGAGCGCCTAAAAGCTCTGCAACAAAAACACCAGCATTAGCTTTAGTGGTTAACAGGCCTTTGTCTTGAAGCAAAGAAATGGCTTCTCGAAGTGATGGGCGTGAAACACCCATACGCTCTGCAAGATCGCGCTCAGATGGAAGCCGTTCGCCAGGTCGTATTATACCGCGCAGAATTAATTGCTCAATTTGTGATATGACATTAACTGCTACTCGGTCGAGTTCGATTTTTTGAAATGGCATCCCGCTCTCCTAATTAAAAAAATTGTATTATCAAACTAGAAGAGAGACAAGCTATTGATTAGCCGTTGAGTGTCATAATGATTTCAACGCGTCGGTTTGCTGCGCGGCCATTGGCTGTATCATTTGATTTTGTAGGCTTTAGTTCGCCACGCCCATATGCCCGCATACGAGATTGGGATACACCACTTTGTGCCAATATTGCGGCAACGCTTCCAGCGCGGCGTGCAGATAACTCTTGATTATAGCTTTCATTACCAACGTTATCAGTATGGCCTATCACATCAACATTTGTATTTGCATATTTGTTTAAGCTTTTTGCCAGACGTACAAGTGAATCTTCCAAGGTGTAGCGAACGATAGAACTATTAATATCAAATGTTATTGCTTCTGGCAGGGTTACAATTAAACTATCACCTGTGTTTTTTATAAGAGCCCCACTGCCACTAAGATCCTTGCGTAATTCTTCTTCCTGAATGTCTAATTCATTGCCTATGGCAGCACCTAATGCTGCACCTGCAAGCGCTCGCTTAATTGTTCCATTACTATCATCTCCTGTTAGGAGGCCTGACATCACTCCAGCAGTTGCCCCAATTATTGCACCTTTTTTTGTATTAAAGGGATCTTCGGTACAAGCAGTTAATGTAAACACACTTAGTAATAAAATAAATATTGGCTTAAAATAGTTCAGCATAGTCCGTATCCCTGTTTTATTAAGTTGTTTGATTAGAGAGCAATTTAATTATCATATTACAAGATTGATCACAAAAAAATGATAAAAACTCTCAAAGGCAAGTTATTATTTTGAAAGCTCGTCATTCAACAAATTATATTTTATTGATAATCCCCAATGGTAGCCGCCTAAACCACCTGCCTTAGGTAATACGCGGTGGCAAGGGATTAACCAACATACTGGATTACGTCCAATGGCAGTAGCTACTGCACGAACAGCTCTAGGTTTACCAATATAGTTAGCAATTTGGCTATAAGTTGTTACGTTACCTAATGGTATTTTTAGGACTGTTTCCCATACTTTTATTTGAAACTGGCTGCCAGAAATATATACATCAGCTTTGGTACCATGTTCTAATATTGTCTTGGCACATGGAATAACTGAATCCTGGTTTTCGACAAAATGAGCTTGTGGCCATCTACTGACCATATCTTCTAACACTTTAATGGATCTGTAATTGTCTGTTAACGCCAATCCACATACACCGCGCTTTGTGGCAAGTATAAGCATAAAGCCGTATGGGCTATCAAACCAGCCATAGTTAATAATAATACCCTTTCCTTTTCGTATAATCTCACTGGGTAAAATTACTTCTGACTTTAAGCATATATTATTTGATTGTGCTGACGCTAACATATTAGGCTCATTGTTAGGATCAAAACTAATATAGTTATTATTTATTATAGCTTTAGAAAATGTGTTAGAATATGGATTGTTTATCATAATACTATATTGTGACAAATTTAGAATTTAGGCTACTTAAATATATCTCAATGCTTGGCAAAATAGAATTTGCATGGCACAAGGTGAAATGCCAAATCAACTTGATTATCATTCAATTTATGAAATGTTCCGCCGTTTTCGTGATTGTGAGCCAGAACCTGTTGGTGAGCTAGATCATGTTAACGCCTATACTTTGGTAGTTGCCGTAGCGCTCTCTGCACAGTCAACTGACATTGGTGTTAACAAAGCTACAAAAGAGTTGTTTAAGATGGCTAATACACCAGAAAAAATGGTAGCCTTGGGTCTTGATACTATTATCAATCACATAAAAACCATTGGCTTATTTCGACAAAAAGCAAGAAATGTTATGAAGATGAGTCAAATCCTTATCGAGGACTATGGTAGTATTGTGCCTTCATCGCGGGCAGCGTTAGAAAGTCTTCCAGGTGTAGGGCGTAAAACAGCTAATGTTGTTTTGAACATGTGGTTTAAGCAGCCAACCCAAGCTGTAGACACTCACATTTTACGGTTTGGTAATCGCAGTGGTGTGGCTAAAGGGAAAGACGTTGTCGCCGTTGAGCGTGCAATTGAAGATCATATTCCCGCTGAATTTCAACATCATGCACATCATTGGATGATTTTGCATGGGCGTTATACATGCAAGGCGCGCAAACCAGTTTGTTCAAACTGTATCATTGAAGACTTATGTAAATTTGAGGAAAAAACTAATGAATAAAGCTTATAAAGTTGTCGGTATTGGAAATGCGATAGTTGATGTATTGGCAAAGTGTGATGATGCCTTTCTTACTGGTAACGGTGTAGAAAAAGGTATCATGCAGTTAATTGATACCGCACGTGCCGCAGATTTATATGGCGTTATGGCGGCTGGAACGGAAATCTCTGGTGGATCTGCTGCTAATACGATTGCGGGGTTGTCTACACTTGGTGTTAAGTCAGCATTTGTTGGTAAAGTTAAAGATGATCAATTGGGCCGTGTTTTTGCACATGACATCCGTGCTCAAGGTGCAGAGTTTAATACACCAATGGTTGATGCAGGTCATCCAGATGAAACTGGACGAAGTATGATTTTGGTAAGCCCAGATGGCGAAAGATCAATGAATACTTACTTAGGTGTTGCCAATCAATTGGCTGTTTCAGATATTGATCCGAAGTTAATGTCAGATACGGATTGGTTATATTTAGAGGGATATTTATTTGACCGCCCAGAAAGCCAAGCAGCATTTATCCATGCTGTAGAATTATGTAATTTTTCGGGAGGTCAATCTTCCATTAGTTTGTCAGATCCCTTTTGTGTAGATCGTCATCGCGATGCTTTTCATGATTTGATTGTTAATCATATTAATATGTTATTTTGCAATGAACATGAAGTTTCTGCCATGTATTCTGGTGAAACACTTATGGAATCTATTATAAATGGTGCCCAGTATGTTGACACATTAGTTTGCACTGCAGGTGCTGATGGGGCCTATATTGCGCATGGTGGTAAAATCATTCATGTAGAAACAAATGCAGTAAATATTGTAGATGCCACCGGAGCCGGTGATTTATTTGCGGCTGGGTTTTTGGCAGGTATATCGCAGAATAAATCTTTAGATATTTGTGGTAAAATGGGATGTGTAGCAGCAGGTGAGATAATCTCACATATGGGTGCGCGGCCAGAAAAAAACCTGCAGCAACTATTTACTGCCAATGGGCTTTAAGATTTTTGAAGTAAATAGATGATTTTACAACTATAAAGTTATAGTTTTGAATTAAGCTTCTGCCAAAGATTATACTTTGGGTACGCAATATTTTAAAAGTGGACTTAAAATGACTTATATTTATGATAATCAAAATATTTTTGCTAAGATTCTACGTGGCGAAATTCCTAATGATACAGTCCTTGAGACTGACCATGCATTGGCATTTCGCGATATTAATGCTCAACGTCCACTGCACGTTTTAGTTATTCCTAAGGGAAGATATGTTAGTTTTGATCATTTTGCCAAAGAGGCTTCTGACGTTGAGATAGTCGGCTTCACTCGGGCAGTAGGTAAGGTGTGTGATATACTTGGTATATCGATTGATGTGGGTGATGGATTTCGGATGATTGCCAATAGTGGTGAACATGGGGTCCAAGAAGTACCCCATCTTCATGTACATATTTTGGGTGGTAGTTCTGTTGGTCGTATGATCGAATCTTAAACATTGCGAGTGCTGATTGCAGAAGCTAGGTAATAAATAAGAATTTAGGGGAAGACTAATGAGCAAAGAGCCAAGAGAAGTAAAAGAAGTTACAGTATCCCGTGTGGCTTGTGATGGTGGCGCTGGGGGGCACCCGCGTGTCTGGTTGCAAATTTCCGATGAACTTGGTTGGGTAGAATGTCCATATTGTGATTGTAAGTTTGTGCTCAAAAACAATATTGATATAGGCCATTAAGCAATGGCATTTGGCAAAGGTCATCACATTCATCTTATAGATGGTTCAGGATTCATATTCCGAGCATATCACGCATTACCGCCTTTAACTCGAAAGTCAGATGGGCTTCCTGTTGGTGCAGTTAGCGGTTTTTGTAATATGCTTTTTAAAATGATCGAAGATCAAAAAGGTTCAGATGCGCCAACTCATTTAGTAGTAGTATTTGATGCTAAAGGTAAAACATTCAGATCTGATATTTACCCAGAATATAAAATGAATAGACCCCCAACGCCTGAAGATTTAATACCGCAATTCCCCCTTACTCGAGATGCTACGAGGGCTTTTGGTTTGGCCTGCATAGAAGAAGTTGGTTTTGAGGCAGATGATATTATGGCAACGTTGGCAGTTCAGGCCCGTGAGGCGGGAGCGCGCGTAACTATTGTTTCATCTGACAAAGACTTGATGCAACTAGTTGGCGATGGCGTTGAAATGTATGACGCGATGAAAAATAAACGAATTGGGCGTGAGCAAGTAGAAGAAAAGTTTGGTGTTGGTCCTGAGCGCGTAATTGACGTCCAGTCATTGGCTGGTGATAGTGTAGATAATGTTCCAGGAGCACCTGGAATTGGAATTAAAACAGCTGCACTTCTTATTAATGAATATGGTGACTTGGATAGCCTTTTAGAGCGTGCAGGTGAAATCAAGCAGCCAAAACGACGTGAATCTCTAATTGATAATGCTAATCAAATTCGTACAAGTCGCGAATTAGTAACTTTAAAAACTGATATGCAAATGGATTGCACATTTGAAGATTTTGAAGTGAGGGCACCTAATCCTGATACGGTTCTTGGGTTTCTTGCAGATATGGAATTCCGCACTATGTCTGCCCGAATAGCAAATAAATTGGGAGTTTCTGCACCGGTAATTGACATTCCTAATGGTGCACGAGTTAACGCTCCTAAAGAACAGGTTCCCTTTGATTCATCTAAGTACGAATGTGTACGTGATGCTAGTGAATTAAACCGTTGGGTGCATAAAATATATGAATGTGGCTATGTAGCTGTTGATACTGAAACGACAGGGCTAAACGAAATGATTGTCGATCTAGTTGGTATATGTTTATCAGTTAAAGCAGGTGAAGCTTGTTATATTCCACTTTCCCATAAAGGTGGTGAAGATGATTTGTTTGGGGGGTCTTCATTAGTAGAAGGCCAGATGAATTTGGATGAAGCTTTAAAAATATTACGTCCAGTTCTACAAGATACGTCAATCATAAAAATTGGCCAAAATATGAAATACGATGCAAAGATATTTGCGCGTTATGAAGTGGCTATTGCACCTGTTGATGATACGATGCTGCTATCCTACGCTTTAAATGGTGGTAAGCATAATCATGGTATGGATTATTTATCTGAGCGATACTTAGAGCATAAACCTATTAGTATTAAAACGGTTCTAGGCGCTGGAAAATCAGCCATTACATTTGATAAAGTTGGCATTGATGACGCAGTTAAATATGCAGCTGAGGATGCTGATATTACACTTCGTCTTTGGCAGTTGTTTAAGCCTCAATTACATAGTGTAGGTGTTACTAAAGTGTATGAAACTCTAGAGCGTCCGTTAATTCCTGTATTAGCTGAAATGGAGATGCATGGTATAAGAGTTGATCGTGATACTCTGAGCCGTATGTCTAATAACTTTGCCCAATCGATGTCTGGGCTTGAGGCTGAAATATATGAACTAGCAGGGCAATCTTTCAACGTTGGGTCACCTAAGCAGTTAGGTGAAATTTTATTTGATAAATTAGAATTGCCTGGCGGAAAAAAAGGTAAGACAGGCGCTTATGGTACTGGAGTTGATGTTTTGGAGGACTTAGCTGCAGAAGGATATGACTTACCTACCCGAGTTTTAGATTGGCGTCAGATGTCAAAGCTGAAAAGTACATATACTGATGCATTACAGACGCATATCAATCCAAACACTGGGCGTGTGCATACTTCCTATGTTATTTCAGGAGCATCGACTGGGCGCTTGTCTTCTACTGACCCAAATTTACAAAATATACCAATACGATCTGACGCTGGCCGAAAAATTCGTGAAGCATTTATTGCAGATGAAGGCAATGTATTGCTTTCCCTGGACTACAGTCAAATTGAATTACGTATTTTGGCACATATCGCGAAAATTGATTCGTTGAAGCAAGCCTTTCACGAGGGTCAGGATATTCACGCGCTCACAGCATCACAAATGTTTAACGTGCCGTTAGAAAATATGGACCCAATGGTCCGGCGTCAGGCCAAAGCAATTAACTTTGGTGTAATTTATGGGATAAGTGGATTTGGTCTTGCCCGTAATCTTCGAATTCCACGTAAGGAAGCCCAAGCATTTATTGATACATATTTTGAACGGTTCCCTGGCATTCGTAACTATATGGATGAGACAGTCACGTTTGCTAAAGAAAATGGGTTTGTTCAAACTTTGTTTGGTAGAAAAATTCATACAAGTGAAATCAATGCTAAAGGCCCCCAAGCAGGCTTCGCCAAACGCGCAGCAATTAATGCACCAATCCAAGGTACTGCTGCAGACGTAATTCGCCGCGCCATGATTCAGATGCCTAAAGCAATTGCGCATTTACCTGCTAAAATGTTGTTACAGGTGCACGATGAATTGATTTTTGAAGTTCCAGAAAGCGCAGTTGAAGAAACAACCAATATTGTGCGAAGGATTATGGAAAATGCAAGCGAACCGGTAGTGAAATTAGATGTCCCATTGGTAGTTGACGCTGGTACTGGCAAAAATTGGGCTGATGCCCATTAATTTTTTGAAACTATTTTTATTAGTAGTCTAATTTAAGTTTTATTTGATAAAAACTGGAGAAAACTTTTTGCTCACCTCTACGGTATACTTAATTATAATCAGTTTTTTGTCTGTTGCTGTAATAGATTTATGGCAACGTATTGCACATCGTTTAGGGGGATCAGCCCCAACTGATTGGGGTATAATTGGGCGGTGGTTATTGATGATTTTCAGTCACCGCATAATCGTTAATACTCAATTACAAGAAACTGATGCTTACCCCAATGAAAGAACTATTGGTTGGATTTTTCATTATTTGGTTGGTGGCGCTTATGTTATTGTGTATTTTATACTTTGGAAAATATGCGGATTAATTAGCACTACTATTTGGGATGGTTTTGTCTTTGGTGCAATAAGTGTACTGGTCCCATGGTTTTTCTTTATGCCGGCAATAGGAGCTGGCATTCTTGCACGCAAAACACCTAATCCAACATTTGTTTGTATATCAGCGTTTATAACACACTCTATTTTTGGTGTTTCAATAGCTCTATTGCTTAAAGCCATGTAAACTAATATTTAGACTTATATTTGTTTTAATCATCTATATTAACTGTGGAGCATTATGCTGTGTTTGATGTTAATCATAAAAACAATACTATTGGTGCATCCTACTTAGTTGCAGATATTTTAATTTCATTTTTATTGGTGACTATAGTTAAAACACTTCATATCGATTTTTCAATATTTTTGATTCTTTTTTTCCGGTATCTATTTTGCCTACCATTATTAATTGTGTACGGTGTTTATTCCAGAGGCTCTAAGTTTCTTAGTATTAAGAATATTAGAGGACTTATTCTTAGATCTTGTTTTGGATTTATAGGGCTTATGATGTGGTTTTTAGCAATATCTGAAATTGATATAAGTCTTGCTACGGCGCTTACTCAGACTATGCCAATTTTTATAACTATATTATCAGTTTTTATTGCTGGCGAGTACGTTGGTTTTAGGCGGGTTGTGTCAGTTATAATTGGCTTTGCAGGCGTGCTTGTCTTATTGTTACCACTGTCTCCAGAGCTCAACCTTTGGGGAGTAATATATGCCTTGTTGTCTTCTTTATTTGGTGCTCTTATGTTTGTATATCTAAGAGTAATTGGGAGGACAGATCCCGCAATATCAACTGCTATTTGGTATAATTCATCAGGTATAATCTTTGCAGGTGTTTTAGCGCATTATTTAGATGGTTTTGATGTAGTTTTGAATACTAGAGATTTAAGTACATTTTATTTATTTATAACTTTAGGCGTTTTAGCAAGTTTTCAACAGTTTTGCTTAGCTCAGAGCCACATGTACTCTCAAGCGTCCACACTTGCCCCACTTCAATATCTTTCAATACCTTTAGGTGTAACTATTGGAATTTTGCTATTTAATGAGGCAATTACAGTGAAGTATATTGTAGGGACAGCAATAATAATTGCTTCTACTTACTATATATTTATTAGAGAGCAGACTAAAAAAACTGATATTTAAATCAATTATTCTGCTAAGAATTTGGTAGAATAAATAGATTAAGAAATTATGATTAGTACGTGAAAACTTTTGGAGTAATATTTAGTCAAAGGGTATATTATGAAAATTACAGCTAAAGACGTTGCTATAAAATGTAATACTTCTACGGCTGCAGTGTCACGGGCATTTCGAGCGCACTCAGTTATTGATATTAATTTGCGAACTAAAATACTTTCTGTCGCTCGCGAAATAGGTTACCTGCCCCCTGCAAAACGTATTAAAAAAGTTGAAGGCTTTCGCACTATTTCAATAGTAGTTGGAGATATTTTGAATCCTTTCTACCCCAATGCATTGGAAATATTTGCTAAAGAAATGACTTTGCGAGGACATCATATGTTAGTGCATGTTGTCCCGTCTGATGAAACAGTGGATAGTACTATTTCACAGGTTCTTAAAACAGGGTCAGACGCTGCTATTATTGCTTCTGCTAATCTATCATCTGATTTGGCGCGTAGCTGTAAACAAAGAGGTATACCTGCCGTTTTATTTAATCGAATACAAACTGATGGTCGAATTAATGCCGTTTGCACAGATAATTACAATGGTGGAATATTTGCTGCGGAGCGGCTCGTATCTAAGAATTGCTGTTCCATAGGCTTTATTGGTGGAATCCGTGATACCTCAACCCACTTAGAACGTAGGAGAGGTTTTATAGATGGACTAAAGAGACAAGAAACTAGGTTAACATTTGAAGAATCTGGTGGGTATGATTATAATGAATCTTTTGCTGTTATTAGTGATCTCTTAGAAAGTCCGCTTCGGCCAGATGGACTGTTTTGTGCTAATGACGTAATGGCTTTTGCTGCTATAGATGCCTCAAAAAAAATTGGCATGGTTGTTGGTGAAGATATAGCTATCCTTGGGTTTGACGACGTACCTATGGCAGCTTGGACTGCTTATGATTTAACGTCATTTAGGCAACGCATTAAGCAAATGGTCATAAATACTTTAAATTTGATTGAGGCAATGTGGCAGGATCCAGATGTTGAAGGTGAGTTGATTATGGTCAGGTCAAGGTTTGTTGAAAGATCCAGTGGCTAAATTTAGAGTAAATAATTTCATAGGCTATTTTTTTTGTTTAATAAATAAAGATATATGAAATATTTCATAAAATAATATTTTATCTTGCAGTTTATTTCACTAACGTTACTTTTTTGAATAGTGGATATTACCATGAAATTATTTCGTGGTGCCACATATGCAAGGAGTAATGCATCATGAATTTTTTAAAAGTATGGAGACCGGCAGTATTGCTGATGGCGACTGCTGTTATGCCGTTTGCTGCAGCTGCAGAAGAGCGCTTAGCGTTTGGTGCGACCAATGCTCAAAGTTCACACTATGCGTATTTTGCAGCTATAACAAAGCTCGTAAATCAGGCTTACCCAGACTATCAAGCTTCTGTAGTTGAAACAGGTGCTACAGTTGATAATCTAAAAAGAATGGCGCGTGGACAGCTTGATATTGGCCTAATAACAACAAGTGCTCTTTATCACGCAAATAGTGGTATTAAGACATTTGATGGAAACGCGATAGACTCTAAACTTCTTTGGGCTTACACATTGGCACCACAGAATGTAGTTGTTCGCCAAGATTCTGGTGTTACTTCACTATCTGAGTTGACAGGAGTACGTTTTGGTCCTGGACAACGGGGTAGTTCAACAGAAGCAACATCTTTAGACGTAATGTCGACACTTGGTTTTGAACCAGACTGGGTGCGTGGTTCAAACGGAGAGCTTGCATCAGCAATTAAAGATAACCGGTCAGTAGGTTTCGTAAAATCTGCAGTTGGTACCAGTTTTGACGCTCTAACAACAGACATAGCGACCTTTACGCCACTACAGGTTTTGGGGCTTAGCAAAGAACAAGTAGGTATAATTAAAGCAGAATTACCAGAGCTTTCTATCGTAGAGATGCCTGGAGGAAAAATGGAAAATTCTGGACCATACACTGCTTGGGCCTTCATGGTAGGTGTATCTGCACGACCTGGTTTGTCTGATGATGTAGCGTATAACATAGTCAAGGCAGTGATGGAGGACAGTATTGAACAAGCGACGGCCTTCCCAGCTGTTAAAGGAAAAAACCTTGCAGAGTTGACGCTACAATATGCGACTTCAAAGCTGCACCCTGGTGCTATAAAATATTTCGAGGAAATTGGACTTACGGTTCCATCTGCCCTTAAATAAATCAATTTGCCCAGCGCTACTTTATGAGTGGCGTTGGGCATAATTAAGAAAGGAATAAATCTGTGCCAAAAATTTTAGATGACACATCTTCAACGACATCATTACTTAATTTTTTTGCAGCTATAATTGCAATTGGGATTGGCCTTTTTGTATTCTATACATCTTTTTTTGGTTCATTTGAGACATTAATTCAGCGCGCCATCTTCGTTGCAATGATAGTACCACTGAGTGTATTATTATTTCCGTTAGGCATTGGTAAAAAATGGAGACCACTGGGAGCACTGATTGATATTTTGATTTCAATTTTTGTTATTATATCAGCCGCTTATATAGTCTTGAATTTTGAGCGCATTATGAACAATCTACCTATTGCAGAAGAAATAGATATAATTTTGGGATTTGGCACTCTTCTCGTTATTCTTGAAATGGCACGCCGAAGTGCGTCTTTAATATTCCCATTAATCGTGGGTGGTATAGTTATTTATGCTTTTTTGGGAGACAAAATTCCGGGAGCACTGGGCCACCGAGGTTTTGATATAGGTTATTTGGCAGAAGTAATATTTCTTTCTGACCGAGGCCTCTGGGGTATGTTAGTTTCAATAGCTTCCACAACCTTAGCTGCTTTTATTCTTTTTGGCTCATTACTGCTTCATACTGGTGCAGGGCAAACATTTTTTGATTTAAGTGCTCGTGCAGGGGGTAAAAGTCCTGGAGGCGCTGCTAAAATTGCTACTATTGCATCTGGACTTTTTGGTTCAATTTCTGGATCTTCAGTAGCGAACATTGCTACCACTGGAAATTTTACTATTCCGTTAATGAAGCGACTACGTTATCCGGCGCCTTTTGCTGGTGCGGTTGAAGCTGTGGCCTCTACAGGTGGTCAGCTTGCACCTCCAATTATGGGTACTGCAGCTTTTGTTATGGCGGAATTAGTTGGTGTCAATTACTGGAATATAGCTGCTGTGGCGGTTTTTCCTGCATTTCTTTTCTATCTTGGTGTTTTCACTACTATCCACCTTATAGCTAAGCGAACTGGTCTTGGTGCTGTCGAACAGAGTGAACTTCCAGATTGGCGTGATGCATTTAATTGGTACCGTATGGGTCCAATTGTTGCAGGTATTGCAGGATTAGCATTTGGAATATTTAATGGTAATTCGATCCAATTGACAGCTTGCTATGGCATGATTGGAATAATTATTTCTTATGTTGTCTTGAGCTTATCAGTGGGTATTTCAATTCGTGAAATATTCAAAACACTTGTTCGAGCCCTTGAAGATGGAGGTCGGGGTGTGGTCATTGTCGGTATTTTGCTAGTGGCGGCTCAAGTTTTTGTAGCTATTGTAAATCTTACAGGGGTTGGTGTGGCTGTAACATCATCTATTCTTACATTGGCTGATGGTAATCTAATTTTGATTGCAATTATTATGGCTATAGTTTGCCTTATTGCTGGTATGGGGCTTCCTACTTCTGCGGCGTATGTTCTAGTGGCAGCAGTTTTTGCTCCTGTATTAATTCAGCAAGGTCTACCACCTATTACTGTGCATTTGTTTGTACTCTATTATGCTGTTTTGTCTGTAATTACGCCACCAGTTTGCGTGGCAGTATTTGTTGCAGCTACAGTAGCAAAAACCAGTTGGACTGGAGTTGCTAGTCAATCTTTAAGGTTGGGAGTGACTGCTTATGCAATTCCAATGCTGATGCTGATTTATCCTGGTTTATTATTACAAGGAGGTGCGGCATCTATAGCTATGGCAATATTAGCGGGTATTGGCTTCACGCTAAGCGTGGCTGCATTTTTTGCTGGGCAACCTATCTTTGGGCGATTTACATCTGTGATGTGGGCATTCCCATCTGTATTGCTATTATTTCCCCATTGGCCATCAACAATTATTGGTGTTGGTTTGGTTTGCATGTTTTGGATTTTGTCAAATCGCTATGCAGCTTCTCATGAAGCTAATGTCTATTAATTGGAGAAATAAAATGTCTATAAACTCTGACTTCAAAAAAAAATTAGTTTCCAAAGAACTTTTGTTGGGGGCATTTATTAAAACTCCACATCCCATTATTGTTGAGATCATGGCAAACGCTGGATTTGATTTTTTAGTTCTGGATGCTGAGCATGCTCCATTTGACAGGACTACAATGGATATTATGATTATTGCAGGACGTGCTGAAAATTGCCCAATAATTGTTCGAGTACCGAGTTCAACATCAGATTGGGTGCTTAATGTTTTGGATGCTGGGGCTGCTGGAATTATGGTGCCCCATGTTAAAACAGCTGTTCAGGCGGAATTAATATCAAAATCAACATCCTACGGTATTGGGGGGCGTGGATTTGCAGGCACATCTAGAGCAGCTAATTATGCTCGACGCTCAATGACAGAACATCTTGAAAAGACATATAGTGAAGTATCTTTAATTTGCCAGATAGAGGATCCTGAAGGTGTAATTAACCATGCAGATATTGCTGCTGTAGACGGTGTTGATGCACTTTTTATTGGGCGTGCTGATTTGGCAGTATCACATGGATATACTGATTTTTTTGCACCTGAAGTAACCGAGATGTCTAATAAAATGCTGGGTAATAAAAATACATCAACTGGTCTTTATTGTCCGCCATCTGAAGATTTAACAGCACTGCATGCTGCGGGTGGGTCTTTATTTGTAATTGGGTCTGACCACTCCTTAATGACCACTGGTGGTGCCACCCTTTCACAAAATTTCAATAAATTTCGAAGCACTAAGGATATAATAAAATGACTATTACATACCTCAAGCAAGGCAAACCTGAAGCTGATAGAGCTGAAGATGATATGCATACGGCATCAATTGTTGCGGCAACATTAAAAGATATAGAAAATCGTGGAGATCGAGCTCTACATGATTTAGCAATAAAATTTGATAATTACGATAAAGATACTTATCGTCTAAGTAATGCTGAGATTGCTGAGATTATTTCTCAAGTGGCACCTTCAGATATGGCTGACATAAAATTTGCACAAGATAATGTACGAAAATTTGCCCAGGCTCAGCGAGACTCAATGCTAGATATTGAAGTAGAGCCAATGCCTGGTGTCATACTGGGGCATAAGAATATCCCAGTACAATCAGTGGGTTGTTATGTGCCAGGTGGTAAGTTTCCAATGGTAGCTTCAGCCCATATGTCGGTTGCAACCGCATCTGTCGCGGGTGTTCCTCGGATCATTGCCTGTACGCCACCGTTCAAAGGTGAACCTAATCCTGCAGTTATCGCTGCTATGCACCTTGGAGGAGCACATGAAATTTATGTTTTAGGTGGTATCCAGGCTGTTGGTGCCATGGCTATTGGTACGGAAACAATTGACCCAGTTCATCTTTTAGTTGGGCCAGGTAATGCCTTTGTTGCTGAAGCTAAGCGCCAACTTTTTGGTCGAGTTGGTATAGATCTTTTTGCAGGCCCTACTGAAACGATGGTTATAGCTGATGATACTGTAGATGCAGAAATGTGCGCTACAGACCTTTTGGGACAAGCTGAGCATGGATATAATAGTCCTTGTGTATTGCTAACTAATTCTCGCAAACTCGCCGAACAAACCTTGTCTGAGATTGACCGTATTTTAAATATTCTGCCAACCTCTGAAACAGCACGTGTATCTTGGGATGATTACGGCGAAGTTATTTTATGTGATACTTATGATGAAATGTTGCAGGTAGCCGATGACATTGCTTCGGAACATGTTCAAGTAATGACTAACCGTGATGATTGGTTCTTGGACAATATGACTTGCTATGGTGCATTATTTTTAGGTGCTCGTACGAATGTGGCGAATGGTGATAAAGTAATTGGCACAAATCATACATTACCAACTAAAAAAGCGGGTCGTTATACTGGAGGGCTTTGGGTTGGGAAATACCTAAAAACACACTCTTATCAAAAAATTACAACGGATGAAGCAGCTGCAGAAATTGGCGCTTATGGGTCACGCCTTTGTATGCTTGAAGGATTTGTGGGACATGCCGAACAGTGCAATCTTCGCGTGCGACGTTATGGAGGCGTAAACGTACCATATGGCAAGGGAGCTCCCGCTTATCGGCAAAATACTGATACTAAATAAATAATATTATTTTTATAAAATTTTCAACATTCACACCAATGGGATCGAAGGCTTCTGGTGCATGGGTAAAGTGCGTTTGGCGAAGTTTAAACGTGTGCCCAGATACACTTTTCATTTACATTTGAAAGAAACAGAATGGTGCGATAACAACAGGGCTTTCGATAACTAAGGTATTCGTATCTTTAGGGTTATTTTAATGAGCCAATTTTTTTGGTGGTAGGTTCCTGTCTCAAGTTAATATTATTTTTTTATCATAAACCTTATGTAGATTATGATAAATGGTATACCAAACACCAAATACCTGATATGTGAGTTTTACGATGATTCGAAGCGCCGGATGGTGCAACGATCAAAAACTTATTGGGAGAATAATAATGAATAAATTTTTTACGACTTGTTCTATTGTGGTAATGGCTTTGACTGGAACCACTGCAGCTGCGGAAGAGTACCCGTCAAAGACTATTGAAGTTGTCACTCACGCTGGCAATGGTGGTGGAACTGACGTTACCACGCGTATGATGATGCTGCGAGCGCGGCGCGAGTTAAAAGCAGATATGGTTATTGTTAATAAAAAAGGTGGCGGTGGTGCCGTGGCTATGGATCACTATTTAACTGTACCAGCGGATGGATATTCGATCCTGACTTTTACTATTGGTCACGCGGCTACTGTTGCTAAAGGCAAAACTAAGATGGTGCTTGATGATATTCGTCCAATTGCACGGGGTACGGATGATCCACAAATTCTTATGGTAAAATGTGGAGCGTATGCGGATGCAAATGCTTTTGTTGCAGCACAAAAAGAAGCTCCAATTCTTTATGGTACAACGCATCTAGGCAATATTGATGATGTATCAGCATTTATGTTTACAAAAAAGGGTGGAATGAAAACCCCAAAAATCGTTCCCTTTGATGGTGGTGGTGAACTTGCAACACAATTGGTTGCGGGCGCAGTTAATGCTGCAGTTTTAAACTTGGCAGAAGCAGGATCGCAGATTGATGCGGGTGATGTTTGTCCAATAGTTGTTTTAGCAAACGAGCGTATGGCAGGGTTGCCAAACGTCACAACTGCTAAAGAAATGGGAATAGATGTTAGTTTCTCAACTGTGCGTGGATTTGCGGTTCATAAGGATACTCCCGATGCAATCGCTGAGAAAATTGAAACAGCTTTATTAAAAGCGATGAACCACAGCATTTATCAAGGTTTCTTAGAATCTGTTGGTTTAGACAGCACATCTGTTGTGGGTTCGGATGAATGGGGTGATCAGATTACTACAATGGTAACTGATATGGAATCAGCTTTGAAAGAGCTTGGCTTCATAGAATAAGTTAACCTTTAGGCGTGGCAGTTATATTATTGCCACGTCACATTTAATGATAAAATAGGACTGTTAAATGCAACCATTTGTTGATGTTTCTAAGCATACCTCCAATCGGACTGTTTTTCGCTACTTGATACCGTTTGGGATAATTGCATTTTGTGTTTTGGCTTACTTTCTATCAACTCAGTTTGATCGCGTACCACCAATCCTGAAACGTGGTATGCAGCCGTCAGATTTTCCACAACTAATAATTGGTTTAATTATAATATTATCAGTCTGGTTGATATTCCGTGATAATGACAAGACACCTAAACGAATGACTAAAGTTGTTCATTTAACAATGGGTTTGCTTGTTGGGTTTTTAATAATTGCTGATATTGATCTGTTTTTGGGACTGGGTCTTTTTGCGACCATGTTAACTATTCTTTGGGGTGAGCGGCGTGCTTGGGCCATTATTTTAGTGGGTCTTTTTGTTCCTTTTTCTGTTTTCTTCCTTTTTGATAGCATCTTTGAAGTGCGCTTTCCTCGTGGGCTTTTAACTAATATTTGGTATGGGTGATTAACATGGATGCACTTCTTAACGGCTTGTTTGCATTAGCTGACCCATATTTATTAATGCTATTATTTGCTGCTACGCTTGGCGGTGTTCTTGTAGGTGCCCTACCGGGGCTTAACGCAACCACGGGTGTGGCTTTGCTGCTGCCTTTTACTATTACAATGGAACCAATTCCAGCTATTGCAATTCTAACTGCTATTTACTGTGCAGCAACTTTTGCTGGTGCTATAACGGCAATTCTTATTAATACTCCTGGTACATCCGCAAGTGCCACCACCTGTTTGGATGGATATCCATTGGCCCAACGAGGCGAAGCAGGCCGCGCCTTGGGTATGGCGGCTGTTTCTTCAACAATTGGAGGAATCATCTCTGTTGTTTGTTTGATGGCGGCGGCTCCTTTGCTAGCACGTGCTGCATATAATTTTGCTCCACCTGAGTATTTTGCTCTAACTGTTTTTGGTCTTTCCATGTTGGCGACCATTGGTGACGGTTCACCTGTGAAAAACATTATATCGGGCGCGTTTGGAATTCTTGTGGCCACTGTTGGCATTGATCTTCTGACCTCTGTTGAGCGATTTACCTTTGGTTTAAATGAACTAAGTGAAGGCATCCCTTTTGTGCCTGTTATGATCGGTGTTTTTGGTATCAGTGAATTGTTAGTTCAAGCGGATAATCTGCATGTTGAACGTAAACAAGTTGTCATGAAGTCTATCCGTTTACCAAATATGAACGACTACCGTAAAGTTTGGAAAACAATTCTGCGATCTTCAGGTATTGGCACTTTCATTGGGATCTTACCCGCTGAAGGCGCAACTGTAGCCTCTATGATTGGTTATAATGAGGCAAAGCGATGGTCTAAAACTCCTGAAGAATTTGGTCATGGTTCGCTTGAAGGAATTGCTGGATCTGAAGCGGCGAATAATTCAGCTACTGGTGGGGCAATGGTTCCTACCTTAGCTTTAGGGATTCCAGGTAGTCCAACTGCTGCAGTAATTTTAGCAGGTCTTATGGTGCATGGGCTACGACCTGGTCCAACAATGTTTACTGACCAAGCAGATTTTGCTTATGCAATCTTTTGGTCAATGTTGCTTGTAAATATACTTTTCTTTTTTATAGGTTTATGGGGTGCCAAAATTTTTGCTCGAGTCACTTTTGTTCCAATCCAGATCCTTTGGCCTATTGTCTTCATTTTTTCGATAGTGGGTGCTTATGCTCTTGAACAATCAATGATGGATGTTTGGATTGCTGTTGGGTCAGGTATTCTTGGGTTTTATATGCGGCGCTATGGCTTCTCTGTTGTACCTATGGCTATAGGTCTAATTCTTGGGGGTATGCTTGAAACTCGCTTAGGTCAATCAATGGTAATGTTGGATGAAAAGTGGTGGTTGATGCTAAATCGGCCTCTTTCACTTTTCTTTTTTGTCCTTACTATATTGGCGCTGTTTGGACCCCCAGTTTGGGACCGTATAATTAAATATCGTTTGAAACGCAAAGTGGCTGGAAAATAACAATGCTAGAAATCAAATTGGTTTGTATTTGTATTTGTATATTGAAGTGGAGTGATAAAGCCATTTTACTAATACGTTACTTTTGCACGAATGCGAGTGTTGCTCTATACAATGGTGAAGCTGTTGCGACCTCTGGATCCAGTCGTATTAAAGTGGGGGAAATAAAATGGTAGTTAATTGGTTGGATACATTGAAAAATGAAGGAGCTGTTAAGCCGCGTCAAACGTTATCAGAAGAAGCGGCTGAAACTTTAAGAGAATTTATTCTTTTGGGAAAGTTAGAACCAGGAACGGCTGTTCCTGAACGTGATTTAGCTGAAGCTTTGGGGGTATCTCGCACGCCACTTCGTGAAGCTCTTCGGCTATTAGAGAATGAAGGTTTGGTTGAATACTCTGCCACGCGAAGGCCGCACGTAGCGGATCCGTCCCTAGAAGAATTATCACAAAATATAGCAGTTCTTGGAACTCTTGAGGGGCTTGCTGGCGAAATAGCATGTGTAGCTGCAACAGATGCCGAAATCTCTAATATCCAGCGGTTGGTAGCTGATTTAGAAGCAAGGGCAAAGGTTTTGGATCCATTGGCCTTTTTTAAATTAGATATGGGGTTTCATGCTGCTATCGTTGAAGCTAGCCGAAATGAACCTCTCATAGAAACACATCGTCAGTATAATGCGCGTCTTTGGCGGGCTCGGTTTTTGTCATCACAACAAGTGGATCGGCGTGAAAACACGTTAAAACAGCACGCTCAGATTACTACAGCAATTATTAATCGAGATGCAGTTTCTACGGGTTTAGCGATGCGAACACATTTACAAAGTACATATACTAATATTGCTAATATTAAGACTTTATAAAATGAACAAAAAACCCTCAAACTCAAATTACTGGGAACAAAAATAATGACTAAACCTCGCATTGCTATCGTTCCCGGTGATCCTGCTGGTATTGGGCCTGAACTAATTGCTAAATTACTATACGAAGACGGCGTTCTAGATGCCGCGAATATTTTACTCATTGGTGACAGTCATCTTTGGAAACGTGGTGCACAACAAGCAGATTTGGAAGTTCCCTTAAACACTATACCAGAAGTGGATATTGCGGCCCAAGAAGGTTTGTCGCATTTGGAAATGAAAACTATTGTTTCTAATGACGTAAAAATTTCTGAAGTTACTGTTGAAGGAGGAACAACGTCATTACGTTGTTTGGATAAGGCGCTTGATCTTGCGCAATTGGAATTGGTGGATGGAGTTTTGTTCGCACCATTTAATAAATCCTCTATGACGAGTGCTGGATTGAATGCTGAAGATGAGCATAAATATATGGCACGATATCTTGGGTTCAAAGGATATCATTCAGAAATTAATGTCCTGGATGAATTGATGACTACACGCGTTACTAGCCATATTGGTATCAGAAATGTTGCGAAAAAGATTAACAGAGAGGGTGTTAAGCGGGCTGTTAATTTGGCGAATGATACTTTGCATCGCGCAGGTAATATGCGGCCGCGGATTGCAGTTGCGGCGTTAAATCCTCATGCGGGAGATAATGGTAAATTTGGACGCGAAGAAATTGATATTTTAGAGCCTGTAATTAAGTCGTTTCAAGAGCTTCAAATGAATGTTTCAGGGCCTTGGCCCTCTGACACAGTATTTTTAAAGGCGCAACGTGGCGAAGTCGATGCAGTTGTCACGATGTACCATGATCAAGGTCAAATTGCTATTAAGCTAATGGGTTTTGAGCGGGGTGTGACAGTCGCTGGGGGCTTGCCAATCGCTGTCGCTACACCCGCACATGGGACTGCTTTTGATATAGCAGGACAAAATAAAGCAAACGTTGGTGCAACAAAACAGGCGTTTGATCTGTTGGTGCGCATGGCAAATACTCACCGCGCAAACACTAGTGCGATTTAAAGGAGATTTTTATGGCTAAAATTAAGTCAGTTCGAACCCGTGTATGGAATTGGAAGGGGCCAACAGTTCCCCCTACTGGAAACTTTTGCACCAACGCAGGAGATGCGTTGTGGGACAAAGGAGATGCAATGGCGTCGTTTAGATTTCACCAATGGTTAACGTGTGAAATTGAGACAGAAGATGGAACTATCGGAATTGGTAATGCTGCTCTTGCGCCAACTGTGGTCAAAAAAGCAATTGATGATTGGTATGCATCAATGGTGATTGGTGAAGATCCATTTGATTATGCGTATATTTGGGATAAAATGTACCGTCGCAGCCATGCTTGGGGCCGCAAAGGAATTGGCATGACTGCGATGTCTGCAATTGATTTAGCAATCTGGGATTTAATGGGTAAGCTAACGAATAAACCTGTGTTTAAATTACTGGGTGGACGTACTAAGGAAAAAATCCCTGTGTATTATTCTAAGTTATATGCAGGTCCAATCGAGCAAATGCAGGCTGAAGCTGAAGAGGCTAAAGGCAATGGCTATCAAGGTTTTAAAACCCGTTTTGGTTATGGCCCAAAAGATGGAATGAAAGGTATGCGTGAAAACCTAAAACGTGTTGAAGCAATGCGTGAAGTATTGGGTTATGATGTAGATTTAATGTTGGAATGTTATATGGGTTGGAACCTAGACTATGCCAAACGTATGTTGCCTAAATTAGAAAAATACGAACCACGTTGGTTGGAAGAACCAGTTATTGCAGATGATATAAATGGCTATGCTGAATTAAATGCAATGGGATCTGTACCCATTTCTGGTGGAGAGCATGAATTTTCTGTTATGGGCTGCCAGCAATTGATGGAAAAAAAAGCTGTCAGCGTTTTGCAGTATGATACAAACCGTGTAGGGGGCATTACAGCGGCACAAAAAATCAATGCGATCGCAGAAGCTTATCAGATTCCCGTGATTCCTCATGCAGGACAAATGCATAACTATCATTTGACTATGGCAAACGTTAATTGCCCAATTGCTGAATATTTCCCAGCTCATGACGTAGAGGTTGGCAACGAGCTATTTTATTATATTTTTGATGGCGATCCAGTAGCATTTGACGGCTTTTTGCAACTAGATGACAGCAAGCCTGGATTGGGCATCACAATTTCTGACAAACATCTGCATAATTTTGATATTGAGGAATAAAAATGAATACTCAATTTAAAGGAATTTGGCCAGTTGTACCCACACCATTTCTAAATGATGGATCAGTCGATTATGAGGGAATGCGTCGAGTTTTAGATTTTACTATTGATTGTGGTGTTGATGGAATTTGTATTCTAGCCAACTTTTCAGAACAATTTCTGATTTCAGATGGCGAACGTGAAAAGCTGATGCGTCTATGTTTGGAGCACGTAGCAGGGCGCAAGCCTGTGATTGTAACTATTAGTCATTATGCTACGCAAATTGCGGTTGAACGTGCCCAAATGTCAAAAGATTTAGGTGCAGACATCGTCATGATGATGCCCCCTTATCATGGGGCTTTGCTCAAAGGTTCTGCACAAGACACTTATGAACAGTTTGCTGCTGTGGGCAAAGTTGGCATCCCCATTATGGTGCAAGATGCGCCATTGTCGGGTGTAGATTTGCCTGTAGCGTTGTTAGTTAAAATGGCCAATGAAATTGAGATGTTAAAATTATTTAAGATTGAATGTCCGCGTGCAGCTGATAAATTGCGAGCGTTGATTGCTGCTGGTGGCGATGCCATTGAAGGTCCATTTGATGGTGAAGAAGCAATTACGCTGTTGGCTGATCTTGATGCTGGTGCGACTGGAGCAATGACTAGTGCAATGATCCCTGATCAAATTAAACCGGTGATTGACCTGTTCCATTCTGGTGATAGGGCAGGAGCATTTGCTGCTTATAGTAGAATATTACCAGCAGTAAATCATGAAAACCGCCAATGTGGTTGGCGTTCTGCCAAAGTGGCAATGGTTGCTGGAGGGGTTATTAAATCAGCCTTCTGCCGGCACCCAATACCGCCATTGCCACAACCAATACATGAAATGTTAATTGAACTGATCACACCATTGGACCCACTGGTCCTCAACTGGGGAAAATAAATGTTATACGGAAAAAATCTAATTGACGGCGCTTGGGTCGGTTCAAATAATATGTTGGCCTCTGATGATTTGGATGGGTTTGCTTTTGCACAAGCCTCTGCAACTGATGTGGACCAAGCTGCTATTGCTGCCCGGATGGCATTTAGACCCTATTCAAAAAAAACACGTGCTGAGCGTGCAAAATTTCTACGAACCATTGCTGATGAAATGGACAAACTTGGCGCAGAGATTACTGAGATTGGGAGTAAGGAGACAGGCTTGCCTGCAGCACGTTTAGAGGGTGAACGTGGCCGTACAACGGGTCAATTGAAGATGTTTGCTGATTTGATAGAGAACACAACATTCCTAGATATTCGAAAAGATGAAGCTTTGCCTGATCGTGCACCTATCCCACGCCCAGATTTACGTCTCATGCATAAGGCAATTGGCCCAGTTGTAGTTTTTGGTGCTTCTAACTTCCCATTGGCATTTTCCACTGCGGGGGGTGACACAGCTTCTGCATTGGCCGCTGGGTGTCCTGTTATAATCAAAGGTCATAGCGCACACGCAGGTACTGCTGAATTAGTTGCCCAAGCCATTATGTTAGCAATTGAAATATGCAACATGCCAAAGGCAACCTTCCAAATGGTTCAAGGTTCAGGGCGTGAAGTTGGTGCTGCTTTAGTAAAGCATTCTGAAATTACTGCAGTTGGATTTACTGGATCTTTGGGTGGTGGGCGTGCGTTGTATGACCTTTGTCACCAACGGCCAACACCAATTCCATTTTATGGCGAGCTTGGGTCCATAAATCCTATGTTTGTTTTACCATCAGCGGCTGAAAGCCGTGCTGAAGCTTTGGGTGAGGGTTGGGCTGGATCGTTAACTATGGGGGCAGGGCAATTTTGCACTAACCCCGGCGTAAATGTAATCGTCAAAGGAACTGCTGCAGATCGTATGGAGACCTCCTGTATAGCTGGGTTGAAAAATATTGCAGAACAGAAAATGTTGACAGATGGAATTCATAAAGCATTTGAAGACGGTGTTCGCCTATTTGCGGATTTAATGGAAGATGTTAGCAATTGTGGGACAGCCATATCAAAACGGTCTTCCTTGCCTGCTTTATTTAAAGTGTCTGCCCAGCAATGGATCGCAAATCCAACATTGCAATATGAAGTCTTTGGTGCTGCTGGGATCTTAGTTGTTTGTAATGATACAAATGAAATGCAAGCAGTTGCTGAGTGTTTAGAAGGTCAGTTAACTACAACATTGCATTTGGATGATTTAGATCACGATTTAGCACGTGATTTATTGCCTATATTGGAAGAAAAGGCAGGACGTGTCTTGTGTAATGGCTTTCCAACGGGTGTAGAAGTTTGTTCATCAATGATGCATGGTGGTCCATACCCAGCAAGTACTGATGTGCGTGCAACTTCAGTTGGTACATTGGCAATTGTGCGCTGGCTTCGCCCTGTAAGTTACCAAAATGTTCCAAAAGCATTATTGCCGGATGAATTAAAGGAGTAATCTCAAGATTTTGATAACTGTTATTTAATTAGTTTAAATTGTAAGCTTGTAAAATATAGTTAGCGTTTTGAAATAGGTGGATTGTTAAATAATAATAAAAAATATACTCAATAATATGCAAACACTTTTCTTTAAAAGTAATAGATTGGGTTATTATGATATATCTTCACAAAATTCTTCCACTAATAGTGAGCCCGTTATTTATTATACTTGGGTTAATTATTTTAGGAATAATCATTGAATCTAAGCGAACTAGTTTTCTTGGAATAATAATTTTAATTATTTTTTCTTTGCCAATTTTGTCGAACCGATTGATCACCCATCTTGAGGTTAACTACCAGCTCAGTCATGCGTCAGAAGCTGATACAGCAAATGCTATAGTTGTGCTGAGTGGTATGGTCGCCACTATTAAAACAAAAACTGGCTTCGCTTATGAATGGGGTGGAGCAGTAGATAGAATTTTTGCTGGAATTGATTTATTTAAAGAAAATAAAGCTCCTTCTTTAATTCTTACGCGTGGAAAGCTTCCATGGAGTGTTGGAAAGCCAGAAGGTGAACACTTGCGCGATTTTGCTATTAAGTTGGGTGTTCCAAAAGAAAATATTCTTTTGACTGAAAATGTAGGAAATACTGATCAAGAAGCTATTTCTGTTAAAAAACTTTTCAAAATAAATGACCCTAAAGTTATATTAGTTACATCTGCATTTCACATGCCAAGGGCGCAAAAAGTTTTTGAGGCTGCAGGCATTCAGGTAATACCTTTTCCAGTAGATTTTCGTAGTGGTGCCAGTAAACAAACTTTTATGAGCTTTATTCCATCGGCAGGGGCATTTTTAAAAACTAGTTTTTTTGTTAGAGAAATGATTGGAAGAACATATTATAATTTAAAATATTAAATATGTATTTATTATTAGCATGTTTCTAAAGCTCTAACTCTATTGCTGGAATAATTGGAAAAAAAGTTCCACTGGAACGTATGCCAAACCAACTACTACCTTCAAAATCCTGTTTGGTTCCAATTTCTACAAGTCTATAAAAACTTTTACGGTCTATTAAAGCTTCTAGATTGTTACGTATCAATACGTATGGACTGGGCTCGCCTGTTTTTAGATCTCTCGTTACTCGAATTGGATTATCTATGCTAGCAAGTGCGCTGTCACCAACATGAGTATGAAAATTTATAACTTGATTATGGCCTTCATTTTTAACATCAAAATCAATTGCTAAAAATGGGGCATCATCAACTTTAATTCCAATTTTTTCTACGGGTGTAACCAAGAAATAATTATCCCCATCTTTTCGAATAATAGAGGAAAATAGTTTTACTAATGGCGCTCTTCCAATAGGAGACCCTAAATAATACCAAGTACCGTCTCGTGCAATTCTCATATCTAAATCCCCACAAAAGGGTGGGTTCCATAAGTGAACTGGCGGAGGCCCTTTTTTGGAAGCTTTAGTAGCAGCTTGCACAATACTATCAGTATTTTCTTTTTTTATAGGCGGCATTTTTTGCATTAGAAATTCTTTATAATATTTGTATTTAATATTTTTATTAATATAGAACTTATAAGAAGTTTGTCATTATTGATAAATGAATATAAGAAATTAGTCCAAATTTTAAAAACTTCTTGCTTTTTATAATTGGTAAGATTATTTTACCAATAATAAAAGGATGTTAAAAATGGAAATGCCGATCCCTAACGCTGCTGTTTTAAATAAAAAAGCACATGTTGTGCGCCGCCTATCTAAGGTGTTGCCAAGTGGGTCTGTTATTTCAGAAGAGCATGAGACGCGCGCTTATGAATGTGATGCACTAACTGCCTATCGGTGTTCTCCAATGATAGCAGTATTACCTGAAAATACTCAGCAAGTTTCTGATATTTTAAGAATTTGCCATGAAGAGGGAGTGCCAGTTGTCCCGCGTGGCTCAGGTACATCTCTTGCTGGTGGAGCAATGCCCACTGCAGATTGCGTTATTTTGGGTGTGGCCAAGCTTAATGATGTGTTGGAAACAGACTATGATAACCGGCTAATCCGAGTTCAATCAGGTCGTACAAATCTATCTGTTTCAGGTGCAGTTGAGGAGGATGATTTTTTCTATGCACCTGACCCTAGCAGTCAACTTGCCTGCGCCATCGCCGGTAACATTGCGATGAACTCTGGTGGGGCTCACTGTTTGAAGTATGGAGTAACGACCAACAACCTCATGGGCGTTACGATGGTTATGATGGATGGTGAGGTTGTTGAAATTGGTGGGAGCCATTTAGACTCTGCTGGATTGGACCTATTGGGACTTATATGTGGATCAGAGGGTCAGCTGGGTGTGGTAACCGAAGCTACACTTCGAATATTACATAAGCCAGTTGGTGCCAGACCTATATTAATTGCTTTTGACGAAAATGAGGTAGCAGGCGCATGTGTGGCTGATATTATTAAGGCGGGCGTTCTTCCTGTGGCTATGGAATTTATGGACCGTCTATGTATTGAAACGAGCGAAAACTTTGCAAAAGCAGGATATCCTAATGCAGAAGCTCTACTAATTATTGAAGTAGAGGGCTCTGAATTAGAGATCGAAGAGCAATTAACAAAAATTATTACTATTGCAGAGAAACACAACCCGGTTGAGCTGCGTCAAAGTAATTCACCAGAAGAAAGTGCTAAAATTTGGTTAGGACGTAAATCAGCTTTTGGCGCTATTGGGCAAATTAGTGATTACATGTGCTTAGATGGCACAATACCAGTTTCTGAACTTCCCTATGTATTACGACGTATTGGTGAAATTAGTAAGGAGTATGGATTGCGTGTGGGTAATGTATTTCATGCAGGTGATGGTAATATGCACCCTCTGATTTTATTTGATGCCAATAAACCAGGTGACTTAGAGCTTTGTGAGAAAATGGGGGCAGAAATTCTCCGCCTATGTGTAGAGGTTGGTGGGTGTCTAACTGGAGAGCACGGTGTTGGAGTTGAAAAGCGCGATCTAATGTTTGATCAATATAGTCATGCTGATATTGAAGCACAATTAAATGTAAAGGATGTTTTTGATCCTAAGTGGTTATTAAATGGAGCCAAAGTTTTCCCTTTGATTGCTACTGAGGATCGGCGAGCCGCATGATAACACCCCAAACGGAAAATGAAGTCTCTGAATTTTTGGCAAACACTGATAAATCTGTGCGTATTGTTGGTGGTGGAACACGTCAAGGCTTAGGAAACTATGTGGAACCTGAAGTTAAGCTATCTACTTCAGGTTTAACGGGAATTACCTTGTTGGAGCCTGCAGCTTTAACGTTAGTTGTTCGTGCAGGTACTCCATTAGTCGAAGTTCAAGAAGCTTTAGCTGCTGAAAATCAGCAGTTACCTTTTGAACCTATGGATCACACAAGTCTTTTGGGTACACAAGGTGTATCTACAATTGGCGGTGTTGTTGCTTGTAATATCTCAGGCTCACGGCGTATTCAAACTGGTGCTTGTCGAGATAGTTTGATTGGTGTGCGATTTGTTGATGGCATGGGTACAATTGTCAAAAATGGTGGCCGTGTTATGAAAAATGTCACGGGTTATGATCTCGTAAAGCTAATGGCGGGAAGTTATGGAACATTAGGTGTGATGACTGAATTGTCATTCAAACTTTTACCCAAGCCAGAAGCAAGTGCTACAATAACTTTACATGGCTTAAGTGATACTGATGGAATAGCAGCTTTGTGTCGTGCGCTGGGATCACCTAACGATGTGAATGGCGCTGCTCATTTAGATGGAAAAACATTCATCCGTATTGAGGGATTTAAAGGGTCCATTGCTTACAGATCTGAAGCCTTAAAATCCTTATTTTCTGAGTTAGAAGTTACTGTGGAAACAAATTTAAATAATAATTCTAAACTTTGGAAATCTGTTGGTGATGTAGATATTTTTGCAAAAATTAAAACTTCAATTTGGCGCTTATCTGTTAAGCCAACAAAGGGGCCAGAAATTGTAGAACACCTCCATAATGCAGGAATTGAATTAGAGGCTCAATATGATTGGGGTGGTGGTTTGGTTTACCTCTCAGTGGCTGATGATATTAATATAAGAGATTATTTGGTTGAGATGCAGGGTCACGCTACTTTGGTTCGCGGTAATGGTGGTGGAGCTGCTGCGATGCCAATTCAAAACAAATTGGTTACAGAGATTGAAGCAGGATTACGTGCTAAGTTTGATCCACGCGAAGTGTTAAATAAAGGGATCATGGGATAATGCAAACCAACTTTACCGATGCGCAATTAGATGATCCAAAAATTGCACGATCTAATGCAGTTTTACGCAATTGCGTGCATTGTGGTTTTTGCACTGCAACATGCCCGACGTATCAAATTTTAGGTGATGAACTAGACAGTCCTCGGGGCCGTATTTATCTGATTAAAGATATGTTGGAAAATCAACGTATACCAGATAAAAAAGTAGTTAAGCACGTGGATCGCTGTCTTTCATGTCTGGCGTGTATGACGACATGCCCATCTGGTGTAAATTACATGCATTTGGTTGATCATGCGCGAGAATACATAGAGGATAATTATAAGAGGCCACTTTTTGATCGTATAATGAGAGCAACTTTAGCGCAAATTTTGCCCTATGATCGCCGCTTCCGCTTTGCCATGAAGTCAGCTCAATTGGTAAAGCCTTTGGCACCCATTTTTCCTTCAAAAATTCGAAACATGGTTGATTTTGCCCCTAAAAAATTACCTGTACCCAGCTTAAACGATAAGCCACAAGTCTTTCTGGCTGAAGGCGCTCGTATAAAGCGCGTAGCTTTAATGACGGGATGCGCACAAAAAGCCTTGGACACTGATATTAATGATGCAACTATTAGATTACTTCGACGCCATGGATGCGAAGTTGTTGTTGCTCAAGGTGCTGGATGTTGTGGTGCACTAACTCACCATATGGGTAAAGCTAAACAAAGCCATGTTTCAGCTGCAAAAAATATTAAAGCTTGGATGACTGAAATAAACAATGGCGGATTAGATGCTATTGTGATTAATACGAGTGGCTGTGGAACGACAGTAAAAGATTACGGCCATATGTTTGAAGGTGATATTTTAGAAGAGGATGCTAAAACCATTGGGGCCTTAGCGAAGGATATATCAGAAGTAATGATAGAGCTTGGTTTGAAAAATCCATCCGTGCCAGAATTACGCGTTGCGTATCATGCAGCGTGTTCTTTGCAACACGGTCAACAAATCAAGACATATCCTAAAACCCTTTTGAAAGATGCAGGCTTCACAGTTATGGAACCCAAAGATAGCCATCTTTGTTGTGGTTCGGCCGGTACTTACAATTTAATGCAGCCAGAAATTTCAAAACAGCTTAAAGATCGTAAAGTTAAAACCCTAGATGCGCTTACCCCAGATGTAATTAGTGCAGGTAACATTGGCTGTATGATGCAAATTGGATCAGCAATTGGAGTGCCGGTTGTACATACTGCAGAGCTTTTAGATTGGGCTACAGGTGGGCCGAAGCCAGCAAAAATGTCATTGGATGTTATTGCGGCAGAATAATTACATAAAATTATCGATATTTATATTTGTACAGTACCTAAATAGCACGCTAGATTATTTCAAAGGGTAATCGATGAAATTTCTTTGCATAATTATTACTATTTTTTTTGGTCAATGCGCACATGCAGATACTGTTTTGCGTAAGTTAATGACCGTGGGCCAATCAGCGGCATGGTCGGGCATTGGGCGGTTGAATGTAAGTGGTGGTGACCTTGATCGGCTTTGTTCGGGTGTATTGATTTCAGATAGCCATGTGTTGACTGCTGCACACTGTGTTGTAAATAGGTCTACTGGAAAAGTTTATACACCAAATATGATACAGTTTTTAGCAGGCTGGGGTAATGAAGGGGCATCTGCTCTTGGCCAAGCACATCATATCTTTGTACATAAAAGCTATGAATATTCTCACACTGTAAGTGATGAGCTTGTGTCGACTGACATAGCACTAATAGAACTTCTGACCCCCATGAATGCTAATGGAATTCGCCCCTTTCTGTTGAGCAGATCTCCTGCTATTGGGCAAAAAATAAGTCTAATCTCTTATGTAGAAAAAAAATTAGAAGCGCCTTTAATTGAGGAAAAATGTAATATTTTATCTGTTAAAAATCAAATTATTGTTTCAAATTGTGTAGTAGATTTTGGGGCATCTGGGGCACCTATTTTTACAGAGATAAATGGTGAACTTATGATTACTTCAATTGTGTCTGCTAAGGGTAAAGTGAATGGAAGGAATGTATCTTTAGGTGTGTCTCTTGAGGAACCATTAAGCGAATTATTGGGCCAATTAAGAAAGGTTTCAAGTATTGCTCAAATGGAAAAGCTAAATTTTTTTACTGGTAATTAATTCATAGGAGAATAAATCTAGGTAAAGTTAATGTGAATATTAATTTTTCAAAATTACTTGCCAAACTGAAAGAAGTTGCAGTATACTGTAAAACGGATGCCCAAATGGGGTCCGTAACTACCCGGGTCTGTCCATATGGAAGGCCTTTAAAAACGTATCGCTTAGAAAAGGATATGCACATGCGTAACTATGATTTTACACCATTATACCGTTCAACAGTAGGTTTTGACCGCTTAGCCAGTATGCTAGATATAGCTCTGACAGCGGATACTGGAACAAATACTTATCCCCCATATAACATTGAAAAAGCTGGTGAAGACAAATACCGAATTACGGTAGCAGTCTCTGGTTTTAGTGAAGATGAATTAAACGTAGAAATGCGTGAAGGCCAGTTAGTAATTGCTGCAAAAAAAGCAGAAATTGCAGATGATCAAATTACCTATTTACATAGAGGTATTGCGCAGCGTTCGTTTGAAAAACGCTTTCAACTAGCTGATCATGTTCGACCTGTCGGGGCAGAATCAAGTGAAGGACTTTTACACATCGATTTGTTGCGGGAAGTTCCTGAAGCCTTGAAGCCACGCAAAATTGAAATAGCGAATGCATCCATGATTAATGGAAAAAATACGCAAAAAGTAACAAAATCTAGGGCAATTGAAGCTTAAGGTTTTGAAAGAAACATAGTCCAAAGCCGGGTTCCCCCTTTTCCAGCAAGGACTTTGTCCCCAAATATGATTTCTTAACTGAAGTCTTGGGTCTGGACGCCACCCACTTTTCCCTTGAGGGTGGCGTTTTCATCACAAGCCTATATGGGGTCTTAGGTTTGTAAAAATAGGGTTAATCATTTTCTTGTTTGATGGACGTGCAGACATATTTCATTTCTAAGTAATCTTGAATTCCATGATGAGAGCCCTCACGCCCTAAGCCAGATTGTTTAACGCCACCAAAGGGAGCAACTTCTGTTGAAATTATGCCTGTGTTTACGCCAACAATTCCATATTCTAAATCTTCTTGAACCCGCGTTACGCGACTTAAATCATTAGCATAAAAATAACAGGCTAAGCCATAGATTGTATCGTTGGCAGCTGTTACTACTTCTTCTTCGGTTTCAAATTTAAACAATGGCGCCAGTGGGCCAAATGTTTCTTCATCGTTAACCAGCATGCCAGATGTAACACCTGTTAAAACTGTTGGTTCAAAGAAAGTACCGCCCAACTCGTGGCGACCACCACCAATTTCAACTTTTGCACCTTTAGAGACTGCGTCAGCGATGTGCTCTTCAACTTTTTCAACAGCACTCATATCTATCAATGGCCCGTTCATTATACCAGTGTCTATTCCGTTCCCAATTGTCATTGCTTTGACACGTTTAATTAATTTTTTAGCAAAAGCGTCGTACACCCCAGATTGAACATAAATTCGGTTTGCGCAAACGCAGGTTTGACCATTGTTTCGAAATTTAGAAACAATTGCACCGTCCACTGCATCATCTAAGTTAGCGTCATCGAATACTATGAATGGTGCATTTCCGCCTAGCTCTAGTGATAATTTCATAATTTGGTCAGAACACTGACGCATTAGAATACGCCCTACTGGAGTTGAACCAGTAAAAGTCAATTTACGAACTTTAGAATTTGTACAAAATTCCATACCAATTTCACGTGATTTTGAAGACGTTAAAATAGATAAAAGTCCCTTAGGTAGTCCAGCGCGCTCGGCAATTACTGCAATAGCTAATGCTGAAAGTGGAGTTTGATTTGCAGGGCGACCAACAAACGAACAGCCTGCTGCAAGTGCTGGAGCAAGCTTACGTGCAATCATCGCTGATGGAAAATTCCATGGAGTTATTGAAGTAACAACACCCACTGGTTCTTTTAGAACAGTAATGCGTTTGTCACGCATATGGCCAGGAATGGTTTCACCGTAAATGCGCTTTGCTTCCTCACCAAACCATTCAAAAAAGCTTGCAGCATAGCCAATTTCGCCTATTCCTTCAGCTAAAGGTTTGCCCATTTCTGTAGTCAATATAATGCCTAAGTCCTTTGCATTTATTGTCATTAGATTATACATATCACGTAAGATAATAGCGCGCTCTTTACCGGTATATTTTGCCCACTTTTTTTGCGCTATTGCGGCCTGATCTATCGCTCGCTTTGCCATTTCAACATCTAAATCTGGTAAGCTTGCAATGATTTCTCCAGTTGCGGGATTTATAACATCAAATGTTTCTCCACTTGGAGAATCTACCCACTCCCCAGCTAAATATGCTTGATTTGCCAAGAGACTTGGATCGTTTAAAAGAGATTTAAGATTTGTTTTTTCTAACATTTTAGCGTCCTAGAGGAGTTGTGAGACTTTGATGAATTTAAGTGGCATAATCTTATATTAGGTGCAATATAAACTAATAGTTAATAACATTTAGTTTTGTGCAGTTTTACTTAGTGTTTTATATTCTATAATTTTAATAGATATTAGAATCTTCTAGCTTTCCAGCTATATTTTTGGCAAAACCTTTACAGCAACTTTTACACAGGTGAAAATAATGATCCCATATCGCTCTAGAACAACGACACACGGCCGTAATATGGCGGGAGCGCGTGGACTTTGGCGTGCCACAGGTATGAAGGATGAAGATTTCGGCAAACCAATTATAGCTGTGGTAAACTCTTTCACACAATTTGTACCAGGTCACGTTCACCTAAAAGATTTGGGTCAGTTAGTAGCTGGAGAAATTGATGCTGCTGGCGGCGTTGCTAAAGAATTTAATACTATTGCCGTAGACGATGGTATTGCAATGGGTCACGATGGAATGCTGTACTCATTGCCATCACGAGAAATTATTGCTGACAGCGTGGAATATATGGTTAATGCCCATTGTGCGGATGCTATGGTTTGCATTTCTAACTGTGATAAAATTACTCCTGGCATGATGATGGCTGCATTGCGATTAGATATCCCGGTTGTATTTGTATCAGGTGGTCCAATGGAAGCGGGTAAGGTTGATATCGATGGAGAGCTACGTAAAGTTGATCTTGTCGATGCAATGATTGAAGCTGCAAATCCTGAAATGTCAGATGCTAATGTTCAAGCAATTGAAGAAGCAGCATGCCCAACATGTGGGTCATGTTCAGGAATGTTTACAGCTAACTCAATGAATTGTCTTGCAGAAGCCTTGGGTTTAGCTTTGCCAGGCAATGGATCAACATTGGCAACACATTCTAAACGTGAAGCATTATTTCGTGAAGCCGGTAGGCTAATTGTTGACCTTACAAAGCGGCATTATGAAGGTGGTGAAGTTGGACTTACCGCACGTGGTATTGCAACAAAAGCTGCGTTTGAAAACGCTATGACCATGGATATTACTATGGGTGGATCTACCAATACTATTTTACATCTTTTAGCTATGGCCCGTGAGGCTGAGGTTGATTTTACTGTTGATGATATTGATCGCTTATCTCGAATTACGCCGTGCTTATGTAAAGTAGCGCCAGCTATTGCAAATGTTCACATGGAAGATGTTCACCGTGCTGGTGGAGTTTTTGCCTTGCTCGGCGAACTTGATCGCTGTCGTCTGCTTGATACTTCCGTATCAACAATTCATACTCCAACAATGGCGCAAGCTATTGCTAAGTGGGACGTGGCTATAACTAATAATAAAGCAGCTCATGATTTATTTTTGGCAGCACCAGGGGGTGTTAGAACAATAGAAGCATTTAGCCAGTCGCGCGAATATAATGAGTTAGATTTAGATCGTGTTGGTGGGATCATCCGAAATGAAGATAATGCATTTAGTAAAGATGGTGGTCTTGCTGTTTTGTTTGGTAATCTTGCTCAAGAAGGCTGTGTTGTAAAAACTGCAGGTGTCGATGATAGCATTTTAAAGTTTAGTGGGCCCGCAGTTGTATGTGAAAGCCAAGATACGGCTGTGAACCGGATTTTAAATAAAGAAATTAAAGCAGGGGACGTTATTATTATTCGATATGAAGGTCCCAAAGGCGGTCCGGGTATGCAAGAAATGTTATATCCTACGTCATATTTAAAATCTATGCGCTTAGGTAAAGCTTGTGCCTTAATTACTGATGGCCGCTTTTCAGGTGGAACATCTGGCCTGTCAATTGGGCACGTTTCTCCAGAAGCGGCTGAGGGCGGTAATATTGGTTTGATTAAAGAAGGGGATATAATTGAAATTGATATTCCTAATCGAACTATCAACATAGCATTATCTGATGTTGAACTGGATGAACGTCGCCTCGAAATGATTGCTAAAGGTGAAGGAGCATGGGCCCCAGAAGAAGAGCGCAAACGTAAAGTAAGTAGAGCATTACGTGCTTATGCTTCTTTAGTTACTAATGCCTCTCAAGGCGCGGTTCGAAGCGAGCCATAAGTCGAATCAAATAAAGTTTTAAAGTCCTCCAACTTTAAGGCTTTAGTGTTTCAAATTTACATCGGGAGACCCAACTAGTTATGGTTCGTAAAGTAAAAAATATTCTTTTTATAATGTACGACCAACTTCGCCATGACTATCTATCGTGTGCTGGCCATAAAACCTTACAAACGCCAAATTTTGATAAAGTTGCAAAAATGGGTGTGCGTTTCTCACGCTGTTATGTGCAGTCACCTGTTTGCGGTGCCTCAAGAATGTCATTTTATACTGGCCGTTACACTCATAGTCATGGAGCACAGTGGAATGGATATCCATTAAGGGTTGGAGAACATACCTTGGGGGATCATTTGCGTAAAATTGGAATGCAATGCCATCTGATAGGCAAGACACATATGCGCGCTGATAAAGAAGGCATGGAACGATTGGGTATGTCAGAGACTTCTGAAATAGGACTGCGGGTTTCTGAATGTGGATTTGATAGTTATATTAGAGAGGATGGTATGGTTCCTGAAGGGCCAGATGGGTTCTATGATGATAGGCGATCACCTTATAACGAGTACCTAAAGCATAAGGGTTATTCTGGGGAAAATCCTTGGCACGATTATGCAAATTCTGGACTATCAGGTGACGGAGACATTGCCAGTGGATTTTTAATGAAAAACGCAGATATGCCAGCAAATGTACGAGAAGAGGATAGTGAAACTCCTTGGTTAACATCGCGCGCGATTGATTTCATTGGTGAACAAGGTGAGGAGCCTTGGTTGGCACATATATCATATATTAAGCCACACTGGCCATATATTGTCCCTGCCCCCTATCATAGCATGTATAATGTTAATGATGTTCAATTGCTAAATCGTGATGATAATGAACTTAAAAATCAACATCCTGTATATGAAGGATTTACTAGCAATAGTATTGGAAAAGCATTCCAAACTTCTGAAGTAAGGGATGTGGTTATTCCTGCTTACATGTCATTAATTAAGCAATGTGATGATCAACTAGGGCGATTGCTTAAATATCTAGAAAGTACAGATCGTATGAAAGATACGATGATTGTTCTGACCTCAGATCATGGTGATTATCTAGGAGATCATTTTATGGGCGAAAAAGATTTATTTCATGATTGCTCATCAAAAGTTCCATTGATTATTTATGACCCCAGTAAAGAAGCAGACACAACACGTGGATCCATTTGTGACAATTTGGTTGAGAGTATCGACTGCGTTGCCACTTTTATTGAAGCTGCAGGTGGAGTAGTCCCTAAACATATAGTTGAAGGACATTCACTTTTGCCATTTTTGCATGGAAAGACACCTAATAATTGGCGCGACTTCGCAATAAGTGAGTATGACTATTCAATGACTACCGCTGGATCTAAGCTGGGATTAGAGCCGCGCGACTGCCGGTTGTTTATGGTTGCTGATAAAAAATGGAAAATGATGCATGCTGAAGGTGGTTTTCGTCCCATGCTGTTTGATTTAATTAATGATCCAAATGAACTTGATGATTTGTGTAAGGATGGGCGTGATCCAAGTGGTATAATTGATATGATGTATGAACGGTTAGGCCGCTGGGCGCGTAGGATGTCACAGCGAGTGACAAAATCTGAACGTGATATTCGAAATATGCGTGGCCTATCTCAGCGACGAGGAGTATTACTAGGTGTTTATGATGGTGCTGACTTAGAACCAGATTTGATAGCTAAATATATTGGCAAGTCAGAACAAAATCATATTCCAGATGATAAATAGATAGCTTTAAGTTTAACAATAATATTTTAAGGGGCGTATATATTAATGCCGTTAGTATTGAAGTTTTATATTTATTTCACCAGTATATATTGGGCTGATTAAGGCAGGATTACTATTATGAAAAAAATAACAACTTTAATTAAAAATGCAGATGTCATTGTTACTATGAATTATAAGCGTTCAGAAATGAAGGGTGCAAGCATTCTAATTTCTAATGGTGAAATTGTAGCGGTAGGATACGATTTGGGACCAGCTGATAATATAATTGATGCACAAGGCTGTGTTGTAACTCCAGGATTAATAAATACTCACCACCACTTGTTTCAATCTTTGGTTCGAGGTGTACCTGCGGGACAAGATGCTTTGTTATTTGGTTGGTTAAAGACCCTTTACCCAATCTTCCAGCGGATGGAGGGTGAAGATATGTTTACTTCTGCTCAATTAGGATTGGGTGAGTTAGCTTTGTCTGGATGCTCTCTGAGTGCGGATCATCAGTATATTTTTCCAAATAATGTAAAGCTAGAGCACGCTATAAGTGGAGCAAAATCTATTGGGGTTCGTTTCCATGCAACTCGCGGCGCAATGTCAGTTGGTGAGAGTAGCGGTGGGCTTCCACCTGATAGTTTAGTTGAAAAAGAAACTGATATTTTGCGTGATTTTGAAAGAGTAATAGCTGAACTGCACGATCCATCTTCTAATGCTATGGTTCAGGTAGGTCTTGCACCTTGCTCACCATTCACTGTTTCCGAAGGATTGATGCGGGACACTGCCCTGATGGCATTAGATAAAGGGGTAATGCTACATACGCATTTGGCAGAGAATGATGAAGATATTGCATACTCTTTAGAACATTTCGGGTGCCGCCCAGGGGAGTATGCCGAACGTTTAGGATGGACTGGCAAACACGTATGGCATGCACATTGTGTAAAGCTTGATGCAACTGAGATTGATTTGTTTGCAAGAACCAAAACTGGAGTGGCACACTGCCCTTGCTCAAATTGTAGACTTGGATCAGGAATTGCACCTATTCGCCAGATGAGAGATTCTGGTGTTAAAGTTGGATTAGGTGTTGATGGTTCAGCATCTAGTGATGCTGGGCATTTGTTGTCTGAGGCACGGCAAATGTTTTTACTGCAACGAGTACGAAATGGTGCTGATTCTATGCGTGCACGAGAGGCTTTAGAAATTGCCACACTTGGTGGAGCTTCTGTTTTAAATCGTACTGACTTGGGGTCTATTGAAGTTGGAAAACGAGCAGATATTGCAATTTGGGATATTACAGGTTTAGTTGCTGCAGGGGCCTGGGATCCAGTTGCTTCTTTAGTTTTGAATGGACCGTTCAATGTTCGGGACTTATTAGTTGATGGTCAGCCTGTTGTTGCTGAGGGCCGTTTGGTTAATGAAGAAGAAGCTATGATTGTGGAGCGAGTTAACGCACGAGTGAAGCGTTTGATGAGCTAATACTTTTATATAAAGTAACATATGAATTTATTTTAACTAAAAAGTGTAAAATTAGCTTAGATTAAAATGTTTCAATAAAATATCAAATTTTTTAATTTAAAGTTTTTATATTATAATATCATTCAAAAATATATATTATTTTCTGGTTTAGCTTGATACATTATATGTAAAAATTTGATAATACCCTGTCTTTATAAGATTTTTCTTGATTTTGTTTATATTTCTGCCATTTTTTAATTACTTGGTGGGAAACCGCCACAAATAGTATCCATTAGGGTATGAAAAAAAGGGGAACAAAATGACAGATTCTACAACAGGATCTCCAAAAGCTATGAGAGATCCAAACGTCACACCTCCAATGGGGCAAGCAATTCCATTAGGTATTCAACATGTATTAGCGATGTTTGCATCAAATGTTACTCCATCTGTAATTGTAGCTGGTGCTGCTGGACTTGCATTTGGAAGTGCAGAACAAGTTTATCTTATCCAAATGGCAATGCTATTTGCTGGTATAGCGACATTATTTCAAACAATTGGTATAGGTCCAATAGGAGCACGTTTGCCAATTATGCAAGGAACTAGTTTTGCATTTGTGGGTGTTCTTGCAGGTATTTCCGCAACCCAAGGATTGGGTGTAGCTCTAACAGCTTGTCTAATAGGTGGTATAATTCATTTTATACTCGGTGGTTTTATTAAACATTTACGTTTTATGTTCCCACCACTTGTAACGGGCTTAGTAATATTAGCAATTGGCCTTTATCTAATTCCTGTTGCTATTAAGTATGCAGCAGGTGGCGCTGCTAACTTTCAAATGGAAGCAGCGAGCTTTGGGTCAATGATGCATTGGTTTGCAGCTTTAACAGTTGTTGTGGTCTCTCTTGTTTGTAAGTTCATGGGACGAGGTTTAGTTTCAAATGCAGCTATTTTGATTGGTCTTGTGGCAGGATATGCTGTGGCTTGGGCGCAGGGAATGGTAAATTTTGGTGCCGTTGCTAAGGCAGGATTTTTTCAAATTCCAACTGCGTTTCCATATGGTTTTGAATTTAGTTTAGCTGCTGTATTTGGCGTAACCTTAGTATCAATTGTTTCTGCAATTGAAACTGTCGGCGATGTATCAGCAACAACAAAAGGTGGCGCAGGACGTGATGCAACAGATGAAGAAGTTTCTGGTGCTACTTATGCAGACGGTCTCGGCACTGCTATAGCCGCTGTGTTTGGTGGCCTGCCTAATACATCATTTAGTCAGAACGTAGGTATAGTTGGGATGACAGGTATAATGTCTCGTCACGTTGTAACAATTGCAGGTATAATAATGATTGTCTGCGGTTTGATTCCAAAGGTTGGTGCATTAATTGCGTCAATGCCATTACCAGTACTTGGTGGTGGAGTTATCGTAATGTTTGGAATGGTGGTAGCCGCTGGTATGAATATGCTGTCGTCGGTACAGATGTCACGTCGCAATATGATCATAATTTCTGTTTCATTAGCTGTAGGACTTGGGCTTAATTTAGTTCCATCTGCTGTTCAATACTTACCTGGTATTTGGAAAACACTAGCAACATCAGCTGTTGCCCCTACAGCAATATTGGCCGTAGTTCTGAATCTAGTATTACCTGAAGAAGAGTAATTTAAAAAAATAGAATTAAACCCTCACATTACAAGTGGGGGTTTTTTATTCCAAATGAATACTTTCCAGTAATATCAAGCTGAGTTAATGTTAAAATATTCTGAGTATTTTTGTTTTAAGATATTGCATTAATAACTGTATGCGGAATAAAGATTTTGGGGAAAATACATGACACTTATTGCACTAAATAACCTTACAAAAAAATACGGTGGTGTAATAGCTAATAATGATATCACTTTTAAAGTTGATAAAGGTGAAATTCATGCATTATTGGGTGAAAATGGTGCAGGTAAGTCAACATTAGTAAAAATGATTTATGGATTAGTACAACCTGATATTGGTACTATGATGCTTGATGGTGAAAGTTTTGCACCCACTGATCCGCGCGCTTCTCGCGTTAGGGGAATAGCAATGGTGTTCCAGCATTTTTCTTTATTTGAGGCGTTAAGCGTTGCTGAAAATATTGCTTTGGGCATGGAAAATCCACCTAAGACTGATGCCTTATCTAATCAAATTCGCGATGTATCTCTAAAGTATGGACTTATGTTAGATCCCAACCGATTAGTAGGTAATCTATCTGTTGGAGAGCGGCAACGAGTAGAAATTATTCGTTGCTTACTCCAAGACCCAAAACTTCTAATAATGGATGAGCCTACATCTGTTTTAACGCCACAAGAGGTAGACGCTTTATTTACTACGCTTCGGCGCTTGCGAGATGAAGGAACATCCATCTTGTATATTTCTCATAAGCTTGAAGAAATTAGAACACTTTGTAACCGCGCTACAATTCTTCGTCATGGAAAAGTTATTGGAATTTGTATACCTAAAAATGAAACTGCAAAAAGTATGGCAGAGATGATGGTCGGGTCAAAACTTAAAACTCCCCAAAAGACTATTACTAACTTTGGACTACCTTTATTAATTGTAAAAGATCTTTCTCTCAGGTCAACTGACCCTTTTGGAACTTCCCTAAAAGATATTACATTCACTATTCGAGCTGGTGAAGTCATGGGTGTTGCTGGCGTGGCTGGGAATGGACAAGATGAGTTAATGCTAGCCTTATCCGGTGAGGTATTAACTAAGGCTAATTCAATTCAGTTAGAAGATAACTTTATAGGGCAGACTGGTCCTGTTGAGCGCCGATTGCAGGGCCTTTTGACTGCACCAGAGGAACGCCTCGGGCACGCAGCTGCACCTGAAATGAATCTTTCAGAAAATACACTAATTTCAGGTTTTCAACGTCAAAAACTAGGACGCCGTGGTTTTGTCAATAAGCTAGGTGCGGCGGCATTTGCAGAAAAAATTATTGAAAAGTTTGATGTTCGAACAATTTCAGTTGGTAGTGCTGCAAAATCGTTATCTGGTGGAAATTTACAAAAATTTGTAATGGGACGTGAGATATTACAGGATCCTAAAGTATTCATCGTAAATCAACCAACTTGGGGTGTAGATGCTGCAGCTGCAGCATTTATTCGTCAAGCATTGCTTGAGCTTGCTTTGGGTGGTGCAGGCGTTTTAGTTATAAGCCAGGATTTAGATGAATTAATGGAAATTTCTGATACTTTCACAGTGATTTCTGAAGGTAGGCTGTCGGCGCCGCGTCCAATTAAAGGCGTGACGACTGAAACAATTGGCCTTCTAATGGGAGGTAGTAAAGAAATATGATACGTTTAGAACCCCGCACTAATCCTTCCCAAGCTATGATTATATTAACCCCTATTTTAGCGGTATTAGCTACAATGGTTGTCGGTGGAATACTTTTTGTCACTCTTGGTAAAAACCCTTTTGAGGCAATTAGAATGATTTTTTGGGATCCTTTACTTGGTGAACATGCTTTTTACTATCGAGGTCAGATATTGGTTAAAGCTGCTCCATTAATTATGATTGCTCTGGGCCTTTCGTTTGGATTTCGTGCGGGCATTTGGAATATTGGTGCTGAAGGGCAATTTATAATGGGTGCTGTAATAGGTGGAGCGACAGGCTTAGCATTATATCCTTTAAATAGTTTTATTGTTTTTCCACTTATGATTGTTATGGGTGCCTTAGGTGGTTTTTTATGGGCAATGATACCTGCATTCCTAAAAATTAGATTTAATGCTAATGAAATTTTAGTTTCTCTAATGCTGGTTTATGTTGCATTTAATTTTCTAATTGGAATGGTCACTGGACCATTACGTAATCCTGACGGGTTCAATTTTCCAGAGAGTCGCTCATTTCAGGATTTCCCTGCAGCTCATAATCCAGAGTTGTGGGCTGGAACAGGTATCCATTTAGGTGTGTTATTTACTTTGGGTTTTGTAATATTGGCTTACATAATGATTACACGTCATATTTTTGGGTTTAATGTGCGTCTTGCAGGCCAAGCACCTCGTGCAGCTAAATTTGCAGGCGTAAGCCCAAATAAAATGATTGCGATCTGTTTAGGCTTGTCTGGCGCACTTGCAGGTATGGCGGGTTTATTTGAAGTTACTGGCCCTGCTGGTAAATTAACAACTACTTTTCCGCTAGGGTATGGATTTACCGCAATTATTGTAGCCTTTCTTGGGCGATTGCACCCAATTGGCATTTTGTTGGCAGGGTTACTTATGGCGGTGACTTACGTTGGTGGGGATATTATCCAGTCTCAATTGAGCCTTCCAAAGGCGTCTATTCAAGTTTTCCAAGGGATGCTGTTATTTTTCTTATTAGCTGTAGATGTTTTGGTTAATTTCCGACTAAGAATAAGCAAAAGGAATAGTAAATAATGGATATTTCAATTGTTTCGCTCCTAGCCACATTAATCGTTGCCGCCACACCAATTCTATTGGCTGCAACTGGTGAATTAATTGTAGAAAAGTCAGGTGTTTTAAATCTGGGTGTTGAAGGCATGATGATTATAGGCGCAATTTGTGGATTTATTGCCGCAGTAAATACAGATAGCCCGCTAATTGGTTTTATTGTGGCGGCTCTTGCAGGTGCTGCGCTGTCGCTATTATTTGCAGTTTTGACACAATATTTACTGGCTAATCAGGTAGCCTCCGGGTTGGCTTTAACTTTGTTTGGTTTGGGATTATCTGCCTTGCTGGGGCATCGTTATTCAGGAATTAGACCGCCAAGTTCTCCTAAAATGGAATGGTTTGGAATGGCTGAATTACCAGTAGTTGGCCCTATCTTTTTTAATCATGATATGATGGTTTATTTTAGTATATTCTTAGTTCTAATGGTTTGGGTGTTTTTAAAATTTACACGTGGGGGATTGGTTTTACGTGCAGTGGGTGAAAATCATGATGCTGCCCATGCTTTAGGTTATAAAGTTATTCGAATTCGTATTTTAGCTATCATGTTTGGTGGCGCTTGCGCTGGCATGGGTGGTGCATATTTATCTTTAGTACGTGTTCCGCAGTGGACTGAGGGTATGACCGCTGGAGCAGGCTGGATCGCCTTGGCTATTGTAGTTTTTGCTAGTTGGAAGCCTTGGCGGCTTATATTGGGTGCCTATTTGTTCGGCGGTGTCACAATTTTACAGCTTAATTTACAAGCAAATGGATTTGATATGCCTGTTTCTTATCTTTCTATGGCTCCGTATCTTGTGACCATCGTGGTTCTGGTTATTATGTCTTCAGATCGAACACGTGCATCTTTGAATGCGCCTGCCTCTTTAGGCAAGATTTTCCATGCCTCTTCGTAGGGGTATAAATTTCACAGAGGCACGGGAGCCTCGCAATTAGGAGAGTAAAATGAAGCTGCTAAAAACACTTATGACTGGTGCTGCACTGGTCGTTGGTTTGGGTGGAATGGCCCAAGCTGAAGACAAAACTAAGGTTGGTTTTGTTTATGTTGGTCCAGTTGGTGATTTCGGCTGGTCATACGAGCACAATGAAGGCCGCAAGGCAGTTGAAGAAGCGTTTGGTGATAAAGTTGAGACTATGTTTGTAGAGTCAGTTCCAGAAGGAGCAGATTCAGAACGTGTGATGACACAAATGGCCCTAGATGGCGCAGATCTTATTTTCACCACGTCTTTTGGGTATATGGATCCTACAATTAACGTAGCAAAGAAATTTCCTAATGTGAAATTTGAACATGCAACTGGATATAAGCAAGCTGATAATGTTTCTATTTACTCGGCACGTTTTTATGAAGGACGTTCAGTTATAGGACATATTGCGGGTCATATGACTAAAAGTAATACAATTGGTTACATAGCATCATTCCCAATTCCTGAAGTTATTCGTGGAATTAATGCTGCTTATATTGCTGCTAAAAAAGTGAATCCAGATGTTAAGTTAAAGATTGTTTGGGCATATACTTGGTTTGACCCAGCTAAAGAAGCTGATGCTGCAACTGCTCTCATTGAGCAAGGTGCAGACATTATCATGCAACACACAGATTCACCTGCAGCTATGACTATAGCTGAAGAAAAAGGTATGTATGCTTTTGGACAAGCGTCTGATATGAAACAGTTTGGCCCTAAAGCTCGCTTGTCTTCTATTATTGATGACTGGGCGCCGTACTATATTGCTCGTACACAGGCAGTAATGGATGGAACTTGGGAATCAACATCCACATGGGATGGAATTAAAGAAGGAATGGTAGGAATAGGTGATTTTTCTAATGATATTCCGGCTAGTGTTCAGGCATCTGCTACAGCTTTGAAAGAGGCATTAATGAGTGGAGCAACTCATAGTTTTACAGGCCCAGTAAATAAACAAGATGGTTCTGCTTGGTTGGCAAGTGGTGAAACAGCTGACGATGGCACTCTAGCTGGAATGAACTTCTATGTTGAGGGCATTGAAGGTGAAGTGCCTAACTAAAAATAATAACTTATAAATACATTAGGCTCATCATTTTAATGGTGAGCCTTTTTTGTTTAATTTATACTATCAAAAATATTTTGATTAACTAAAATATTGAGCTTAAATATTTATCTAAAGTAGAGTGTTTAAAATACATTCTTTATTAAGAAAAATACCTAAGATTATAATGCTGATATATATTTCATTATAAGGCCAGATAATAATAAAATAATTGTGTGTTTATTTTAATAAACTAGGGTCAAATGAGGAAATCTCTTGAATTTGCTTTTGAATTAGTTATGATTTTTTACTTCAATCCAGGAACTGGGTTTCGTTAGATTAGGGATCCAATAAATGGAAATTCAAAAATGATAACTTTAGTTGCTGACGTTGGGGGCACTCAGTCAAGATTGGGTTTGATTCAAAATGGTATTCTAAATAAAAAATCTACACGAAAATTTTTAAATTCTAATTTTGAATCTTTTTATAAAGTTATTGAGCAATATTTTGTAGATAATGAACAAAAAAAAATATCTTCTTGTGTAATTGCTTTAGCGGGTCCGATTGTGGCGGGCCGGGTTTCATTTACCAACCTTGATTGGGAAATTACAGTTTCGGATTTAAAAAAATCAACATCATGCAAAAAAGTTACTTTAATAAATGACTTAACTTCGCTTGGATACTGTCTAGAAAAATTACCAAGTCATGGTATTACTCATATAACTGGCCCCGATACAGTTAGTATTCATAACGGGCAATATTTGGTTGTTGGATTAGGAACTGGCTTTAATGTTTGTCCTGTGGTTTCAGATGGAGTTGGAAATCCCGTGTGTTTACAGGTAGAATTAGGACATTCATCTCTCCCCAATAATGTTAAAAATTCTTTAGATAGTGAAATTAATGCTGCTGGATTTAACACTGTGGAAGATTTATTTTCTGGTAAGGGGTTGGGAAAGTTGTACCAAGCCATGTCTGGAGGGGAGCCAAAAACTGGTGAGGCTGTTGCTGAAGAGCATTTAAACGGAAGTAATCTAATTGCCACTCAAACACTTGAGTTATTTTCAAAGTTATTGGGTTTGATGACTAGAGAGCTAGCTGTACAGTACTTACCAGTTGGTGGAATTTACTTTGCTGGAAGTGTATCACGAGGTATTTTTGAAGCTGGAATGAGTGCAGAATTTGAAAAATCTTTTATTAAAAAGCCACATTTTTTAAAAAGTTTAGATGAGCTTCCAATCAATTTAATTACTGACGATGCTGCGGGCCTTTTAGGTTGTGGCGTTCGATCGAAAATTGAAACTTTATAATCTTT
>CAJWNQ010000010.1 GCA_913043905.1 uncultured Paracoccaceae bacterium | reverse complement strand
CAGTATCACCATCACGAGTGTAGATCGCAGTGCCATTTCCATACTCGTGATCCATCGCATAACCTATAGCTTCTTCATAAGTTTTAGCACGTATTGTGGACAATACTGGTCCAAAGATTTCTTTAGTATATATGTCCATGTCAGAGGTTACATTATCAAACAAATGTGGCCCAACAAAGAAACCATCTTCATAACCCTGAAGGTTGAAGTTACGGCCGTCCACAACCAATTTAGCACCCTGATCAATACCAGATTGAACTAGTTTCAAAATATTTTCTTTAGCTGCTGCTGTTATAACAGGACCATAATCAACATCATTTCCCGCAGTGTAAGGACCAACCTTAAGTGTTTCTATGCGTGATGTTAGTTTTTCAATCAAAAGATCTGCTGTTTCTTCACCAACTGGCACGGCTACCGAAATGGCCATACAACGCTCACCAGCAGCACCATAACCAGCACCAAGCAACGCATCAGCAGCCTGATCAAGATCTGCATCTGGCATAATAATCATATGATTTTTAGCACCACCAAAGCATTGTACACGTTTGCCATTAGCACAGCCAGTTGCGTAAATGTATTCAGCAATTGGAGTTGATCCAACAAAACCAATTGATTGCACAGTTTCTGAATGCAAGAGAGCATCTACAGCTTCTTTATCACCATTTACGACCTGTAATATGCCATCAGGCAGGCCAGCTTCTTTTAGCAATTCAGCTAACATTAACGGTACTGAAGGATCACGTTCTGATGGTTTCAAAATAAATGCATTTCCACATGCAATTGCAGGAGCAAACATCCACATTGGTATCATTGCGGGAAAATTAAATGGTGTTATTCCTGCAGTTACACCTAATGCTTGGCGCATTGAATACATATCAATGCCTGGTCCAGCACTATCAGTAAAATCACCTTTGAGCATCTGTGGCGCACCAATGCAATATTCAACGACTTCTAGGCCACGTTGAACGTCACCAGCAGCATCTGGCAATGTTTTTCCATGTTCACGACTTAACGCTTCAGCTAACTTATCCATATCACGATTTAATAGCCCAACAAATTTCATCATAACACGTGCACGACGCTGTGGATTAACGGCTGCCCAAGCTGGCTGGGCTTCTGCAGCTTTAGCAATAATAGCATTAACTTCTTCTGTTGAGGCAAGAGGGCATTGCGCCTGTACTTCACCTGTAGCTGGGTTAAAAACATCAGAAAAGCGACCTGATGTGCCTTCTATATGTTCACCATTTACGAAATGCGTTAAATTTTGCATTAAAATCTCCTGTTAAATATTTCTTTAATCCCTTTTAAACTGCAAAATTACAATATAAAGAGTAAATATTACATAGTTCACATGCAAAAATGCAAAGGTTGCTTTATGCTTAACTGGGATGACTATAGAATTTTTCTCGATGTTGCACGATCTGGCAGCTTATCTGCTGCATCCGCAACGTTAAAAATCGATCCAGCTACAGTTGGGCGACGTATCACTCGTCTCGAGAAATCTTTAGGCTCAAAATTATTTAATAAATTACCACGTGGATATCAGCTCACACAAGCAGGCAGTGACCTGCAAGAACATATCGAGCATATTGAACGTACTGAAAAGAAAGCACGTGGAGCACTTCAAAAAGCGTCCGCAACAATTTCTGGCAGCTTTCGCATTGGTGCACCAGACGGCTTATCTAATTACGTGTTACCCATTGTGATTGCAAACATCCAAAAACAGCATCCAAATTTAGATATTCAAATATTATCTTTACCAAGAGTATTTAACCTATCAAGACGAGAAGCTGACCTAGCAATCATGGTAACCCCTCCAAAGACTGGGCGATTTCTTATAAAAAAGATTGTTAATTACCACTTACATTTAGCAGCTCACGTTGACTATCTTAAAAAATCTGCACCAATACTGTCAAAAGCTGATTTAAAAAATCATACAATAATTGGATATATTCCTGATTTAATTTTTGATCCTACTTTAGATTATATGTCTGAGGTAACACCAGATCGAATTCCAGATTTATCTTCAAATTCTGTTGCAGTTCAAATGCAAATATTAAATTTAGGAGCGGGCATAGGATTTGCACACGATTTTGCATTAGCTCATTTTCCAGGGATTACTCCTGTGTTAAAAACAATAATTCACCAAGAGCGTGCATTTTATATGGTACGTGATCGTGACGATCGTGCGTCCGAGCAATCAAACTTAATAGCTTCTCTTCTGGATCAAGGTATAAAAATAGAAGTAAAACGTCTCGAAACTCTAGCTTATAAAATCAAGGATAAAAAATGACAAAATCTAAAATCAACATAACTGATTATACATATCTGATTGGTTCTGAAATTGGAGTATCTGAGTGGATTACTGTTTCACAAAAAATGATTGATGAATTTTGTGATATTACAGGAGATTATCAATTCATTCATAATGACCCAGAACGTGCAGCATCTCAAACGCCTTTTGGTGGATCAATTGCGCATGGTTTTTTAACTTTATCATTAATTACAAAAATGTATAAAGATACAACACCTATAATTTCTGGACATGAGTTAGTCATAAATTACGGGCTCAATCGTATACGGTTCTTATCACCAGTACTAAGTGGTGCTAGAATTCGTGGTCGCATTACTCTTGGTAAAGTAGAGACACGCGGATCAAGTCAGATCTTGACAGAAAATAAAATCATTGTTGAAATTGAGGGTGGCGAAAAACCCGCTATGTTGGGTACTTGGGTAACTTTATTAGTTAAAGATACCGTGTGATATTAGCTTTTATTTAAAATTAAAAAGCCCACGCTATTAACGTAGGCTTTTAAACTCAATGGCGCGGTTGACGGGACTCGAACCCGCGACCTCCGGCGTGACAGGCCGGCACTCTAACCAACTGAGCTACAACCGCCACTCATTGAGTAGCGGCTTATTAGGACGCGAAGCCTTATGGGTCAAGCATGTATTTATAGAAAGATGAAAAATACCTGATTTAATTTTCTATTCCTATTTTTATAGTTTTCAACTTGAAAATTATACTTAATTCACATGTATATCATCTAATTCTTAATTCTTAATTCTTTAAATAATAATTGTTACACACAATCTAAACGAGTAATTTTGCAATATTATTACAATATTAAAAGTATTTATTTTCTTAATTCAGATAGTTAAACCTTCATTATTCCTATTGGCATAAAAGTTTTTGTCAGGCTAAGTCAGCGCAAAATATATGGAAATTTGAAGTGGCCCCAAAATCTGCAACTATCTCGATTTTAATGGGCGCTTTGTGCATGAGCTTTGCCGCATTATTTGTTCGATTAATTCAAAATGCTGATGGCTATCAAATCCTGTTTTATCGTGGCTTTCCACAATGTGGTATTGTAATTTTAATTGCATGTATCGCACGAGGCATGAGTATACGTAATTTTTTCACTTCAATTGACCGTACTGATGTATTATTGGGCATCACAATGTGTAGTGCCTTTTCATTTTATATTTTTGCACTATTAAATACATCAGTCGCATCAGCATTATTTATTTTATCAATAGCCCCTGTAGTAGCGGCATTACTTTCTTGGTTGTTAATTGGCGAAAAGCCTTCAAACCGTACCTGGGCAGCAATTTTTTTAGCATTAATTGGTGTAGCTATTATGGTTGGAGCTGGCTTATCTCAAGGGCGAATGCTCGGTAATTTTTTTGCGATAATTTCTGCATGTAGCTTTGCTCTTATGTTGGTAGTAGCTCGAAAGTCTAAAAAAACAGATGTATTAACCGGAAATTTTCTTGGAAGTGGGTTTGCTATAATTTTAATGGTAATTCTTGCCTTTACCATTGGGGATGGTCTTATAATAAGTACGTCAGATATGTGGTTATCATTTATTTTGGGCGCATTCACTATAGGACTTGGTATAGCTTTAGTGGCTTGGGGTGCTCCCTATTTGCCAGCAGCAAATGTCGGTGTCTTAGTTTTACTAGAAAGTGTAATGGCACCAGTATGGGTCTGGGTGTTTTTGGGGTACCCAATGGAAACCCAAGAAATATTTGGTGGATTGATGGTTTTATGCGCCGTTATTATGCTTTCTCTAAAAAAATTCATAAAATATTAATTATGCTACTACAAATAAAATTATTATGTCGATATACTGATACCCAATGATTTTTTATCGTATTTAAATTTGTAAAATATCATAATTACACTTATTATATTTAAACTAAGAAACAATTTTAAGGCTATTATGAAACATCCGTTTAAGTTCACACGTCGCCAATGGCTCACCTCTGCAATTGGATTTTTAGCGACTACAATTTCTAGCCCTATAACTGCACAAACCAAATTCCGTCGCATTAAAACCCAATATATTGCAACTCAGGCTCCAAGTGATAAAAGTTTTGGAACTGGTGCAGAAACGTGGGGAATCTGGAAGGTTGATCCTGGGCCTATTGGAGTTTGGCTAAAGTTTTATCAAGCTTTGCAAAAAGCTGGAAATATTGCTCCTTCTGGATGGCGTTTTAATATTGATGATTGGTGGCTTGATGAAAATGGCTTAATTATGAAAGCCCCACAGTTTCCAATGCCTCCTGGAGGATATTATGTTACAAATGGAGAAAAAAATATTTCATTATTAATGATAGGCAAGCCGGACAGTATGGGAAAACAAACATGGTCCCTGTCTGATAGTAAAACCATCGCAGATGTCACTCATGGCCCTTGCCGCTCGGCTCGTTACAGGCCGGATGGTGAAAAAGGTACCTGCTCGCCTGAATATGCTGACCGCACAGCTTTCCCACTCTCACCAGGCGAAGCCCCACCTCTTGTCATGGGATGTAATCGTGAAAAATATGCTGTGCTTATTGTTTTTGGCAAACAAACAGTGAGTTGATCAATTTTTAGGCTATGAAAAAAATATCCAGAACTAAGATTGAGTACGCATCTATGTAGAGGTCGGGGAACATACACAGATGCGTTGATTGATATATAGGTTTCTTCGAAAAAAATTCAAATTTAAGTCTTATATTTTATTGAACCTCAAATATTATTATTATTCATAAGCTTTAAGCACCAAATTTCTTATATAATTTCAATATAATAAATTGAAAAATCTGAATAATAAGCTGTATAAATAAAATAAAGCGACAAAAATTTTGATCACTAAAATAAATTATAAAAACTAAAGGAAATAAAATGGCAGATGATAATTTTGATAAAGATTTCGACAAAATCCATGATGCAATTGATGATACCATAAATAAATTAGAAGATACAGAATGCGAATTACCAGATGTAGCTTTTGTAATGCTAGTGGAAGCAGCAAATCTGATGGAACATTGTGGTTGGACTAAAGAAGAAATATCAGGAATGGTTATTGACTTTTTATCATCAGATGAATCTACCGCAGAATTACCTAAAGAAGAATAACTTATTTTGAAAATCTAGGCACACTAAATAATGTATAATTATGGCTGGAGTACCAAAAACTCTGGCCTCATTATCACTTTGGCGCCTTGAATTAATTCAAAAGGATTACCCAGATGAGATTTAACGAGATTAAATACCGTATCTGTAGAATGGCATCAATCATAGCAGTTTTATGGGTAATCATTGGATTTGCCGATCGATCGTCTCACAGTTATGAATTAACGAAATTTTTTATAAATATCATACAACCCGTATTATGTGTATTAGCTCTGAATTGGTTAGGTTATAATAAAACAACTTTGTGGATTAAGGATAAATAAGTGGTTTTATTTTAATAATTGTAAATTTATTTTCATATTCATAAAAATATTTTTAATATCACTGGTACAATAAAAGCTGTTAAAATAGCATTTAAACCCATGCCTAAGCCAGCAAACGCACCAGCAGTTGGGTGTACTTGAAAAGCCCTTGCTGTGCCGATACCATGAGCAGCCACTCCTACAGCCAGTCCACGCGCTCGCCAATCCTTAATACCAAGAGCATTAAGCAATGGCGCGGCTATAATTGCGCCAATAATTCCTGTCATTATTACTAAAACTGCTGTCAATGTAGGCGAACCACCTAATTGATCAGAAATTCCTATAGCTACGGGAGCAGTTGCTGATTTAGGGAGCAAAGATATTAAAGCAAAGTCACGAATTCCAAAAATATACGCAATTCCTAAAGCAGAGAGAATAGCCGTAAGAGATCCTGCAGTTAAGGCAGCTAATATAGGTAAAGTTGCACGCTTTACCTGTGATATATTTTCGAATAAAGGCATTGCAAGCGCTACGGTTGCTGGGCCCAGTAAAAAATGAATAAATTGTGCACCCTCAAAGTAGGTTTCATATTTAGTATCTGTCAACCAAAGAAGAATGGCTAGAACTGATACTGCTATCATTACAGGATTTACGTAATGTCGCCGATTAAAATAACGAAATGCAGCGTCACCTGCAGAATAAGCACAAAGTGTTGCTGTTAACCAAAATAACGGTTCTTGGTTCAGATAACCCCAAATTTCAATAAAATCTTTCATTTAAGATCCTCAAAGCTTGGATTATTGTTAAGTAACTTTGCAACACCAACAAACACATAGGCTGTGACAGTTATAGTTAAAACTGTAGAACCTATTAATGCAAAGACAAGCCCAAGCCCTTGCTCACCTAAAACATTAAAATGTCCAATTATACCAACACCTGCAGGTACAAATAGAAGAGACAAATGGCTTAGTATTCCATCAGTTAATGGGCGTATTTTCTTTTGTAATGGAGTGTAAAAATGAAATGCGATTAGTAACGTAATCATGCCCCAGACTGGCCCAGGTAAAGAAAGATTTAAGGTTCTTGATATGATTTCTCCTATTAATTGACATATCAAAATTATCATAAAAGCAAAAGGCATAGCTAGAATCCTTAATCAAAATATTTTACTCATAAAGTCATATTATTAGGTAGAACGTTAAAGTGCTATTTAGTCTTGGTTTATAATTAGACGAAGCTTCTAATAATTTTTCCAACCTAAAATAGGCATATAAATCCTAAAGTAATCATACTGTCTATAAAAGCAGGGGTTTATATATAAATAAAGAGATTTAATGGTGGGTGATAAGAGACTCGAACTCCTGACATCTTCGGTGTAAACGAAGCGCTCTACCAACTGAGCTAATCACCCTACAAGTTGTGGTCTACCCAAGGTTTGATCTAGCTTCAAGTACCTTTTAACATCTATTTTAATTTTTTCTGCTCAAGTAAAAAAAAAGGCCGTACAACAAACTGCACGGCCTAATTTTATGATAGATTACATACTTAATGAGATAATTGGACTCCATGGGCATTTTCAGCACGTTTTGTCGCTGCAGCTTCTTCTGCTGCCTCATCCCATTCAATAGAAACAGGAGTAGAAATTAGTGCATGTTTAAGAACTTCAGTTACATGAGTAACTGAAATTATTTCCAAACCAGCTTTAACATTATCTGGAATTTCTGGCAAATCTTTTTCATTATCTGCTGGAATTAAAACAACTTTTATTCCACCACGTAGCGCCGCCAACAACTTTTCCTTGAGGCCACCGATAGGCAAAACATTGCCGCGCAAAGTAACTTCCCCTGTCATTGCTATATCTTTACGAACAGGAATAGAAGTCAAAACAGAAACTATTGATGTCACCATACCAACGCCTGCAGAAGGTCCATCTTTTGGTGTCGCTCCCTCAGGGACGTGAACGTGAATGTCTAATTTATCAAATTGCGTGGGTTTAACTCCTATTTCAGGTGCAATTGAACGTACAAAAGAAGACGCTGCATCAATGCTTTCTTTCATTACATCGCCCAATGTTCCAGTAGTCTTCATCCGGCCTTTACCTGGTAATCTTAAAGCTTCAATATGTAGTAATTCACCCCCAACAGATGTATACGCTAAACCTGTCACTACACCAACTTGATCAGTTTCTTCTGCGAGGCCGTATTTAAATTTCTTAACCCCTAAGTATTCGCTTAATGTATCTTTTGTAACGGCAACAGACTTAGTCGTGCCTTTAACTATAGCAGTTAATGATTTTCGGCATAGCTTTCCTAATTCTCGCTCTAAACTTCTTACTCCAGCTTCACGGGTATAACGGCGGATCATTTCTTTTAAACCGTCGTCAGTTAACGAAAACTCATCTACTTTAAGACCATGGTTTTTAATTTGTTTACTTAATAAATGTTGCTTAGCTATCTCATATTTTTCATCTTCAGTATAACCTGACAATGGAATAATTTCCATTCTATCTAATAAAGGGCTAGGCATATTGTAAGTATTTGCAGTTGTTAAAAACATTACATTTGAGAGATCATATTCCACTTCCATATAATGATCTGTAAACGTGCTATTTTGTTCAGGATCTAAAACCTCTAGCATTGCAGACGCTGGATCACCACGGAAATCTTGTCCCATTTTATCTATTTCATCTAACAATATTAATGGGTTATTAGTTTTAGCTTTTTTCATTGCTTGAATAATTTTTCCGGGCATAGATCCAATATATGTCCTACGGTGACCGCGAATTTCACTTTCGTCACGAACTCCACCTAATGAAATTCGGATAAACTCTCGTCCAGTAGCCTTCGCAACTGATTTACCAAGTGATGTTTTGCCAACACCAGGAGGACCAACAAGACATAGAATTGGACCTTTTATTTTTGTAGAACGTTGTTGAACTGCTAAATATTCAATAATTCTTTCTTTAACTTTATCTAAGCCATAATGATCTTTATCTAAAACCTGTTGTGCAGCATTTAAATCTTTTTTCACTCGTGATTTCTTATTCCAAGGAATGGACGTCATCCAATCAAGGTAATTTCGCACAACAGTTGCTTCTGCAGACATTGGTGACATGTTACGTAATTTCTTTAATTCACCCTCTGCTTTTTCACGGGCTTCTTTTGAGAATTTAGTATTTTTAACTAATGCTTCCAACTCAGAGGTTTCATCTTCACCACCTTCACTATCGCCAAGTTCCTTTTGAATAGCTTTCATTTGTTCATTTAGGTAGTAATCACGTTGCGTACGTTCCATTTGATTCTTTACGCGTGATTTAATTTTTCGCTCAACTTTAAGAACAGACATTTCACCCTGCATAAGGCCATAAATTGCTTCTAGTCGCTCGCCTAAATCTAGCATCTCTAAAAGTTCTTGCTTTTGGTCAACTCGAATCGCTAAGTGGCCGGCAACTGTATCCGCTAAAGCATCAGCATTTTCACTCTCAAGAGCTGTCGACAAAGCCTCCTCAGGAACATTCTTATTCATTTTAGCATAACGTTCGAATTCTTTTGAGACTGTACGCGTTAATGCTTCAATAACGGCTTCATCTTTTCGCGTTACTTTTAATACATCAGCGGTTGCTTCAAAATATTCATCATTATCTAAGTATTCAGTAATTTGCACTCGCTCTTGACCTTCAACTAAAACTTTTACTGTTCCATCAGGTAGCTTTAATAACTGCATAACAGTAGCTAAAACACCATTTTGATAAATAGTTTCAGTTGATGGATTATCCTCGGATGGGTCAATTTGGGAAGCAAGAATAATTTCCTTACTTTCTTCCATCACCGCTTCTAAGGCGCGAACAGATTTTTCGCGACCAACAAACAATGGAACAATCATATTTGGGAAAACAACGATGTCTCTCAATGGTAAGACGGGGAAGGAGGCACTTTTAGCATCAGTCATGGTAATTCCTTTAATTTAGCAAGAGATTAATAGTCCCACATTTGTAGCAACGCAAAATCTCTCCTGTAAGTTTAGCTATTTATAATGTGTTTATTGATTGCAAGAAGTCAAGGAATAGCACCTCAATTTTTATGAAAAAGTTAATATTTTTAATTATTTTTTTATAATAACTTAAATCGGCTCAATATCACCTTGTTTACGTAGGTTATGAAAATTTGAAACAAATGTATCTAGAGAGCTTGAAGCAATTGCTCCTCGTAAGCCCTCCATTAGTACCTGGTAATAATGTAAATTGTGCCAAGTAATTAACATTGAACTAATAATTTCTCCAGCTCGATGCACATGATGTAAATAAGCACGGCTATAGTTTTTACAGCATGGACATTCACATGTTACATCCAAAGGTCGAGGGTCATCTCTATGTCTTGCATTGCGTAAATTGATAGGACCCATTCTAGTTAAAGCTTGGCCCGTTCGACCCGATCTACTTGGTAAAACGCAATCAAACATATCAATTCCACGCTGAACAGCACCTACAATATCATCTGGTTTACCTACCCCCATTAAATACCGCGGTTTGTCTTGTGGCAATTGGTTGGGTGCATATTCAAGCACATCAAACATTAAATCCTGCCCCTCACCAACCGCTAAACCACCAACAGCATAACCATCAAATCCAATATTAGTAAGTTTTTCAGCACTTTCCTCACGCATATCTTTAAATGTAGAACCTTGTTGAATTCCAAATAGTGCGTAACCTGGGCGGTCACCAAAAGCATCCCGAGATCTTTGAGCCCATCGCATGGATAAATCCATGCTAGACTTTGCTTGTTTATCAGTAGCTGGGTACGGTGTGCACTCATCGAATGACATTACTATATCAGAACCCAATAACCGCTGGATTTCCATAGAGTATTCTGGGGTCAAATTATGAACAGACCCATCAATATGGCTTTTAAATTTAACGCCCTCTTCGGTCAGCTTACGTAAATCAGTCAAACTCATGACTTGATATCCACCCGAATCTGTTAAAATAGGGCCTTGCCAATTCATAAATTTGTGCAAGCCACCCAAATTATGAATACGTTCAGCCCCTGGCCTCAGCATTAAATGATATGTATTTCCTAATAAAATATCTGCCCCAGTCGAACGTACACTCTCAGGCAGCATTGCTTTAACAGTGGCAGCCGTACCTACTGGCATAAATGCAGGCGTACGAATATCACCTTTAGGAGTTGATATAACTCCTGTACGGGCACGCCCATCAGTAGCTTTAATATTAAATTGAAAACGATTTGTCATGCCCATTTACCTTAAAGGTTTGTTTTTCTAATTCATATATGTTTAGTCAAAAATTCCAAGCAAGAAGAAAAATATACAATTTAAATACAGATGGACGTCTCACTTAGTATTCCCTATAAGTTTAGTCAGGAATTCCAAGCGAGAAAAATAATGAACGCTTCAAATGATGCACCAATGGAAGGCACGCCGTTAATTGTGCCATCAAGTACAGACCATGCTTTGTATGAGCCAATCTGTGAGGCATGCAGAACCGTGCATGATCCAGAAATCCCTGTAAACATATTTGACCTTGGATTAATTTATACTATTGAAATTTCCGATTCTGGCGTTGTCGATGTCAAAATGTCATTAACAGCACCTGGATGCCCAGTTGCCGGTGAAATGCCAGGTTGGGTACAAGATGCAATAGAACCGGTACCAGGGGTGCAGTCTGTCAACGTAGAGCTAATATGGGAGCCACAATGGGGCATGGATATGATGTCGGATGAGGCTCGTTTAGAATTGGGCTTTATGTAAATGTTTAATATACCGGGAAAACAAGCAGTTACTATAACTGAAAAAGCAGCAAACCAAATCCGTAAACTTATGAGCCAAGGTGACAAAAAGGGTTTACGCGTTGGAGTTAAGAAAGGTGGCTGCGCCGGGATGGAGTATACTATGGATTATGTCGATGACATAGATCCAAATGATGAAGTCATTTCTCAAGATGGTGCTACAGTTATGATTGCACCAATGGCACAAATGTTTTTGTTTGGCACCCAAATTGATTACGAAGTGTCCTTACTTGAAGCAGGTTTCAAATTTAATAATCCAAACGTTTCAGAAGCATGTGGATGTGGTGAAAGTATTAAATTTGAAGGTATGTAATCTTGCCTAATATGGTTTGACGCTAGATACTCCCAAATAAATCATAGCTTAAAAAATTATTGAAGCAATTGTGAGTATTGAAATATAACATTCAATAAAATATTTTAATAGCATCAGTCCGGATAAGTAATAAAGCTTAATACAAAGGAATATATTATGCGCAAACCTATGGTTGCTGGAAATTGGAAAATGAATGGCTTGAGAGCAAACCTTGCGGAAGTTGCGGCAATAGATCAAGCAGCAGCCAAAGCTAATTGTGATGTTATTTTATGTGTTCCAGCAACTTTGATCTTACAATTAGCCTTAAAAACAAAAAGTATTTTTATTGGAGGCCAAACTTGTCATAATGAAACATCAGGAGCACATACTGGTGATATTTCTGCAGAAATGTTACAAGATTCAGGTGCACAATATGTAATTTTAGGACACTCAGAGCGTCGTATTGACCATGCTGAAACAGATAAATCTATACAACAGAAAGTTCTGATGGCGTGGCAGTTTGGACTAAATGCTATAGTATGTATTGGTGAAAATTTAGATCAACGTAACAGTAAAATTACATTGGATATTATAGGCAAACAGTTATTGAATTCTATTCCAGATAGTGTTCCTAGTGAAAAATTAGTAATAGCTTATGAGCCTATTTGGGCTATTGGGACAGGATTAACACCCACTACTGATCAAATTTCAGAGGTTCATAATTTTATCCGTGTTAGCTTAGAGCATCGTTTTGGTGATCAAATAGGGCATTCTATCAATATTTTATACGGTGGATCTATGAATGGTAAAAATGTGGCAGAAATTTCAGCTATTCCTGACGTAGATGGAGGCTTGGTTGGTGGTGCATCCTTAAAAGCGAAAGACTTCACACCTATAATAGAATCTATAGGGTAAATACATGGTGTTCAATTTTGGTTAATCTCTTTTTTTTGGATTAACCAAAAGCATCTGGTTCGCTATCTTTACGATTCTTGATATACTGCTTTAAAGCTTCATCAATTCTAGGATCAATTGGTGGCTGAATATAATCTCCCAACATTTTATGAACCTTTTCATTTGCTAATGTAACAGTGTCTTTTTCACCGTCTTCAGTCCATGTTTCAAAAGGTTTATAATCTAAAACGCCTGAACGCCAAAAACTACTTTTAAAGTTATTTTGTGTATGATCACAGCCCAAATAATGCCCACCAGGGCCAACTTCCCGTATGGCACCCATTGCCTGTCCATTATCAGACATATCTATACCCTCAGCAATTGAATGTAGAACTCCCAATTGATCTGCATCCATTACCAATTTCTCAAGGCTAGAAACCAATCCACCCTCTAGCCAACCTGCAGCGTGTAAACAGAAGTTAACACCTCCCAATAATGCTGCATTTAATGTATTCGATGTTTCATAAGCCGCTTGAGCATCTGGAAGTTTAGACCCACATAAAGCCCCTCCTGAACGAAATGGCAGCTTTAGGCGTCGTGCTAGTTGCCCAGCGCCGTAAAGAATTTTTGACGCTTCTGGCGTACCAAATGTAGGTGCACCTGAATTCATATCAATTGAAGCTACAAAGGCACCCATAATTACAGGTGCACCTGGTCGACATAATTGATTATAAGCAACACCAGCCAAGGCTTCTGCTAATACTTGTGTTAATGTACCAGCAACAGAAACAGGCGCCATCGCTCCACCCACGATAAATGGTGATACGATACAAGCTTGATTATTTTGTGCATAAACCTCCATAGCACCCATCATAATATCGTCAAAAACCATTGGAGAGTTAATATTAATCAATGAAGTCATGACTGTGTTATTTTGCACAAACTCTTCACCAAATAGAATGTTACACATATTTACACTGTCTTGCGCATTCTGTGGTGCAGTAACAGATCCCATAAACGGTTTGTCTGTAAGTGTCATGTGAGCATAAAGCATATCTAAATGGCGTTTATTAACTGCTACATCAGTTGGTTCACAAACTGTACCACCTGAATGGTGTAAGTATTTAGACATGTAGGTTAATTTAACTATTTTATGGAAATCAGCCATAGTTGCATAACGACGTCCACCTTCTAAATCACGAATAAAAGGAGGGCCATAAACTGGGGCAAGAACCATTGTCTTACCACCGATTTCAACATTCTTTTCTGGATTACGCGCATGCTGCGTAAACTTTTCTGGCGCTGTTTTAATTAGTTTACGAGCCAATCCACGAGGAATTCTAACTCTGTCACCATCTATACTGGCACCGGCTTCTTTCCAGCGCTTAATGGCAGCAGGATTATCCAGAAAATTTACACCAATTTCCTCTAATATCGTTTCAGCATTATATTCTATGATTTCTAAAGCTTCATCATTTAAAACTTCAAAATTTGGGATATTTCGCTCGATAAATCTTGCCGTCTCGATTACCACAGCCGTTCGCTCTGCACGACGTGCAGCACCACCTCCACCACGAGTTCGACGACTTACAGGGGCTTGCTCGACTGTATCTGACATGATTAAAATCCTTAATAATTTAACTTATCTTACGATTGGATAAAAAAGCACATCGTTACAAATTCGGCTATTGTGTGTCGATGGCGACATTTAGTTTTATTTTTTCTTTAAAACAAAAATATCAAATGAACATATTCATTTTATAAGTTTTCAAAATTTTATTTTAATTAATGTGGGTAACAATCTCTCTTGCACCAGAACTGCCATGAGAATAAACCGCCCTAATGACAGATATATCGCATGACCGCCTCCTCATTATCGATTTCGGTAGCCAAGTAACTCAATTAATAGCGCGTCGCTTGCGTGAACTGAATGTTTACTGTGAAATCCATCCTTTTAATAAAGTAGATGAGGCATTTTTAAATGAGTTCAGCCCAAAGGCTGTTATACTATCTGGGGGGCCTTCCTCCGTAACTACAAAAGGCAGTCCACGAGCTCCGGAAGCTTTGTTTAAAATGGGTGTGCCTTTGCTAGGCATTTGCTATGGCCAGCAAGTGATGATGCATCAGCTTGGCGGCAAGGTTGAATCAGGTCATGGTACAGCAGAGTTTGGTCGTGCCTATGTCAGCCCAGGGTCGGAAAAATTAAATATACTTGATGGCTGGTTTGCAAATGAAGATGAACAGGTTTGGATGAGCCACGGAGATCACGTATCAAAGATTGCAGAAGGATTTCGAGTTTATGGAACTTCCCCAAATGCTCCATACGCTATTATAGCAGATCTTCAGAGAGACTTTTATGCTGTTCAGTTCCACCCGGAAGTACACCACACGCCAAACGGAGCAAAGCTATATGAAAATTTTGTTAAATTAGCAGGTTTTACAGGCGATTGGACTATGGGCGCATACCGCGAACAAGCCATTGCAGCCATAAAAGATCAAGTGGGTGATCAACAGGTAATATGTGGCCTCTCCGGGGGCGTTGATAGTTCTGTAACGGCTATGTTGTTACACGAAGCAATTGGGGATCAACTGACATGTGTCTTTGTCGACCATGGCTTACTTCGTATGGACGAAGCCGAAGAAGTAATAAAAATGTTCCGTGATCATTATAATATGAAGCTACTACATGCAGATGAACGTGAATTATTTCTTGGCGAATTAGACGGTCAATCAGATCCTGAGACTAAACGTAAGATTATAGGCAAATTGTTTATTGATGTTTTTGATAAATATGCAAAACCTATTGGAGCTAAATTTTTAGCTCAAGGCACCCTATATCCTGATGTAATAGAAAGTGTATCTTTTTCTGGTGGGCCATCAGTGACTATAAAATCTCATCACAATGTTGGTGGTTTGCCCAAAAAAATGGATATGGCTTTAGTGGAACCCTTACGAGAGTTATTTAAAGACGAAGTTCGTGCTTTAGGTGTTGAGTTGGGATTGCCCGCAAGTTTTGTTGGTCGTCACCCCTTCCCTGGCCCTGGACTTGCTATCCGATGTCCTGGCGAAATTACTCGTGAAAAATTAGAAATTTTACGTAAAGCAGATGCTGTATATATTGATCAAATACGTAAACACAATTTATATGATGAAATCTGGCAAGCCTTTGTAGCTATTTTACCGGTCCGCACAGTTGGCGTAATGGGTGATGGTCGCACTTATGATTTTGCATGCGCGTTACGGGCAGTTACTTCAGTTGATGGTATGACGGCTGATTATTATCCTTTTACACATGAATTCTTAGGCGAAACGGCAACTCGTATCATAAATGAGGTTGAAGGCATTAATCGTGTTACTTATGACATTACATCAAAGCCTCCTGGCACAATTGAGTGGGAATAGTATTTATAGAAAAATGTCTAAATGAAAGGGTTGCCAAGTAATCCAAACTCGATACATTTATTAAAAATAGGCAAATTAAGTGTTTAAATCTTTTTCCAATACATTGCAGGCCGTTATCTGGATGACCGGCACAGTAATATCTTTTTCTGCAATGGCTGTCTCAGGGCGTGAAATATCATTCGAACTCGATACATTTGAAATAATGATGTACCGCTCGTTAATTGGGCTTATTATAGTATTGCTATTATCAACATTTTTAAACACCCGTAGCCAAATTAATACAAATAGATTTGGTCTTCATTTTGCCCGAAACGTATCTCACTTCATGGGACAAAACTTGTGGTTTTACGCGTTAACACTAATTCCATTTGCACAACTTTTTGCGTTTGAATTTTCCGTACCACTTTGGGTTATGTTAGCCTCACCATTTTTATTAGGAGAGAAATTAACAAAAGTTAGAGTTATTTCTATATTAGTTGGTTTTATTGGTATCTTAATTGTTACCCGCCCATGGCTTGCAGGCTTAGCTCCCGGCATTATCCCTGCAGCCCTTTGTGCCGTTGGTTTTGCTTGTAGTGTTATTTTTACAAAACAACTCACAAAAACAACCACAATTACATGCATTTTGTTTTGGTTAACCTTAATGCAATTAGGTCTAGGTATAGTTTGTGCGGGCTATGACGGTGATATAGCTCTACCTTCTAAGTCTAGTTTGCCTTGGATTATTGTAATAGGCATAGGCGGACTACTCGCACATTTCTGTATAACAAAGGCACTTCAACTTGCTCCTGCAACAGTTGTCACACCCATTGATTTCTGTCGATTACCAATCATCGCGGCAATTGGATATATTTTCTATAATGAACTATTAGATGTATTTATTATTGGTGGTGCTGTTCTTATTTTTATTGCAAATTACATTAACATTTGGGCGGAAATCCGCAAAAAAGTGGTATAGTAAATATGGCTAATTTCTTTGGATACGGGTCACTGGTTAACTTACGCACACACAACTACCAAAATCCTAAACCAACTCAAGTTATTGGGTGGCAACGTGAATGGGTAAGTTCAACCATTCGAGATGTAGCATTTTTAAGTGTTAAACCCAGCAAAAAAATAACATTACAGGGAATGAGTGCAAGTACAAAAAATATTGGCTGGAAAGCATTAGATATACGTGAAACTGGATATTACCGGCACAAACTACTTAACTTAGACATGCAGATGTATATTGGTGACCCAAAGACAATAAATAATCATGTTAAACAACCCATTTTGCTTAGCTATCTTGATTGTGTGATCCAAGGATATCATGAACACTTTGGAGAGCAAGGTGTGATTGATTTTTTTGCCACAACATTTAACTGGGATTACCCAATTTTTAATGACCGTAATTTACCACAATATCCTCGTGCCATAACTTTAAAGCAATTTGAACAGGATCTGGTAGATTATCACTTAGCACAATTATGAAACAGCAAACACTTTTTCTATCTGCATGAATAACCTTATCTATTCTTGCTATAATTTGGGGTGGAAGCTTTTTGGCGTACTCATTAATTATTAGAGAAGTTCCCATTTTTACAATGGTTGCAAATCGCGTTTTATGGGCGAGTTTAATACTTTGGGTTATCATATTTGCGCTAAAAGTTCCTCTTCCAAACCTAAAAGAATGGGGCTCACTATTTGTCATGGGCATACTAAACAATGTCATACCATTTTCTATGATTGCATGGGGACAAACCCATATTGAAAGTGGTCTTGCCTCAATACTCAATGGTAAAACTGCTATTTTTACCTTTGTCTTGGCTGCTATGCTTTTTAATGATGAACGTCTATCACGCAAAAAAGGTCTTGGAGTAGCAATCTCTTTTATTGGCGTATGCGTTGTCATAGGATTAGATGCTATGCGTGACTTTAACATTAGGTCTTTAGCTCAACTATCATTGATAATAGCGTGTATGTCATACGCAACGGCAGCTGTTTGGGCGCGCACTAATATAAAAGATATTCACCCAATAATGGCTGCTACAGGCATGTTATCAAGTGCCTCCATAATTATGGTTCCATTAGCTTTATTTGTTGATGGAGCTCCAAATTATAGTCTTTCGGTTACAACACTCGGTGCTATGGCTTTTTTATCCTTTCCAGCAACAGCCATTGCATATCTTTTTATATTACCGCGGACTACGTCAAGCTGGGAGCGCGAACCTGTCACTAGTCACATTATTAGTACCCCCAATGGCTGTTATTTGGGGTGCACTAGTTTTGGGAGAAAGGCTGCACTCTACAGCCTACATTGGGTTTGTTTTAATTGCGTTAGGAATGACCATTATTGATGGGCGCTTACTAAAACGCGAAAAGCGTTGAATTTAACGTAATTTTTTGATTTACCCTACATAAACGAGGATACAGAGAATATGCTTTATAATTCAGCATCGGACTGGGAAACTTCAAAATCCAAACGCGTTATGCTTTTTGGTATGTCAGGCTTGGGCAAAACCTATATTTCTGAAATATTAAGAAATAATGGTGACTGGTTTCATTACAGCATCGATTATCGAATTGGCACTCGCTACATGGATGAACACATTGCTGATAACTTTAAAAAAGAAGCAATGCGCACTCCATTTCTAGCAGAACTTTTGCAATCTGATGCAATCTACATTGCTGCAAATATGAAATTTAGTGATTTATCACCACTATCGACTTACCTAGGAAAACCTGGAAATCTTAAAAACGGTGGTATTCCGTTTGCAGAATACCTGCGCCGTCAGCGATTACACCGTGATGCAGAAATTAACTCAATGATAGATACTGTTCACTTTATTAATCGCGCCAAATCAATATATAATTATGATAACTTCGTTTGTGATACATCCGGTTCAGTCGTCGAAGTGGTAGATTGTGATGACCCAAACGATTATGTGTTAAAAACTTTATCCGAACATGTATTACCCGTTTGGATTGAAGGATCATCCGATCACACTGAAGAATTAGTTCGACGCTTTGCAGCAGCACCCAAACCTATGTACTATCAAGAAACTTTTTTGATGGATTGTTGGGAAAAGTACCTTAAAGAAAAAAGCGTTTTGGAAGAAAATGTAAACCCAGACGATTTTATTGTGTGGGGGTATCGTCAACTCTTAGAAAATCGTCTCCCAAGGTATCGTAAGATAGCAGAAAAGTGGGGTATAACTCTCAAAGCTAATGATGTGGCTAAAGTAAAATCTGCAGAAGGCTTTAATGCTTTAATAGCAAAAAATTTGAAAAGATAAAAAATGCCAATTCGTATTCCATCAAAGTTACCAGCATTCGATGTTTTAAAGTCAGAAGGTGTAGACGTCATGTCTAATGCCGATGCTAATCGCCAAGACATCAGACCATTACGCATTGGATTATTAAACCTGATGCCACTAAAAATTCAAACTGAAACTCAATTCTCACGTTTAATTGGCTCTACACCTTTGCAAATTGAGCTTACTCTAGTTCGTATGACAGAGCACAAAAGTCGTCATACGAAACCTGAACATATGGAATCTTTTTATAAAAGCTTTGAAGAGATAAAAAATCAAAAATTTGATGGGCTCATCATAACAGGTGCTCCAATTGAGCACCTTCCATTTAGTGATGTCACTTATTGGAATGAATTAAAAAAAGTCTTTGATTGGACACAAACAAATGTCCATTCAACCTTTGGTGTATGCTGGGGTGGAATGGCGATGATTAATCATTTTCACGGGGTAGAAAAACATATTTTAGATAAAAAAGTTTTTGGTTGTCACCGATGTCAAGTTACCACCCCATCATCAAGATTTTTAACTGGATTTTCAGATGACTTGGTAATTCCAGTAAGCCGATGGACTGAAAATCGGGCTGAAGAAATTCGCAAGGTTGGCCTTGATATATTGATCGATAGCAAAACTTCAGGCCCTTGTTTGGTGGAAGACGCTAGACATCGCGCGTTATACATATTTAATCATTTTGAATATGACCGAGATACACTAAAACAGGAATATGATCGTGATATTGAAAACAATACACCAATTAATGTTCCTATGAACTATTACCCTAATGACGATCCCTCAGAAAAGCCTTTAAATAAATGGCGAAGTCATGCACATTTACTTTATGCAAATTGGATCAACCAAATTTATCAAAGTACACCCTTTGATATTAATGATGTCGGAAGTTAAGGTATAACCATCAAAGAGACAAAGTATGAAATATAATGGATAACCACCAGATACCAGTGAACGCAAACCTTCGACGCTGCCCAAGATGTCAGTCAGTTCTTAACACAGTAGTAGTGCATGGACATGAACAATGTAATATTTGTAAATCTAATATATTCGAATGTTGTTCAGGCGATACCTGTGCGACAGATCATGATTTGGCTTTAGGATATAGAAGAGCATAAAATTATCTAGATATATCTGGACCTAATTAAATTTTAAAATACTGCTTTTTGATTGAAATACAAAAGGAGTAATAATGTTCAAAGTATTTGATTACAAATATACTTAAAACTTATTTATTATTTGTTAGCATGCCATTTTTCTAAAACTGCATAAGCTTTCATTCTGTCTTTGTTTATGCGTGATACTGTCATTGCGGGTAGCCCCAATTCTCTAGCCGTCGCATTCACACCGTTTCCATAATCAATCATCATGATAATCTGATCGACCTGTTCTTTATTGTAGGTAGGCTTGCGCCCCCTGTAAGCATCTGGATTATTATATTTTTTATAAGCAATTCCAGCTATCTGAGCCTCTTTAGAAGTTTCTGCCTGTGCAGTTGCACTGGCAGCCATGAATGCAATCAGTGCATCACGTACAGCTTTAGACACATCATCCGTGGGCCGAGCATCAAAAGTCATTTCGTTTATAACTGTACAAATAGTTATACCATGGTTCATAAACCACTGAATATTAGCTGTAACATCTTCATAGTTATGCCCGAGGCGATCGATCCAACGAACAACTAAAGTGTCACCATCTCTTAAAATGTCAAATAGTCGCTTACCTTCAGTTCTATCTTCAAGTTTCGTGGAAACACCACTAACAGCATGATCCGCAACTACAGTATCAATTGAGAAGCCTGCATCTACTGCTTGAGTCGTTTGGTGATCAATTGTTTGCTCTGCTGTAGATACTCGCGTGTATAGTACTGTAGCCATTGCTTCAATTTCTCCAAATAAATAGAATATACTTTTACTATAAACATAACTCAAAGAAAATGTAACCCCTAGTGTTATTATCTAAAATATCAAAATTTTCTAATTCAAATTCAGTGAGTATATTTTGAATAGAAAAAGATATGACTGCGTTACTTAATTATTAAATCCATATTTAAAGATGATAACAATTTAAAAAAACCAAAAAATATATGAATTGGGTATCATTGATTATTATTATTTTAGTTTGGTCAAAATCAAAAGTTAGGAATTTTAAATGGCAAAAAATTTTATAGTATGGCTAATCCTGTACTCTTGCACAATAACCGCTGCAGCTGGAGCTATTTGGTTCGTTGGTGATATAAATGCTAACAACTGGATCAGACCAGCCATTGCTCCTCCTGCATGGGTTTTTGGCCCAGTTTGGACTATTCTATATGTGCTTATAGCAACTAGTGGTTATCGTATTCTATATTCCAAGCCACACAAACTTAAAGAGCTTGCAATTGGTTTTTGGGCTATTCAAATGTGCCTTAATACTTTGTGGACGCCTGTCTTTTTTGGCGCATATGACTTAACTGGTGCATTAATCATAATAGTAATTTTATGGCTTGCGATTGCTGCCTTTGTGGCTGTTAGCTTTAAAGTTGATAGAACAGCCAGCTATTTGTTTATGCCTTATTGGGCATGGGTATCATTCGCTACTATTCTTAATTATAGTTATTTTGTGATCAATCCGATAAATTAAATTCTTTTAGAGGGATTATTTCTGATGTTATCACTTTTTAAAAATACAATATTTATAATATGGTTAATTGAAGCATTAGCATCCTTATCCATTGGGTTTTATACATGGGTACTTCAAACTACTGCTACAGTAGCAAAAATGAGTGCTGAGGCGGCAATCAATACAGTTAAACACAAAAAAATAGCACTACTGTTAGTAAGATTAAAGCTAAAGCGAGGTTAAAATATATGATCACAATGATCCCATTAGCTCGAGTTGCAGCTAGTATTTACTTCGGAGAACAAGAGTATATGAAATGAAAGACGTAACATTTAGTAATGGTCGCACAGGTAGAGATTGGGTTGAAGATTTTTTGGAATCTGAATCGTCTGTATTAGAAGGAATTGAATACCATTGTTAATCATATTAGCATATGTGAGGTGGCTAAAATAACCTCAGATGTTTTAGATGAAGTGCTTAACTAACTTCCAGAAAAGTTAACCTCATCTTAAAGCACTTTAAATAGCATGATAAAAAAATGTAAAAATTAGTTAAAATACACATAAAATTACATGTGTCTGACAAAGTAATTCTTAAACTTTTGCGATATTAAGGATTAGATAAGCAGGATAGCAATATCTCACTCTATTGCTTTCTTATGAAGCTATAAGTTTGTAATTTCTAAAAAGACAGAAATATTATGTTATTTATATTTGTCGATCTGCAGCATATGCAGACAAATCAACATTCAATGGAGCGCCAGTTGCAAGCTTTGCTAGCCAACGCCCAGTTTTCGGCCCACCCGACAGACCAATATGGTGATGCCCATAGCCCATAAAAATATTATCTGCGTTTGGACTTACTCCAATAATGGGAAGGCTATCAGCCGTAGCTGGTCGATGCCCCATCCATTCATCAATGCTATCATAAGTAAGATCAGGAAAAAGTTCTGCCATCTGTTTTTTTAATAACTTAAATGGTGCTTTAGCTGGCGGGCTATCCAAACCACCAAATTCAATCACACCCGCACAGCGCATACGCCCATTCATTGAGTTAACAACAAATTTTCCTCCAACCACCATCAAGGGTGATCGCAGAGTAATTGATGGGTTTATAAATTCAATATGGTATCCACGCTCAGCTTCCATTGGAACCTTAACCCCCAAAGCGGCTGCCCATGTGCCACTCCAAGCCCCTGCTGTCAGTACATATGAATCTGCGATAAGCTTTTCTTTTAAAGTAATTACAGACTTACAATGGCCATCCTCAATCTCAAAGTCAGTCACATCTTTTATTAGTATAGTTCCACCTTTTGCAACAAAATGCTTGGAAAGATTTAAAATATAAGCACCAGGATCCTTTATTCTACCATGGTTTTTGCATTGAATTCCATATCCAAAACGTCCCTTTAAATTAAGATCATAATTACCTAAACTTTCTGCATTCATTTTGACAAAGTTTACACCACGTCGTTTACGCACATCCCAACCAAAGTGATCAGATAAAAAAGCTGCTTCATCTTTATAGCCATACATGTAATCAGCTAAGTCTATGTATTTTTCTGCTTCAGTACCATTTGCCAAAGCAAAATGCTGATCTGGCGCATCATGCAAAAGTTGGCTAAGACCGTGAGAAATTTTCTCAACTGAGACAGCATTAGCGTGCTTTATGTACTTACGTAAAAATGGGATCAATTTAGGAAGATAAGACCACTTTAAAAATAAAGGTTGATTTGGACTAAACAACATTTTGGGGGCTTTACGCAGTAGACCAGGAACTGTCACCGGCACAACTGCACCAGACGCTAAAACCCCTGCATTACCAAATGACGCACCAGCTGCAGGACCTTTTTTATCAATTAAAGTTACACTATGGCCATCACGCTGCAACCACAAGGCAGTGGATATACCGACAATACCAGCTCCAATTACAATTATATTCTTTGTGGTTTTATTTGTTTCTTCATTAACATCATAAGTATCATCTTCACTCACTTCAGCAGAAGCACTTATGACAGCTGTCATTGTTTCATCTGTGAGTTTTGATTCATCAAACTTAATTGGTTGCATTGTGAAATCCCAGACTTAATAGATTAATGAGAATTAAACTAGATATGCACTTTCAAATCAACTTCAAATATTAGGAAACCTTACATAATATGAATAAATGATTTTGGTCCCCAAATCTTATATGAACTGAAAAATATAGTATTTACTTCCTTAATTAACCTCAAAATTATCAATAAAAAGGTAATAAACTCATTTTTTCATTTTATTACGTAGAACCGCTTCCCGCCAAAGCATCAAAATGCCTCCACTAAATATTAATGCCATTCCAGTCCAAGCTACAAAATCCGGCCATTCATTAAAGATAAAAATACCCCATAAAACTGTTAAAATTAGTGCAAAGTATTCAATGGGGGCAATCAAGGCAGCTTCACTTATTCGGTAAGCTTGAGAGATACAATATCCACCTATAGCGCTGGCTACACCCACGCCTGCCATAATACGAAAATCAAAACTTATTGGCCAAACCCATGGCCTCAAAAGAAATTGTAATGCGCCGCTTTCACTGTTACCGTATGCCCCATCTCCGAAAATGAGTCCCATCAAAGCAGATATTATTACAAAACTTAATTGAAGATAAAAAGACATGGTTGATGCCCTTTCAGTTGATCCCATTTTGCGCGTCATTATATGCAAACCAGCATAACAAAATGCTGCCCCAACAGGTAAAAGCCCCGCTAATTGAAAGCTACTAGGCATGGGCCGTAACATGACCAAGGCACCCACCAGCCCCATTCCAACGGCAAACCAGCGCCATGGACCAACCTTTTCTGATAAAAATAATACAGAAAATATAGTTATAATAAGTGGTGATACAAAAAATATTGCAATTGCTTCTGATAGTGGAATTTCAGCTAGCCCCATGAAAAAAAGTACATTTGCAGCAACAAGAAAAGTACCACGTATTATATGCATCTTAAGATGCTTTGTTTTAAGTAACTTAAGTCCTCCCTCCAGTGGAATTATTATTATTAGGTTTATAGTTAACCCCACTAAGGCACGAATAAGAACAACTTGATGTAATGGATAATCACCACTTAAGAACTTTATTCCTGCGTCATTTAATGAAAATGCTGTAGAAGCAATTAACGCGCAAAAGACGCCTAAAAAGGTTAAAGGGGAAGAGCCTAATTTCATATTTATGAATTAGTTTAAAGTATATAAAAATGCATGCTTGTTTACGACTTTTTAGTCGTAAATTTCTTATCAACCTATCATGTATACACATACCTTTATATCAAAAATATGATTTTTTACAGTGTGTTATGAGATCAAGATAATGTTAAATATTTAACAAAAATAAACTTAAGGCTAAGACTTTAAATATCGTGTTTATTTAATAAAAGCCATTCAGGAAGACTTGCTGGCGCTTGGCCACTTAAAGAGGCTCGTGCACAATCTTTCAAACTCCCAAATCGCACATCTCGGCCTGTAAGGCCCTTTCCATAATGTGCATATTTCCCTGAATTTGTCATCAAAACCAAAGTGTCAACTGGAAATACAGGCTCAGTAATTGAACACCAGCAGATGTCAGGAATAACTTCTATGCCTGCACCTTCAAGTCGGTCAAAAATACCTTCAGCTTTCATTTGTGAAAGAGTTTGGCGACCAACCGTTACAATAGTCTTTGTTAAAGCAAAACACTGTTGATCATTAAAAAAATCAGCGAATTTTCTGCATTCCATGATTGAAGCATGCGGACTACCTATTGCCACAAGATCAATTTTGTTTTCCCCATCATTAAATTCCTGCCACAAATCAACCAAATCAGTTATTGAAATATTAAGATGTTTCGCATCAGAAGATATCGGCAGATGTCCTTCTGGTGTATGGCCACGCACATGTATCAATGGCGCGGCTGAAGTAGTTCCAAAAGCTGCGCAGAGGGACTTAAGGTCATCTATTGTTGGAGAAAGTGCTTCAAGACCACATAATACTGGAATACCGTTTGGAGACTTAGCTCCCGCCAACCAACCCAACATTGGCCAAAAAGCATCATCAAAATCTTTAGGAATTTCTATGTGTAGTTCACAGGTAGGCACACGATTTTCAGCTAAATACACACCAGTATTTGGTGCTCGTCCCGTCATAGCAATAAACAGATCGAAATAATCTGGGTGTTTTTGAGTACGCGCACCAAGTACCGAGTTTGCAAAAATAACTGCATTAGATTCTGACCATCCAATTGCTTCGTTTTCAATAGGAATGTCATCAAGCAAATATGGTGCACAAGTAAAAGTTGGACGTGCGCCCATATTCACATAAGCATCGGCAAGTCGACTAGCTTTCATGCCAAAATCAGGTGTAAACCCTTGAGACTGAAAGTTTTTTCTATCCACAGAAATTGCATTGATCGTGGTTGGAATACAGGTTTTTGCTCCCATATCATGCATCTTTTCAGCAAAATCTAAGTTGGCATTATGAGCTAAAATGCAACCATCAATATGACCACGGGATACATCAATTAACTCAGTTGCACCTTGTACAGATGCCATAAGACAGATGACTTCCATAGCAATTTTACGAGCCGGCCCGTCATGACCTTTAATTATATTTAGATCAGATTCAACAAGTTGAAGGCTTTGAGTATTTGGCTTTAAAAGCAAAATAGACTGATCCAGAAAAGACAGATTATCATTATTAATCTCTGCTACTTTTGCTTTAGACAAAGCGTCATAGGTGGATGCAGGAAGGCGCAAAATTGCTACAGGTTTTTCAAACAATTTAGATGCAATAATCGCACCAAGCGTCAAAATATCCTCTTCTTCTCGAAAAATAAGTGCTGCTGGAGCCAACCCGTTACGGGCCAACTGCAGTAAAACGCCACTGCCACTGCAAGAACCTCTGGACGTAGGCATTAAAACAATCTTACTAGTAAGTTTTTCACCATGATTAGGGTGATGTACATCAATGATTGTTCCAGTATCTGGGTCAACGCCACCCCAAAAGCTCAAACCCTCTGCGCAAGTAAGAACTTGGCCCTTGGCATCATTTTGCACAAACAGCATAGCTTTTGTTGGTATATCTGTAGTCATTACTGACATTCACATAACAAATTCATGAAGTCTTCTCAAAAAAATTAAACTCCATATATTTATGATTGCACCAACAACATAATCTAACTCTTATCAATTTCACTAAATTGCCATCTAAATTATTATAAAAGCAAGCAAAAATATTATAAATGCAAGCAAAAATATATCTAGATTGATCAAAAAATTAATTTAATGGCAGGGCAACCTTTGAGATCACCATTATAGCCCCTGCTCAATAAGATCAGTTGCAATCGCAGCACCACTGTTCCAAGCATCTTCAACTTGTGACCCAATACACCAATCACCACCCAGATATAGCTTTGCATTAGGTGTTCGAACAAAAGGTTCACCCAATGGTTTGACGACACGAGAATACAGCCATCGATGCGCAACAGAATGGGTGACACAATCATTACTAATATTCAGATGATCACACAGAAAAGGCAGCATTTTTGATGCAATGCTAGGTAAGTCCCCCTCAAGGTGTGCCTGAGTAAAACTTTTATTTGCATGCGCGACCCACGCAGTAGTATTAGATTGAGGCCTAAATGGCTTTTGGCACTCTTGCAAAATAGATACCAAAGAATAGCCTTCTGGCATTGGACGAGTATTCAAAGGATTTCCAGAAATCGCAACCATCAATGTCAAATCCGGTGACATTTGAACATCGGACACCAGCTTCACTAACGAGTGATTTTCTCCGAGGAAACCCTTAATCTGAGGAGCTGGTATGGTCAACACAACATGTGTAGCATCGTAGTGAACATCATCATAAAATAAACGCCAACCCGACCCATTAGGTCGCAAAGCTATAATTTGCGTTCCAAGACGCACATCTAAACCAGCAGCCAAGCCCTTGGGAATTGATGACATTCCTGGAGTTCCAACTATTAGCTCCCTTCCAGTCCCATCATCCCAAATATCAGCATTTCCTGTGTCGATTAATCCACGTAATACATAGGAAAAGTTATCATCATTTGTATGAATGTATGGCGCGCCATGGTCAAAATGAAGATTATCAGCACGACGAGTGGCAACACGTCCGCCGATTCCACGCCCCTTGTCAAATAAAACAGGTTGAAAACCAGCCTCTTTAAGAGTTTTTGCACAAGCTAAACCAGTAATACCGGCTCCTATAATTGCAATACGTGTCATAGCATTAATGCTTTCTCCAAAATAATAGGAATTTGTTTTTTTACTTTAAAGAATCCAGCTGTAGCATAAGGCCAGATCGCATCATCCCATTCTCTGCGCTGTTCACACAACTTAATATTTAGATCTTTGAGAAATGGTTCTGTTTGTTTTAACCAATCCCGAAGCGGGCCACATGTAACAAAAGGTGTAAAAATTTGTTTAGCCCCTACTTCTTGTGCCCAATTTGCAAGAATTTTAGGATGATTTGCTTTTAAATGTATTGGATTTTTATTTAAACGCATTGCAGTATCAATTAGTGCTCCATTTTCAAAAGAGAGAACAGAGTTGGAAATAGGTTTCGAAGAACGCAGATGACTAGAAGAAAGTATCGCCGTACTCTTTATATCAAATCTAGAAATATCAAAATCTTCAATCTGGCAATCTTCATCAGTAATCAAAACTGCAGTCGGAATACCAGACGCTGTTTTTTGAACATCGCGTATGTCCAATAATGCTGGTAATCCCTCTGGCTCAGTCCGTTCTAAACCATGACTTACATTTACTAATTCACCATCAAGTGGATTAAAGCGACCATTGGTAAACATAAAGATGTTTTCTGCACGAGCAATATAGGGTTTACCACGGGTATGAAGTCCTGCAACCCAACGCCAACTAAGTGTATTAGATGCTGCATCGCCATCGAGTAAATGCCGGTAGAAAAAATCTGCCCCCAATCGCCATGGCAAACCGAGTGTAAAAATCCAAATTGAGGCAAACCACATTCTTGCATGATTATGAAGATAGCCAGTATCTAATAACTCTTGGGCCCATTCATTAAAGTAAACTAATCCAGTTTGAGCAGATTCAGCACGTTCAATTTTTTGTCGTAAAAAATGATTATTTTCTAAGGAAACAAAATCATTATGCAGTCCAGTCACGTAACTATCCCAAACCTGAGGGCGCCGTTCAAGCCAGCCTTTAAAGTAGCCCCGCCAAATGACCTCTTCAATAAACTTTTTAGAAGCTTCCGGCCCATGTGCCGTGACTGATGCACAAATCACTTCCTTTTCTGTTATCAATCTACGACAAATATAAAACGATAAGGTGGACACAGCTTTATGTTTATTCGGTCCATAATCATAATTTCGTTTATTTTCATAATGAGCACCCATATAAGGAATAAATTCCTGCAATGCTAACAATCCAGCTGCTCTAGTTGGAAGTAAATTAGACATTCTGCTACACCTATTTTTTATAATTTTTTAAATGATCTCCCAACCACCTAAATTTGACTTAATATGACTTTGCCTATAACCATTCTTAAAATTTTAAAAATCATAGTTTTTTCATTAGTTAAAGCCTAATAATCAAATTTATTTACAACCATCCTGCTGACATCTGGCGCTGATGGGCAACCATCGCATTACGCATTAAAATTGCCACTGTGACTGGACCAACTCCACCCGGCACAGGGGTAATCCATCCTGCAATCTCAATAACTGCATCAGTATCAACATCCCCAACTATCTTAGTTCCATCCGGGGTATCAATTTGATTTATGCCAATATCAATAACAACAGCACCTGGCTTTATCATATCTGAACCAATTAAATGTGCCTTACCAACAGCTACTACAACTACATCTGCACGCCTTGAGTGCATAGCAACAGAACGGGTCATGTGATGGCAAACAGTTACAGTACAACCTTCAGCCATTAACATCATAGCAGCTGGCTTCCCTACAATTTCTGAATGGCCAATCATAACAACTTCAAGCCCCTCCATCGTAAGGCCTGTCTCTTTTATCAAAGCTACACTTGCTGCCGCAGTACAAGGCGCGAGTGCTACGTCAGAGTAAACAATATTACCAATTGATGCAGGGCTCATACCCTCAACATCTTTAAGTGGATGAATAGCCGATTGTAGTGACCTTACGTTAATGTGAGAAGGCACGGGCCGTTGTAAAATAATGCCAAGGACAGTTGGATCATCATTAAGTGCAAGCAGTTTAGATTTACACGCATCTTGAGTAATATCAGATGGCCAGCTAACCTGCTCAAAAGGCATTCCCGCTTGCTGAGCGCCGCGTGCTTGATTACGGACATATACTGAAGCTTCGGGAACATCTCCAATTAGGATAGAGACAAGTCTAGGCATATCTGGATATTGATCAGCATAAGCCTTGACGTCTAAGATAATTCGCTTTTTAACAGCAACACCATCAATTAATCTATTGTCTTTTGGACTATTCATTAGTGTTCCTTGCTATTACAACGTTCAAAAGCCAAGTTATCGAAATAATATGATTACTTAAATAAGCAGAATTATAATAAATGTAGATTTTTCAGGCATAGCTCAATGTAATAAAAAGTTGCTATCTGCTAATTCTGCACCTGACAACAACAAACTTTAAATATTCTACTTAAACGACAGCCAGCTTAAAATAAAAGTATATTTTTAAATGTGCGTATATCTTGGCTTAGGATTTTCCATAATAGAAAGTATCTCAAATGAGTTTAGAATAAATAGTGCAATTCCTAATATTATAGGCTTTAAACCAAAGACACTAGGAGTGATGTTGGACCACGAAAAGCAAAGCCCCTAAACTCAACTAAACCTTTATTTTTCAACGATAATCCTGGAAAACGAGCAAACAACTTTGGAATTACTACCTTTCCAATAAGCATACGATACATATCACCTCCAAGACATTTATGCGACCCATCTCCAAAGGTCTGATTGTCTTTAGGCTTTCGCCGAACATCAAATAGATGTGGATTTTTCCATATTTGTTCATCGTAATTAGCAGATGCTTGAATGGCCATGACTGTTTCTCCTTTGGGTATAAACATGCCACGCATAATTAAAGATTTTCTAACAATTCTTGGGCTAGCCTGAATCGGAGCAACCCAACGTAAACCTTCTGTACAGGCCCCAGTCCAATCATTTTGATCTATGCAATATTGTATTTGTTTGGGTTGAGTTAACAGACCAAACAATGTTGAAAGTAATGCATCTCTTGTTTCGATAACAGCACCACCAATACAAATTTTCATATTAGTTCTGATCTGACTCACTTCAATTGGATGAGTATGAGAAAGCATGGATGCGAGAACAGAATAATCCATATTTTTATTTGCTATCAACTGATCAAAACAGTCATTCATTTCTTTATTTTTTTTATCAGATATATCAAATATTTCTTTATTAAGGCTTGTATTCATAGCCCCAGTAATTAGAGCAGTAGCCCAACTAAATAATTGCTCATCACTTACATCTTGAATTCCTAAGACTATCTTAAGGTATCTTGCACTTAGAGGCTGAGCAAATGCTGTTAAAAGATCTACAGTTTTATTAAGAGCAAGTTCATCTAGCAATTCATCAGTTAAATACTCAAATTCTGATTTCCAATAGCTTGATAGGCATGATGGCTCAAAGGTTCTCTTCATGGCTTCACGTTCTCGTAGGTGTTCACACCCATCTTTACGCATTAATGTGTGACCACCAAATGCACGTTGCATTGGTGTAGTTACATCATTTGAGCCAAAATGTTCAGTATCCATCTTTACTCGACGGACATCATCAGCTTTTGTAAAAACAATTCGACCAATTGCTTTCAAACGAACAATTGGTGTTTTCTTACGAAGCCTACGGTATACTGCAGCAGGATCAGAATTCAACATGGACATAGTGGTATCTTCGTCAATTGGAATATCAGAACCTATGAAAGTCTTTTTGCTCATGGGTTTGACCGTATTATTAGATCTAAATAATAACTTGTATAAATCATAATAAGTTTCTTGCAGTAAAATTAACTTCGCAATTTAAAGAATTGCTAACTGTGCAGATTGATTTTGCTTGCCTCATAATTCGAGGTATTATGCTTTCATTGTCGATTAAGTTTCCAATGATTTCAATATTAATTCGCTCAATTCGGTTTGGTATGTCGAAAGCCTTTATTCCCACAACCTCAACTATAAATGGATTTAAAGCAATTTTGCGCTGATCCGTAGACCATTTAATGGACATTACAATACAGGCCCCAAGAGAAGCCAAAAACGTATCAACAGGTGCTTGAATTGGCGGGTATGCACTTGCATTAGATGGATCAATATGGGCATATTTAAGAGTATTACTTCTATTAAAAAAAACAAATATTGGCCCAAAGACTTTAGGCTTTAATTCTGTTGTCATCTAAATATTCCTATTCAAAAAAGAAGCCCAGGCAAAAATAGTGCTATTGCTGGAAAGAGGGTAAGAATTAAAATAGCAAAGAGGTGGATTAACCAATAAGGAACAGTTGCCGCGGCAACACGCCCTAAACTAACTTCATTATTAGTTAATGCGGTCAATACAGATAAATTCAGTCCAACCGGCGGTGTCACTTGACCAATTTCAATAACGATCGTTATTAAAACACCTATCCAGATAGGATCAAACCCAAGACCTGTTAACAAAGGAAAAACTACAGGTAATGTCATAATCATAAGCGACAAACCATCGAAAAAACACCCAAGCATCAAATAGATAAGCACAACTATAAGTAATATTGTGTATGTACCCAGCCCACTTTCAGCCACAGACTCAAGAATTTGTTGAGGTACACCAAGGACACTGACTGATTGCGCAAGAATTGTAGCTCCAAGCACTAAAAAACCAACCGTAGAAAACAAAATTACAGATTGGTAAACTGATTCAACTAATTTCTGGAATGTCAGTTCACCCCAAATAGAAGAAATAAAAACTGCTAGTACAACCCCGACCCCCGCAGCTTCTGTGGGAGTAGCCAAACCAAACATTATACTACCAATAATTGAAAATATTAATACAAGCAGAGGCCATATCTGCTTGAAACCAATAATCGTCTCAAACAAAGAGCTCGGCGCCTTATCAAGCGGTGCGAGATCTGGATTTCTAATACATTTTATTAAAATATATATCATAAACATACTGCCAACCATGATCCCAGGAATAATACCCGCTGCAAAAAGACGCCCAATAGAAGTTTCTGTTAATGCTCCAAAAATAAGAAATGAAAGACTTGGTGGAATAAGTAGACCAAGCGTTCCACCACCAGCAAGACTTCCAACCACTACACTTTTATCATAACCCCGTTTAGACATTTCGGGGTAAGCAACAGAACCCACAGCAGCAGCTGTCGACAAACTGGATCCACTAACAGCTCCAAATAGTGTACAAACTGCAATGTTTGTATGAAGTAATCCGCCAGGAACTTTACGAAAGAGAGGTGAAAAGGCTGAATATGCTTTTTCGCTAATCCCACTTCGTAAAAGTACTTCCCCTAATAAAATGAACATTGGAACTGCACTAAGTATAAAAGAGTTAAAAACACTCCAAATGGCATCAATAGCAAGCGATGTTGCTCCATTAGAGAAAAAATACAGTACGAGTAACCCAGTCAGGCCCAGTGCCGCACCAAGCGCTACGCCTGTGCCAGCTGCAACTAGCAGACCACCGATAAGAGTAATCCATAATAACATCAGATTTTACCAGTAATTTTTGAAAATTTTGGTTTAATGTCATTAGATTCAAAACGATCAATAACGCCAAACAATCGTGCAATTAATACAGAACAGGTTAGAATAAGTGAAAAAGGCATAACTGCCATCCACGGGTATAACAGAATACGCGATGTCTCAGTTTTGATATTTCTGTTAAAAGCAAATTCAAACCAAGGAACCGTTTCTATAATCAGCCATGTAAAAAAAGCTATGCCAAATAACAAAGCCATAATTTGAATTCCCACATGCCACTGTTTATTCAATTGATCAGCTAGAAGAGAAACCCGGACATGCTTTGATCTCATTGTAACCATAGGCAAACCAAGGAAGAGTGATAGACTCAATAACAAGCCAACAACTTCTTCTGTTATGTGCAATGGTGCATTAAAAAGTTTACGCATCAAAACACTGGTAAATATAATACCAACAATTGATATCATGCTCAACATAGCAGCTCCAGCACTCACAAGGACCAGCTTTTCCAGTCCTTGTGCAACAATTTTATTGAACTTTTTGATCACACCTTAGCGGCCTAAAGCATCTAAAACACGTTGACGATAAGCGGGTGCATTACCTCCTGCTTCGTCTGCAAGTGTTTTCCAAATTTCAGTAACTGACCCAACAAAAAGATTACGATCCTCCTGCGAGAAGTCTTCACCCCAAGTAACACCACCTTCAACTAAGCTTTTTCTGGCGGCTAATTCGCGTTCAAAGTCATCTTCATAATGGTTCGTACGATTCCAAAGATCTTCTGCAGCATTTACAATAGCTTGTTTAATATTGTTCTCAGTTTTCTCCCAGCGATCCGTCGCAACACCTATTACATATGGACCAGATGCCATCGGATATAAGAACGAAGCATATGGAGCGACTTCCTGCAGAGAAACCGTGTGTGCGTAAAGTGCAGGATATAGAGCGCAGTCAACCACACCAGACTTCAAAGCAACATACATTTCCGCTTGCGGAATGATTTGTGCTGCAACACCAAGGCCAGTAAACGTTTCTACCTGATCTCGTGCCCAAACTCGAAGTTTCTTTGACTTAAGTGCCTCAATTGAACGAACTGGTCCATCACGGCAAAATACTGAGACAGATAGCATTGGTATTGCAACATATCCGACTGAAGAAACACCCCACTCTTCAAACTCTTCTTCATATATCTCACGAACTGTAGAAATGGCTTTTTCAAACTCTTCAATAGATCCAATTGTTCCCTGAACAACTACTGAGCTTAGCGCGGGTGCATCTCGGCCTAAATAATTTGCCCACATTAGGCTCATTTCAACGGCTCCTTTAGGCAAAAACCTAAGCGTATCCGTATTGGGAAGACCTAAAGAGCCACCACTATACATTTTCAACGTAGTATCGCCACCCAAAGCCAGATTTACATCGACAACAAATTGTTCTAGCTCAGCTGACTCTGGGCGGGTTTCTGGCAAAAAATTGTTAAACCGCCACTCTTCCGCCACAACAGTTGAGATTGTTAGGCCAAGTCCAAGCAGCCCCATTGAAAAAAATTTTAGAAAAAAATTCATGATTAGTCCTCCTATAATAAGTTAATAATAAATTTATACCATAGTATCATAGAAATTTATCCTAAATATATTCAATATACTATATATATTGGGATATTATCTTTTATTTCCTAATTGTAAAACATAATTCTATAATAAGTATGAAATTAGCATGTTAAAGGGAAATAGATAACTTATATTAGTATAAACAAAAATTTTATTCGCAATTATTACTCTAAATAGAAATTACAACCTTACTATAGGAACTCTTTTAAGGCATAGATTACTTTAGTTATTTCAAAGTAAAAAACCATTCTAATTTAACAATGAATGAAATATCTATGAATTTTTTCATGATGTCTAACTCCATCAATAAAAAGCTGCAAAAATCACTATTAATAAAGCAAATTGAAACTGCTCTTTATGAAATAACTTCATTGGACTTTGATCAGTTTTTTTAACGATTTAGCAGATGTTGCAAACTCGCAAGCAGGAACTTTAATTAAAATAAAAAGGCTGCATATATAATTAACTTCTATTATTAATTCGTTCATGAAGCTTATAAATAATTCGCCTCGTTGTAGTTTGAAAAAGAGGCGGGAGTATTGCATGGATCAATGCAGCAAAAGCACCTAGAAATAACGCAACAGAAAAGCTTAAAGCAAAACAAGCATGCTGCAAGTAAGTTTCATTTACACTTGCCGGATGCTCAAGAAATTTTTGTAATATACTAACATTTCTTTGATTACTTTTTTTGCGAGTCTGCATTGTGTATTTCCTTGTCAAATTAATAACAAATTTATACCATATTACTGTAGAAATTAATCCTAAATATATTGAATATACATTATTTATCGGGATTAAATCTTATAAAAATATAAATATGTAGAAAATATTTACAAAAAAGAATTATGATCCACACTTTTTAAATTTCTATTCAAGCAATTTTTAAACTCATAAAAATAATATTTGAAATAGAGCGATTAAGCATTACAAAAAATAAATAAATCATAATAAATATCAAATATTTTCAGATGAAATTCTCAATATCATTGAAATCAACCTAAAATCTAAAATTTTTATTAAAGTAAAAATATTTATAATAATTAATTACTTTGCTCTGTGTATCATAAATTACAATTCAAAAAACGTCTTAAGCCCATATTCAAATTAATAAATTAGTCTTTTGGGCTACCAAACGTTTGTGTTAATATTAGAAAGACCGATGATATAATAATTAGAATTGTTGAAATTGCTGCAATCGTTGGGTCTATCTGATCCCTCAAAGCCAAAAACATACTACGAGTAATAGTTGAGTTATCACCTCCAGAAACAAACAAAGAGATAATCACCTCATCAAATGATGTTAAAAACGAAATTAAAGATGCAGACACAATCGAAAATTTAATTTGTGGCAGTGTTATTTCAAAGAAGGCACGCAATCTGCTTGCACCAAGCGAACGCGCTACTTTTTCCTGATTCATATCATAATTACTCAAAGCAGATAGTACAATAATCAAGACTAAAGGCATGGCAATTAAAGAATGTCCTAAAACTAGTCCCAAAATGCTATTAACCATATTAAATTGGACATAAAAATAAAATAAACCAATAGCAACCAGGATAACAGGAACCATCATTGGTGAAATCATAATTGGAAATAAAATACTTCGTATTTTAGCATTACTGTTAACTAATCCATAGGCTGCCATAATGCCCAAGGGGGTTGCCAAGAAAATCGTAAGTACCCCAACTTTAACTGAAGTCCAAGTCGCTTGAAGCCAATCAATGGAGTAAAAGTAGTTTTCGTACCACCGTGTTGAATAACTCTCAGGTGGAAACTCTAAATATTGGCTATCGGAAAATGACATCGGAATGACCACTAAGGATGGTACAATTAGTAAAAATAGGATGATCATAGCTATAATATATAACCATAACCTATTTTTAAACTTAATTTGTGTTTCAGAGACGCTACTATTCCAAATACCCATAACTCAGCTCCTGTTGCCTAGTTGATCAATAGAAACAAGCTTAGAGGCAATAAACAAAATAATCATCGTCACGCCTAGAAGCACTACGCCAAGTGCACTGGCCGCACCCCAACTATAATACAATTCAATATTATCTGATATTTTCATAGCTACCATGATAACTTTACCACCACCCAATAACGCAGGAGTAACATAAAAGCCTAAACAAAGAACGAAAACAATTAGCAGCCCTGCAAATAAACCAGGAAGTGATAGTGGAAAGAAAACTGTCCAAAACGCACGTGTTGGAGTTGCTCCAAGATTCGCTGCTGCTTTCAAACAATCTTTATCTATTGTTCGCATATTCGCATAAAGCGGCAAAATTAAGAATGGCAACATAATATGCACCATACCAATAAGGGTTCCAGAAGTATTATGGACAAACTTAATAGGTTCAGCCCAAAGACCCCAATCAACTGCCAGCGTATTAATTAAGCCTTTTTTCTGAAGAAGCACTAACCAAGCATAAGTTCGCACTAAAAGGCTTGTCCAAAACGGAATAAGCACCCCGATCATACAGATGTTTGCCCACCGGTTAGAGAGCTGAGACATGAAGTAGGTCAGCGGGTAACCGAACAAAACACAAAATAAAGTAGTCAAAAGGCTAATTTGAAAAGTTGTCTTAAAAATTCGTAAGTAAGCTTTACTGTTCCAGATTCTTTGATAATTTTCCAATGACAAAGTTTCATCACGCCCAATAAAAGACATATAAAACAGCCACCCAATTGGAATAATAATTAGTCCAAATACCAATGCCAAATAAGGTACAGTAAGTCCAAAAAGAGTATAGCGCTCTTTTCTATCCAACTGATCAAGTTCAGTTTTATTAATACCTTCTTGATTAATTCTCTGTGTTGAAGTCATCAATTCATTCCACCAAAAAACTATCGGATTTTTTAAGTCCAACAGTTATTTTATTACCTATAGATGGCAATTCCTGAAGAGAAGCCGTACCATTGGGAATACGCATGCGGAGTATTTGATCACCATGGGAATCTGGATCAAGCTTAATCATTAATAACTGACTTTCACCCTGATAAATTGATTCCACAACATTTCCAGTAAAAGTATTACAATCTGTTAGATTGTCACTTATCAAAAAGAGTTTTTCAGGGCGTACAACTAATAAAAAATCACCATCTTTTTTAACTGAGTGTTCTACAAGAATTTTTGTGTTACCCAAATATACATTTTTTTTGCTTACTTTGACAGAAAGTAGGCTAGATTCACCAATGAAATCAGCAATAAACGCGTTGTTAGGTTTTTTGTAAATTGCGCTAGGTGTATCAAGTTGCATAAGCCTCCCATCGTTTATTACGGCTATACGGTCAGACATTGTTAAAGCTTCTTTTTGATCATGGGTCACATAAACAGTTGTCATGTTTAAACTGTCATGAAGCTGGCGCAGTTCAATTTGCATTTCCTCACGCAACTTCTTGTCCAGTGCCGATAACGGTTCATCCATTAAAAGTATCTTAGGCTGAAAAACAATTGCTCTTGCCAAAGCCACTCGTTGTCTTTGGCCTCCAGATAATTCAGCCACACCCCGATGGCCCAAACCATCTAGCTTAACTGTTTTTAATGCTTCATCGACAGTTTCTTTAATTTTTTCTTTAGAAACGCCTCTTAGTTTCTGTGGATAGCCAACATTTTGCTCTACATTCATGTGAGGAAAAAGTGCATAATTTTGAAATACCATTCCAATATCACGAAGGTGAGGTGGCTTTAAGACTACCTCTTCTGTTCCAAATTTAACACTTCCATAATCTGGTCGTGTAAATCCCGCCAATACCATTAAAAGAGTAGTCTTGCCCGATCCAGAAGGACCTAAAAGTGTCAGAAACTCTCCTGACTTTACTTCAAGACTTACATCTTTAAGTGCAAAAAATTCACCATATGTTTTTGTAATATCTTTGATTGATATATTAAGCGCATCAGACTTCATAAATTTATCTTTCTTTTAAAAAAGGGAGGATGAATACCCTCCCTCATAATATTTTTTTATTCAGTCATCATTTCAGTATACATTTCAGCAGCAACTGTGCGCCACTTAGCATACCAATCTTGGCTAATTGTAAGCTGATGCTTAGCATTATCTGGATGACTTGGTAAAGCTTTAGCAAGCTCATCAGGTATCAGACCAAGTTCATAGGTCTGTGCATTAGTTGGACCATAAGTGATGTACTTGGCAAACTCCGCCATATATTCTGGCTTCATCATTTCGTTAATAAATTCCATAGCTAAATCTTTATTCGCTATACCCTTTGGAATTCCATAACCTTCCCAATCCATTATGCCAGTCTTATAATCATAAGATACTTTGGCACCATCTTTTTTAGCAACGTCAAAACGACCATTCCAACCTGTTGTCATGTCCACTTCGCCGTCTTTCATTAACTGCGCATGCATAGCACCAGACGTCCACCAAACATCAATATGATCTTTGATTGATCTAATTTTATCCAAAGCACGTGTGATACCTTCTTCACTATCAAGGACTGTATAAACATCTGCAATAGCAACACCGTCTGCAAGCAATGCAGTTTCTAATTGTCCATCTACCTTTGATCGCATTGCACGAGTACCAGGGAATTTGTCTGTATCATAGAAATCTGCCCAAGATCTTGGACCATTTTCACCATATGTTTCAGTGTTCCAAGCTGCAACAACTGAGAAAATATCTGCTCCAGCACAATAATCACTGAACATACCAGGTAAGTGATTACTTACATCAATTACAGAATAATCCAATTTTTCAAGAACACCTTCAGCACCCCCAGAAGCACAACTTCCAGATCCACTAGAGAAAATGTCAAACTTATCTGCACCAGACTTAACCATCAACTTAACGTCTGAAATTCCACCATAAGTATCTTCATTTATTGTGATGTCCATCGCTTTACCAGCAGGTTGAAAAATACCAATTGATTGTGCATTTTGGTAGGCTCCACCCCATGAAACAATACGAAGATCTTTAGCAACCGCCATAGACGATACAGATAGTGCTCCAGCGATAACAGCAGTCAAAGCTATATTTTTATAGTTTTTTGTAGTTTTCATTATATACTCCCTTTTGATTTTTAGTCTTTAGATAACTATTTTTATGCCTATTATATTCTTTCCAATTCATGGCATAAACTGAATTGGTTTTTCGTTCTAAGCTACTCTCCTTGCAGCTCGTTGATATTGCATTCTATCTTGCATACGGTACCATGACACAGCAGCAGGTAAAAACCACGGCCTACCTGTGTATAATGGGCGTGTTGGAAAAGGTAGGCCTTCAAACGCCGTTGTACCTTCAGCTAACCCTAGTACTTTTTGTCCAAGCCGCATACCCAGGTAGCTTGCCATGGAGACGCCAGATCCACAATAACCCATAGAATAATGAATTCCGTTATGTTGTCCAGTGTGTGCTAATTCATCAAAGGTATAAGCAACCGTACCTGTCCAAGAATGCGAAATTTTAGTGCCCTCAAGTTGAGGAAAAATTCGACACATATCTTTCAGCAATTTTGGACCACTCAATATTGGGTTAGTTTCTGTTGCAGAAACTCGGCCACCGAATAAGATCCGCTTGCGGTCTGGGGACGTTCGATAATAATAAACAACTTTGCATGTATCACTGGCAATCCGGTTAGTTGGAAATAAAGTATCCACCAAGGAAGGATCTAATTCTTCTGTTGCAATAATATAACTACCAATGGGAATGACCCGTCTTTGTAACCAAGGTGTTAAATTAGTCGTATAACCATTAGTGGCAACGATCACATCACGAGCCTTCACTTTTCCTTTTTGCGTTGAAATAATAAATCCATCAGAATTTTGCTCTATATCGAGCACAGCACATTGGCCCACTACATCAGCCCCAGCTTCAATCACTCGCTGAAGCAGTCCTCGATGATACTTACCGGGATCAAGAGATGCATGGCGTGGGAAAACAACTCCCCCATGATAAACTTCTGAACCGAGCTCTTTTAACTGTTCATTACGAGGAACGGCATAGGCTTCAATCCCTTCAGATCGGCTAATTTTTTCTGCGTTCCGCGAAATTAATTCATAATGTTTTTGGGTGTGTGCTGCATGATAGCGTCCCCCTCGAAAAAAATTGCAATCAATTTCCTCAGATTCAACAAGATCTTCAATCCAATTAAGAGCATTTTCACCCTCTCGTCTAATTGCGAGCCCCTTCTCGGCACCAAACTTTGCTGACAGTTTTTCTAATGTCGGCTTAATACTAGTGCTAACCTGCCCACCATTTTTAGTGCTACACCCGCGCCCAGGCTCACCAGCTTCAAGCACAACTGTGGATCTCCCACCTCGCACTGTTTGAAGAGCTGCATTTAAACCTGTATATCCTGAGCCAACAATCGCTACATCAACCTGACGCGGCGGTTGTGCGCTAATATTATTAAATTCAGGGAGACCCTCAAGCCAATAGGATGTTTCTTTACGATTCTCAGACCAGATTAATTTATCAAATTGTTTATTTTTATTCATAAAATGATAAACCATTGTCTCATAGAGACATCCCTTGTTACGACTTTTATTAATTTTAGAATTTAAACACTAGAAAACGAAATTGAATTTAGCAAACGAATAATCTTAATAACGTAACGTAAATATTAAACTTTTATTAATCAAAATAAGATTTAACAGATATGTTACTTAAAAATAGGGATCATATTTTCTACTTTTGTTTAAATTAAGTGAATATTTTACTAGAAAATAATTTTAACCCATGGCCCTTCTCATTTCATTTGAGAGTACCTACCCTACAAATAAACAATACTTCACACAAATTGTTTATTTCTTAGTAAAAATTTAAAAGTATCTTCCTGACACATATCAAATATTATTTGCTATGTAATAAATTTTGGCATTATCCATTTTGATTAAAAAAACAAAATATATTTACTAGATTGAGTGATTGACGAATGGGCCCAACAAATAGATCATTTGTTGATTAAATAAATTTTCTAATTAAAGAATTAAAGAAAGACCGTTAGCATGGCAGATCACGACAACCTCACCAATTTCTTAAATACATTAGGAAAAAATGTGAAAAACCACAAAAGTGAAATCGCTAATAGCATTGCTAAAGCACTACTTGGCTCACTAACTGTACAAAGTAAACACGCGCTAACAGTTGCTCCAGTTTGCTCGAGCTTAAACGACTTATTACAAATTAAGCCGAATAATTTAATTAATCTTTTAGCAAACTGCATTCATCATCTAAGATGGAGAGAAGCTGGCTTTGGGAAAATGCCCAAAGAAATTTCACACCAAATTTGTGTAACCGAATTAATTGGTCCCGCTGGATTCTTTAAACACTCTGACATAAGAATTGGCCTTTTATTGCAGAGGCCAGAAACAATTTACCCAATGCATCAGCACGCAGCCGAAGAATTATATTTTATTCTTAGCGGAAACGCTTACTGGGCGGTTGATCATGAAACATTAAAACCCAAACCACCCAAAAGTTTTGTTCATCACAATTCAAACCAATCACATTGTATTACCACAGGTGAAGAGCCGCTATTAGCGCTTTGGGGTTGGACCGGCGATATAGACGGATCATCATATTCAATTTAGACAAATATATTAAAATTTATAACCATAACAGAAAGCAATCCAATGATAGATTTACAGACCTTCAAAAACCTTGATGCTGTTGAAGTTAAAAACTTTAACCCCAAACCGACCACTCTTACCAAAGGACAAGAGGAAGCTGCCGTCCAGCTTTGGGCATCAGAAGACGGACTTACCAAAATAGGTGTTTGGGAGTGTACTCCAGGTGAATTTACTGCAGATCGATCCACTGCTGGTGAATACTGTCACATCATCTCAGGTTCAGCATCTGTTGAAAATCACGATGGAAGTAACGCACGCAATTTAGGTCCTGGAGATTTGTTAGTATTACCCATTGGTTGGAAGGGGAATTGGACAATTCATGAACACATCAGAAAATTATATATCCTGCAAGCTTCCAATTAAAAATGGTATATAATTGTTAATTATTATCATTTTAGCTAAATAATGATATGTATATGAATTACTAAAAGGGTATTTGACAATTTTTTTGTGACTATTATGTTAAAATCATTGATATCGGCGCCCTTGCTCGGACGTAGCCCGGGAGGGAATAAAATTGCAGCAATTTGATTATGTTATTGTTGGCGCTGGTTCAGCTGGATCTGCACTAGCCAATCGTCTGTCTGAAAGTGGCCAGTTTACAGTTTTATTACTTGAAGCTGGTGGTTCAGACAAAAAGTTTTGGATTCAAATGCCCTTAGGCTACGGTAAGGTTTTTCATGATCCCTCCGTTAACTGGCGCTATATGACAGAGGCGGAACCCAATCTTAATAATCAATCTATTTACTGGCCGAGAGGTAAAGTACTAGGTGGGTCAAGTTCGATTAACGCTATGGTATGGGTTCGTGGCCATAAACGCGACTATGATGAATGGGGCTCTGTCGCACCCGGTTGGAATTGGGATGCTGTTCAAAAAATTTTTCAAAGAATGGAAAGTTGGGACGGCCCTACGAATGTAATACGTGGCACCAACGGCCCACAAGCTGTGCATGATGTAAGTCATGATGTTCATCCTTTAACCCGTTCCTATCTAAAAGCTGCAACTGAGGTAGGTATCAAAACTAATCTTGATTACAACGGCTCAAATATGGAAGGAGCTACTTGCTATCAAATTTCAACAAAAGGCGGTATCCGAGCCTCAGCTGCCAGAAGTTATCTGTGGCCATTAAAAAAACGTCGTAATCTAAACATTCAGACAAAAGCCCACGCCACTCGCATCCTCTTTGAAGGTAAGCGAGCAGTGGGAGTAGAATACCTTCAGAATGGCCAGACTAAAACTGCGCGTGCACGGGGCGAAGTAATACTATCAGGTGGGGCAATCAATTCGCCACAACTCCTACAATTATCAGGCATAGGACAAGGTGCATTATTACAGCACCATAATATCGATGTAGTCCACGAGTCCAATCATGTTGGCAAAAATTTGCAAGATCACTTAGGCAGCGATAACCATTACCGTGCCCGAGTACCTACCCTTAACCAGGAACTGCAGCCAATGTTGGGCAAGTTAAAAGCCGGGTTGCAATATATTCTTACACGCAAAGGCCCACTATCGCTCAGTTTAAATCAAGGCGGCGGCTTTGTGCAGCTTGATCCTGATGCAAGCGGACCCGACCTGCAACTTTATTTTTCACCAGTGAGCTACACTCGGGCACCCGTTGGCGTGCGCCCCTTAATGAACCCAGATCCTTTTCCTGGCTTCTTGATGGGCTTTAACCCATGCAAGCCAACAAGTACTGGCCATCTACAAATCTGTTCAGATGACCCAATGGAACCACCCAAAATATATTCAAATTATCTTGATACAGAATATGATAAAAAAATGATGCTAAAAGGCGTTCATCTAATTCGTCGTATTGCGAATGCCCCAGCTCTGCAATCAATTATCGAAACTGAGCTAACGCCAGGTTCTGATGTCAAAAGTGATACCGAAATCGCTAAATACATCAGCCAAAAGTCATGGTCCGTTTTTCACCCATGCTCTACCTGTCGAATGGGAAGTGACCCCAATATGTCGGTGGTAGATCCACGTTTACGAGTTTATGGAGTAGATGGACTGCGCGTAGTTGATGCTTCTATTTTCCCCACTATCCCCACCGGCAATATTAATGCACCTTCGATTATGGTCGGAGAACGCGCCTCAGATATTATTCTTCAAGACGCCAAAAACTAAAAGGGCATTTCATGAAACTAAAAAAAATTGAAACTTTTACCAATCACGATGTTGGTTTTGTACGTGTTACTGCCGAGGACGGCGCTCAGGGTTGGGGACAAGTCTCCACATATCACTCTGACATTACATCTCAAGTATTACATCGGCAGGTTGCACCTTGGACACTAGGGCAAGAAACAACCAATTTAGATGACCTTTTAGACATTGTAGCCGAGCGTGAACATAAATTTCCTGGCTCTTACCTACGCCGTGCTATGGCAGGACTGGATACGGCAATCTGGGACATGCGAGGCAAACAAGCAGAGAAATCTGTAACTGAACTTCTTGGAGGCACGCCTGGCTTGATCCGCGCCTATGCTTCTTCAATGAAGCGCGACATCACACCCAAAGATGAAGCTACCCGCCTTAAAAAGTTACGTGATACGCAAGGTTTTGACGCATTTAAGGTCCGTGCTGGAGCTGAAGTGGGGCGTAACAACGATGAATGGCCGGGAAGAACCGAGGAAATAATTCCTACCATGCGACGCGAGTTGGGCGATGAAGTAGATCTTCTGATCGACGCTAACAGCTGTTACTCCCCGGATCGAGCTATTGAGGTAGGTCATATTCTTCAGGACAATGGATTTTGTCACTATGAAGAGCCTTGCCCCTATTGGGAGCTTGAACAAACAAAAAAAGTAACTGACGCACTAAAAATTGATGTGACAGGGGGGGAACAAGATTGTGATTTATCCACCTGGAAACGAATGATTGAAATGCGCGCAGTTAATATTGTGCAGCCTGATATTCTATATCTTGGCGGTATCAGCCGCACTCTAAGAGTAGTGGAAATGGCCCAATCCGCAGGATTACCTGTCACTCCTCATTGTGCAAATATGTCTCTGGTTACACTTTTTACGATGCATCTCTTACGAGCTATTCCCAACGCCGGAAAGTATCTAGAATTTTCTATCGAAGGCGCAGATTATTACCCATGGCAGGATGGCCTCTTTACAAGTTCACCATACAAAATAGAGGACGGCCAAGCACGTGTAACCGACGCCCCCGGCTGGGGTGTTGAGATAAACCCCGAATGGTTAGCACGTTCAAAATATCAAATTAGTGAAGTGGAATGAGGTATTAGTAATGAGTAACGTATTTCCTAGGCAAATTACTGCACCACCTCTCAGGGCTGTAGCAAGTAATGGATGCTATATAATTGATGAAAATGGAAAACGTTATTTTGATGGATCTGGGGGTGCTGCAGTATCTTGTCTTGGACATGGAGATCATGATGTTATTAAAGCTATTCAAGACCAATCCTCAAAAATGGCTTTTGCTCATACGGGGTTCTTTTCTAGCGATCCTGCTGAAGAATTAGCTGAACTTTTAGTTCAACATGCACCAGGAGAATTAGATCGTGTTTATTTTGTATCAGGAGGCTCTGAAGCTGTTGAAGCCGCTTTAAAGTTAGCGCGCCAATTTCATATCGAAAATGGTGAGCCAGAGCGTCGACATATGATTGCACGCAAACAAAGTTATCATGGAAACACACTTGGAGCTCTTGCTGCCGGTGGAAACAAATGGCGCCGCAATCAATTTGAACCTATTCTTATTGATGTCTCTCACATAGCTCCTTGCTATGAATATGTAGACAAAACCAAACAAGAAAACTCGTTTGAATATGGACAACGTGTTGCTCAAGAACTTGAAGATGAAATCTTAAGATTAGGCTCAGATACAGTCATGGCTTTCATTGTAGAACCTGTAGTCGGAGCCACTATGGGCGCAGTTCCAGCAGTTCCAGGATACTTTAAAAGAGTGCGAGAAATTTGCAACAAATATGGCGTGCTACTTATATTAGATGAAGTAATGTGTGGGATGGGTAGAACTGGTCATCTTTTCGCATCCGAAGTTGACGATATTTCACCTGACATCCTATGCATTGCAAAAGGCCTTGGCGCTGGATATCAACCCATTGGCGCAATGCTTTGCTCAAAAAATATTTATGATACAATCGGCAATGGCTCAGGTTTTTTTCAGCATGGACATACTTATATAGGACACCCAGTAGCTTGTGCAGCCGGATTAGCAGTTTTACGCGCAATTCTTGACCGAAACCTTCTCAAATCAGTCAAACATAGGTCAGATCAATTGTTCGATGCCTTGAAAATACAATTAGGCGCACACCCAAACATTGGTGACATTCGTGGCAGAGGCCTTTTTATTGGCTTAGAACTTGTTAAAGATCGTACAACAAAAAAACCTTTTGATCCTTCTTTAAAGGTTGCAGCTAACATCAAACGTAAAGCATTTGAGGCAGGCCTTATATGTTACCCTATGGGCGGTACACGAGATGGAAAATGGGGGGACCATATACTTCTAGCTCCGCCATTCATAATAAATGAAAGTCAAATCACAGAGCTTGTAGAAAAGGTGACCATTTCACTTTTATGTCTAGAAAATATATAATTCATATTTAGTTGAACTTTTTCGAGGTAAAAATGACCCCAGATAAAACCTTTGCACCATTGACGGAAGAAAAATGGCCAGATGAGCTTGGCGATATGAAAGATACGTTTGCTACTAAATTAAATATTTATCGCACAATGGCGCATCATCCTAATTTATTACGCGCATGGGCAAATTTACGCGACCATGTTGTTGTTAATTCTGCTCTTAAACAACAACAAAGCGAAGTCGTCATTTTACGAGTAGGTATAAATCTTGAAGCAGATTATGAATGGAAACATCATGTTTCACGTGCGCGAGCCTGCGGAATGAGCGACCTTCGTATAAGTTCAATTAGATACCACATTGAAGAGATGACGAATGAAGATGCAATATTTGCTAAATCAGTTGATGAACTAATGGATCAAAAAAGAATGCTGCCTAATACCTTAGAAAGTGTAATTGCACTAGTTGGTAAAAAAGGCGTTTTAGATATTATTGCTACAGTTGGGTTTTATTCTACGCTTGGTTTTATGCTAAACTCCTTCAATACGCCTTTAGATGATAATATCGTAGCTGAAATGATAGATCAGCCATTTAATTAGAAATTAACTGGCTTGTTCGAGTTATCTAGCACCCTATCCAATAAAATATATGATAGGCAATCATTTGATAATAATAATTATGCCAAGCTTAACATACAAAGTCATATATTTAATTTAGTTACATTCCAAAACGTGCAAAAGCAGCACGCTCTTCAATACTATAGCTCATGTCACCAAAAACCTGAGTACTAAATCGAGATAAAATTGATTTTTTTTGACCAAATATACGAAAGCGCACTTTTTCACCAAACTTTTGCTTGAAAAATGGAACAACGTGACCAATGCCATCAACAAGACCATCTTGTATAGCTTTTTGGCCAACCCAAATCTCTCCAGTGAATAAATCTCTATCTGCCAACTTTGTGCCACGACGGGCAAAAATGTGATCTTTAAAAGTTTGATGCACATCTTCCAGCAGAACTGTTAGACGTTCAACGTCCTCATCTTTTTGCGGCTGAAATGGATCAAGCATAGACTTTGAGTTACCAGCTGTATGCACACGCCGTTCTATTCCATATTTTCCAATTAACTGATCTAGACCAAATCCTGTAGAAATTACTCCAATTGATCCAACTATGGAGGAAGAATCAACGTAGATTTCATCAGCACTCGCTGCCAACCAATACCCACCTGAAGCGGCAACATCTTCTACAAATGCATAGACTGGTATCTTCTTTTCTTCAGCTAAACGCCTTATGCGTGCACCAATCAAAGAGGACTGAACTGGGCTCCCACCAGGTGAGTTAATCACTAATGCTACGGCATTTGTTTTTTTTGCAAAGGCTTTTTCAAGCACAGGTGCGAGACTTGCGTCATTTAAACCACGACCAGAGGCTATCATGCCATTCAAACGTACAATTGAGACAGATTTGTGTTCACGGCGGAAAGGATTTTTTAATTTCATCAGCTTGGCATAGGATACAATGTGTTTGGGAACAAGGCAGATAGCATAATAAATTTTAAAATCTCACTATTGCGATTAGTCCAAAAGAGCCAATAGTGCGCGCCACCCTGCCACAAAGCTATAATTATAAGTATATTTAACTACTTTAATAACTTTTTACGTGGCTAGTGATTGTCAGGGTAAAATAAATGTGGGCCATCAAATTGGCCAATAGGAATGCTGTGCGTCAAAATTCCGTTACGCATTTCATGTAATAAAAAGGCGCTAGGTTCTTTTGATAGGCAGTTTTGAGCTCCTTCGCGCAGATCCATTGCTACAGCATGAGACGTTCCAGGTGCAATTTGGCAGATAACACTGCCAAAAACTGCAGTAATGTTCCGATGAACATGTCCACAAACAAGTTTTAATTCACCCCGGTATTCTGATAATATTATCTGCAGTTTTCTACTATCGCGCAGGTTTTGAATATCCATTTTTTCAATACCCGTCAGAATAGGAGGATGGTGAATTGCCACGATAACTGGTTTCTTACTTAAAGTAGCCAACGTATCTTTCAAATAATCAAGCGTTGTATCGGTCAAGTGCCCGTGTGCAGCACCTTTAACATTCGTATCCAAACCAATCAGCGCAAGATCAGAAAACTCAACATCCCAGTTAATAGCGCCAGATCTTGGCATCCAGTCCTGATCAGCAAAACTAGCACGCATTTTAATCACATCGTCATGGTTTCCAGGGATAGCGCGGTAAGGAATAGCAAGCGATTTCATAATTTTACGGAAACGTTGATACTCTTCTGCTGTACCAAAATCAGTCAGATCTCCAGCCACAATCGCCATATCAACAGGCCCAATATCCGGCAAAATTCGATTAATGGTTTCCACGCAAGATTTGAGTGCAGCTTCAGTATCAACCCGCCCATAGGCAAGTTCGCCTTTTGGTACAATATGCGGGTCCGAAATTTGAATAATTTTGGCCACGTTTATATTTCTCCTGCCGGTAAAAGAATTAAAGCTTCAGGTTTAATTGCTACCTTAACAGACTGACCAACCTTTGGAGCGCTTTGGCCAGCGAAAATTGATGTTAATAAGTTCGGCGTAATGCCCTTGATCCCAATTCGATAATGTGTGCCCAGAAAGGTTATAGTTTCGACCTGACCACATAGCGAACCATTGTCATCAATTCTAACATCCTCAGCCCTAACAAAAACATTATTGCCTGAGCCTTCGCCTGGCAATCTTAGCCCACCACCTTCAAGTGTTAGAACACTACCTGTGCATTTTCCATCAAGGCGCATTGCATTGCCAACAAAGCCGGCAACAAAAGCAGAGTTAGGATGGCGATATAGTTCTTCTGGTGTCCCACTTTGGACAATACGTCCATTGGACATAACTGCTACACGGTCTGCAATTGCCATGGCTTCGTCTTGGTCGTGGGTCACAAAAATTGCCGTGATATTAAATTCACGTAATAGTACCGCTAATTCATCACGTAATGATTCCCGCAGTGATGCGTCAAGGGCAGAAAGAGGTTCATCCAGCAATAGCAACCTAGGGCGTGGCGCAATTGCTCGAGCGAGAGCAACACGTTGGCGCTGGCCACCCGAAAGCGCATTAACGGCCCGAGCTGAAAATTTCTGAAGTTGGCACATTTCCAGAACTTCTGACACACGCGTCTCAATCTCTGGTTTGGAAAGTTTTTGCATTTTCAGCCCATAGCCGATATTAGCGCGTACCGACATATTTGGAAACAGTGCATAAGACTGGAAGACCATACCAACATTACGGCGTTCAACCGGTAGAGATGTAACGTTATCTTCATCAAACCAAATATCACTGCCTAAATCAGGTGTCTCAAGGCCCGCAATAATCCTAAGCAAAGTGGTCTTCCCACACCCCGACGGTCCAAGTAGAGAGACAATTTCGCCATTTTTTACAGTCAGTTTTGTCGATAGAAGCGCACGAGTTCCATCTGGATAAGTTTTGGCAGTATTAGTTAGTCTAAAAGTCATTGAGATATCCTTTGTGCACGCGCTGATGCCCATTGCATGGCCATCAGAAGCGGTACGATAAGTACGAAGAAGACGAGAGTATATGCAGACGCTACTTCAAGCCGCATGGATGCATAGCTATCAGCTAATCCAACAGGCAGCGTCTTGAGATACGGCGTGTGTAGCATCCATGTCAGATTAAATTCACCAATAGAAAGTGTAACTACTGTTAGTGCGCCGGCGAGGATGCCAGGCATTGCATTTGGCACAACAATGTCACGAAACCTTTGCCATGGTGAAGCACCAAGCGTAGCAGCACCTTCTTCTAGCGTTTTGAGATCTATGGAGGCTAACACTGCAAGAATAGAGCGCACCATAAATGGCATTGTGTAGAGAACATGACCAACAAGGATAAACGTCCAAGAGGTCCGAAATCCTTTCATGGAACCGTAAAGCTGCAACAGCGCTAACGCTAGAGCCAATCCTGGTACCGCGAGTGGAAGCGATATGAACTCTTCAAGCAGACGAGACAACCAACCAGGATTTCGCGCCAAACCATAGGCAGCTGGCAAACCAATTATTAGTGTCATAATCAGGCATGAGAAAGCCAGCCTCATCGATAAGAAAATACTATCAGCATAAAGCTCCCAAACGCGAAACACCCACTTCAGAGTGAACCCCGAAGAAATACCCTGAAAGTAATTTGCAGTGACACCTGCCAATACCGACAGAATAATGGGCACAAATAGGAAGGCACATGCAGTAAGAGTAACAGTCAGTTGTAGTATTTTAGTTTTTGATTTGATCATCTCAGCCTCCTGCCGCGACAGTTGTGCCCGAAAGACTTCGGGCGATTAGCAATAAAGCCCAAGTGACAATACCCAATACAATCGATAGGGCCGCCGCCATGGCTATGTTGGCTGATAAGGTAAATTCTGTATAAATCACCATAGGGATAACATCTATGTTAGTTGCTAACGTGAAAGCCGTTCCAAATGCACCCATTGCTGTTGCAAAGGCAATCGCCCCTGCCGCAACCAACGAAGGCATTAAGCCCGGCAAGATCACATCAATTACAACGCGAAAGGGAGAAGCACCCAAAGTTCTTGCAGCTTCCTCTAGCACTGGGTCGAGTTTTTCAGCGGCAGCCATTACTGTTAATAATACACGCGGAATTGAAAAGTAGAGGTATCCTAAAAATAACCCAATTACTGAGTAAGCAAAAACAACATGTCCTGGTGTAATCTGGTTAATCAACCCCTGACGACCACCTAACAAAATAATTAAAAAGCCAATAACTACCCCCGGAAAAGCAAGTGGAAGCGTCATTATTGACAGTAATATACCTCGTCCCTTAAAACGGTTACGCGATAGAAACATACCTGCTGTTGTAGATACTGCTAAAGCAGCAAAAGTCGTTGCAAGTGATACTAATACAGTCAAAATTAATGTATTTAGGTAACGCGGTTTACGTAAGATATCAAGATAAATTGTCCAGCCTGCCTCACTTTCACCAGATGCAAGAAATAAGCGCACAAGTGGCAAAGCAAGAAAAGCTATAGAAAAAATTAATAGTGGCATTAAGCACGCTATTACAAAGGTTCGATTTGTCATAGATTTTTGCAAGAGCCGAACAAATGTCCGGCTCTTCCTTCTAAATAAAAGTTACTTAACTTCAGACAGGTAGCGTTCACCAAATCCGGCTTGCGCTTTTTCCATTTTTGCATAGTCCACTGCAATAGCACGTTCGTAATCACTGGCTGGCAAAAATTTAGCTGCTACATCTGCTGGAAGTTCAACTGGTCGAGCAGGTTGTAAATAGGCATTAGTCCAGATCGCTTGACCCTTATCAGATAAGATGAAGTCCAGAACACGTTTTCCAAGCTCTGGGTGTGGCCCATTAGCGACGAGGCTCATCACATAAGGCACTCGTACAGATCCTTCACATGGTAGGACAAATTCAAAATTTCCATCCTCTTCATATTTACCACGATAGGCATTGAAATCATAGTCAAACAAGATTGGAATTTCACCAGAAACAACTCGGGCATATGAAGTTTGCTTTGGCACGATAGGCGAATTTTTGGCTAATTCGTTAAAATAATTGATAGCAGGATCAAAATTGTCCAAATCACCACCAAATGCTATATTTGCTGCTACTGCACCAGCATAGCCAACGAATGCAGAGGACGGGTCAAGATAACCTACCATGCCGCGATATTCTGGTTTTTTCAGGTCAGCAAAGCATTGAGGGACCTCCGCACCACCAAGTGCATCAACATTTACAAAGAATCCCAAAGTACCATAGTGTATTGCAAACCATTTTCCGTCTGGATCTTTTAAGCCGTCTGGAATTTCGTCAAATTTAGCCGGCTTGTAGGCAGTTGCAACGCCTTCATTGCCAGATTTGATACCTGTTGTAACCCCATAATATGCAACATCTGCGATGGGATTTTTTCTCTCTGCCAAAAGTTGACTAAGTGTTTGGCCAGAATTTTTGTTATCATGCGGCATCTGAATATCGATTTCTTTGTCGATTGCTTCTAACATGGATGCCCAGTCAGCCCATTGTGGTGGGCAATTGTAACACACGGCATCTTCAGCAAATACTGGTGATGCTAAAGTCATTGCCATTAATGTAGCAGCTAGTTTATATCTCATTTTAATCTCTCCTGTTGAATTTTATCGTTCTTATTGGTTGGATTGTTTGACGGCGAAAGGGTTGCAGCCTTTTCGTCGTCTGCTCTTTCTGCTGCTGGAAAGGCAAGACTGCCTCCAGCGCGGAAACTAAATGTAAGTTTGGGATCAGGCAGGACAGGTGCTGAAGTGCCATTAATAACCGACAAAACAGTTCTGGCTGCTCCCCTGCCCATCATTTTTGGATCAGTCACAATCGTTGCAAGACTTGGCTCTACCATGGTGCCCACTTCGATGCCATCAAAGCCAACAATCGACAAATCTCCAGGCACATTTAACCCTAATGCTCGGGCACTACGGATTGTGGCAAGTGCTAAAAAATCGTTGGATGCAAAAATTCCTGTGAGGGTAGGATTTTTTTGTAAAAAATCTTTAAGAAAGCTCGTTAATTCTTGACTATCTTCATTGATCTCCAACAAGGCAGGTTTTTTCATGCCGTTTCGGTGGCATCCTAGCACAAAACCCTGATAACGTTGTCGCGCACGATCGGAGCTTTTAAATTTAAGTGCCAAAAACCCAACATCAATGTGTCCCTTTTCAACAAACGCATCTGAAACCCTTGATGCCGCAGAAAGATCATCAACCGACCAACTTTGCTCATCATCAGATGCCATACTAAACAATAAACAGTGCGGTATTCCACGGCTTTTAATTGATTTCAATCCTTCACTGAAAATCGTGTCACTAACAGTTAAAACAAATCCATCGACCTGTTTGGCTGTTAATGTTCGAATGGCCTGCGTTTCGAATTCAGTGTCGTAATTAGTACACACAAGCAGTGTTTGATATCCTGCCGCTTGAAAATATTCCTGAGCACCCTGAACGGCGTCAGCGTAGACCGGATTTGCTAATGACGGCACCACACAACCGATTGTCCGAGTGGTACTGCTTTGTAAAGAACGCCCAACCTCGCTAAATTCAAATCCAAGCATATCAGCCGCTGCTTGCACGCGCTGTTGCATGTCAACACTGGTCGATCCAGAATTATTCAAAACACGACTAACAGTTGCCACTCCACAACCAGCACGTAATGCAACATCTTTGATCGTAATCGTTTGGCGCAAAATTTCCCTCCCTATGGAAACGTTTCCAACGCTAACAGGCAATTTAATTTCGCGCAAGAAAAATTTTTAATCTTCTTTTATGCTTAAAAATCAATAATTTAAATTTTTTTAATTATTTAGTATTAAAAAAAATTATTTGATTTTATCTAAATAATTATAACTTAGCTCTTCTGATTCTGAGATAAAAAGAAAGCGTGGCACTCTCAAAAAAGAGGCATCAATATTTGTTAATTGACCTGAATAAAAGTAATCTAGGATTACGAAAAAAATCGAACTCTAATTTGTCTTATTGACCTTATACTATGATTTAATAATAATTATTCCAATCTTCATAAGGTAAAATAATTTAATGAAAACACGTACAAAAGCTGTAGTCATCGGCGGTGGAATTGCTGGCTGTTCTACTTTATATCACCTTACGCAAGAAGGCTGGACAGATGTGGTTCTGATTGAACGCAATGAACTGACATCTGGCACAACATGGCATTCAGCGGCTCAAGTCACAAACTTTGGAATGAATCAAACGATGGTTGGTTTGAAAAAATATTCTATAAATCTGTACAAAGAGCTACGTGACGATCCAGACTACCCAGTTAGTTATAATCATGGCGATGGTGGCATTCGCTTAGCCAATACTCATGCTCAAATGGATGGTTATCGGCACTTTTCCTCAATGGCACGAGGTATGGGTGTTGAATTCGAGGTTATTACTCCTGATGAATGTGCACGCCGCCATCCGCTAATTTCAACTGATGGCCTTGTTGGTGGGCTTTGGGACGGTGAAGATGGCGATATTGACCCTGCTTCACTTTGTCAGGCGCTAGCAAAGCGCGCCCGTAAAGCTGGCGCCGAAATTTATCGGAATACGCCTGCCACGGCACTAACTCAGCACAAGGATGACACATGGACTGTGCATACCGAACAGGGTGATATTGACTGTGATATTGTGGTAAATGCTTGTGGTTATCGAGTAAATGAAGTTGGCGCCATGATGGATGTTCAACATCCCGTAATATCAATGGAACATCAATATTTTGTAACTGAAGACATCCAAGGCATCATAGAAGCAGGCCATCGGATGCCCCTACTACGTTGCCCCATAAGCGATTACTACTGTCGCCAGGAGAAAAATGGACTACTCATAGGTTTTTACGAACAAGATTGTAAGACTTGGGGCATGGATGGAATTGATCCTCACTTTGTGAACGCGCTCTGCCCTGATGATCTAGATAGAATTACAGATGTTTTAGAAGGAGCGTTTAATCGTATGCCAGCACTTATGGAGGTTGGCATAAAGAATATTGTCAACGGCCCTATTACTTACACCATAGACGGGGCACCACTTGTCGGGCCAATTCCTGGAAAAGTAAACGCTTTTTGCATTATTGGCTTGCGAGCTGGGCTTGGTGAGGGTGGTGGCCACGGTTGGTTGCTGGCACAGCAAATAGTAAACGGAGAGGCATGTTATGACACTTGGTGCATCGATCCTCGCCGATTTACCAGTCATGCAAATGTTGAACTCACTGCGCTGAAAGCCATTGAGGATTATCAGAATGAATTTAGGTTCCATTTTCCCCACGAAGATCGTGCCATCGGGCGTGGAGCAAAAACAACATCATTAACCTCTACTTTGGAAGCTGAAGGTGCAGAATTTACCGTTGTAAATGGTTGGGAACGTGTTGATTATATTAAACCATCACAAAACTTTCACCCCAATCTTGGTTTTCATTTTAATGAGACATTTGAAATTATTGGCAGAGAGGTGAAAAATGTGGAAGAAAATGTAGGCTTGTGCGAAGTCAGCGGTTTTAATCGTTTCGAAATCACTGGTAGCGATGCCCATAAATTTCTAGACCGAATGTTTTGTGGTAACGTGACAAAGAAGCCTGGTCGTGTTGGATTGGGGTATCTACTAAATCATTACGGCATGATGAAAGGTGAAGCAACAATTGCCAATATTGCTGCTTCTGATCGTGGACCCAATCGCATTTGGTATGGATCTGCTGCGGCATCAGAATTTCATGATATGGACTGGCTGTGTGCTCATATGGATGTCCATGAAGACGTTCAAATTAATAGCTTAACCAATGATCAGACTATTTTAGTTTTGGCTGGGCCACGTGCGCGCGATGTATTATCATCGTGCTCCCGGAGTGACTGGTCTCAAGCAGCATTTCCTTGGTTGTCAGTTCGAGAGTGTTTTATTGGTTTTGCACCAGCAACTGTAATGGGTGTGAGCTTTTCGGGCGAATTAGCTTATGAAATACATCTACCAAACGCCTCGCTTTATGCAGCTTATAAAGCCTTACGCACCGCTGGTGATGCTTATGGACTAAAGCTATTTGGTGCTCGGGCGGTGGAATCTATGCGGATTGAAAAAGGTTTTTTGCATTGGAAGACCGAACTCCTAACAGAGTTTGACCCCTTCGAGACTGGGCTAAGTCGATTTGTAAAAATGGATAAAGAATATTTTATTGGTAAAGGTGCACTAAAAGAACGTTCAAAAAAAGGCCCAAAGTTTAAACTTGTCACGCTACATATCGACAGCAATAGCGCTCCAGCACACGGAGGGGCATCTGTTATGATAGAAAACCGTGTTGTAGGTACTGTAACATCTGGTGACTGGGGGCATCGAGTGAATATGAATCTTGCCTATGCGTTTATTGAGCAAGACATTGCAGAAGTCGGTACGATACTTTCCATTGATATACTTGGCAAAATTCAACCTGCACAAGTGGTTATAAGCAGCCCTTATGATCCAAGCTATGAACGAATGCGTGCTTAATATTACCATAAAATCTTGTGTGGACTGAATTAGGGCTCCGTAAAACAGAAAAATCTTGCGGTGCGTGGAGCACTTACAACCTTAATGTAAATAGGAATTTATATATAACTAAATGATAATTATTATTATTTTAGTTTATGGATTTTATTTATAAAACTGATAACTGACCAGAATACTATTTGGTTCATTTTAATTCAGGATATTTTTTATCTGCTTTAACAAAGTCATCAGACACATTAAACATCCATATTGTCACTATTCAGGAACAAATCATGGCACAAAAAGCCACTATTTATAAAGTTCAGCTTTCCGTTTCAGATATGGATCGTCATTATTACGAAAACCATAATTTGACCATTGCCAAACATCCCTCAGAGACGGATGAACGCTTAATGGTGCGTATTTTAGCTTTTGCATTAAATGCCCATAAGCAATTAGAGTTTTCTAAAGGCCTTTCATCGGATGATGAGCCCGATATTTGGCAAAAAAGTTTGAGTGGAGAGCTTGAATTGTGGGTGGCATTAGGACTTCCAGGCGAAAAAATTGTTCGACAATCCTGTGGCAAATCTAAAGAAGTACTTATTTATTGTTATGGAGGCAAAACCGCTGAAATATGGTGGGAAAAAATTAAAAATAGTACTACCCGATTTAATAATCTCCAGGTCATAAATTTTTCAGAAAATGATACCCATGAACTCGGGAAACAGGCAAATCGCTCGATGAAGCTACAAGTTAACATTCAGGATGGCGAAGTGATGGTCAGCGTTGATGACAGCATGGTATACATTACGCCAATCAAATGGAAAAATATTGATCATTAAGTAAAAAGCTATTTGGTTTTTTCCCACCACTCATACAGTACTCTCAGGTGATAGCCTGAAATACCCCTGCCCTTTGTAATCAGTTACCAGCTAACTATTTATGAAATTGCACAGCAATATCTGCTGCAAGTTTCGCATTATTTTTTACAAGTGCAATGTTTGCAATCAAGCTTTCACCATCTGATAATTCAAATATCCGCTTCAACAAGAAGGGAGTCACTAATTTGCCCGAAATACGCATAGCTTCCATCTCAGCTTGTGCTGTTTTTATGTAAGCTCTGATAATAGCAGTGGGTATTTCATCTGATTTGGGGATTGGGTTTGCAACCAATATACCAGCAGTAAGCTGAAGTTCATCACGTACCTTTAAAAATTTTGAAATTTGTATCGCGCTGTCCAGCCGTAATGGAACCTCTAAATTCGAACCACTTGTCCAGAATGCGGGAAGACTATCTGTTTGATAACCAACTACAGGAACGCCTTGGGTTTCCAGAACCTCTAGCGTTTTTGGAACATCAAGGATCGCTTTGGCACCTGCAGCGACAACCACGACATCTGTTTTACCAAGTTCGGTCAAATCTGCAGAAATATCAAAGCTGGTTTCTGCGCCCATGTGAACCCCCCCGATTCCACCAGTTGCAAATACTCTGATGCCAGCCATCCGCGCCACTATCATTGTCGCAGCAACTGTAGTACCTGCTGTTTTGTCTTGAGATATAGCAAAGGCAATATCTGCGCGTGAAATTTTCAGCGCGTCGTTAACTTGTGCTAATTTATTTAATTCTTGCGCAGTCAGACCGATTTTTAAGCGACCGTCTATAACAGCAATAGTTGCTGGCACTGCTCCCCGATCACGAACTAAAGATTCGACAGTTAATGCCATTTCCACATTATTAGGAAACGGCATACCATGCGTAATTATCGTACTTTCTAGGGCAACAACTGGTATGTTTTTATTGAGGGCATTCAAAACATCTTCCTGAATGTCAATAAAACTTGGTAGGTAATTTAGGTGCATACATAGTCCTCAATCTTAATCTTTTTTTTGTAAAATATAGTCATTTAAAATATCAACACTCAAATCTTGTCTTACATCCATCTCAGATTCAATTGTTAGAGCAGACAGTGCCGCACCAACTTTCGATGCTTCGCAAACCGACGCACCAGAACGTATTTTAGAAATAAAACCAGCAACTAAGGCATCTCCCGCACCAGATACGTTAATAACATTAGAGGAAAGTGCAGGTGTTGCAAAAACCTCTTCTTCTATATTTATAATATGGCCGTTAGCACCGTCTGTAAGGACAACGCCTTTGGAACCCAATTTGCGCAATAAAGTAGCTAACTCATTTATATCTAGTCCACTGATGTCCGACCCAAAATTAAGAATAGAATTGGCTTCGTCCCTATTGGTAAATAGAATATCAATCATGGACAGGTCTCTTGGTAATCGTTTAGCTTTTGAAATAGACACTGTATCAACCGCTAACTTAAAATCTGCTTTCTGCTTTAGATACAGTATTTTTTCAATTGTCTCTGAGGGTAAATTACAATCCAAAACCACCCAATCACTAGAACTTATATGCGACCACGATCGCTCTATCTGCGCAGGAGTAATTTGATCTAGAATTCCCATACTAGCAACACCAAAGACCAATTCGTTAGCTGAATCAAAAATGGCAACATATTCAGCTGTTGGCCTATCATTCGAGAGCACAACTTGGCTGATATCAACACCAAGGCTACGCATCTGAGATAGTAATTCTCTACCGGACTCGTCTTCACCCACAATAGAGATAAGGCTCACGTCAACGTCTAACCGGGCCAAATTTTCAGCAATATTTCGTATAACACCACCATGGCTTTGGCTGCTTACACCAGGGTTGGATGTTCCAAGGACGGGTGCAACATTCAGCGCATACTTACGATTAAAAGCTACCCCCCCAATGCATGTTACTTTTTGGGATGTTGGAAGAATATAGCCACGACCAAGTAACAGACCTTTACTAACAAGCTGAGTTATATGAACCGCTATTGTAGAACGCGCTAAATTTAACTCTTGGGCTATATTCGACTGCCCAATGAATGGATTATTAGAAATCAATTCCAATATAGCTTTCTCTGTTTTTGATAGCTCAGCCAAAATTACACAACATTTGTTTAATTCAAAAACAAATGTTGTATTTTGATATCTAAGTCAAGAAATATCTTAAATGCATCACACCAATAAACAAGAAAATTTGTATTATTATGAATATT
>CAJWNQ010000009.1 GCA_913043905.1 uncultured Paracoccaceae bacterium | reverse complement strand
AGTTCTTCATGGCCAATAGATAATTCAAAGGCTAGTGCACTAAAACTGGGTTCATTTCTTTTAATTTGCGCACCCACATCCATGATCAAAATAGTTCCATTATTAGAAATACGATGGTATCCCATAGCCCCACCAATACGAGCAGGTAGTCGGTTTGAGATCTCCGAAAGAGCTTGATCCAAGCGGCCTGGCATTCCACGTCCACCTCCATGAAAATGTACTAAACCACCATTACCTAAGCGTAACGCACGAAGGTTAGGGGCAATAAGTTCTATTGCTAATAAATGATTTTTAAGAGGTTTTCTCTTAACTTCAATAATTGCACGAGCAGCCCACGAAAGCATAATGAAAATGTGCATTAACTCTTCAGGGTTACGAGATGAAACATCGCCATTTTTATTGATACAACGCATAGATTCACGATTTAATTTTTTCATATTAGATTTTAAAAAATGTTCTTTTCCCTTCAAAACAGAAGCACAGAAAATCAAACCGGTTAAAGCCTCTAACCGCTTTAAGCCTGATTTTTCTGCTTTAGCACGCCTGGATAAAAAGTTGGCTTGGTGTCCTAAAATTTTAAAATATATTTTTTGTTTTTTGACACTCTCATTAAATAATAAAATCTGTGAATGATTAATTACACGTATAATACGGCGCCCTGTCAGTTGAGGGCACCAGCCTGGTCCCAAGCCACCACCAAATCGCTCTATCCACTCCCAAAACCACTGTTTTGCTAAATTTCGCGCTTTGGCACTACCGTCGGCTGCTAAGTGATCTAGCCATCCAAATCCATGTAATTCTTTTTCAAAATCAGCATTTGGGCATTTAATATCCCAAATAGACGTATTTTGAGCTTCAACAAGGTGACCTTCAAATAAGAAAAAACCATTAGTAATATGCTTACCACGTTCCGGTAATCCTATTGAGTATGGCTCAGGCTCAAAAGTGAAACGTCTCGTAGGCCACGAAAATTTACTGCATTTTACAGCAATTAAATTTCCCAAATTATATCCAAAGATACTCATATTTGCTCACTAATCTTTGAATAAGGTTAAGACGTCCGCATGAACTTTGCTACGAAAAACCCATCCATACCACCATGTTCTGCCCAATAATCTGGTCGCAATCGTATTTGCCCATCTTCATTAGCCATAAACGTTTCTAAACCCATAACCGCTGGGTCAATTATTTGAGGCTTTAAGTTGCTGTCTTGCTTGGCTAACCACTTTACTTGACCTTCACCTTCTGCGGCAAAAATTGAACAGGTAGAATAAATTAGAACACCGCCTGGCACCAACCATTCTGATGCCTTTAAAATTAAGTCACGTTGCAACTTTAATAGGTCTCCTAAATCAAAATTTTCTTTTGCAAACGGTAAATCAGGATGTCGCCTAATTGTTCCAGTAGCAGAACACGGAGCATCTAATAATATAGCATCAAACAATACTTCTGGCTTCCAGTTCAAGGCATCTGCAACAACAAAGTTCGCATTTAATCCTGTACGTTCCAAGTTTTGCTTAACACGCTTCATACGTTGTGAAGAAATATCTAGTGCCGTTACATTTGCTCCCATTGCTGACAATTGCATTGTTTTTCCACCAGGAGCAGCGCATAAATCTAACACCCGTTTACCATTTAAATTACCAAAGCATTTTGCTGGTATAGAGGCAGCTAAATCTTGAACCCACCAATCACCTCCAGTAAATCCAGGTAATTCTGTAATTTGCCCAGCGCGCTTTAATCGGACAGATCCATTAGGCATTAAAACTCCACCCAAACGTTCTACCAATACACTTGCTTGCGCCATACTCTTAAAACTTAAGTCAAGTGGTGCGCCCAACTGATGCGCCAGCTCGATGGCACCAAAATCTTCTTTAGGAATAATTTTGGACATTTGAGATCTAAAAGCTTTGGGCAATTCTTGAGGAGACAATGTCGCAAATATTGCTGGCCCTTCGTTTGCTACTTTACGTAAAACTGCATTAGCCAAATTCTTCAAATGTTCAGTCTTTTGTCTACGCTTTGCCATAGTTACAGCCGCATCAACTGCAGCATGAGCCGCAATACCATCCACAAGTATTTCAGTAGCAGCAACTCGCAAAATATTTAATAATGAAAACGGCGTTTGTTTGGTTAAAAATTGCTCTAAAACCACATCAACAGGACCTAAATTACGTAAAGTTGTCATAGCTAATGATTGTGCGCGGGCTCGCTCATTAGGCTCCAAATCAATTAATGGGCTATCTTCACCATTAACCAAATCAATCAGCAGACGGCGCTCTAGCAAAACTGCATGTAACAATTTCACTGCCGCTTCACGAGCAAATAATCCTGGTTTGGCCATTAGCATCTCTTTCCTTTATTGATTATCATGCTACTACTATAAGGATACGTCCAGCAACAGAGCAAAGAACATGCCAGATATAAAATTAGATCGAGTAAAAGCTGCTGCAAAACGAGCCCTTGCAGAAGCAGCCGAACGCAAAAAATCTACAAAAAAAGCAGAATTAAAATTAGAATTAGGTGGCCCTAAAGGTTTAGAACCCACGCGCTTTGGCGATTGGGAGCGCAAAGGAATCACATCAGATTTCTAGACAAGGCTTAACTTAATTAAAGTCCTAAAACATCCATCATATTATATTCACCATATTTTTTTCCTTGACCCCAGATGGCAGCACGTAATGCTCCACGGACAAATATTTGGCGATCAGTTGCCAAATGGCGTAAAACGATCCTTTCACCATCAGCCGCAAATATAACATCGTGTTCACCAACTACATCACCGCCGCGTATTGCATGAAAACCAATACCTCCACGTTTACGTTCGCCAGTAATACCATCGCGCCCACGATCTGCAACATTATCTAATGAGACTTTACGCCCTTCTGCAGCAGCTTCACCCAACATTAATGCTGTTCCTGATGGTGCATCAACTTTATGTTTATGATGGCTTTCAATAATTTCAATGTCAAAATCTTCATCTAGTGCCGCTGCTACTTTTTTGGTTAGTAACGTTAACAAGTTTACACCTAAACTCATATTGCCAGCACGAATAAGAATAGCATCTTTTGCGCTTTCTTTAAGTATTGCCAAATGTACTTCATTCATTCCAGTGGTACCAATCACATGAACTAAACCATTCTGAGCCGCTAACCTTGCATGCGCTAATGTTGCATTTGGGGAGGTAAAGTCAATTATAGCCTGTGCGGGTTCAAAAGTCTTTGCAGGATCGTCACTAACAATAATACCATTTTCAGGTCCACCCATACAAATACCAAGATCACGCCCAACCCATTCATGCCCACTTCGCTCAGTGACACCTGATAGTTTAACTTTATCAGACATAAGTGCCGCTTTGATTAACATTTGGCCCATACGCCCTGAGGCTCCTACTATTGCAATCCTTGGCTGAATTTTCATAATCTTGTTCCTTTAAGTTCCCCTACCCATTTACCGCGCATTACTCCGCTTGCAAACCCCCGCTTGCGACTAGTTTCAAAACCGATTAAGGCAAGTTGAGATGGCAAAACGTAATGATCTCTCGGCTAATGGGCCAACTCAGCGTCAACTAAGAGTTGGAGAAATGTTGCGTCGTGCAATATCTGATGTTCTTTTGCGTGGAGATATACATGATGCAGATTTAGCACATGTATCAGTTACAGTAGGCGAAGTTCGGTCAACCCCAGATCTCAAACTGGCTCTTGTATACGTTTTGCCTTTAGGTGGCCAAAATGCAGATATAGTAATAAATGCATTAAATCGAAATAAATATGAAATAAGAAAATCTGTGAATAAGCAAGTATCCTTAAAATACTCACCTGATCTTAAGTTTGTTTTGGATAGAACGTTTGATCAATTGGACGAAACGCGGCGGTTATTAGGACAAGATGTGGTTAAAAGAGACATCGCTTCTGAGGATTAAGTTTAAGCCACTTAAGTAATATTTTTTTCGTTAAAACCCTAAATAATTAATGATAACCCGCCATTATGCGCCAAAATTACTAGGACATATAAGTAATGGAAAAGAGATCAAATAAACGACGCGTAGATGGCTGGCTTTTGATAGATAAGCCTGCAGGAATTACATCAAACGCAGTAGTAAACAAAGTGAAATGGGCTTTTAGTGCAAAAAAAGCAGGGCACGCTGGGACTTTAGATCCCGAAGCAACAGGTTTATTAGCAATTGCGCTAGGTGAAGCTACAAAAACTATTCCTTATGTTACTTCTGGAATGAAAGCTTATACATTTATTGTACGATTAGGTCAGGCTACCAATACAGATGATATAGAAGGGCAAGTAATTGCAAGTAGTGATCTTCGTCCATCAAATGAAGAGATAATTTCAGCTTTACTTCCATTCATTGGTGACATTAAACAAATTCCTCCACAATTTTCAGCCGTTAAAGTAGATGGCCAACGTGCATATAAACTAGCCAGAGGTGGGGAAGAGCTAGATTTAGCTTCCCGAAATCTGTTTGTCGAAAGCCTTAAGTTTCTGAAACGTATCGATCCTGATTATGTTGAGCTTGAATTAATCTGTGGTAAAGGTGGGTACGTTCGGTCCATTGCGAGGGATCTTGGGGAAGCCTTGGGATGTTATGCTCATGTCAAAATCTTACGTCGCACTTGGTCATGCTCGCTAAATGTAAAAGATGCTATTAATTTTGAAACACTAGAAAAATTAGCAAAAAGCCCCATTTTAGATGATTTTTTACATCCAATCGAACTAGGTTTAGCAGACCTACCAGAATTAAAATGTCGCCCAGAGGAGGTGGTAAAACTGCGGAATGGTAACCCTGCAATGGTTTTAGCCTCCAATCTAGATTACGGTGAAGAAGCATGGGTATCTTGTAATGGTGAACCTTTGGCTATTGGTGTGTATAAAGCAGGTGAAATTCATCCCAGCCGTGTATTTGTTGCAAAATAAATTTTAAATTTTTTTTTAAATGATCAGTAATAATAGTCAATGATGCAGCATTATATAATACCTCACATTTACAATTATACATTTTTAATACTAAGAAGCTTAAATGATTACACGTACCCACAATAAGGATAATAAGCGTTCAACTGCAATTTATTCAGATTGTGAAAATTATCGATATTCACTGACCCGCACATGGGACGCAAATATCCGTAAAGTACTATTTATAATGCTGAACCCATCGACTGCGACCGAAATTCAAAATGACCCAACAGTTGAACGTTGTGAGCGCCGTGCGCGCGCGCTGGGATATGGTGCGTTTCAAGTATGTAATATTTTTGCTTACCGGGCTACTGATCCTCACATAATGCGCACTCAAAATGATCCAAATGGTCCAGATAACAGTGGGACAATATTAGAAGCAGCAACATGGGCTGATGATATCGTTTGTGCATGGGGTACACATGGGGCTCACATGGGCCGCGGAGTAGAAGTGGAAACATTATTGCGAGAAAAATCCTTATCTTTAACTCATCTTGGTTTATCAAAAGCAGGTCATCCAAAGCATCCACTATATATTAGTTACAGCGTACATCCTGAAATATGGAAACCTTCATGACAGACCAATCTAAAGGTATTTTACTCGCGATATTTGGTGTATTATTTATTGTTCCGGATAGTCTTTTCATCAGATTACTTAATGCAGATGTGTACACTATAATTGTCTGGCGTAGTTTTATATCTGGATTCTTTATTTTATTAGGATTGTTTGCTTACCATAGAGGCAACATTGTAAATATATTCCGCAATATTGGCCCAAACGCTATTTTATTTGGTTTATTTTTGGCACTAAGTGGCCCCCTATTTGCATTGTCAATTAGTATGACAGCAGTATCAAACACTGTATTTATAATCGCAACTATGCCAGTATTTTCAGCCTTTTCTAGCTGGTTTTTATTAGGTGAGCAAATATCACGACGTATGGCTTGGACAATTGTATTTGCATTATCTGGAATTTCTTTAATTGCCTTAGGCTCTGCCCAAGATCAAAATACTTCAGTTTGGGGAGACCTATGCGCAGTCGGCTGTGCTGCTAGCTTTGGTACATCTTTAACATTTGCGCGCAAATCAAAAGCTTCATCGATGATTCCCGTTACTCCATTCGCACTATTTGCAAGTGGTTTAGTTTTTTTACCTTGGGCTACGCCATTTGTATTTAACGGCATGGATGCACCTATAGCATTACTTCACAATAGCCTTATAGCCACATCAACATGCTTAATAGCAATTAGTCCAAGATATATAACTAGCGCCGAAGTAGCTTTATTAATATTAGGTGAAAGTATTCTTGCCCCTATATTAGTATGGGCAGTAATTGGTGAATATCCTGGATCATGGGCTTTAGCCGGTGGCGCAGTAGTTTTGCTAACTTTGTTTATATCAAATATGATAGCTATTAAACTACGTAAAGAAATATAATATTCCCCTTTATTTCTTAAAGAAACAAAAGTATACGAGCAAAATCTGTATTACCAGATACTCCATGGGCCCTGCTGGACGATATCCCGGCCTGAGCCATTAACTCTAACCAAGGAGACCCCGATGTCGATTACTGTTGAAGAAAAAACACGCTTGATTAAAGAATTTGCTATTAAAGAAGGTGACACTGGTTCACCAGAAGTACAGGTAGCTATTTTAACTTCTCGCATTAAGACACTTACAGAACACTTTAAAACCAATAAAAAAGATAACCACTCACGTCGTGGCCTTTTGAAAATGGTTGCTTTGCGTCGTAAGTTGTTAGATTACACACGCAGCAAGGATGAGGCACGTTACCAAGACCTAATTAAACGCCTTGAAATCCGCCGTTAACCCCGATTTCACTTTAAATTTTAAAGCCTATTCTTTTAAGAGTAGGCTTTTTTTATGAATGATTGAAATTCTTACCCCTTCACATATTCAAATTTTGCATGTATACGCCCGCGTATCTGGAATGTGATGCTAAGGCCTGAGTATTCGCCAAGAGGGTAAGGGTCGGTGGCAATGGGGCCACCTTTTAAATAGGAGACTTCGGAGGGCCGGAGATTGCTCCTTTGATAGGAAAACTAAATGTTTAACGTAGTAAAAAAATCTATCCAGTGGGGCGAAGAGACGCTTACATTGGAAACTGGTAAAATTGCCCGCCAAGCTGACAGCACAGTAATCGCCACATACGGCGAAACTTCAGTATTAGCTGCAGTCTGTTTTGCAAAAAAAGAAAAAGAGGGCCAATCCTTTTTTCCATTAACTGTAAACTACCAAGAAAAGTATTATGCCGCTGGTAAAATACCAGGTGGCTTCTTCAAACGTGAAGCTCGTCCAACTGAAAAAGAAACATTAACGGCGCGTTTAATTGACCGTCCTATTCGTCCTTTGTTCATTCCTGGTTTCAAACATGAAGTCCAAATTACACTAACAGTTTTATCACATGACCTAGTTAACGATCCTGATATGGTTGCAATGATTGCAGCTTCTGCAGCATTAACTTTATCTGGCGCCCCATTCATGGGCCCAATCGGTAACTGCCGTGTTGGCTTTGAAGGTGGTCAATACGTATTGAACCCAACATGCGATGATATGCATGAACTTAAAAATAACCCAGATCAACGTCTTGATTTAGTTGTTGCTGGAACAAAAGACGCAGTAATGATGGTTGAGTCAGAAGCATACGAGTTGACAGAAGAAGAAATGTTAGGAGCTATCAACTTTGCTCACGAGCAAATTCAACCTGTTATCGATATGATTATAGACATGGCGGAAGATGCCGCGAAAGAGCCCTTTAATTACCAAGCACCAGATTACTCTGAGTTGTATTCATCCGTAAGGGCCGCTGGAGAAAAAGGAATTCGTGCCGCTTATGCTTTTATAGATAAGCAAGAGCGTACATCTGCTCTTTCTGCCGCGAAAGATGCAATTATCGAAGCTTTATCAGATGACCAAGTTTCTGATACAAACTTTGGTACTTGCTTGAAGAAGTTGGAGTCAGAAGTTGTACGTGGCGATATCGTTAAAACAGGTAAGCGTATTGATGGGCGCGATTTATCTACTGTACGTCCAATCGTTTCTGAGACAGCTGTTTTACCGAGAACACATGGTTCAGCTTTATTTACACGCGGTGAAACTCAAGCATTAGCGGTCACTACATTAGGTACTGGCGATGATGAACAAATGATTGATGCTTTAAGCGGTACATATCGTTCAAATTTCTTATTACATTATAACTTCCCTCCATATTCAGTAGGTGAATGTGGACGTAGCATGGGGCCTGGTCGTCGTGAAATTGGTCATGGTAAGCTAGCTTGGCGCGCTTTACAGGCTGTTTTACCTCCAGTAACTGAATTTCCATATACAATAAGAATGGTTTCAGAGATTACAGAGTCAAACGGCTCGTCTTCAATGGCATCAGTCTGTGGTGGATCTCTATCAATGATGGACGCAGGCGTTCCATTGCGCGCACCAGTCGCAGGTGTTGCTATGGGGTTAATCTTACAAGACAATGGTGAGTATGCTGTATTAACAGACATCTTAGGTGATGAAGATCACTTGGGTGATATGGACTTTAAAGTCGCGGGTACTGAAAATGGTATCACATCATTGCAAATGGATATTAAAGTTGCAGGTATTACACCAGATATTATGGAAAAAGCTATGGCTCAAGCCAAAGATGGCCGCTTGCACATACTTGGTGAAATGGCCAATGCTTTAACAGAAGCAGGTTCGTTCAGTGAGCATGCTCCACGTATTGAAACCATTAAAATTAATCCAGAAAAAATCCGTGAAGTCATTGGTTCTGGTGGTAAAGTAATACGTGAAATTTGTGAAGTTTCTGGCGCTAAAGTAAACATTGACGACGAAGGTGTTATCAAAATTGCATCAAGCAATGGAGAGCAGATCGAAAAAGCTAAAGAAATGATTATGGAAATTGCTGCTGAACCAGAGGTAGGCACTGTCTACACCGGTACAGTTGTAAAAGTCATGGATTTTGGTGCATTTGTAAACTTCTTTGGAAAACGTGACGGATTAGTCCACGTATCCCAAATGGCAAATGAGCGCGTTAATCACCCAAGCGATTTGGTCAAAGAAGGCCAAAAAGTAAAGGTGAAGCTAATGGGTTTTGATGACCGTGGAAAAGTACGCCTGTCAATGAAGGTTATCAATCAGGAAACTGGTGAAGAAATCGTTTCAGAAAAAGAAAGTTAAGCTATTCTGATAATTTACTTTAAATGATTACTTAGATTTTTAAGGCCTCGCAATTGTGAGGCCTTTTTAATTTTCAAAAAAATTGCCTTAAAAGTCATAATGTATTATGAAAGTATTTATAAGATTTCAGAGTCAAAATTTTAGTCCGAAACAATAAAGAAGATAAAAAATGACTATCACTCGCAACCATTCTACTGAACGCATGAGTAAGATTAATATTCATAATGGTACAATCTATTTTTCTGGCCAAGTCCCAAATGATGTCACTGGAAATATTAAGGCACAAACAGCAGATTGTCTGGCCAAAGTCGATGCATTACTAATTGAGGCAGGTTCGGATCGTGACCATATACTATCAACCTTAATTTATATACGTACAATGGACGATTTTGCCGGTATGAATGAAATCTGGAATGAATGGATTGCAGATCATCAAAAGCCTGCACGTGCTTGCGTACAAGCAAATATGGCCCGCGAACAAATCCTAATTGAAATTTGTATAATCGCTGCGGTTAAAGTTTAAATAGCTTTTTTATAGATTTAAATGTCGAAATAATTATATCTTAACGTTGCGTTCAAACTTGCCATTTAGGGATACCAATGCCAGTTTACATAAAAATTAATATATAGGTGAAACATGCTAGATAGACGTCAATTTTACATTAATGGTAAATGGGTGAACCCTGCCAAAGAAAATGACTTTGAAATTATAAACCCGGCAACAGAAGAGGCTTTTGCCGTTATTTCTTTGGGTGGACAAGAAGATACAGACGCTGCAGTTGCTGCTGCTCGTACAGCATTTGGGTCTTGGCAGCATTCGCTAAAATCTGACCGTATTGCGCTTCTGAAATCTATTCAAATAGAATATGCCAAACGTGAAGAAGACATAGCCCAAGCAACCACCATGGAAATGGGCGCGCCAATTACTCTATCGCGCACACAACAGGTAGGATGTGGTACTGGTCATATTCAGAAATTTATTGATTCACTTGGAGAGTTTGAGTTTGAAGAAGTATTAGAAGGCTTCCCAAATGAAAAAATTCTTAAAGAACCAATTGGAGTTGCAGGTCTGATCACACCTTGGAATTGGCCGATGAACCAAATATTTCTTAAGGTCATTCCCGCAATTGCTGCAGGCTCAACATGTGTTTTGAAGCCATCAGAAATTTCGCCTATATCTGCTTATATATTCTCAGAAATTATGCATGCAGCAGGGGTTCCTGCAGGTGTTTATAATATGTTAAATGGAGATGGTATTGGTGTTGGGTCACAAATGTCTTCTCATAAAGATATTGATATGATTTCATTCACAGGTTCTACGCGTGCGGGTTCTCTAATATCTAAAGCTGCGTCCGACACAGTCAAACGTGTGACATTAGAGCTAGGTGGAAAAGGTGCAAATATCGTATTTGCCGATGCCGATGAAAAAGCTGTGAAACGCGGTACAATGCATGTCTTCAACAACTCAGGTCAAAGCTGTAATGCTCCAACACGAATGTTGGTGGAACGATCATATTATGACAGAGCAGTAGAAATTGCAGTGGCAACAGCTGAAGCTCATTCAGTTGGTGATCCTTCACTAGAAGGCTCCCACATGGGTGCAATGTCATCTGAAGCACACTATAATAAAGTTCAAAGCATGATTGAACAAGGTATCAAAGAAGGTGCACGATTGGTTGCAGGAGGCATGGGTCGGCCTGAAGGATTAAATAAAGGTTACTTTGTTCGTCCAACAGTTTTTGCTGATGTTACTAATGACATGATTGTAGGTCGTGATGAAATTTTTGGTCCCGTACTCGCTATAATGCCATTTGACAATGAAGAGCATGCGTATGAATTGGCCAACGATACAGATTATGGCCTAACTAACTATGTGCAAACACAAGATCCAGATAAAGCCAAACGCGCAGCACGTGCCATGCGTGCTGGTATGATTAGAATAAACGGAGACGGTGGTGCTGCTCCATCACCATTTGGTGGCTACAAACAATCTGGTAACGGGCGCGAAGGTGGCAAATGGGGTATTGAGGATTTTTGTGAGATCAAACATATCACAGGTTGGACAACTTAAATTATTACATAAAATCTACTATATTATTAAGGCGCCAATCTGGGCGCCTTTTTTATCTATAAAAAGCTTCACCATATTATTCCAAATTCCAATAAATATATATATAATCATGAATATTAATACAGGTATTTATAAATATAATTATTAGTCAATTAACTCTTCTGCTGAAGTTAAATCAACAGAAACCAATTGGCTAACACCTTGCTCAGCCATTGTAATACCAAATAACCTGTCCATGCGAGCCATTGTTACTGCATGATGCGTAATAATTAAAAAGCGAGTATCAGTTTGGCTAATCATTTCATCCAACATATCGCAGAATCGGTTTACATTAGCATCGTCAAGTGGTGCATCAACCTCATCAAGCACACAAATTGGTGCCGGATTTGCCAAAAATACAGCAAAGATCAATGCCAAAGCAGTTAATGTCTGTTCACCACCTGATAGTAATGAAAGTGTAGAAAGCTTTTTCCCAGGTGGCTGACACATAATTTCAAGGCCAGCTTCAAGTGGATCATCACTTTCAACAAGAACAAGATTAGCCTCACCACCACCAAATAATGTTTTAAACAATCGAGAGAAATTTTTGTTTACATCATCAAACGCTGCCAACAAGCGTTCACGCCCCTCTTTATTCAAGCTAGAAATACCCACACGAAGAGCTTTGATAGCTTCTTCTAGATCTTCCTTTTCGATGACCAAGGCATCACGTTCTTCATTTACTTCTTTTGCATCTTCTTCTGCACGCAAATTGACTGCACCCAATGCATCACGCTGGCGCCTTAGGCGTGCAACGTCTGCTTCAATACGATCGGCTGGTGGTATTTTTTCAGGATCAGTTTCTAATGTCTCAAGTAAATCTTCAGGCTTAATACTTAAATCTTCACGAATTCGATCCGATGCAGTTGAAACTTGAGCCACAGCGGCTTCAGCTACGGCTTCAGCTCGAGCACGTTTTTCCCGATTTTCTGAAGCCCTACGCTCAGCATCACGCTCACTTTGCTCTGCCTTACGCAACTCACTCTCACCCAATGATAATGAATCTGATGCAGCAGTCATACGACCTTCTGCAGTAACAATTGCCTTTGATAGCTCATCACGCTTTGCAGCGATTTCTTCCGGAGCTTCCATAGCAGACTTGAGCTCAAATTCCGATAGATCTTTGCGTTCAGCTAGTTCAGATATGCGTTTTTCTGCTGTTCGAAGACGATGGCGCCATCCAGAAACTTCTTGAATAATTTCCTGGCGCCGCTTTGTTCGCGCTTCACCTTCACGACGCACCTCATCAAACATCGATCGCTTTGTCATCATAGTCATGCGCGCAGCTTCAACAGCTATTTTAATAGTCTCTACAAGATTACGGGCAGTTTCTAAATCACCCAAATCTGCTACATTTTTCATAGAATCTTTTAGCATGCCAGAAGCAGCATAGGTTTCTTCTTCTAACCTTACCTGGGAAAGCTTTAATGCTTCGATTTTACCAGCTAACATATCACAATCAGCTTCAGCTCTAGACATCTGGCGGTTAGCATTTGTTGCAGCTTCATCTGCTGATTTACGAGCATCACGCGCGGTATGGTCAGCCTGAGTCAAATCTTCTAAATTTTTATGTATATAATCAAATTTTTCTTTAGCTATCTCTAGCTGATTTGAGGCCAAGGTAAGTCCTTCACGCAATTCTTCAACTCGGTTCATTTGTTGAAGTCGCAAGGCAGCGGTCGAAGGGGCGTCATCACCGCTTTGTCGAAAACCATCCCAACGCCATAAATCACCCTCGACAGAAACTAAGCGTTGTCCAGGCTTCAAATCTGCTTGTAAGCGTGCACCGTCGGCTCGATTTACTATCCCTATTTGATCCAAGCGGCGAGCCAAAATAGAGGGGGCCTCAACATATTTCTTTAATGAAACAACACTTAAAGGTAAACTAGCAATATCAGAATAAGTTGGCATTTGCACCCAGCCAGATATTCCATTTGCCTCAACAATTGGGACTTTTAGATCGTCAGCTAATGCAGCTCCCAGTGCAGATTCATAGCCTTTACTCGCTCTAATGGTGTCCAATAATTGCTTACCGTCCACACTATCGCGCGCAATAACACGCTCCAAAGCGGCGACCTCAGCTCTAAGTGCATTTGCTTCACCTTCTGACTCTGACAAAGTTGCACGTGCATCACTATCTAATGCCTGTGCTTGCACCCTTTGACTTTCAATTTCAAGGAGCTTTGCTTCAGACTTTAACATTACCTCTTGTGTGATTGCACGAGTTGCTGTGGCTTGCTCCAGGCGCTCTTGTGCTTCTTCTAAACTTTGCTCTGCTGTGAGTACATTTCCAACCGCAACATCTGAATCTGCTTGACGTTTTTTTAAAACTGATTGGGCATCTTCAAATAAACGGTGTGCAGATTGATGCCGGGCAGATAGGCGCGCAGCATCTTCTGAAAGCTTATCAAGTTCACTTTCTTTATCCTGCATAATACCTGCAGCATCACGCGCAGCTATGTTAGCAGAGTTTAATTTTTCGTCATGCCCAAGAGAGGCTTTTTCAATTTGTTGCTGCTCCCAATCTAAACGTTTTATTGTTTCCTCTGCATCTTTATTAAGGCCTGATTCACGCTCTATATCGTTACCAAGCTGTTCAATACGAGATTGCAAAGTTTCAATTTGATCTCGCGCCCTAAACTCTTGATCAGCTAATGTATCGCGTTGAACAGACAACCGCTGAACAACCGACGACGATATTGCTTCTTCTTCACGCAGGGGCGGTACTTTTCCTTCACATAGTTCACGAAACTTCAAAGACTTTAATGCTTCGGTTTGAGCATTTGCTGCAGTTTTGGTTGCTATCGTTAATTCTTCAACCGCGGCTTGGCGCGCAATATCTGCTTCTCTCCATCGGCGATATAACAATAAACCTTCAGACTGGCGCAGTTCTGTACCAATTTCACGATAACGCTTAGCTTGACGAGCTTGACGTGCCAATGACCCTAATTGGTTTTCAAGCTGCTCTACAACATCATCAACACGGTTAAGGTTTGTTTCTGCGCCTTTAAGCTTAAGTTCAGCTTCGTGACGTCGTTGGTATAAACCTGAAATACCAGCAGCTTCTTCCAACACTCGTCTGCGTGCTTTGGGTTTAGCATTAATAAGTTCAGCTATTTGTCCTTGGCGAACAAGTGCCGGCGAATGAGCTCCTGTTGAGGCGTCTGCGAATAGCATTTGAACATCACGTGCCCGCGAATCTTTACCGTTTGTTTTATAAGCAGAGCCAACGTCACGGGTAATACGACGAATAACTTCTAAAACATCTTGATTATTAAAAGCAGCAGGAGCAAGACGTTGAGTATTGTCAATTAGTAGAGAGACTTCTGCATAATTGCGCGCGGGCCGAGATGCTGCACCTGCAAATATAACGTCTTCCATCCCCCCCCCACGCATAGCTTTTGGACGGTTTTCACCCATGACCCAACGCAGTGCTTCTAACAAATTAGATTTACCACAACCATTTGGGCCAACAACACCAGTCAAGCCGTCAGCAATCACCAATTCAGTGGGATCTACAAAACTTTTAAAACCTGTCAATCTGAGCTTACTAAACTGCACAAAGCCGCCTTTGATTCTTATTTAAATTAAATTCTCTATTTTCGGGCCATTCTGTCAATACAAAAACCCTTTATTTAGCGGTTTGGATATAGTTATCCACAAGATATTGCAAAATAACCTTATAATCTAAGTAGCCGTGACGTGATAAATTGCTGAGAGGTCGGAATCACACTTGCGCGCCCTACATCAAAAAGGCAAACAGGTCTTGCATGGTTCCCCATTAAAGATGTTACAACGTCTGGGGATCAAATGGGAATGTAGATAAGGATTACCCAAAGAGGGGCCTAAAGCTACAACCGCCCCCGCGACTGTATGCGGAGAGTGACATCCAAAACCACTGGCGCAAGCTGGGAAGGTGGGTGAAGCGATCTATCCGTGAGTCAGGAAACCAGCCTTGCAACGGCGCTAGCGCCGGCCACACTAACGGACGGGGTGTTCCGTGATGGTAAAGGCCATTGGCCCCATCGCTTCTGCACCCCCAAAACATAAATTTTTTGGGGACCCAAATGAAAAAACTTATTACAATTACAACAGCGTTATTCGCTGCCAGCCCAGCACTTGCCCACCATCCTTTAGCAGGCGCAAAAATGGAAACTTTTATACACGGTATGTTATCAGGCGTAGGCCATCCTTTACTTGGCTTTGATCACCTATTTTTTGTTGCATTAGTAGGTATAGTAGCTGTGTACACTGGTCGCCGCTATAGCGCGCCTCTAGCTTTCATTACCGCTATGTTAACTGGTACATTGCTATCTTCATTTGGCTTTGCCATTCCAGCAACAGAAGTAATGATTATAATATCATTATTAGCTTTAGGGGGAATTGTAGCCACTGGACGTAACATGAATTTAAAATCAACAATGATATTGTTTGCACTCACTGGTCTTTTTCATGGATCAGCATTTGGTGCTTCGATCGCGAGTCAAGAAATTGCAGTTGGAGGTTCAGTTCTAATTGGATATCTTTTAGGCCTTGGTATTATACAATACATGATCATAATTATAACAGGTTCTGTAGCCATTACAGTCTGGAAAGCTACAGAAACTACGGCAGTATCAGTACGTATGTCTGGTGCATTTGTTGCTGGTATCGGTGTCTTTTTAGCCCTTGAAGAAATTGAAGGCGCAGCTTTCAGTGCATTAGGCTTAGGCTAACTATCAAAATCAATATTGTTAATCGGTCGAGCTTCGCTCGGCCGATTCTATTTAATAAAAGGCATTTCATATTATGGCACAAAAAATTCCAGCAACTGTGGTCACAGGTTTTCTCGGCGCAGGAAAAACAACTCTAATTCGCCATATGCTTCAAAATGCTCAAGGCAAACGAATTGCACTTATCATCAACGAATTTGGTGACTTAGGCGTAGATGGCGATATCTTAAAAGGATGTGGCGATGAGACATGTACTGAAGACGATATAATGGAACTATCTAATGGATGTATATGTTGCACAGTTGCAGATGATTTCATTCCAACAATGCAAGCATTACTTGAACGCGAAAACAAACCTGATCATATTGTCATTGAAACATCAGGGTTAGCTTTACCACAACCTTTAATTCGTGCTTTCAATTGGCCAGAAATTTCAACGAAAGTTACAGTTGATGGAGTAGTTACAGTAGTAGATGGAAAAGCAGTGACTGAAGGACGATTTGCACATAACGTTGAAGCTATTGATGCACAACGCAAGCTAGATGAAAATTTAGACCATGAGACGCCTTTGTCTGAATTATATAGAGATCAAATAGCCTGTGCTGATATGATAGTTGTCAATAAATCTGATTTATTAACCAAAGACGAGACAGCAAAAATAATTTCAGACTTAAAGACCAACAGCCGTGAAGGTGTTCAAGTTGTAACATCAACAATGGGGGCCTTGCCTATTGATATTCTTTTAGGTCAAGGCGTTGGTGCAGAAGGCGATTTGGCTTCTAGGCACGAAGTTCACCACCACCATGACCACGGCGAAAATGAAGAACACCACCACCATGATCATGATCATGACGACTTTGAAAGTTTTGTAGTAGACTGTGGTGAGATAAAAGATGAAAAGGTATTTGCTATTAAAATTGCAGATATAATTCGTAAATTTGATATTTTACGGCTTAAAGGATTTATAGCAGTTGAGGGTAAACCAATGCGGATGACTATTCAGGCAGTAGGTCCACGTGTCGACACATATTTTGATCAACCTTTTGGATTGACACCACGTCAAACAAAGATTGTTGTGATAGGACAAGCGGGATTAAATCAAGCGGCAATTATTAGCGCCCTTACTAAATGATTATAGATGTAGAACCTAGTGACCCACGTGTGCCAAAAGCATTATACTTGCTAAATCAAAGCCATAAATTAATGTCAGAGCTATACCCATCAGACAGTAATCACTTTCTATCAATTGACGCATTGGCTGCACCAAAGGTTACTTTTGTAGTAGGTAAACTTAAAAATGAGATTGTAGGCTGTGGTGCAATTTTAAAATGCCACGATTACACCGAAGTAAAGTCAATGTTTACTGATCCTATCGCACGCGGACAGAAAGTAGCAGATCAAATTCTGATATACTTAATTTCGTTGTCTAAAGAGTTAGGCTTCAAACAAATGTATTTAGAAACTGGTATTGGGCTGGATGCAGCACATTATTTATATAAAAAGCATGGATTTTCTTTTTGTAAACCATTTGGAAAATACACTGAAGATCCACTAAGTGTATGTATGCATAAGATTTTGAAATAATGGTAAACGCCGCACTATATTTAAGGTTTAATAGATAGATTTATGCATTTATTGGCAGCCACTCCTGGACAAATCGACGATGGAACTGAAGCAGTTGATCTGGGTCAAACTCCAGCAGATATAATTTTTATTTCAGCTGCAGATACAGAATTAGCGGCATTTTCAGAAGCCCGAACAAACTTAGGTTTTGCTTCCAGTTTACGGCTGGCAAACCTTACGCACCTGTCCCACCCGATGTCTGTAGATTTACATATAGATAATTGTGCATCAAAATCAAAGATTGTTATTGCGCGGGTTCTGGGTGGTACCGGATATTGGAAATACGGAATTGAACAATATGCATCTCGCTTAGGTGCCGCTGGGGTTCGATTTGTAGCACTACCTGGAGATGATAAGCCAGATGAAGAGCTATGGCGGTTATCAACAATAAATCGTACAGATTGGGATGCACTTTGGGCATATATGGTCGAAGGTGGGCCTGAAAATTCCAGTAATTTTTTATTGTATGTTCAATCAATATTAAATAATGGGGAAAGGCCTGATCCACCCAAGCCATTATTAAAAGCTGGCTTATATTGGCCAGGAGTCGGGATTGCTGACATGCCAACGCTCCACAAATCATGGACCAGAAACGCACCTATAGTTCCTATCACATTTTATAGGGCATTGGTTCAGGGTGCAGGGCTTCATCCAATTAATAGATTGATTAAAGCCCTAATCCACCGCGGCCTAAATCCAATGCCTATTTTTGTAGCATCGCTGAAAGATCCACTCTCAGTTGCAACATTAGAAAGTTTATTCATTGATTCTCCGCCAGATGTAATTTTAAATTGTACAAGTTTTGCAGTTGGCTCACCCGACCAAAGTGTTCCAAATTCAGGTGGAAAAAATCCATTAATTATGAAGGCAGCGCAACGTGCCCCAGTTTTCCAAGTTGTTCTTTCAGGATCGTCTGAAGCCGCTTGGGAAGAGGGTTTGAACGGCCTTTCCGCGCGTGACATTGCAATGAATGTTGCATTGCCAGAAGTAGACGGACGTGTATTAACCCGCGCCATTTCATTTAAAAGTGAAGCATTTTTTGATGAAGCGACTGAATGCCCAATTGGCAGTTACCGTGCCCGTGGAGATCGCGTAGAGTACGTTGCCGAGCTTACAAAAAACTGGGCTAAATTACGTTACACAAAGTCCACAGAAAAAAAAGTCTCATTAATTCTTGCAAACTATCCCAATAAGGATGGGCGGCTGGCAAACGGCGTAGGGTTAGACACACCCCAGGCTACAGTGGACATGTTAAAACTATTAACTGATGAAGGCTTTCATACTAAAGACTTACCGGCTTCATCAGATGATTTAATGTCACTGATTACAGCTGGACCAACAAATTGGTTAACGGATCGCAGTACTAGAAGTGGTGGCCAACGAATGTCACTACAAAAATATTTGTTACACTTTAAAGCATTGCCACTAGAGGTACGTAATCAAATAGAGACGCGTTGGGGGAAGCCTGAGAATGATCCATTTTTTGGTGAAAATGGATTTGCATTATCAATCTTTGAGTTTGGAAACATCTGCGTTGGTGTTCAGCCTGCTCGAGGGTATAATATTGATCCTAAGGATACTTATCATGCGCCCGACTTGGTCCCTCCCCACAATTATTTGGCATTCTATTTTTGGTTAAGGTTTTCTTATGGCTCACATGCATTAGTTCATATGGGCAAACATGGCAATTTAGAATGGTTGCCTGGCAAAGCAGTCGCACTATCTGCAGAATGTTGGCCCGAAGTCGTAATGGGCCCAACTCCAAATGCCTATCCTTTTATCGTGAATGACCCAGGTGAAGGTACACAAGCTAAACGCCGTATTTCATCAGTAATTGTCGATCACCTTACCCCTCCCTTAACACGCGCAGAAACCTACGGCCCCTTAAGAGAGCTAGAAGCTTTAGTAGACGAATACTATGAAGCTGCTGGAGTTGATCCACGAAGACTCAAACATTTGAGGAAAGCTATTTTAGCTTTAACATCTGCTACTGGAATTGATTTAGATGCAGGAATGGCAGGTGATGAACAGGACAGCGATTTAGCCAAGCTTGACGAATACTTATGTGAATTAAAAGAAGCTCAAATACGCGATGGTCTACATATATTTGGAACATCTCCAATTGGCCGGTTAGAGCGCGATTTATCCATTGCCTTAGTGCGAGTGCCAAGAGGTGATGGCAAAGGCAAAAATGAAAGTCTTCAAAGAGCATTAGCAATCGATCTCAACATGAACTTTGATCCATTAGATTGCTTAATGGGAGCGGCCTACCATGGACCAAAACCACAAGTTCTAAAAAGTATTATTAGTGATATCTGGCGCACTAATGGTGATTCTATTGAGCGGATTGAAACACTTGCGGCGGATTTATTGGATGGGGCTACTATTGGTGATTGGCCAAAGTCCAAACAAGTTTTAGATGAAATCCAAAATACAATTCGCCCAATCGTAGCAAGCTGTGGGTATGCAGAGCGTAAAGGATTATTAGACACACTCAACGGTTTATTTATTGCACCAGCACCATCAGGAGCACCAACTCGGGGACGCTTAGATGTCTTACCTACTGGGCGTAACTTCTTTTCTGTAGATAGTCGTGCCATACCAACGCCTACGGCTTGGGCCTTAGGGTGGAAGTCCGCAAACTTGCTTATTGAAAAACACTTGCAAGATCATGGTGATTGGCCAAAAGCAATATTGATAACTGCATGGGGAACTGCAAATATGCGCACTGGAGGTGATGACATTGCTCAAGCATTGGCATTAATGGGAGTTAAGCCTCAGTGGGACAAATCTAATCGTAGAGTAATTGGGTTTGAAATTATGCCCGCAAGTGTTTTAGATCGCCCTCGCGTTGATGTTACCTTGCGCGTTTCTGGTTTTTTTCGTGACGCCTTTCCACAACAAATGGCATTAGTAGATAGTGCAGCGCGCGCAGTTATGCAGTTGGACGAACCAAATCATATTAATCCTGCTGCAGAAAAATTCCGCACAGAGGAAAGTGATGATGGTTCATATCGCGTATTTGGATCAAAGCCAGGTTCTTATGGCGCCGGATTGCAGGCAATGATTGATGAAAAACTTTGGGCTAACAAAGCAGATTTAGCAGATAGTTATTTAGAATGGGGGTCATATGCTTATGGCAAAAACTCTGACGGGAAACACGCAAGAGGCGCATTAGAGACCCGACTAAGCCATGTAGAAGCAGTAGTTCAAAATCAAGACAATCGAGAACATGATATTTTAGATAGCGACGACTATTACCAATTTGAAGGCGGAGCAGCAGCAGCTGTATCAACTTTGCAGGGGCGCGATCGCCCAATTTATCATAATGATCATTCGCGACCAGAACGTCCAGTTATTAGAACTTTAGATGAAGAAATCGGACGTGTTATGCGGAGCCGTGTGGTAAACCCTAAGTGGATAGATGGTGTGAAGCGGCATGGATATAAAGGTGCGTTCGAAATGGCAGCTACTTTAGATTATCTATTTGCCTTTGCTGCTACGACAGGGGCAGTCAAGAATCATCATTTTGATATGGCAGAAGCAGCGTTCATTGAAGATGACGATACTCGATCATTTATTGAGCGCCATAATCCATCCGCATTACTTGAAATGGCTGAACGGTTGCAAGAAGCTATTGACCGTGGCATGTGGAATCCAAAATCAAATTCCGCAAGAGTAAGAATTGAAAGCCTATTAAAAATAAATGAATAAACTTGCACAAATGATTCAAATTAAATCTCGTTAGATAATACTTCACAAAATTAAATTCTACGTACACTAACTTTAATTTAAGTAAAAAATTCCAAATATTTTAGAAAAACTTACTTGATCAGTTGCATATGTTTTATGATCTGCCAAAATAGAAATAATCTTAACCCTAAAGGATAGTACCATGTCAGATGATACAGAACGTCACGCAATGAAAATGGCTAAAAAAAAGGCTGCACGTGATAAAATAATGGCAACTAAGACAGATAAAAAAGGGTTAATTATTGTTCACACTGGAAAGGGAAAAGGGAAATCTACTGCCGCTTTTGGAATGATTTTCCGCCATATTGCCCATGGAATGAAATCTGCAGTGGTACAATTTATCAAAGGAGGGATGTCTACAGGTGAACGTGATATGATTTTAGAGCGCTTTACTGACATCTGTTCATTTCACACTATGGGTGAAGGTTTTACTTGGGAAACACAAGATAAAACACGCGATACAGAGATGGCACAAGCAGCATGGGCTAAAGCAAAAGAGCTGATCCGCGATCCATCTAATTCAATGGTACTTTTAGATGAGTTAAATATAGCCATTAGGTACGATTATGTTGATATCAATGAAGTCGTAGAATTTTTGGTAGAAGAAAAACCAGAAATGACCCATGTGGTAATTACAGGTCGAAATGCAAAAGAAGCATTAATCGAAATAGCGGATTTAGTAACAGAGATGGAATTACTCAAGCACCCTTTCCGTTCAGGAGTAAAAGCCCAAATTGGTGTCGAGTATTAATTCGCAACTTTAAGCTTTTATTTTATCAATTATAATATTTATGTAACATTTTTATTAATAGTAAATTACTCGAGGTGGTGTTCTATTGTGAAGCTTTTAGGCAGGTTTGTAGGTTTATTTAGAATCAGATCTGCCAAAGTAACACCAACTTTATGGGCTAGGCCAAAACCAACTTTGAATCCACCCATTGCAACAAACACACCATCTACTTCGGGTACAGGACCAATCATTAGATCTCTGCGACGAGCCTTTGGCCTTACGCCTGCCCAAGTCTCTAATATTTCAGCATTATTGATTATTGGACAAATCAACCGAGCTCGTCCAACGATTTCATCAAGAAGATAATCAACGTCACAAGGATCATTCCATTTATTCTCAGATGTTGAACCCACAGTTATAGTTCCGTCAGAGTGAGGCACAATGTAAATCCCGTTAGCATAAATTTGTGGAGCATCGCCTAAATTAATATTAAGTAAGGCTGCTTGACCCTTAACACCAGCACCCATCTGAATGCCAAAATGATGGTCCAACAAACGAAACCCTTGGTATCCTCCTGCAAGAATAATTTTAGGAGCAGATGCACGCCCCCATGGTCCGAAAACAGCGCCTGGCTCAAATCCACTAGCCCGAGTATTTTCTTTAAAATCGACACCTAATATTGAACATGCACGAGCCAATGACGCACATGCCCTAGAAGGGTAAATACGTGCAGATAAGGTGTCATATGTTAAACCAAAAGGTGCGGCTAATTTTGTTACTAATGGATGTGCTTCAATGACATTCCATTCAAACTTAGCCCAATTAGTTTTAGCCTCTTCATGACGTGTAAGTGCTAATTTATAGATCCTTTCATCTGTAATTGGGCAAACTCGACCAATGCGCCCATAGCCAGATTCCATATTTGAGAGCTTATCTACCTCTGCCCAATGCTTCGCAGCAGATGACAAGGCTTCAAATTGGTATTGTTTTTTCACATGCCATTGGTCAGGCGTGTATGGTGCCATCGCTCCAACAATACCACCTGATGCTCCAGCGCCAACTTTTCCAGCATCTAAAATTAAGACTGATAGCTTACGCTGCGCACACGCATAGGCACAAGAAAGTCCAAAAATTCCTGCACCTATAATTATAACATCATATGATTTAGTCGTTGTCATTTTAAAACCATGGGAGTTAAGTTAATTTTCATTTAAGGCAAAATTACATGTGCGACCAGATAAAAAATGCATTGCTGAAATGGCACGATGAGATTGTACCCGTAGCGATTAACTTTGATGATTCTTATTTCTCAATTCACGACGGTTTAGCCGAAACACATTATGTTTTTCTAGAAGGTAATAATTTACCAAATCGTTTTAATGATGGGTTTCATGTAGCAGAATTAGGATTTGGAACTGGTTTAAATCTCTTAGCCTGTTGGAATGCTTGGATTAATTCTGGTCAAAGTACCCCACTAAGATTTACTAGCTTTGAAGCATTTCCAATGAAACTCGAAGATATGAAAAGATCATTAAAAATATGGCCTGAATTAAAAAAACTATCAGAAAAAATGCTAAATCAACTTGAAGACGGCTGGGAAATCAATACACCAACGCTGCAGGCAAGAATTATTATTGGGGATGCTCGAAAGACTGTTCCAAATTGGACAGAAACAGCAAATGCGTGGTTCTTGGATGGGTTTAGTCCCGCAAAAAATCCAGAGCTCTGGGGAAAAGATTTAATGAAATCAGTTGCAAGTCATACCGCTATAAGAGGAACATTCTCTACATATACAGCATCTGGATTTATTCGCAGAAATTTACAAGATGCGGGCTTCACTGTAGAACGCGTAAAAGGATTTGGCCCTAAACGCCATATGAGTATTGGCCTTAAAGCATGAAATTATCAGGTGCTAAAACATATCCAAATTTGTTAACATTAATCATATTAACTGCCGCCTCTATTGTATCATTAAATATGTTTTTACCCTCATTGGCTAATATGGCAGAAGAGTTTGGGGTTTCTTATAGTGTAATGAATATTTCTGTAGCAGGTTATTTGGCTGTAACAGCTATTTTACAAATCATTATAGGTCCCCTGTCTGATCGATACGGACGCCGTCCAATTTTATTGGGAAGTATTATTATTTTTTGCATAGCTACATTAGGTTGTATTTTTTCATCTAATATTTGGGTATTTTTAGGCTTTCGAATTTTACAAGGCGCCATGATTTCGGGCACTGCATTATCACGTGCAGTCGTACGCGATATGATGGGTCCTAAAAATGCAGTAAAGGTTTTAGGTACTATAGCAATGGCTATGGCTGTAGCCCCAATGATTGGCCCAATGTTTGGGGGACTATTAGATGAGCTGTTCGGCTGGCGTGCAAGTTTTTGGTTTTTTTTATTAATGGGCTTTGCGTTGCTAATACTTATTTGGGTTGATTTGGGGGAAACCAATTCAAGTCCATCTGATACCTTTCGCAAACAATTTTCAACTTATCCAGACCTATTTAATTCAAAACGATTTTGGGGATATTCAATTTGCATGTCAGCATCCGTTGCATGCTTTTATGGATTTTTAAGTGGTGCTCCTTTGATAGCAACAAAAGTATTGGGGCTACCACCATCCCATATAGGATTTTATATGGGGTCAACGACTCTAGGTTTTTTTGTTGGAAGTTATTTATCAAGACGCTTGAGTTCATACTTTGAAATAACTCAAATGATTTTAATCGGGCGTATTGTTGCTGTTATTGGCGTGTTTATAGGTTTAATTTTAGTTTTTTTAGGAAACATATCAGCGGCATTTATCTTTGGCCCTTCAATCTTTATTGGGCTTGGTAATGGACTTTCATTACCAAGCAACCACGTTGGGATCATGAATGTGCGCAGTGATTTGGCAGGTACTGCATCAGGTTTATCGGGGGCAATGTATGTTGGATTTGGTGCTATTCTGGCTACATTAATGGGTGCATTATTAACTGTTGAAAATGGTGCTCACACATTTTTATTGATATTATTAATAACTAAAATTATTGGTTTAATAGCTGCAATTTGGGTACATACATTAGAACGTCGTGAAAAATAAAATTTACTACCACTTAAATAAAAAGTCATACGACTTTTTAATAATAGTTTTGGATTACTAGAATGGCGCAATCAAATCTTAGGCTTGGCATTATTTTAATGATTGCAACTACATTTGTTTTTGCAATGCAAGACGGTATCTCACGTCATCTTGCCGGAGAGTATAATGTATTTATGGTAGTTATGATCCGATATTGGTTTTTTGCAGCATTTGTTATTTTTTGGGCAAAAGCAAACATAGGCTCAATTAGGAAAGCAGCACAAACCAAACAACCTTTATTACAAAGTTTACGGGGAATAATCTTAGCAGTAGAAATCTGCATTATGGTTTTAGGGTTTGTATTTATTGGGTTAATTGAGAGTTTAGCAATTTTTACTATTTATCCATTAATTATTGCTGCCCTATCTGGGCCAATTTTAGGTGAAACAGTTGGGTGGCGTAGATCAATTGCAATTTGTGTTGGGTTTATTGGTATAACTATTATTCTTCAACCTGGTTTGGCTGTGTTTAGCATTTATGCTATTTTTCCATTATGTTCTGCGATTTTATTTGCTCTATATGGCTTATTAACACGCTACGCTGCTCGCCAAGATAGTGCAGAAACCAGTTTCTTTTGGACCGGCGTTGTAGGTTCAATTGTAACAACACTAATAGGTATCTTTTTTTGGGAACCCATGATTATTCAGGATTGGTTTTGGATGGGGTTTTTATGTGTGACAGGTGCATTTGGACACTTTTTACTCATAAAATGTTATGAAGTAGCTGAAGCAAATGGCGTACAGCCTTTCGCTTATTTACAATTAGTATTTGGATCTGCGATAGCAATGATCGTTTTTGGTGAAACATTAAAAGATACTACAGCGATTGGTTCAAGCATCGTGATTTCCGCAGGTTTATACACGTTATGGCGCGAGCGAAAAGCTAATGAAGTTTAGCCCCTATTTAAATCTTTAGTTATTTCAACAGCATTAATTGATCCAGTTATCCGTGCCCGATAAATAAGCAGACTTTCTGTAACTCTCATGACATAATTTCGCGTTTCCCTATACGGAATATGTTCTATCCAATTCACCACTGATATATCTGGATCTCTTGGATCACCATAAGTTTCAACCCATTCATTAACACGCTTTGAGCCAGCATTATAGGCTGCAAAAGCCAAAATATATGAGCCATCATAAACTTTAATAAGATTTTTTAAGTAATTGGCTCCAAGTGTAGCATTATAACGCCAATCCGAAGTTAGCCGTTTCTTCGAATATTTGACCCCAAGACCCTTAGAAACTTCTCGTGCCGTTGATGGCATAATTTGCATCAAACCAAGTGCACCCGCAGAACTAATTGCTTTTAAATTTAGTTCACTTTCACGACGTGCAATTGACATAATGACTTCAGGTGGCAAATCGTCAGATAGTGTTGCTAATTCTGTTACTGGATAATATGGCTTAGGCAAAATGATACCTCGTTTTGCCGCTTCTTTGGCAATACCAATCGTAACAAATGCTTCCCCAAGCTGGTGACTATAATTTGATAACTTTAATAACTCATCTCTTGGCAGGGTCTCTGCCATATGTGTCATAAACCAACGCATCATTTCTATTTTATTAGCACTGTGCAGTAATTTTGCTGCATCAAAAACGGAATCTGTAACAAAACCTGCTGTGGGCCACTCATCAACTTCCTCAAGACCCCGTAATAATGGATCGCCAGATAATCCCAGACGTTCTGCGGCAAGCTGTCCATAAAAAGCAGTTTGAAATTTAGCAGATATCAAATAATTTGCAGCTGCTTGATCTAGATTGCCTAATTTTTCATTTACGCGCCCAAGCCAATAACCTGCCCGTGCCCTACTAATTGATGACGACACAGCTAAACTAAAATTTTTAAAATGTCGTTCAGCCTGCAGGGGAGCACTTAAATAGATTAATGAAATATAGCCAGATAACCATTCCAAATCAGCATAATGTGAGCCCTCATTTAGTCTATGCCCACTTGCTAAAAAATACGCTATTTCTGGCTTGTTTGCACGCATAGATCGACGTGCAAATCCACGGCGACGGCTAGCCCATTTTTCAGGGCGTTCCATTTTTGATACATCACCAGTATGTTTAACTAATAATTCATGAGCTTCATCCCAACGATCTTTTCTTATACGCCATTGAAATCTATCATACGCCAAACCAGCATTTTTTTTGTGCGAGGCTGGTACTGCTGCAATTAAATTATCAACATTACGGGCCCCCCTTTGAAGCCCAACTCTTGCTTTTGCCAGTGTCTGGCTTTTAGAAGGTAGCAAACTTAATATTCTTATCGCAGAATAAATATCACCACGCCAAAGTAAGTTATCCATTCGCTGAATGTGATGATCTATTAAAATGCTTTTATGATTATCTAAATATTGAAGCTGTTCATCCGCTGACAAAGGTAAATTAATCCATGCGTCTATTAAAACTTTATTAGCATCAGAAATATTTTCTAGTCTCCTCAAAGCTCCCGATAAACGTAAGGCACCAATTCCAGTCTGTGGTTTGTGTTTCCTAAAAAAATCCAAAACTTCTTTTGGATTTTCATCTTTGGAAATTAATACTTCAGCACGTTTACGTAATCGCTTTAAACCTGGCCATTGAGGGTTTTTTTTCAAGAATAACTTGTATTCGAACCATTTACCATCGCCGGCGCGTAATCGCGCCCATGTTAAAAGGGTTTGGCCCACAGGATCTATTATTTTATTTGAATAATTTTTAGCAGTTACCCAATCGCTCTTTTCAATGGCCAAAAGGCCATTAAGCAAATTATTACTATCATCAAATTTAGATTGTGCATTGGCAGGTGCCCCCCATAAGAGCACTAAAAGAATACAAACCTTAACTAAACTAAACATATTAATCTCAATAAATTAACACTATTAATATGGTAAAAAACTATATTTTTAAAGTAACATATTATTAAACTTAAATTTCTTAGTACACATGATATCATTTTCACGCTATATCCCAATTTAAATCAATTAGTTTTAGGAGAAACTCAATGTTTAAAGGTTCTATGCCAGCTCTAATCACGCCATTTAAAAATGGTAAAGTAGATTTTGATGCGCTTAAACATTTAGTCGACTGGCAGATAACAGAAGGCTCTCATGGCCTAGTACCAGTAGGGACTACTGGAGAGAGTGCCACACTTTCACATTCTGAGCATGAAGAAGTCATTCGGGTAGTAGTGGATCACACTGCAGGACGAGTTCCTGTTATTGCTGGGGCTGGCTCAAATAATACTGCTGAAGCTCTTCGTCTCATGCAATTTGCTAAAGACGTTGGTGCAGATGCAGCGTTAGTAGTAACACCATATTATAATAAACCAACACAACGTGGTTTATATGCTCATTTTGAAGCATTAAACGCAATTGGTTTACCTATTTTTATCTATAATATTCCAGGTCGTTCTGTAGTTGATATGACCGCTGAGACAATGGGTTTACTAGCAAAACTAGACTTTATTATTGGTGTAAAAGATGCGACTGCATCTATGGATAGAGTTACGCAGCAGAGGCGTGAGTGCGGTAAAGATTTCATTCAAATGTCTGCAGAAGATGCTAGTGCTTTAGGTTTTTTTGCTCATGGTGGTGTTGGTGCTATTTCAGTAACCGCAAATGTTGCACCAGCTTTATGTGCAAAATTTCAAAATGCTTTAGCTAATAATGATTTTAAAGCAGCTTTGGAGCTACAAGATCTATTAATGCCATTGCATGAGGCAATTTTTTCTGAGCCGGGATTGGTTGGTGCAAAATACGCAGTATCACTTTTAGGTAAAAGTACGGAAGACGTTCGTTTACCGCTAACAGATTTATTAGATGAAACTAAACAAAAGATACAAACAGCTATGCGCCATGTAGGCATATTCAGTTAACTTTTTTCCCAATATATAGAAAGGTAAACTAAACTAAAGTATGCCATAGTCTTCGTTACAAATAAGACATATTTTTTGTTTAATAGCTCTCTCTACTTTCAGTTTATTTTTATCTTATGATTATAAGGTGACTTATGATCGGTTAAAATATTGAATATGATAATTATGCAAAGCTTTCATATTAGTAAAAGCGCCCTTTATAGACTTGGCAGCACTCCAGAGGTGGCTTATATCGGTAAATACTATGGCAAAAAAGAAAATTCCAGATAATAATAAAATGATCGTCGAAAACCGTCGTGCCCGCTATGACTATGCGGTCGAGGATGTTTTAGAATGTGGTATTATGCTGATGGGCTCAGAGGTAAAAGCTCTCCGAATTGGCTCCGCTAACATAGCGGAAAGCTATGTGGATGTTGAAAATGGTGAGCTCTGGATAATTAACTCTTATATTTCTTTGTACACCCAAGCACAAAATTTTGGACATGAAGAACGTAGGCGTCGTAAATTATTAGTTTCCAAACGTGAAATAGCAAAATTATGGCAAGCAAAAGGCCGCGAGGCCATGACTATTATTGCTTTGAAAATGTATTTTAATGATAAAGGTAAAGTTAAATTACTAATAGGTACCGCCAAAGGCAAAAAGCAATCTGATAAGCGGGAAACCGAAAAGAAACGTGACTGGAACCGTCAAAAATCTCGTTTAATGCGAGAACATAGTTAATTTTAGAGTAACCACTTTCCTTTAGATGAACTATTATAATGGCTGATAAGTAAGTCTGAGGCTAGGAGATATTAAAATGGAAGCATTACTTATACAGCTTGTCTCTGGTTCAATAGGAAGTGCAATTACTGGCAGGGTTTTCAAAAAAATTAGCTTCAGCATTCTTAATAATTTTTTATTAGGTATTGTTGGTGGTGGCTTAAGCGGTCAAATATTAAGCGCTGGAGTTAACGTAATTAATATCAGCGCTATATCTAATTCAATTATATCAGGTTTAATTGGTGGAATAATACTAATACTCTTAGCTGAAATAATTAAAAAAACTTTATAATTTTAGTAAAAATTTATTTTAATTAAAGGTGAGTTTTCTTTGCCTTAAGATAAGCCCTGCTGTAGGATTAACCGATGCAAGTTACAGTTTCCACAGAATGGTTAGCTCATTATATTAAGGATGTACAAGTTCTTGATGCCTCCTGGTATTTACCTGCTGCATCACGTGATCCATTTAAAGAGTTTCAAATAAAACACATACATGGTGCACAATTCTTTGATATTGATTGCATAGCAGATACCAGTAATTCTTTGCCCCATATGCTTCCAAATACTAAAGATTTTGCCAGACATGTTGAAAGATTAGGAATTTCGAATACAACTAATATTATAATTTATGATACCGCAGGTTTATTTTCAGCTGCCCGGGTTTGGTGGATGTTCCACATTATGGGCCATAAAAAAGTTTTTGTTTTAGATGGTGGATTGCCAAAATGGATTGCAGAAAAGCGCCCATTATCAAATATTGTCACAAAACCTGAGTGTGGATCTTACGAAGCTACATTATTTTCTTCGCAAGTGGTAAATGCTGCTGAAGTACTAAATAGTAATGCGCAGGTTATTGATGCCAGGCCTCCTTCACGATTTACGGGGCAGGCTTTAGAACCTCGTCCAAATACAAAATCAGGGCATATTCCAAAATCAATAAATTTATTTTTTAAATTAGTTTTAGATGAAAATAATTGCCTGAAATCTGATAAGGAATTGCATTTATTATTTAGTGACGCTGGTATAGACTTTACGCGTCCAATAATTACTTCCTGCGGATCTGGTGTAACCGCTGCTGTTCTAACTTTTGCCCTAAAAAGACTAGACCACAATCAGACTGCATTGTATGACGGGTCATGGTCAGAATGGGGTTCCCGAAACGACCTTCCCATAGCAATTAATTAAAGGCCCTTATAATGCTGTCATCTTTAAAAAAACAACCCGCTGATCGTATTATTGGCCTATCAGCACTATACAACGCAGACCCGCGAAGCAAAAAAATTGATCTAGGTGTAGGTGTATATAAAGACGCAAATGGCAACACGCCTATTATGCGGGCAATTAAAGAAGCCGAAAAGCGTTTATGGGACGTTGAAACCACAAAGACATACACAGCAATGATAGGCGATGGTGGCTTTCACACTGCAATGGCTGATCTTATCTTATCTAATAGTGTTGATCGTGATCGCATTTCATTTTGTGCTACACCAGGTGGCACAGGCGCTATTCATCATGTATTAGAACTTGTCAAATTAACAGGTGCTAACTCTACAATTTGGTTTAGTGACCCAACATGGGGCAATCATTTATCTATAGCAAAACATCTTGGCATGCCGTTTGCAAAATATGGCTATTTTGACAATGATACACGCTCAGTTAATTTTGAAGCAATGATGTCAGATTTATCCAGTGCCTCAAAGGGTGATGTTGTTGTTTTACATGGGTGTTGTCACAATCCAACTGGTGCAAATCTAAACAAAACTCAGTGGGGCTTAATAGCAGACCTACTCCTAGAAAAAAAAGCAATTCCGTTTATCGATATTGCATATCAAGGGTTTGGTGAAGGCTTAGAAGAAGACGCATTTGGAACTCGCTTATTAGCAAGCAAATTTCCAGAAATGTTTATAGCATCAAGCTGTTCAAAGAATTTTGGTATTTATCGAGAGCGATGTGGATTAGTAATGGCCATTTCAGCAGATCCAGGCACTAGCGTAATCACACAGGGAAATCTATCTTATATTAATCGTCAAAACTTTAGTTTTCCACCAGACCACGGTGCTCGTTTAGTTACTATGGTATTAACAGACACAGAACTGCGTGCTAATTGGGTAGCAGAGTTAGAAGAGGTTAGGTTAGGTATGTTGAGCGCACGTAAAAAATTAGCTGAAGCTTTACGTGTTGAATGTGGGTCTGACCGCTTTGGTTTCCTTGCAGAACATCGTGGAATGTTTTCACGCCTTGGCGCAACCGAAGATCAAGTTAATAAATTACGCGATGAGTACGGAATTTATATGGTTTTCGATAGTCGTCTAAATATTGCAGGCGTCACAGAAGAGAAAATAGATACTATAGCCAAAGCTGTTATTGCTGTTGGTATTTAAATTAATACAAAAGACCGCGTAAAGTATTTTGATTTAAGGTATATAAAATCACTTTTGAATGTTTCCTTAAACATTTTAAATAGTTGGTTGCTAAATATTATTAAAGCAGTTACCAGCTCAGTGCCCGTGCTGGGCAAAGTATCCGCAACCTTTTCAAAACGGAGTTTTTTATGAACCGTGGAATTTTCTTTGGCATTATAGCCATGGCTACAATAGTTGTAGCCTCTAACATCCTTGTCCAATTTCTAATGGGAAATTGGTTAACATGGGGGGCCTTCACTTATCCGTTTGCCTTTCTTATTACTGATTTAATGAATCGACTATATGGAGCACAGCAAGCTAGGAAAGTAGTCTTTACCGGCTTTTTAGTTGGTATTCTCTGTTCGTTTATTGGTACCCAAATTATGGGTGAATTTGGACCATATGTAACACTTCGCATTGCAATAGGATCTGGCACTGCATTCTTGGTTGCACAACTGGTAGACGTATTTATTTTCAATAAAATGCGTGAAGGTAAGTGGTGGCGCGCACCACTGGCATCAACTTTAGTTGGATCTTCTTTAGATACAGCTTTATTTTTTACGATAGCATTTTCAACAACACTCACTGCGTTAGAGCCTACAAATGATGTGTCTTGGGCAAATGAAGTTATGCCTTTATTAGGGCAAGGACCGGTCGTACCTCTATGGGTATCGTTAGGTTTTGCTGATTGGTTTGTTAAACTTTGCCTGGCTTTGATTGCTTTAATACCATTTCGTATGCTAGTAATTCGTTTGCAAAAATCAACAATATAAACATAGCAACAGACTTAAGCTACACGCCTACTCATTTTTGAGTGGGCGTTTTAATTTATTATGCATGCTTTATAAAAAATCGTTTGGCTTTTTGGTAAAGTCGTTGCATGATTTAAGTACCGGGCAGAAACGCCCTGGTCAAAAGAAACAATCGAAAGGAGGTGCCCATGATTATTAAGAAAACAGAGCAGCTGGTTAAGGCTACGAGCGGGGTAAGACGTTAGGGGGCAGCCCCCCAAATTTATTATCTGGCTTCAAAACCTGCTTTGGTTTTGCTTGCCACCTCTAAATCTTGAGAGAAGCCCACATCCCTTGATGTGGGCTTTTTCATTTACTATATAGTATTATGATTAAAATTACTGATACAATCCAAATTGAACCCTGGGAAATTACAGAGAGCTTTATGCGCTCCTCTGGCCCAGGAGGTCAGCATGTAAATAAAGTTTCATCAGCCGTTGAGTTGCGATTTGAAGCAGAGCGTTCTCCTAATTTATCGACATATGTAAAGGTACGGTTAAAAAAGTTAGCTGGGAGAAAGTGGACTAAAGATGGCGCAATTATTATTACAGCTGAAAAACACCGGTTGCAACCAATGAACCGCGCTTTAGCACAAGAAAAGTTAATAGAGCTAATCGTTGAAGCTACTAAACGCCCAAAGTATCGAATTAAAACTAAACCAACTAGAGCATCACAGCGCCGGAGAGTGGACACAAAAACAAAAAGGGGGCACGTCAAAACCCTACGTGGACGCGTTACAGATGATTAGAAATGTTTTTAGTCTTTATTTATAAAAAATTAGTAATCTCTCAGATCATATCATACCTTAAAATTATTAACTAAAGTTAAGTGAATGTCTTTGGGTCTTTAAGTTTTAGCAAAAACCCCCTAGAAGGCGAAAAACTCTCCGTAAGGAATATCAAATGGCTAAGTTTACAACAATTGCTGATTTTACGCGCCGCTTACGGACGCCAGATCGCAGCCCTAACGATACACCCCTAACGCCAATGCAGGCTAAAACAGATATCCTATCAGGATTAACCGTTGCTCTTGCTTTAGTGCCAGAGGCAATAGCCTTTGCTTTTGTAGCAGGTGTCGCGCCATTGGTTGGATTACATGCTGCTTTTATTGTAGGCTTAATTACTGCCATATTTGGTGGCCGCCCTGGTATGATTTCAGGTGCCACTGGTGCACTAGCGGTCGTTATGGTTGCTTTAGTTGCTGAGCATGGTGTCCAGTATTTATTCGCTACAGTTGTACTTATGGGAATTTTCCAAGTTTTAGCTGGTGTTTTTAAACTAGGGAAATTTATGCGCCTTGTCCCTCATCCAGTTATGTTAGGATTTGTAAATGGATTGGCAATTGTAATTTTTTGGGCTCAGATGGATTTCTTCCAAATAAAAGATAGTAATGGGCATCATGTTTGGATGACTGGAACCACCTTGTGGATTACCTTAGCGTTAGTTGCATTAACAATGCTCTTAATCTGGGTTACCCCAAAAATTACGCGTGCAATTCCTGCACCATTATTAGCTATTACTTTAGTTGCAGCTTTAGTGATCATATTTGATATTGATGTACTAAGTGTTGGTGATTTGAGTTCTGTTAAAGGTGGCCTTCCGACTTTTGCCATTCCAGTTATTCCTTTTACCTTTGAAACACTTTATATTATTTTACCATACGCATTAATATTAGGATCTATTGGGTTAATTGAAAGTCTCCTGACCCTAAACCTTGTTGGGGACATAACTGGCAAAAAGGGTGGCGCAAGCCAGGAGTGTCTGGCTCAAGGCGGAGCAAATATTGTTACTGGCCTCTTTGGAGGGATGGGCGGTTGCGCTATGATTGGGCAATCAATGATTAATGTAAACTCTGGTGGGCGAACACGGCTAGCAGGTATCGCCGCAGCATTATTTCTCCTCTCGTTTATATTATTTGCAAGTGGAATTATTGATTTAATTCCCTTAGCGGCTTTAGTTGGGGTAATGTTTATGGTTGTTATTGGCACATTTGCTTGGCAATCAATAAAGCTGATGGGCCGTATCCCTGTGTCAGATATTTTAGTAATTTTAGTAGTTACTGCTGTGACAGTATTATTCAATTTAGCAATTGCTGTATTCGTTGGGGTCATTATTTCTGCATTAGTCTATGCATGGAATGCTGCAGCACAAATTCAAGTTCACACTCGTCTTTCTGAAACTGAAAAAGGTGCGGTTGTATACGAATTATCTGGGCCTTTATTTTTTGGATCTAGCACGCGCTTCCAGGAACTATTTGAACCTAAAAATGATCCTGCTACTATTATCATAGATTTTAATGGTTCTCGTGTTGTTGATCACAGCGCATTACAGGCTATTGATGCAGTTGCAGCCAAATATGAAGCAGCAGGAAAAAAACTAATGCTGCGGCATTTATCACGTGATTGCCATGCACTATTGACTAAAGCGGGCCAACTCATTGTTGATATGGACGACGACCCAAGCTATCGAATTGCAACCGATTATGGAATTTCAGCTGGCAAAATTGGTGGCCACTAATCTGATCTAATTGATAGGTGAAAAATGTCTAAAATAGTTATTGCAGCCCTTTATCATTTTACAAAATTTTCAGATCATAAAAGTTTGCAAGCACCACTTATAGAAATCTGTAATTCTCAAGGAATTAAGGGTTCTTTGCTTTTAGCATTTGAAGGTATCAATGGCACCATAGCTGGATCACGTACTGGGATCGATATCGTTTTAAAATATCTACGCGCATGGCCAGGTTGTTCTAATTTGGAACACAAGGAAAGCCATTTTTCAAAAATTCCATTTAAGCATATGAAAGTAAAGCTGAAGAAAGAAATAGTAACAATGGGTCAGCCAAACGTTGATCCAACATTAAATGTTGGAAACTACGTTGAAGCATCTGACTGGAATAACCTTATTTTGCAAGAAGACGTTGTAGTGATAGATACACGTAATGCTTTCGAAGTCGCTATTGGAACATTTGATGGGGCCGTTAATCCAGAAACAAAAAGTTTTAGAGATTTTCCTGAATGGTGGGAAAAAAATAAAATAAAATTCCAACATAAACGTATTGCAATGTTTTGCACAGGCGGCATCCGGTGTGAAAAATCCACTAATTATCTTATGAACGAGGGTGTTGAAGATGTTTATCATTTAAAGGGTGGCATATTAAAATACCTAGACGATATCCCACAAAAAAATAGTAAGTGGGATGGTGAGTGCTTTGTTTTTGATGCTCGTGTATCAGTCAAGCATGGCTTGGAACAGGGCCAGTATAGGCTATGCTATGCCTGTCGGATGCCAATTGCGCCAGATGACTTTAATCGTTCTGAATTTGAAAAGGGTGTATCTTGTCACCTCTGTATTAATACCCATGACATCGAGCGCAAAAAGAGGTTTAGGGAGCGGCAACGACAAGTAGAGCTTGCAGATAAACGAGGTAAACACCATCTTGGATAATTTTAAAATATGACTGAAATAACTATTAGTCTGTTGGTAATACTTTTCTTTGTGGGGCTCTGCGCTGGTTTCTTTGATGCTATATCTGGGGGTGGGGGTCTAATATCACTTCCCGCAATGTTAATTGCTGGGGTTCCTCCATTAACTGCAATAGGAACAAATAAACTTCAAGGTTTGTTTGGAACAGCTTCTGCAACCATTACATTTGCAGCTAGAGGGCATTTAGATTTGCGTGCTTTATGGCCAATTGCTTTCCTATGTTTCATGGCATCCTCAGCTGGAGCACTTACTGCATCATACATTCCAAAAGAAGCATTAACTTATGCATTTCCCTTTATCCTAATTGGAGTTGCCCTTTATTTTGCATTATCACCAAACTTAACAGATTTAAGGAGAAAACCACTAATACCAACTCTTATTTTAACTAGTTTTTTATTACCAGTAGTAGGGTTTTACGATGGTATTTTTGGTCCAGGTGCAGGATCATTTTATATGCTAATGCTTTTAGGTCTTGGTGGCATGGGTATTTTACAAGCCACAGCACAAACAAAATTGTTTAATTTTGCATCAAATCTTGGTGGTTTTATTGGGTTTGCTCTTATTGGAGCTGTTTCTTGGAAAGTTGGATTTTCGATGGCAGCAGGGCAGATTATTGGCAGTACACTTGGCGCGCGCTTGGCTATGAAAAAGGGGGCAAAAATCATTAAGCCGCTACTAGTCACTATCTGTATAGCAACAGCATTGAAATTGCTGCTTAGTAATTAAGCTCTACGAGTATAAATTTTTTATAAATAAAATTATACTTTTATACGTCTTCCTAATGGAATTTCGCGAATAGGTAAGTGAACAATTGCACTAAACGCACCAACACCTATTCCAACCCACCAAACAGTATTGTAATTTCCATAAGCGTCATACAATGCGCCACCCAGCCAAACTCCTAAAAATGATCCTAATTGATGACTGAAGAAAACTATTCCATATAGAGTTCCCATATAACGTAGGCCATAAATGTAACCTACTAAGCCAGAGGTTAGCGGTACAGAAGCTAGCCACAGTAGGCCCATAGTAATTGAGAATGTAACAACTGTTAAAGGCGTCATTGGAACCATAATAAAGATAATAGCGATTATTGTTCGTCCAGTATAAACAATCGCTAATAGGTTTTTCTTTTTATAATATTTACCAAAATAACCAGCTGTAATTGTTCCTACAATATTTGCTGCACCAATTAGCGCAATTGCAAATGCACCCAACGCACTGGTTGTGTTTACACCAATACCAGAAAGCAGTCCCCCACTAGAAATGGGACCACACATCTCAGTTACAAATGCTGGAAAATGCGCTGTTACAAAAGCTAACTGAAAGCCACATGAAAAAAACCCAAGAAAAATTAAAGTAAAACTAGGGTCATAAAAAGCTTTCTTTAAAATTTGACCTAATGTTTCCTCTAAATCTACAGTACTGTTTTTTACGGGTGCTTTAAGTACAGGTAGCAGTACTAAAGATGAAATAATTATCCCTGCAAAAATTAAAAATACAATTGACCAATTGAAATAGCCTAAGAGGTATTCAGCTGCTGGAGGGCCTATAATCTGACCAACAGAACCAACAGCCGTAGCTATTCCTAGTGCCATAGATCTATTTTCATCTGATGCAGCCCGACCTACGATCGCTAAAACTACTCCAAATCCAGTGCCAGCTACGCCAAAGCCAACGAAGAGTGCATAAAATTGATGCCCCCCAGGGCTTATTGCATAACTAGATAATATTAGTCCCACAGCATAAAAAATCACACCCAATAAAATTGCCTTGCGATCACCAATCTTCTCTGCAATTGCACCAAATATGGGTTGGCCCACACCCCATGCTAGGTTTTGAATAGCGATAGCCATTGAAAATTCAGTGCGTGCCCAAAAAAACTGATCTGCTACTGGGATCTGAAAGACCCCAAATGATGCTCGGATACCAAAACCAATCATTAATATTAATGATGAAGCAATTAGAACAGGTGTAATCAATTTAGAATTATGTGGTTGCATGTAATTACCTCTATGGTTGTGTCAACTTGATATAATTGCTAATTAGGGTCAAAGGGTTTTTAAGGCTGGTCAATATGAAACCAATAGATATTTATAATCAACGGGTCTTGTCTGGCGCTTTAGTATCGGACAATAATCAACTAAAAACACTTCAAGCTTTACAAGACTTGGCAATAGAGATTGATGGCTATAAGCCTCGTTCAACATGGCTATTATCTGGTTTATTTGGGATAAAAGCACCACGCCCAAAGGGGCTATATATTTATGGTGGAGTTGGCCGAGGTAAGTCTATGTTAATGGATTTATTTTTTGATGCATCACCAGTAATAAGAAAACGTCGTGTGCATTTCCATGAATTCATGCAGACAATTCATCAAAGTTTATATGAAGTAAGACAAACTGGTGTTGAAGATGCCATCCGTCCAGTTGCAGAAAAGATTATCTCTGAAGTTGACCTACTATGTTTTGATGAAATTCAAATAACAGACATTACAGATGCTATGATAGTTGGTCGTTTATTTGAATTTTTATTAGATTCAGGTGTAATTGTGGTAACAACATCTAATCGACATCCAAATGATTTATATAAAAGTGGGTTAAATCGTTCATTATTTTTGCCATTTATCAAAATGATTGAACAAAGGCTTACTACTTTAAATTTAGATAGCGATACTGATCACCGTCAAAATATTACAACTGGTAATATTGTCTATTTTTATCCCTTGAACAAAGATACTCATCAAAAAATTGAACAGCTGTGGGAAACTCTATCACGTGGAAAGTCTACACCTCTTATATTGACCCAAAAAAAACGTAAAATTGAAATTCCTTTTCATGTTGATGGTATCGCACGCGCAAGCTTTGCTGATTTATGCAAAAAGGCTTTGGGCCCAGGAGACTACTTAGCAATTGCCAAATCAATAAATCTATTGATGATAACTAATGTACCTCAATTGGGGCAGGACAACAGCAATGAAGCTAAGCGGTTTGTCACACTCATTGATACTTTATATGAGGGTGGTATTAAGGTCATTATAAGCGCGGATGCAGAAGCAGAAGAATTATACAAAGATGGTATTGGTTCCTTTGAATTTAACCGGACGGCAAGTAGATTGAGAGAAATGCAATCTGAGGGTTGGGGCACCTAATTTCATTCACGCGCCTTGCGCAATTCAAGCAACAGCTCTTTGTTGGCAAGCCCGTCAGGGATCAAACCTAGTATAATTTGAAACTTTCTGATTGATTTGATTGAATTTGGACCAATGATACCATCAGGCTCACCAGCGTCATATCCTATCTGATTTAACAGCTTCTGTACTTCAACTTTTTCTTTTAGTTTTAATGCACCAGGCCCACGGGGCCATTCTCGTAGAAACGGCGACTTGCCTAAGATACGGTCAGAAAGGTGGCCCACAGCCATCGCATAAGAATTTGAATTATTATAGCGTTTAATTACAAAAAAATTCTTGAACACAATAAAAGCAGGGCCCTTGGCGCCAGCTGGGAGAAATATTGAACCTTCACCATAGTTTGGTATCTTATTTTTATTGATGGTTCTAACGCCTAACTCTGTCCAACGCGATGGTGTCGCTTTAACTTCAAGGTCAGCATTTCTATAATTAAATCCTGTAGGTAATATTACTTCTATTCCCCATGGTTGGTTATTTTTCCAACCAAATTTAGAAAGGTAATTCGCTGTTGAGGCTAAGGCGTCTGATGGATCCTCAGGATCCCAAACATTTCGCTTTCCATCACCAGTAAAATCTTGTGCGTAAGCTTGATAGCTTGTTGGTATGAACTGAGTATGGCCCATCGCACCTGCCCAAGAACCCATCATTTTGTCAGGCGTAATATCGCCACGTTGTATAATTTTTAGAGCTTCCAATAATTGTTGCCGCCCAAACTTTTCACGCCGGCCATCATATGCAAGAGTTGCAAGGGCTTCTATAATGTTAATATTTCCCATTCGATGGCCGTACGAAGTTTCTAGCCCCCAAATTGCGACTATTACTTCAGCATCAACTTTATATTTGCTCTCTATTTGATTTAGAATACTTGCCTGAATATTAAAATTGGCTTGTCCATCTTTAATACGTTTTGGTGATGTTGCAGTATCTAGATAATCCCAAATTTCGCGTGAAAACTCAGCCTGCTTTCTGTCTAACTGTACAACGCGGTCATTTAACGAGACGCCCTTAAATGCATCATCAAGCGTATTGGCACTAATGCCATTCAACAATGCATCTTGGCGAAATGATTTTACCCAAAGGTGAAAAGCGCTCTGACTTTGGGCTACTTGATATTGCCCTAATTGAGAGTTTTTAGCGTTTATAGGCGCTACTAAAGTAAACAGGCTCAAAGCCAAGGCCACTAAAAAATTTAGCATTTCTTACTCTCCTGCTCAAAACAATTATTTATGTTTAATATAATCTAATGCACGCATCTCGCTAAAACAATACAACTATTTAAATTAGCATAATTGCGCCAATTATTAAAAATACTAAGTTTTAAAATATAATATTTATCACCGGGTTTTTTTACGTTTACCTTTATCTTTATCCTTAGAGCGCGTTATTCGGCGTCCTTTATGGCTAGTTTGCCGGCCAGAGCCTTTAGGCATTTCATTACCATTTAACTCAAGCATCTCTAATGTAAGGCCGCCCGTTACAGCAGTTGCATCCACTAATGCAACCTTGCATGGCATACCGATTGCAATAGTACGGCCACTATCATCACCTTTAAGAGTGCGATTACGGTCATCATAATGCCAATATTCACGTCCCAGTTTTGATAAGGGTATGATACCATCCGCACCCGTATCATCAAGCTTCACAAATAAGCCAAATTTGGCAATACCTGAAACACGTCCCGTGAATTCAACACCAATACGGTCAGCTAAGAATGCCGCCAAATATCGGTCTGTAGTATCACGTTCAGCAAGCATAGAGCGGCGCTCCGTTGTAGAGATCCACTCTCCCGTTTCCTTTAAGGCCGCCTCTTCTTCACTGCTAAGTCCATCATCCCCAAAGCCATGCACTGATACTAATGCACGGTGTACTATAAGATCAGCATAACGTCGAATTGGACTGGTAAAGTGAGCATATCGTCGTAAATTTAATCCAAAGTGACCAAAGTTATTTGGTGCATAATATGCCTGTGCCATACAGCGTAAAACAGTCATATTTATAATTTCAGCATCTTCAGTATTTTCTGCTGCAGCCAATAACTTATTTAAATGTTGGGTTTTTAATACTTGCCCTTTTGCAAGTTCTAATCCAGATGCCTCAGCAACTTCACGCAGTCCCTCAAGCTTTTCTGGTGATGGTTCTTCGTGAACGCGATATAATAGGTTTTTATCTTTAGCTTCTAATGTTTCAGCAGCACAAACGTTAGCAGTAACCATAAACTCTTCAACTAACTTATGGGCATCAAACCTAGTTCTAAAATCAACAGACAAAACAGCTCCCTCTTCCGAAAGAATAATTTTGCGCTCTGGGAGATCAAGATTTAAAGGCTGACGCTCTTCACGCGCCTTCATAGAGCTTTGGTAGGCAGAAAATAAGTCGGAAAGTGCGCCTGCGAGTGGTTTTGTAGCTTCATCATATCTACCATCAAAGGCAGCTTGCGCTTGTTCATATGATAACGATGCTGGTGAACGCATTAGGCCACGATGGAATTCATGTCCTAGTTTAATACCCTTGTTACTCAACTTAATTCTAACAGCCATACATGCTCTGTCCACACCTTCGTGAAGCGAGCATAGATCACCCGATAGCGCATCAGGCAGCATTGGAACAACTCTGTCAGGGAAATACGAAGAATTACCACGTTTGCGAGCCTCTGCGTCCAGACTAGTTCCTGGGCGCACGTAATGCGCTACATCAGCGATAGCAACCCAAACAATATGGCCACCTTTATTGGTGACGTCGTCATCAGGTATTGCGCAAATTGCATCATCATGATCGCGCGCATCTGATGGATCTATAGTAAATAGCGGCAGATAACGTAAATCAGTCCTCTTGCCTAATTCCACAGGCTTAGCAGCTTCCGCATCAAGAATAACATTATCAGGAAAGTGATCAGGAATTTCATGTTGGTGAATAGCAATTAAAGAAATTGAACGAGGCGCCATTGGATCGCCAAGCACTTCAAGAATACGAGCAGACGCTAGCCCCATACGCGCTTTTGGACCAATTTGTTCAGCTTCAACCAATTCACCATCTTTAGCGTTATTGGCATCCCTACTGGCAATGCTAAACTCTCGAGAATTCTTTTTATCAACAGGTACTAGCCTGCCACCCTCTGACCCCAACCGGTAAATACCAATTACCAAATCAGGCCCTGATCCAATTCGCCGAATTAATCTTGCCTCTAGCTTATGGTCCTGGCCTTCAATCGTTGAAATCCTACATAATATTCTATCACCAACGGACAATGCAACGTCACCAACTTTTGGCATAAATAAGATGCGTGGGCGGCCATCATCCCCATCCCATTCAGTAGGTTCAGCCCATAGCTCACCCAAACTATCTTGCTCAGATATTCGCAGTACAGACACTGGTGGCAATTCTCCAGCACCACGAAAAGCACTTCTATTACCTGCAATTAGTCCATCAGTTCGTAGCTCACGAAGCATACGTTTTAATTCGATTCTCGCACTACCAGTTACACTGAAGGCTTTAGAAATATCACGTTTTGACGCTTTGTCAGGATGCTCTTGCACCCATTTCAAAATATCTTCTTTGGAAGGATTTTTGCTCATAATTTTTATCTAACATGTTCGTTGAATGGGGTCATTGGCTTTCGTTATGATATTCCACTCTTATTTTAAAGATGGTAAAGATCATCAGCAGTATCTACATCCTGAAGTTGGATAATATGCTTTACCTTATTTGCACCTAAACTATCTAAAGTGTCTGACAAAGTATTTTCACTAGACCAGCTTACTCCTTTAAATAGTGAATTTGGGATAGGCCTTGCCCCACGCTTTAGACCTATCAACCAATATCCACCATCTAACGCAGGTCCAACCACAGCGTCATGGTTGCCTAATGCATCAAACGCATCATTGATAAATCCAGGCTTTATATTAGGAATATCAGCTCCAATAATCAGAATAGGGCCTTTTGGTGCGTTGCGAAAAATATTACCCATTCGGTCTCCAAGATTGCCACCTCCCTGTGCCCAGCGCGGTAAATGATTTGGCCAAACTCTGCTGGTTAACCCATCTATATCAGGTGATACTGCTAATATCGTTTTCCACCTACTATCAGCTGATAATTTTCTAATTAAAGATTGCGCATTATGCCGAAACCACCAAGCAGCGTTAGTCATACCGATGCTGCGTCCAAGGCGGGTTTTAACACGCCCTGGGTTTGGCTCTTTAACCATAATAAAAAGATGACCCTTAATCACGTAAAATAATTTTTCATGATTCTAGCATAAATTAGCTTCAATTTATTTATCTGTTCAACAGATACACGCTCATCTACTTGGTGCATTGTTTTTCCAACCAAACCAAATTCCACAACAGGACAATAATCTTTAATAAACCTGGCATCAGATGTTCCTCCTGAAGTTGAAGGCTCTGGATATAATCCTGTTTCCGCATAAACAGCGTTTGAAACTAGATCTGAAAATTTACCAAGTGGGGTTACAAAACTCTCCCCAGAGACTTGAACTTTCGTATCAATTTCAATGCCAGTATCGGCAGAAATTACATTTACAACACTCAGCAACCAAGCAGTCAACTGACTTGAGTTATGAGCATCATTAAATCTAATATTTACAGTTGCTTTAGTTTCTGCAGGGATCACATTATTTGCTATGTTACCAGTATCTATAGTCGTAACAGCCAAAGTTGATGCGTCAAAGTGTTCTGTACCATCATCCAGTTTATAATCTACTAAATTACATATTAATTTAGCCATAGCTGGTAGCGGGTTTTTTGCGCGGTGGGGATAAGCTGAATGTCCCTGAACACCTCGCGCTGTGAAATAGGCTGTCATTGAACCACGGCGACCAATTTTCATCATTTCGCCCATAATATTAGGACACGTAGGCTCTCCAACAATACAATGATCAATAGTCTGATTATTAGAAGACATCCAATCTAACAGGGCTAGAGTACCATCTTGCGCTACCCCTTCTTCATCACCTGTAATCGCAATAACAATTGAGCCATCAGGAGGTGTATCATTTACAAAATCAATTGCAGCAGATGCAAATGCTGCAACAGCAGATTTCATATCGGTTGAACCACGCCCATACAAAAACCCATTTTTAATCTCAGCTCCGAAGGGATCCATAGTCCAGTCCTCTAGAGAGCCAATAGGTACAACATCTGTATGACCATTAAAGCCTAGCGTACGGCCCTCTCCCCATCGCGCAAAAAGATTACTTATTTCTCCACGATCTACTCGATCACATGTAAAGCCAGCATTAGATAATAATTTCTCTAACAAGACTAAAGCCCCCCCCTCCTCAGGAGTAACTGAAGCACAACGAACTAAGTCAGCAGTTAATTTTACGGGATCAATTGTCATAGTTTATCCTTTGATTATCTTCCAAATATCGTGTCAATCAACTAGCGGCAAGTGTCATGCTAGAAAAGCTTGAAAAGCTAATATTTAAATACATTACATTTGCTATAAAAAATTTATCAATTCTTAATCTAATATTATTTTTTTATTATTCAAAATGGTACTGGAGATGTAAATCGCATTAATGCACCACTAACAGGATGACATATATTTAAATGCAGAGCATGTAACTGTAGGCGATCAGCTAAATTTATTTCATAATCCGTTCCATAAAATCTATCCCCTATAATTGTATAGCCTATTGCAAGCATATGCACCCGTAATTGATGGCTGCGTCCTGTTTTAGGATTTAATTCTATACGTGTAGCATCTGCTTCTCTCCTAATAACTCGCCAGTCAGTTTTTGCTTGTTTTCCATTTTCTAAGTCAACCATTTGCAATGGCCTGTTTGGCCAATCAACAATTAGTGGTAAGTCTATGCAGCCACTATTTTCTGATATTACCCCAACTACTCTAGCCTCATATATTTTTTCAATAGTACGCTTTTCAAACTGTAAGCTCAGATGGCGTTGTGAGTTTTTGTTAAGGCCAAAAATCATTACCCCACTAGTGTCCATATCTAATCTATGAACTAATAATACATCGTTAAACTGCATGCGAACTCTAGTCTCTAAACAATCACGATGTTCAAGATTTTTGCCTGGGACAGATAATAATCCTGATGGCTTATCCACAACTAAAATATCTTGGTCCACATATAAAATACTCAAGGGATCAAGCGGAGGCTTATATGTAAAAAAATCCATAGGTCTTACATAAGATTAAAAGTTGGTCGTGTCACGAATGTCTTTTAATCTTATGTAATAATAAGTGTGTTTAGCTTTTCACTATCAAATTTTTACACGTTCTGATTTTGGATCATATAATGGCTTTAAACTTGGAGTGGCTTTCACACGAATTCCAGCAACATCAATTTCATATGATGAAGCCAAAATATCTGTAATTTCTTCCCCTTTACATGGAACATATCCTAAACCAATGGCTGCACCTAATGTGTGCCCATAACTCCCCGAACTTAAATATCCAATCAATTTTCCATCACGCAAAATAGGTTCGTTATGGTAGAGTAATGGTTCCGGATCATTCAAAATAAATTGTACTAAGCGTCTTTCCAAGCCACTTTCTTTTTTTCGCAAAACTGCATCACGACCAATAAAGTTTGTTTTCTCAATTTTAACTGCAAATCCAAGACCTGCTTCCAGTACGTGATCCTCACATGTTATGTCATGTCCAAAATGACGATAGCCTTTTTCAATACGCAAGCTATCCATCATATGCATTCCACATAACTTCAAATTTAGATCTTTACCCGCTTCATATAATGTTTCAAAAGCATGCCCGGCCTGATCAGCGCTAACATAAACTTCCCAGCCAAGTTCTCCCACATAAGTTACACGGTGCACTCGAGCTAAACCCATACCAAGCTCAATTTCTTGAGATGTGCCAAAGGGGTTTATGTCATTATCAAATGAATTAGGGCTAACTGCCTCAAGTAACTTTCGGCTATTAGGGCCCATTATTGCCAATACTCCTTCACCTGCAGTCATATCTGTGATCACAATGTTATAGTCTCCAGCATGGCGTTGTAACCAAACCTGATCAGCCAGCCGTGTTGCAGCAGGCGTCACCACTAAATAAGCAGTTTCGCTAACTCGCGTAATAGTTACATCCGCTTCAATCCCACCTGTATTATTGAGAAATTGTGAATAAACGATTTTACCTACAGGAACATCGTACTGCCCCCCCGCAACATAATTTAAGAATACTGTTGCGTCACGACCTTCAACTCGTATTTTTCCAAATGAAGACATATCATACATGCCTACGTTTTCACGTATTGCAAGATGTTCATGAGCAGAGTTTTCAAACCAGTTTTGTCGTTTCCATGAATATTCATAAGAAGCTTTTTGGCCTTTATTTGCAAACCAGTTAGCCCGCTCCCATCCCGCTAACTCACCCATAACAGCACCTTGATCTAATAACTGTTGGTGAAAAGGTGTCCGCCGGATACCACGCGCAGTTTTCTTTTGTAAAAACGGGAAATGGTCAGCATAAAGAAGTCCCAATGTTTCCTTAGACCGCTCATATAAATACTTTTTGTTACCTTGAAACGGTTGCATGCGTGAAATATCTACGTCACCTAAATCAAACGGTTTTGCGCCACTATCCATCCACTCTGCCAATGCCATACCAGCACCACCAGCAGACTGAATTCCTATTGAATTGAACCCCGCTGCTACCCAAAAATTTTCCATTTCAGGTGCAAGTCCCAAGTGGTATGCATCATCAGGAGTAAAGCTTTCAGGTCCATTAAAAAATGTATGGATTCCAGCGTTAGCAAGCTTTGGCATCCGCTCACATGCAGCTTCTAAAATAGGTTCAAAATGGTCAAAATCTTCTGGTAATTGATCAAATTCAAAATCTTTTGGTATACCAGCCATGCCCCATGGCTTTGAAATAGGTTCAAAAGCCCCTAGTAAAAATTTACCTGCATCTTCTTTATAGTAAGCGCATTCATCTGGCACACGAAGAACAGGCATCTGTGTAAGTCCTTCTATCGCTTCTGTTACGATATAAAAATGTTCACACGCATGAAGTGGTACATTAACTCCAGCCATACGGCCAACTTCATGCCCCCACATTCCACCACAATTTACGATCATGTCTGCTTTAATGTGACCTTGCTCATTCTTGGATTCCCAATTGACGCCTGTCACGCGCCTCCCACTTTTTGTAACGCCAGTCACACTTATATTTTCACAGATTAACGCCCCACCACTACGAGCACCTTTTGCAAGCGCTAGTGCAATATTTGCCGGATCACCCTGGCCATCTAGAGGCAGCCAAACGCCTGCTTTAACACCATCAATATTTAGATGTTCATATTTAGCTTTTACTTCGGCTGGTGAAATTTCTTCAACCTCAACACCAAAAGCACGCGCCATTGCTGCTTGTCTAAAAATTTCTTCTTTTCTCTCATTTGTTAATGCAACCGTGATTGAACCACACCGCTTAAACCCTGTAGAAACACCCGTCTCTTGCTCTAAATTTCCATATAGTTCTTGCGAATATTTAGCTAATCTTGTCATATTTGCAGTTGAACGTAACTGCGCAATCAAACCAGCAGCATGCCATGTGGTTCCAGAAGTTAATTGTTTGCGCTCCAACAAAACAACATCTTTCCAGCCTTTTTTAATTAAATGATAGGCAACTGAACACCCAATCACACCACCACCAATAATTACTACTCGCGCAACTGTAGGGATATTTGTCATATTTTTTCCTTTAATTAAACCAAACGCTCTTTACGCGTTTCACGTGGCGTTTTGCCATAATATGTTTTATAAATTTTACCAAAATTACTGCCAAATCCACATGCCGCAGCAATTTCTAAAATACTCATGTCTGTATTTACTAAAAAATTTTGAGCTCTAATTAATCTTAATTCTCTATAAAACCGGCCAGGGCTACGACCTAAGTGGCGTAAAAACTGGCGCTCTAAAGACCTTGTAGTCTGACCAAGAACTTTAGCTAACTCTGTTGTTTTTAGAGGTTCTTCAATATTAGATTGCATCATTTTAATTGCTTGGTCGATATGACTATCTTTACCAGCACTTAGCGCGTCCATTGCTCCTGGCTGACGTGTCTCAAAGGATCGCACTTTATCTAACAACAGAATACTAGATACAGTTAATAATTTTGCCTTCGACAAATAAGCAGCAACTATTTGTAACATAATGTCGTACGTTGAAACTAGTCCTGCACACGTAACAATCTTATCAGTGGAGACTGCAAGTGATGGCGCAATATCATATAGACCACTTCGCTCTTCTAATAATAATCGATTTTCCCAGTGTGTTGTATGGCCCAACCCATCATCTGAATTTGCAGATATATATATTGCCGCAGCTTCAGCTAGCAACACAACTTTAGCATCAGTATAGCGATACTTATGTACAGCTTTTTCAATCTCACGGGATGTAAAATTTAAGTCAGAATTTCCCAAAAAAACTGCAATATCTGCATCTGGTACTTTAGGCAAAGCCACGGCATTTAACCACGTGTCCGCACTTGATTTAACGATTCCCGCTTCCGGACTAACATATCGAAAATTAAACATTTTTTTATCAACTACCCGATTAGATAGCCTCAAAACATCCACAACTCCAGAAAGCTCAGTCATTACAAAGCCATCAGAAAGTATAATATCTACCTTCATATTTTTTTGATCTAGATCACTATTCATCCATATACCCCTAAAATCATACTTTGTAATTTTTTGTTCTTTTCTTAGTATGACATGGCCTTAAAATTTTGAATTAATTAATTAAGCATTATTCTTTAAAATATTATTTAATACAAAATATTATCAAACAGCTTATGAAATTTTAAAGATACCCAAAACGCCGCTTTAATTCAGCAATATGAGCCGGGCCAACCTCACAACAACCACCAACAAGAGTTGCACCACTATCGATCCAAGCTTGGGCAAACTCAGCATATGTTTCAGGAGTTAAATCTGTGCGCGCTTCTAGCATATCTACAGTTGCACCAATCTTATTAAATTCAGCTGTAATTTTGGTAAAACCATTTGCATATGCTCCCACGGGTATACCAGACAACATAAGTTCTGGCACAGCAACCGAGACAGCTTCAGGGATAGAACAATTCACAAAAATGGCAGCTGGGCTATACTCTTCTATCAGTGGTAAAATATCTGATATTTTTTCACCAGATCGAAGTTTTTTCCCATCTGAATCATCTACTGATAATGCTAACCATACTGGCTTTCCAAAGCCATTTGTTCCCATTAATGCTCCACGAGCTTGATCAATTGATGACATCGTTTCCGCTAAAAATACATCAACATAGTTTGTTTGTATTTTACATATATTAGAATATACTTCTGCTGCCTGCGCAGCTGGTGGTGCTAAGTTAGGCTGATAAGAAAAACCTTGCGGTCCCAGTGAGCCTGCCACAATTCCAGTTCCATTAAATTCACGAGCATCTACTGCTATTTGGCAAGCAATTCGTTGAAGGTCTTCTAATTTACTGCCTAAGCCGTGTTTTTCTAATCGATCTGGCAAAGTTGAGTAGGTATTTGCAGTAGCTACATCTGCTCCAGCTGCAAAATAATCATCATGCACAGCCCGAACCATTTTTGGATTATCTAATAAGGCTTGGACGGACCATAATGAAGTAGCGTACCCAGTACGGGCAACTAATTCTTGCCCCATTCCACCATCCAATAAAGTTATGCTCATCCGCGTATTCTTTCATTTTTAGGATCCCACAATGGTTCATCCTTTTGAACAGTTGCATTGCATCGTTTGCCAAATATTTCAACTTCAAGTTTTGTGCCAGGAGATGATAAGTCAGCTCGCACCATTCCCATCGCAATAGATGCATCTACACGGTACCCCCAATCACCTGAAGTGGTTTCACCTACCACTTTATTATCATACCAAATAGTAGACATATAGGGTGCATCAGCATACTCTGTATCTACTATTAAGGTGACAAATCCTTTTTTTGAACCTTCCTTTTTTTCAGCTAGTAATGCTGCTTTTCCAGGGAAGTTTTGAGGCTTGTCAAAATTAATAAATCGTTCAATACCCCCTTCAAGTAATGTATAGTCAGTGGATAAATCACCTTTCCAAGTACGGTAACCTTTTTCCAGGCGCATTGAGTTTAATGCATACATTCCAAATGGCTTTGCACCAGCCTTAATTACTGCTGCAAATACAGCAGGCGTATCATCAAACTTTAAGTGGATTTCCCAACCCAATTCCCCTGCAAATGAGATACGAAATAGTTTTGCAGGCTTTCCTGAAACAATCGCATTTTGGTGAGTTAACCACCCTTTTGTTAGGTCAGCATCTTTTGTAATGCTGTCTAAAACTTCACGTGACTTTGGACCTGTTAGCAACAATGTTGAGTATTCTTTGGTCACGTCATTCAAAAACAATGAGCCATCTATGGGCAATGCTTTTTTCAAAAACTCAAAATCATGCCATTGAGCAACAGCAGCAGTTATTAATAAAAAATCATCATCTCCAAAACGTATAATCGTTACTTCTGTTACTATACGACCCCGACTATCTGCAAAATATCCAAGATTTATTCGCCCTACTTTTGGAAGAGATCCTGAAATTTGGCACCGCAACCAATCAGCGGCTCCGTTACCAACCAATGTGTATCGAGAAAAGCCTGGCATATCCAGAACGCCCACTGCGTCACGGCAGGCTTCAACTTCCTCTTTAATACGCCCAGCCCATGGTCCATTACGCATCCATGTTTGTGTCGCTTCTTCTGATGTATCATCACCAGTTTTTGCAAACCAATTTGCTCTCTCCCATCCGTTATATGCACCCATTTGAGCACCTTCAGCTAATAATACTTCATGATTTGGAGATAGTTTTTTATTCCTCCCAGCTGGCCATTCATGATGAGGGAAATGCATAGCATATTCATTGCCATATGTTTCTAGAGCTTTAGACAGACAATAATCGTGATCTGTGTAATCAGTATAGCGCCGTGGATCGAGCGCCCACATATCCAATTCAGTTTCACTATGCATAATCCATTCTGATAATACTTTTCCCGCTCCACCACCTTGGGCAATTCCAAAAGTAAAAGAATGTGCTTCAAATGCATTTTTCACACCTGGCATTGGGCCAACCATTGGGAGACCATCAGGAGCATATGGAATAGGACCATTGATGTTTCGTCCAATCCCTGCTGTGCCCAATAGTGGCAATCGTTTCATAGCATCTTCCATATACCATTCCAATCGATCTAGATCATCTGGATATAATTGAAAGGAAAAATCTTCTGGCATTGGATCCTGGGGAGTGACCCAATGTGCCTTACAATTGCTTTCATATGGACCAAGGTTCAATCCATTTTTTTCTTGTCGTAAGTAATAAGATGAATCGACATCCCGAAGAAGCGGAACCTTACGTCCATTTTCTTTACTCCATGCTTCTAATTCAGCTATTGGCTCAGTTAGGAAAAACTGGTGGGACATAACAACCATAGGAACTGTTCGACCACCAAAGGGTTTGAACATTTCGCCTACTCTTTGAGCATAATAACCAGCACAATTAGCAACATATTCACATCGTATTTCACCTTTTTCTGTTTTAACAATCCATTCATCACCATCACGTTCTATTCCATTAACAGAACAAAACCGTTCTATATGGCCACCTTCTTTACGAGCACCAGTTGCCAAAGCTTGAGTTAACTGAGCGGGATCAATATCACCATCCAAAGGATCCCAAAGACCGCCCGCAATATCATGCGTTTCAATAAAAGGATGAATTTCTTTTAGTTCTTCAGGAGTACAAATATCCATCGTTAAACCTTGATAACGGCCCATGCCAGCTACACGCTCAAATTCTTGCATACGTTCTTTTGAATGCCCCAAGCGGATTGATCCAGTAACATGGTAATTCATTGGGTATCCCACATCCTCACCAAGTGTCCGGTACATTTCAGCTGAATAACGCTGCATATTCATTACTGCCCACGAACCCGCAAAATTAGGAACATTTCCTGCAGCATGCCAGGTAGAACCTGCAGTTAATTCGTTTTTTTCCAAAAGCACACAATCTTTCCAACCTGCTTTTGCTAAATGATAAAGAGCTGAGGTACCTACCACCCCGCCACCAATAATGACAACTCGAGCAGTTGTTGGAAAATCTGACATATTACATTCCTTTTAATTCATTATTTATTATATACGTTTTATTTTTTTTCAAATAAATATATTTAAATGATATTAATTTGATAAAGCCTACAATTTGCAAGTAATTTTTTAAATAATTTTCCATTGTAAAGTTATGGGTGATAGATTTACTCATAATATAATTTTTATTCCAAAATAATTTCATGGCTAAACTACAAAATAATAGCTGATATCTTATTTATCTTTTTACTAAATAAGTCCAGTTTTTGCGACATCAGTCACCACATAATCACCAGCTTTGAACAGCCAAAAGCAACAAGTATAATCCTCCTAAATACCTAATTATATTATACGCCATAGGGTATGTTAATAGCAGCACAGCTAGTCCAAGTGCAGCCATACCAACATGTACTAAAACTCCTGATGAGATTCCTATTGCAGCGGCTACACCCACTCGAGAGCCTCCAGATATACCACTTGCAAAGGTAAACATCATATCTGCGCATGATGTGAAATATAAAATTACTGCAGCTCACATAAACGATATGATTGTAATCCACTCAATTGCGGCGAGCGTTTCAAACATTATAATTTATCCAACTGTTTTATAAGTCTAAAATTTTATAGTAATCACCTTTGTTTGCGCCAAAATATTTATCTTTCATAAAATCTATACATATAATTTCACACGAAAAAGATTCCCACAAGCCGTCGGACAACATCAAAGGTAGCTTTTGTAAATTTTGATATTAAATAGGTTTATTTAGATTGTTCATTCTAAACCACATTCTTAACTCAATTTCCAATCAGCTTGATTAATTGGATAAAAGGCCTCAACCGCTGCTGTTGCTATAACATGAGATGTACTGTTTGCAGGGTCATCTACATTTTGCCCACCTTTGACTGCAGTTACAGTCGCTATACCACGGGGTAAGGAAGCTGCCACAGCCACACAATCAACTTTCTCAGGCTCCACAACGCCAACTGTTACACGTACCTGCATTTTATTTGTATCCAGTTTCAGAGATTGAAAAATACTTAGTGTCGAATGGCGAAATGCATCCTCGACTGCACGTTTTGCTGCTTTAGTATAATCCATTCCATACAAGTCATTGCCTGTACCCATTTCAAGAATTAAGCGTTTCATGAAGCAGATTCCATATCAAAGGATACAATTACAGCGGCATTGGCAATCACAGTAAAACCTCCTTCTGGTTTCGGAATATTTAAGCCTCCAAAAATAGCTTTAAATGAACCTTGGCCATAGGGCAAAATATTACGAAGTTGATCTAAATCAACTTTTTCTGGATCCTGAACTGCGACTTCGACATCCACAATCATAGCAGATTTATCAAAGCCAAAAGCCGGAGCCATGCCAAGCGAGTTATGCCATAATGCATCCCTTAATGCGCTGACAGCAGCTTTTGTATAGTCTTTTCTTCGCAAGGATGTCCCCATACCAAATTCCACAGCGACACGTGTTTTTGCCATTTTATAAACCCTTTTAATTAAATAAATCACAAACTAAAAAAAATACTATGCAAGATTACCTTCTGCATCTTAACAATAATTTTTACTGAGTTACTCGAGAAAATACCCAACTATTTTCGTCCGACAAGTCAGGCCGAAATCCATATCCATAACTATTAAAGTCTTTTAAACTATCAGTAGATTTAACGCGATTCTGGACAATATAACGTGCCATAGCTCCACGTGCTTTTTTTGCAAAGAAGCCAATCATTTTCAAAGTTCCATCTCGCTCTTCTTTGAAACTTGGTGTTATAATTCTACTAGTCATTTTTTTGCCTGCTGCTTTAAAGTATTCATTAGACGCTAAGTTAACTATCACGCCGTCCGACACAAAGTCTAACTCCGAACCTATACGCTCATCCCAATAAGCGTATAGTGTTTTACCAGAATTTGTTACTAAATTGCGCCCCATCTCTAATCTGTAAGGTTGAATACGATCTAATGGACGTAATACACCATATAAACCTGATAAAATTCTCAAATGATCCTGAGCATAACTTAAATCATGGCTCGTAAAGCTTTGAGCATCCAAACCAGTATAAGTGTCTCCTGCAAATGCAAATGCTGCTTGTTTTGTTTTATACGTTTCAGGCTCGTCAGAAAATGACTGGAAGCGTTTACTATTTAAAGAAGCTAAATCTTCAGATATTTTCATCATATTTCGTAAGTCAGATACGGATAAATTTCGTGCAACTTTAGCCAAAGTGTTTGCATCTTTTTGAAATTTTGGGACACTTTCACCAATATCTAATACTGGTTCAAAATCTAGTTTTTTAGCCGGAGAAATTACAGCAAGCATATTTATTTTCCTATAAGACTATTTTAAATATAGCAGTCTTACACAAGACGCCAAGGTTAATCTTCTAACGCATTTAAAAACTCTTTTCCAAAACGCTCCGCTTTTTTTTCACCTAGCAGACGCTGAACTGCTATCATATCACGTGGCTTGCTTTCGGCAAATTTAGCAAGAAGACTGGCAGAACAAACTAATGGTTTATCGTGACCATATGGACCATGCATTAATTTTAATTGTACTGCCTGCAATCTATCAAATACAGTTCCAGAACTTCTCCCTGCTAAGCGGCGCCTGGAGGGGTGTTGTGCTGATACTTCACCATTTATAACTTCAAGAAAAGCATTTCCATAACGCTCTAACTTTACTGCACCAACTCCAGATAGTTTTGCAAAATCATCAATATTAGCAGGACGAGTCCGAGCCATTTCCATTAATACTGCATCAGCAAAAACAACATAAGCTGGAGCATTTAAGACTTCTGCTAAGCCACGCCGTTTCGCTTTTAATGCAGAAAATAATGCTTCATCTTCTTCTGCAACTAACGACCTTACTTTAACCCTGCGCTTTTCTTTTATAATTGTATCTTTACGAAGTTCAATTTTTTTCTCATCGCGCAAAATAGGTCTTGCAGCGTGTGTCATACGAAATGCTCCAAATCGTTCCATATCTGGCCTTATTAAATCATACCCCATCATTTGACGAAATACACCCTGCCACTCAGATTTAGAATAGTCTTTACCAACTCCAAAAGTTGGTAGTTTTTCATGGCTATTTTGACGAACTTTATCGGTAAAATGTCCACATAAAATATCAATTAAATGCCCAGCGCCAAACCGTTCTTCCGTTCGTAGAATTGCTGATAGTGCCATGCGCACATGCGTTGTTCCATCAAATAGCTGTGGTGGCGTATCACAGAGGTCACAATTATTACACGTTTCAATGTTATCACCAAAGTAGCGCAATAGGACACGCCTGCGACATTGGCGGGCTTCAGCAAGCCCAAGTAAGGCATTTAACCGGCCATGATCTGCATGCTTGCGCTCTAGTGGCGCTAAACCTTCATCAATCTGAGATCGACGCAACCGAATGTCATCTGCGCCATATAATGTCATCGTCTCCGCAGGTTCTCCATCACGTCCTGCGCGCCCAATTTCTTGATAATAACTTTCGATAGATTTTGGCAAATCTGCATGAATAACGTATCTAATGTCAGGCTTATCGATTCCCATGCCAAATGCTACTGTCGCCACAACAATTAATCCATCTTCGAGTTGAAAGCGGCGTTCAGCTATACGCCGATCTTCAGCATCCATACCTGCATGGTAATGAATAGCGGCGTGCCCTGCACTTCGTAATCCCTGCGCAAGCGTCTCACACTTTGCACGCGAGCCGCAGTAAATGATCCCAGACTGGCCTTTGCGACTTTCAGTAAAACTCAAAACCTGCTGCCGAGGTGAGTTTTTAACGGAAAATGCAAGATGAATATTAGGCCGGTCAAAGCCTTGAAGAAATATTTCAGGCTCACCATCTTCAAATAAACGTGATACAATTTCATCTTGCGTCTCAGGGTCAGCAGTTGCAGTAAAAGCTGCTAAAGGTACATTCAGTAATTTTCGCAAATCTCCAATGCGTAGATAATCTGGACGAAAATCATGACCCCACTGAGAGACACAATGGGCCTCATCAACAGCAATAAAACTAATTGGGAGATTGGAAAGCATCCGCTGGGTGCCTATATTTGCTAACCTTTCTGGCGCAATATAAAGTAGCTTTAATTGCCCTTCCTCTAAAGCATTAAATACAGTTTCAATTTCTTCATCAGTGTTCCCACTTGTTAATGCACCAGCATTAACACCTAAAGCTTGCAAGGCAGAAACTTGGTCCCGCATCAGTGCAATTAATGGAGAAACAACTAAGGTTATGCCATCAAGTGCTAATGCGGGCAATTGAAAGCAAAGTGATTTCCCACCACCTGTCGGCATAATAGCCAATACATCCTTGCCAGCAATTACAGCATCAACAATCTTGGACTGGCCATCGCGAAACCCATCGTGACCAAAGACTGATTTCAAAAGATCTGTAGACATTTGGGTCCTGTTTTTACCTATTGATTTACTCAATCACATATAGAATTTATATGAACAAGAGGCTTCGCGTACTTAAAACAAAAGATATTTATTCATTGCCAAAATTGTAACATTTTGTAATCAGAAATTGAAAATTTAAACAAATGTATTTTCAAGGATATGTACCCAAGTATCACCATATTTACGAACATCTAGAAGACTAAAACCTATTGGTGGAATCTGTTGGGCATTTTCTTCCCATACACACATAGCCCCATGTACAAGCCAGTCTCCCTCTCTGCATGCGGCTAAGGCTGCTTCTCCCATTTTTTTTCCGTAAGGTGGATCAAGAAATAATAAATCATATTGCCCTTTATTTGTTAGCCCTATTTTAATTGCATCACGGCGGTAAATTTCTGCTTTATCAACTACTTTTAAAATATTTATATTTTCTCGTATTAATGAACAAGATTTAATACCATCATCTATAAATAAAACATTAGAAGCACCCCGTGACAGAGCTTCAAGCCCTAAGGCACCAGTCCCAGCAAATAAATCTAAAACACGCGCATCAGATAATGGGTTTCCATATCCGCCGTTTATAAGCAGGTTGAAAATACTTTCACGAACACGGTCCGATGTAGGGCGCAAATGTGCTTCACTGTCACCCTTACCAACACTTGCCAAAGTAATTCCACGAAATTTACCACCAATAATCCGCATTACATCAAAGACTTTAGATCTATAGAGCAATCACCAATTGCAGTTTTATCTGGAGATTTTCCAGACTCTATGAGCCTTTTGCCAATCATATATGCTCGCGGTTCATTCATTGCATCAACTGCCAACAAAGTTTTGCCCACATAATACCAAAAAGATACGCCAGTTTCTGTAATGCGCGAAACCACGTTATCGAAACCAGTATTAAGTCCTGCAATTTGTAACTTTGTGTCAAACTGATCTGACCAAAACCAAGGTTTAGCTACATATTCATTAGTTCCACCCATTATATTTTCTGCAATCACCTCGGATTGATCAATTGCATTGGGAACGCTTTCTAACCGTATCCTCCCCCCTTTATATGGAAAAGATGCGCAATCACCCGCTGCCCAAATATTATTTACAGATGTACGCCCAAGCGCATCAGTTTTTATTCCATTTTCAATATCACAGCCAGCCAATTCAGCCAATTCAATAGATGGCGTTATCCCTACACCCACAATTACAAAATCGACGTCCAATGCTGATCCATCTGTTAATTGAGCTGACTTAACTTTTTCATTACCTTTGAGTTTGACAAGACCCACACCCTCACGAATATCAACACCATGTGATTTATGAAGTGACCTAAAGTAATCCGATGTTTCAGAGCTAGCTACACGTTGTAAAATTCGTTCAGCCATCTCAACTAATGTGACACGCAAGCCAAGCTTTGCAGCAACTGCAGCCGCCTCTAGTCCAATGTACCCACCACCAATTATTAGAACATGGCGCCCCTTTTTAAATTCAATCGCCATTTTATCAACATCACCTAAACCTCTTACAACATGAACTCCACCCAACTTACCACCTATTAAGTCAGGTAAATGTCTCGCATTAGAGCCTGTTGTAAAAACAAGTTCGTCGTAAATTATAGTTTCCTCATTTATAGTAATCTTTTTTGCAACAGGATCTACTTCAGTCACTATTTCTCCAAGGCGTAAATTAATATTGTGATCTGAATAAAAATTCATTGGCCTTAAATATAGGCGCTCCAAATCCATTTCACCCAATAGATATTTCTTTGATAACGGTGGCCGCTGATAAGGAGGAACTTTCTCTGCACCTATCATGGTAATATTTCCAGTAAACCCAGAATTTCTCAATTTCGCAACCAATGATGATCCTGCTTGGCCCGCACCGACAACGACTACATGTGTCATTAAAATATCCCTACTGGAGTTTATCTTTTGATATACATATATGTAATATAATTATCTTGAAAATGAAAAGGACGAATTATGAAAATTTCTGTCGGAGACACGTTACCCAATGCAACATTTCAAAGTATGGGTGCTAATGGCCCCGAAGCCCATGATTTAGATAGTCTTACGGCAGGCAAAAAGATTGTAATTTTTGGATTGCCTGGTGCATATACAAGCACATGTTCAACTGCACACATGCCTAGCTTTGTTCGCAACGCTGATGCAATTCGTGCTAAAGGTATCGACGGAATTTATTGTGTATCTGTTAATGATGTACATGTAATGAAATCTTGGGCTAAAGAAATGGGTGCCGATACAGCACAAATTTTGATGCTAGCAGATAGTGACGGCTCTTACACAAAAAAAATTGGATTTGATTTTACAGTTTTAGCGGTTGGTTTTATTGGCCGCTCACAGCGATACTCTATGATTGTAGAGAACGGTATAGTAACTTCTCTCAATGAAGAAATAGAAAGAACTACTTGTGATATTTCAGGTGGCGAAAATATTATAGAACAGTTGTAGTGTCTGGGGAGGCGGTTGCGTCTCCCTAACTTTTTAATGCATCCATTTTACGCGCTAAATCTAAATCTAATTCAGTCAGTCCATTTTCACTATGAGTTGTTAAAATTACATTCACATTGCTATATACGTTTGACCATTCTGGATGATGATTCATTTTTTCAGCTACAATGGCAATTGATGACATCCAACCAAAAGCATAGATAAAAGATCTAAACTTGTATTCTTTAGTGATAGCATCGCGGCCGTCTAACAAACTCCAACCTGTCAGAAATAAGCTTGCCAATTCTACTTTACGTTGTTTTTCAGTTAATAATTTAGGCATTTAGTCCTCCAATTTCTGACGAAAGGGGCCATAGTCAGTTAATATTTCTATATCTTGGCCCACTGCTTTACGTTCAACATTCAAATATGTTTCAACAGCGTCCCTAAATCCTTCATTTGGAAACCAATGTAGTGAGTAAGTTGGTGCAGGTAAATAACCACGTGCCAATTTGTGCTCACCTTGAGCTCCTGCCTCTACTCGAGCTAAGTCATTTTTAATGGCATAATCAATAGCGCGATAATAACATAACTCAAAATGCAAACATGGATGATCCTCTACACAACCCCAATAGCGACCAAATAAAGTATCTCGTCCAATAAAATTTAAAGCGCCCGCAACCCAACGCCCATTGCGCTCACATAAAAATAACACAATGTCATCTCGAAGGGTTTCATGGGCACAATCAAAAAAACTGCGCGTGAGATATGGGGTTCCCCATTTGCGTTCACCAGTATCAATGTAAAAACTCCAGAACGCGTCCCAGTGTTCAGGCTGGATTTCATCACCAGTAAATTGATAAAATGTTCCACCAAAGTTTAAAGCTGTTTTGCGTTCTTTGCGGAGATTCTTACGTTTTCTTGAGGATAGCTGCAAAAGGAAATCATCAAAAGATTTATAATTATTATTTTCCCAATGAAACTGTTGGCCAATGCGGGGCAATAACCCGAGCTTTTTGCCTGTTTCAAATTCATCTTCATTACAAAAAGTAACATGCCCTGAGGACCACTTTTGTTGATTTACAACTATCTGTATACCTTCAACCAAAGATGATCGTCCAATATCTGTAAATCCTGGGCGGGTTAAAAAACGTCGCCCCGTAACAGGTGTAAAGGGTGCCGCTACCTGAAATTTAGGATAATAGCGCCCACCTGCATTTTCATAAGCTTGCGCCCAATTATGGTCAAAAACATATTCGCCTTGAGAATGCCCCTTTGCAAAACTAGGCATCACACCAATAATATCTCCACCTAAGCGGGCGATAAGATATTGTGGTAACCACCCAGTTCCATGGCCAACAGACTTACT
>CAJWNQ010000008.1 GCA_913043905.1 uncultured Paracoccaceae bacterium | reverse complement strand
TAGTTGCCTATTGGGCATATACTGAAAACTATACAACTCAAATGTCCATACGTCGCGTTAATGAATTGCATAAGAAAGTTGCAAATGAAAAAGAAACTATTTCAATTCTAAATGTTGAATGGGCTTATCTAAACCGGCCTGAAAGATTACAGAATCTAGCAGATTTAAATTTTAGACATTTAAATTTAGTGCCTTTAACGGCTCATCACTTTGCAGAGCTAAATACTATACCTTTGCCGCCGACCCAGAATTTGATTGTTAACTCACCAGTCTTGGTATCGAGCGATGGAGGCAAACAGTTTCCATGAGAAGAAAGCCTTTACGCCCACTCGCCCATGTTATCGCATCACGCCTTCAGGGTGAAAATCCAAATCTAATTGAGGCAAACGAACGTTCCAATCGTAATCAAGCTACTCAGGTTAAAACGCGTGTTCGTGCTGAAACTCGGCTGATGTTATTGGGTCTAGTTTTTATTCTAGGGTTTTGTGCCATTGGTGGCAAAATGGCAATGTTAGCGTCAAGCTCGCCTCATGGGGTATCTAAACATAGAGTTGGATCAGAAATTATGAATCAACGTGCTAATATAGTTGACCGTAATGGAAATATCTTAGCAACAAATATGTCTACTCAAGCACTTTATGCGCATCCAAATTTGATGATCAATCCAAAAAAAGCTGCAGCTGATTTACACACTATTTTCCCTGATATCGATTATGACCGACTTGTTCGTGACTTTAGCAATGTGAAGAAAAAATTTATTTGGGTGAAGAAACAAGTATCTCCTGAGAAGCGCCAGCTAGTTCATGATCTAGGTGAGCCAGGTTTACTATTTGGGAATAGAGAAATGCGCTTATATCCAAATGGTAAATTGGCAGCGCACATTTTAGGTGGTACAAGATTTGACGAAGAAGGAGTGCACGCTGCTGAAATTATTGGTGTTGGTGGGGTTGAAAAGTATTTTGACACCATGTTGCGTGATCCAGCTTTGGAAGGCTCACCCTTACAATTATCAATTGATTTAAGTACACAAGCTGCAACTCGTCAAGTTTTAGAAGACGGCATGCGCTTTACAAATGCGAAGGGTGCATCAGCAATCTTGATGGATATTCATACTGGTGAAATTTTGTCCTTGGTATCTTTACCTGATTTTGATCCAAACAATCGCCTTCGAGATGCGGTATCTGGCGATGCTTCAGATAGTCCATTATTTAACCGCGCAGCTCAAGGCTTGTATGAGTTAGGTTCAACTTTTAAAATTTTTACTGCAGCGATATCATTGGAAAAAGGATTGGCAAATCCTCAAACAATAATTGATACCACTCCGTTTAGGTGGAACCGAAAAACGTTCAGAGATTACAGAGACTATGGGCCCAGCAATACGATGGAAGATGTAATTATGAAATCATCTAACCCTGGGACTATACGAATGGCGTTGGCGGCTGGATCATCTGCACAACAAAGTATTTTAAAAAGTTTAGGATTTTTTGAAGCTTTACCAGTCGAATTAATTGAAGCTGGCGGTACAAAGCCCCAACTACCTAAGAATTGGTCTGATAGTTCAACTATTACTATTTCTTTTGGCCATGGTCTTTCTGCTACTCCATTACATTTGGCGACAGCCTACTCAATTATCTCTAATGGTGGATATAAAATAAAACCAACTTTACAGCTTCTCAAACCAGATAATCTAAAAGGGAAGAAAATTATATCAGAAAAAACATCAAAACAATTAATATCTATGTTGCGCCGTGTTGTTACTGGTGGCACTGCTTCGATGGGTGATGTTAAAGGTTATGAAGTTGCTGGAAAAACAGGTACAGCTGATAAGCCTTCACCTAAGGGTGGATATTATGATGATAAAGTTATTGCTACTTTTGCTTCAGTATTTCCGGCTAGTAATCCAAAATATACTTTAATTGTATCTCTTGACGAACCAGTAGTACATATTTCAGGCAAAAAACGCCGAACTGCTGGATATACTGCAGTGCCTGTAGCTGCAGAAATTATTAGCCGTGTCGCACCAATTTTGAATTTACGTCCCATTGTGGCTAATTTACAAGTGACTTACACGTCACTTAATAGTCAATAAGATGCCTTTAATGCTGGAAAATTCCCCAGATCCAAAAAGATTGAGTGAACTTGGATTAGTTGCATCAGACGGTATTCTGAGTGACCCTGTAATTACAAATATTTGTGTGGATAGCCGCAAATTAAAAAAAGGAAATCTATTTGCAGCGGTACCAGGAGCGCTTCAACATGGCTCTAATTTTATTGAGCCTGAGATTTTGATGAACGCAGCAGCAATTTTAACAGACTTAGAAGGTTTGAGAATTGCTAAACAAAAATTATTAAACCTAAATATACCTATAGTAGTTTCTAAGGATCCACGCTTAACCTTATCAAAAGCAACAGCTAGGTTTTATTCGGGTCAGCCCGCTACAATGGTAGCTATTACTGGTACTAATGGCAAAACTTCAGTTGCTAATTTTACGAGGCAAATTTGGGAAAATTTAGGAAAAAAAGCAGTAAATATTGGTACATCTGGAGTGGAAGGAGCTTATTCGTCTTCATTGTCACACACTACACCTGAACCGATTATACTACATAAACTATTGTATGAATTAAATAATAATAAAATTACGCATGGAGCGATGGAAGCTTCGAGTCACGGTTTAGATCAACGCCGTTTGGATGGTGTTTATTTAACTGCTGCTGCGTTTACAAATTTTACCCATGACCATTTAGATTATCATAAATCATTTGAAACATATTTTTCTTCAAAGACGGGATTGTTTAATCGTGTATTGTCCCCAGAAGGATCTGTTATAATTAATATGGATGACCCTAAAGCCGTTGATATTTTAAATATAGCTAAAGCTCGTGGCCAAGATATTATAACTGTTGGTGCAGCTAATTGTGATTTAACTTTGAGAAAATGCAATTTAGATGTTACCGGTCAGCAAATTCTTTTTTCATGGCGTGGTCAAATGAAATCAATTCGTTTGGATTTGATTGGCCACTTTCAAGCTATAAACGTTCTCCAGGCTGCGGCTTTAGTTATTGCCTGTGGCCATCAGCCCGATGAGGTCTTCGATACACTTGGAGAATTAAAAACTGTTTTAGGACGAATGCAGTTAGCAGCTAAGCGTGCAAATGGTGCATCAATTTTTGTAGATTATGCACATACACCCGATGCTATAAAAACAGCTTTAAGTGCAATGCGCCCCCACGTAATGGGGCGCATAATCGTTATAATTGGTGCCGGTGGAGATCGTGATATTTCTAAGCGTGAGTTGATGGGCCAAGCAGCAGCAGAAAACGCTGATGTAGTTTTTGTCACAGATGATAATCCGCGTAATGAAAACCCAAGTTTAATCCGTGAGGCTGTTATGCGTGGCTGTCCAAATGCTACAGAGATCGATGACCGAGCAAAAGCAATTTTGATGGGTGTTGATGCCTTGCAGGCAGGAGATGCCTTGCTTATTGCAGGTAAGGGACATGAAATGGGTCAAATTATTGGGGATGATATTTTTGATTTTAATGACGTGGAACAGGCCAGTATTAGTGTTGCCACTTTAGACGAAATAAGCCTGTGATGCTTTGGCTCTCTAAGGATGTTGAAACGGCAACTGGAGGCTATGCAGTAACTAATTGGTTTGCAACAGGCATATCCATTGATACACGAACAATTCAAGTTGGTGAACTATTTGTTGCACTAAAAGATCAGAGAGATGGTCATGATTTTGTTGCCACTGCACTTGCTAATGGGGCTTGCGCGGCATTGGTATCAAGGGTGCCAGATGGCATAGATAAAAATGCACCATTGTTAATTGTCTCTGATGTTCTAGCGGCACTTCTAGATATGGCGCAATTTGCAAGGGCTAGAACAAAGGCTGTGGTAATTGGTGTGACTGGCTCGGTTGGAAAAACCTCAACGAAAGAAATGTTAAAAACCATTCTTTCTATGAGTGGTAAAGTTCATGTTGCTGAAAAAAGCTTCAATAATCACTGGGGTGTTCCACTAACTTTGGCTCGGATGCCTATGGATGTCGATTTTGCAGTTATTGAAATCGGAATGAATAACCCAGGCGAAATTCGCCCGCTAGCAAAGTTGGCTAATTTAGATGTTGCTATCGTTCTTAATGTTTCGGCAGTACATTTGAAATCGTTTAAGAATGTTCATGAAATTGCTTATGCAAAATCAGAAATTTTCGAAAATTTATCATCAAAAGCTACTGCTATCGTTAATAATGATTTACCTTTAACATCAGTTATGATGAAAATAATAAAAAAAGTTGATGCTAAAGTCATCACTTTTGGCCATGCAATAAATTCAGATTATAGATTAATTGAAACTAAAAGGCAGAATGAAAAAACTATATCTCATGTTATGATTAATGGCGTTAATACTACTTTTAATTTTCATGCAGAAGGTAATCATTTTGCGATGAACGCTTTAGCTGCTATAGCAGCAGCACAAGTGGCTGGTGCTAGTTTAAGTAAAATAATTCAAGCCTTATCAGATTGGAAAGCACCTGCTGGACGGGGTGAACGTCAGTTGATTAAGTTTAGTTCTGGATGTATTGAATTGATTGATGAGAGCTATAATGCAAATCCTGCATCAATGGCCGCTGCGCTTGAGGTTTTGGCCAATAGCGAGACATTAGGAAGTAAAATTGCTGTATTAGGAGAAATGGGTGAGTTAGGCTCAGAAGAGTTATCATACCATGTTAAACTAGCATCTTTAGACGTAATTACTCACATAGATATATTTCACTTGGTTGGCCCTATGATGCAAAGTATGTATGAGGCTTTGCCTATTAAAAAACGTGGATTATGGGTCGAGACAACAGATGAATTAGTACTACAAATAAGGTCTCTTCTCAGTGTGAATGATATTGTAATGGTAAAAGGCTCAAACTATACCCGATTTTCAAAAATAGTAGAAGCAATTAAGAAATTTGATGCTTAGGCATAAATAAGGAGTAATGAGAGATGTTGTATTTTTTGAGTGAACTATCAGATGGTGGTGATGCGTTTAATCTTTTTAGATACATTACATTTCGTTCAGGTGGAGCATTTTTCACAGCTTTATTATTGTCATTTATGTTTGGTGCACCTGTAATCCGACGTCTTAAAAAGATGCAGAAGAATGGCCAACCCATTCGCAAAGATGGACCGGCCAGTCATATTTTAGAAAAATCAGGAACACCAACAATGGGTGGAGTGTTAATCCTTGGGACTTTGTTATCATCTACGCTTTTGTGGGCTCGATCGGATAATGGATATGTTTGGATCGTACTTTTTGTGACTATTGGATTTGGAATTATTGGATTTCTAGACGATTATTTGAAAGTTACAAAAAATAATACAAAAGGTTTTTCATCTAAAGCTCGTATTATCTTGGGGTTATTAATTTCCTTAATCGCGGCCTATAGTGCACAAGAATTACATTCAGATGATTTGAGCCGTCATCTGGCCTTACCCATTTTTAAAGATACATTATTAAATCTTGGAGTGATTTATTTTCCTTTTGCAATGATCGTTATCGTTGGTGCCGCAAATGCTGTGAATTTGACAGATGGTTTAGATGGCTTGGCCATAATGCCAGTTATCATTGCTGCTGGAACATTGGGAGTTATTGCATATATTGTAGGGCGTACTGATTTTACTGCCTATCTTGATGTGCATTATGTACGGGGTACAGGAGAATTGCTAGTTTTCACATCCGCATTAGTGGGAGCTGGCCTTGGGTTTCTTTGGTATAATGCGCCACCTGCAGCTGTTTTTATGGGGGATACTGGCTCTTTAGCGTTAGGTGGTGCGCTGGGCGCTATTGCTGTTTCGACTAAGCATGAATTAGTGCTTGCTATAGTTGGTGGTCTTTTTGTGGTTGAAGCTTTGTCTGTTATTATTCAAGTAATTTATTTTAAGAGTACTGGAAAACGAGTATTTTTGATGGCACCAATCCACCACCATTTTGAGAAGAAGGGTTGGGGAGAAGCTCAAATAGTGATCCGTTTTTGGATAATTGCATTAATTCTTGCCTTAATTGGCTTAGCAACATTGAAGTTACGCTAATGGTACCTGTTCGTGGATATACTGGTTGCAGAGTTGCTGTTTTGGGCCTGGGACGCTCTGGTTTAAGTGCAGCGCGTGCTTTGCGTGCAGGTGGTGCAGAGCCAATTGTTTGGGATGATAATGAACAATCTCGAATTGCTGCAGACGCTGAAGACTTTAAGATTCTTGATTTATTAAAAGACTCATCGTGGGATGGCATAGTTAGTTTAATAGTTTCACCTGGAATCCCACACTTATACCCGACCCCGCATAAAATTGTTTCAAAAGCATGGGATAAGGGTGTCGTTGTAGATAATGACATTGGATTATTTTTTCGTTCCTATGCTACCCAGGATTGGGATAACTTTGAAGTAATGCCCAAAGTGATTTGCATTACAGGTTCTAATGGAAAATCTACAACAACCGCCTTGGTTGCTCATATACTTGAGACAACTAAGCGCCCTGTAGTAGTGGCTGGAAATATAGGGCGAGGTGTGCTTGACATAGAGCCTGCTATAGATGGAGCCATTGTAGTTTTGGAATTATCTTCCTATCAAATTGAACTTGCTCGTGCTTTAGCGCCTGATATTGCTGTATTTATAAATTTATCACCTGATCATTTAGATCGCCATAATGGAATGGGGGGATACTTTGCAGCCAAGCGGCGTTTATTTATAGATGGCAATCCTGATCGTGCAATAATTGGAATAGATGAAATTGAGGGCCGTTTCTTAGCCAATCAATTACGCCAAGAAACAACCTCTGGTGATCCTGTCATTAGTATCTCTAAAGATAAAAAACTTCAGACTGATGGGTGGTCTGTATTTGTGCGAAAAGGGTTCTTATCTGAATGGCGCAAAGGCCGCCAGATGACGTCTATTGACCTACGTCCTATTCTAGGATTGCCAGGTGAACATAATCACCAAAACGCATGCGCTGCTTATGGTGTTTGCCGCTCCATTGGAATGGCCCCAAAGGCAATAGAAGAGGCGCTGTATTCTTACGTAGGCCTTCCACATAGATGCCAAATTTTAGGTAAATATAATGGTGTTACATTTGTTAATGATAGTAAGGCAACTAATGCAGATGCTGCTGAAAAGGCTTTGTTAACTTTTAGTAATATTCGTTGGATTGTTGGTGGTGAAGCTAAAGGTGGTGGAATTTCATCATTAGAGCCTTACTTTTCTGGAGTGAAAAAAGCATATTTAATTGGTAGTAGCATGACAGCTTTTGCAGAACAGTTACATCAGATAGATTATATAAAGTGCGAAACTGTTTCTAATGCAGTTAGGTTGGCAATTGTTGATGCAGAAGTTGGTGATGTTATTTTACTTGCACCAGCCTGCGCCAGCTTTGATCAATATGAGAGTTTTGAGGCGCGAGGAAACGATTTTATCAATATAGTTGAGGCTATAGACAATGAGAATAGTAATCAATAAAAGTGAGCTCTTAATTTTTCTATTAATTTAATTTAACAATATGATCTTTGATGAGCACAGCTTCGCCGTGTTTGATATTCAGCATTATCTATATGCTGGAAATCTGATTATAACTATGCAATAATAACATTAATAATAAGCTGAACCCGAAAACGAGGCAGCAATAGAGCAAATGCAGACAGGCGATATCTCATGACGGATATGGTATTTGGCACGGTTGCACAGCAGCCTAGTGAACCAGTTCTTCCACGTTGGTGGCGTACAGTAGACCGTTGGTCTCTGACTTTTGTAGTAGTTCTTTTTGTTATTGGTATTTTGCTCGGATTCGCAGCATCAGTTCCATTGGCAGAGCGCAATGGATTAGTCCCTTTTTATTATGTTTATAAACAGTTATTTTTTGGCATGATTGCCCTTATTATAATGATTTTAACCTCAATGTTACCGCCTCGTATGGTGCGTCGATTTGGCATAATTGGATTTATATGTTGTTTTCTAGCAATTTGTCTTCTGCCGGTATTGGGAACTGATTTTGGCAAGGGCGCAGTGCGGTGGTATTCACTTGGTTTTACATCAGTTCAACCATCTGAATTTTTAAAGCCTTGTTTTATTATTTTTACTGCATGGCTGATGGCTGCAAGTTTTGATGTGGGTGGCCCACCCGGTAAGCGCATGTCTTTTGTTGTTTGCGTTTTTGTTGTGGCACTTTTGGCTTTACAGCCTGACTTTGGTCAGGCGTCCCTTTTTCTTGCATCTTGGGGTTTGATGTATTTTGTGGCGGGTGCGCCATTATTACTTATGATCTTAATGCTTGTTGGTGTAGTTGGGGTAGGTTTGTTTTCATATAATAGTTCGGAACACTTTGCGCGCCGCATCGATGGGTTTTTATCACCAGACAAGGATCCTCGAACTCAATTGGGTTATGCAACAAACGCTATTCAAGAAGGTGGATTCTTTGGGGTAGGTGTTGGCAAGGGTTCGGTAAAATGGTCTCTGCCAGATGCACATACAGATTTTATTATTGCTGTTGCTGCTGAAGAATATGGTTTAATTTTAGTATTAATTATTATTAGTTTATTTATGGCAATTACAGTGAGGTCTTTGTTGCGGCTTATGGCTGAACGTGATATTTTTGTTCGCCTTGCAGGTACTGGAATTGCATCACTGTTTGGCATGCAGGCAATGATTAACATTGGTGTTGCTGTGCGGTTACTGCCTGCTAAAGGAATGACATTACCATTTATTAGTTATGGGGGTTCTTCATTGATTGCTGGTGGTATTGGATTAGGCATGCTTTTGGCCTTTACTCGATCACGCCCTCAGGGAGATATTTCTGACATACTTACTCAAACGAAAATTAAGAAATGAATTACAAACCTTTAATTGTAATCGCGGCGGGTGGCACTGGAGGGCATATGTTCCCAGCTCAAGCCTTGGCTGAAGAAATGTTAAAGCGTGGCTGGCAGATAAAGTTATCAACTGATCCACGCGGTGCTCGTTATGCGGGTAACTTTTCAGAAAAAGTAGTTGTTGAAGTCGTAAATGCATCCACATTTGCACGTGGTGGGATTAAAGCAAAATTATTAACACCATTCCTTATTCTACGCGGATTTTTCACAGCCTATTTATCAATGCTAAATGAGCGCCCAACTATTGTTGTAGGCTTTGGTGGTTATCCAGCTGTGCCTGCAATGTTGGCTGCAGGTGTATTAAAAATCCCACGGGTCCTCCATGAACAGAACGGTATTTTGGGAAGAGTAAATAAAGTATTTGCTAAAAGTGTGCAGGCTGTAGCCTGTGGTACTTGGCCAACTGATTTACCTAAAGGCGTTGAGGGACGTCACACGGGAAACCCTGTACGGAGTTCAGTTTATAAGCAGGCAGGCTCACAATATATTCCACCAGGGAATTGGCCTATAAGTTTATTGGTGATAGGCGGATCTCAAGGGTCAACTATTATCGCTGAAAGTACGGTGAATGCTATTGCTCTACTGCCAGAGAATATGCGCGCTAATTTACGTGTAGCTTGCCAAGCAAGGGAACTGGACATAGATAAAATTACTAAAATTTTTATGAAATTAGGTATAGATGCTGAAATTCAACCATTTTTTACAGACATTCCTAGACGTATGTCTCAAGCCCAATTAATAATTTCTCGCGCAGGAGCATCATCTATTGCCGATATTTCAGTTATTGGGCGCCCATCAATTTTAATTCCATATGGTGCAGCAACTAGTGATCATCAAAATATAAATGCACGTGGATTAGTAGCTGCAAATGCAGCGATTGTAATTCAAGAAAATGCCCTTAATGCAAAAATTTTAGCTGATTGTATTTTTAAAATTCTATCTTCTGCTGGTGCTGCTGCTAAAATGGCTACTTCTGCGCTGGCTAAAGGTAAGCCAGAGGCTACATTTGAATTAGCTGATCTTGTTGAAGGAATAGCGCAAGATGGATAAAAAAATCAATTCGAAAACAAAACTACCATCTCAATTAGGGACCATACATTTTATTGGTATCGGTGGCATTGGTATGTCTGGAATAGCCGAGGTGCTAATCAATCAAGGTTATACTGTTTCTGGATCTGATTTAAAAGAAACTGCAATTACTAGGCGTTTGGTTGAATTGGGTGGATTAATTAATTATCCGCAAAAAGCAGAGAATGTAGATAACGTTGACGTTGTGGTTATTTCATCTGCTATTAAACCTAGTAATCCAGAGTTAGATCATGCACGTAAATTAGGACTTCCAGTTGTACGTCGAGCTGAGATGCTTGCAGAATTAATGCGCTTAAAATCTAATATTGCCATTGCTGGAACCCATGGGAAAACTACTACTACTACTATGGTTGCAACACTTTTGGATTATGGTGGAATTGATCCAACGGTTATAAATGGTGGAATTATTCATGCGTATGGTTCTAATGCTCGAATAGGTGATGGCGAGTGGATGGTGGTTGAAGCTGATGAAAGTGATGGTACTTTTAATAAATTACCTGCAACAATTGCAGTTGTCACAAATATAGACCCTGAGCATATGGAGCACTATGGGTCCTTCGATAACTTGCGCAATGCATTTTATAGTTTTGTATCTAATATCCCTTTTTACGGTGTAGCAATCTGCAATACAGATCACCCAGAAGTGCAATCTCTAGTTGGACGAATTGATGATAGGCGTGTTGTTACATATGGTTTTAATAAGCAAGCTGATATACGAGTAGAAAACCTTACTTATATAAAAGGGTGTGCACATTTTGATATAAACCTTCAATCTGAAGGCCTTCGTATCGATCGTGTAACTTTACCGATGCCAGGTGATTATAATGTTTCCAATGCATTAGCTGCTATTGCTGTTTCGCGGCATTTGGGAATGAGTAGAGATGAGATTCGTAATGGCTTAGCTTCTTTTAAGGGTGTAAATCGCCGCTTTACTCATGTTGCAGAGATTAATGGTGTCACTGTAATTGATGATTATGCACATCATCCTGTTGAAATTTCTGCAGTATTGGGAGCTGCAAAAGAAGCTACAAGCCGGCGCGTTATTGCCATACATCAGCCTCACCGCTATAGCCGACTAAATGACTTATTTGAAGATTTCTGCAGCTGTTTCAACGATGCTGATATTGTTGGTATTACTGATGTATATGCGGCTGGCGAAAAACCCATTAAAAACTGTAATCGCGATAGCTTAGTTTTAGGCCTTAAAACTTGTGGTCACCGGAATGCTTTTGCTATTAAAAGTGAGCAAGATTTTCAAATTTTTTTTAAGGCGAATTGTCAGCCTGGTGATCTTTTGGTTTGTTTAGGCGCTGGCTCAATTAGTGCTTGGGCCAATAGGCTATCTGATGCAATTCTATAATTTTTTTATAGAAATTTTAGAATGATAGATAAAAAGATATGAATATAATATAAATTAAAACGTAAAATACTAAGGTTTTTGTAATGCTTTCTTTATCATACCCTGAAGTACGTGGAAAAATTACGGCTAACCGCGTAATGGCAGACTTATCTTGGTTGCGTGTTGGGGGTCCCGCTGATTTTATGTTTCAGCCGGCTGATCAAGAAGATTTAATTAAATTTTTATCCGAGATAGCATTTGAGATCACAGTGCTTCCAATCGGAGTGTGCTCTAATCTTATCATACGTGATGGAGGTATCCGTGGTGTAGTTGTTAAGCTTGGGCGTGGATTTAATGATGTTAAAGTATTGGATAGTACTCGCATACAAGTAGGGGCAGCGGCTTTAGATTCCCAAGTGGCTCGTAAAGCTGCACTGGCAGGCATTGATTTAGCATTTTTGCGCACTATACCTGGGACCATTGGTGGTGCAGTAAAAATGAATGCTGGGTGTTATGGAAGCTATATTGCTGATGTTTTCGAAAGTGCTACTGCTATTTCTAGAACTGGAAAATGCATCACTCTACTCGCAAATGATATGAATTTTAAATATAGAAATGCACAAATCCCTGAAGGAATGACTATTACTAATGTTATTTTATCTGGGGTTTCTTGTGACCCATCTGCAATAGAGCACAAGATGAGTAATTATTTGCAAAACCGCGAAGAAAGCCAACCAACTAAATTGAGGTCATGTGGATCAACTTTTCAAAATCCTGCAGGTTTCTCATCTACGGGAGATGCAGAGGATATTCACGATCTTAAAGCTTGGAAGGTAATAGATAATGCTGGAATGCGAGGCATAAATGTTGGTGGAGCCAAAATGAGTGAAAAACATTCTAACTTTATGGTTAATACTGGTGGGGCAACTGCAGCAGATTTAGAAAATTTAGGCAAAGAAGTGATTAAAAAGGTTTACGCACACTCAGGGATTCAGTTAGAGTGGGAAATAATTAGGGTTGGAGAACCCTAAAGTAATTAAAATCCTAAAGCCCGATTAACAGGGTAGGGAAGAGGCGGGTATGTCGAGCAAGGCTATTACTCGTGTAACAGTGCTAAATGGCGGTCTGTCAGCTGAACGAGAAGTTTCGCTGGTAACAGGGCGAGAAGTTGCATCTGCATTACGCGGGGGGGGATACGAGGTTACAGTGATTGACGCAGGTGAGAACCTGTCGGCAAATATTACTGCTTCTAATCCTGACGTAGTTTTTAACGCATTGCATGGGCGCTGGGGTGAGGATGGGTGTGTTCAGGGTTTATTGGAATGGTTGAAAATTCCTTATACACATTCTGGAGTTTATTCATCAGCGCTTGCGATGGATAAAGAAAAAACAAAAGATGCATACCGATCTGTAGGTTTGCCGGTAGCAGCATCAATGTTAATACTAAAATCTGATGTTTTGGGAAGGCACCCAATGCCAGCTCCTTATGTTGTTAAGCCATACAATGAAGGCTCTTCTGTTGGGGTCTATATAGTTCAAAAAGGAGATAGCCCAATTGTATCTATGGCGGATGATATGCCTGATATGTTAATGGTTGAAGAATTCATCCCTGGTCGTGAATTGACGACCTCTGTAGTTAACAATCGCGCCCTAACTGTTACAGATATTTTTACTGATAACTGGTATGATTTTGATGCTAAATACAAAGATGGTGGGTCGTATCATGTTGTGCCAGCTGATATTCCTGAAGAAATTTTTTTAGCATGTATTGATTATGCTGAACGCGCGCACACTTGTTTGAGCTGTCGCGGGATGACACGTACTGATTTTCGTTGGGATGACACACTTGGGTTAGCTGGTTTAAAGCTTTTGGAAACTAATACGCAGCCAGGTATGACGCCAACATCATTAGTTCCTGAACAAGCTACATATAAAGGTACATCATTTTATACTTTAGTTAAATGGATGGTTGAGGATGCGTCATGCAACCGATAAATCGTATTGAGCCAAAAATTAGTAAAATGTCACCACTAGAATCCATTAATAGGCGGAAGCAGGATGCTCCAAATATTGCTCCATTAGGCGAAGTATCAGCTGAAAAGATTGAACGTTTATTTGGGCAAAAAACACCAAAAAAATCCATTAAGTTAGATCCTGCACCAAGTCGTGTTGGATACAAAATTCAACGCTTATGGCTGACACCAATAGTACGTAATGGAGTAACTATCGGGTTTCCCTTGATGATAATATTTTTAATAGGACTATACTTTTTAACAAATGATAATCTACGTGCTAAAGTTTCAGGTGTTATGTTGGAGGCCCAATCAAATATTCAAGCACGACCAGAGTTTAAGGTTGAGTTAATGAAAATTGATGGTGGAACTGAAGAGCTTGCAAAGTCTATCCGAAAATCTTTAAATTTACAGTTTCCAACAAATTCATTTGATTTGGATTTACCTAAAATTAAAAACCAAATTGAGCAGATGAATGAAGTAAAAGTGGCTTCGTTATATTTGCGACCTGGTGGATTATTGGAGGTACAACTAGACCAACGTAAACCACTTATTATATGGCGTGATGGGCCTAAATTAGAGATGGTTGATTCTGAGGGTGAGTTAGCTGGTTTATTAACATCTCGCCTTGACCGCCTAGACTTACCATTAATTGCAGGCACTGCAGCAAAAGCGCATATGTTTGAAGCTTTAGAGCTTTATGCCATGGCTGAGCCAATTGCACATAGACTGCGTGGACTACGCCGAATGGGAATGCGTCGTTGGGATGCAATTTTAGATCGAGGCCTGATTATTCAACTGCCAGAAGATAATCCGCTAGATGCTCTAAATCGTGTTTTGGCCTTAGATACAGCTCAACAAATTTTAACTCGTGATATTGTTATAATTGACATGCGTGATGCTGCCCGTCCAGTTTTACGCCTTACTGACCATGCAACCAAAATTATCCGCGCTTCTGCGGTAAATGAATAGAGATCTTTTATGCAAACCCTTTACGAAACCCAAAGAATAATGCGTCAGAAGCGACGTGTAGCCCTACAGCGAGGTGTTGTAGCAATTTTAGATGTAGGTACATCTAAAATTGTTTGTATGATTTTACAATTTGATCCTTCTGTCCAAATGCATGCGTCTGAAGGTATGGGCGCAATAGCTAAACATGGAGCATTTCGTATTATTGGAGTTGCTAAAACTCGTTCACGAGGCGTAAAGCTTGGGGAAATATCTACTATGGAAGAGACTGAACGTGCAGTTCGCACTGCAGTTCAGGGCGCGCAGAAAATGGCTAATGTTCGTGTTGATCATGTCATGGCTTGCTTTTCTGGTGCTAACCCTAAGTCTTATGGTTTGGCAGGGGAAGTTGAAGTCGAGACGGGCAACGTCACCGACATGGATATTAGCCGTGTTTTGGCTGCATGTGATGCGCCAGATTTTGGGGATGGGCGTGAAGCAATTCACGCTATGCCAGTAAATTTCGCTTTAGACCAAAACCCTTCTCTATCTGATCCACGGGGTCAAATTGGGCATTTATTATCTGTAGATATGCATCTGTTAACCATTGATACTCGCGTTATTCAGAATTTAATAACTTGTATTAAGCGTTGTGATTTGGAGTTGGCTGGGGTCGTATCATCTGCCTATGCATCAGCTATTTCTGCTCTTGTAGAAGATGAACAAGAATTGGGTGCTGCTTGTATTGATATCGGCGGTGGATCAACATCAGTTTCAGTATTTTTACGTAAACAGATGATTTTTGCAGATTCTGTTCGGATAGGTGGAGACCATGTCACATCAGACTTATCTTCAGGACTTCAAATTCCCAAAAATACTGCAGAGCGTATAAAAACTATTCATGGTGGTGTTGTTGCTACATCAATGGATGATCGAGATATGATCGATGTAGATGGGCAGTCTGGTGATTGGGATCATGACCGCCGTCAATTCACAAGATCAGAAATTATTGGTATTATCCGTCCTCGTGTGGAGGAAATACTTGAAGAAGTTTATCATAAGTTACAAGCAGCTCGTTTTGATACCTTGCCAAGTCAACGTATTGTTTTGACAGGTGGAGCAAGCCAAATTCCTGGTATGGAAGGCTTAGCGAGCCGAATTCTGGGCCAGCAAGTTCGATTAGGCCGCCCCTTGCGTGTACATGGGTTGCCTCAGGCAGCTACTGGGCCAGATTATGCAGCGCCAGTTGGATTGGCGCTTTATGCGGCTCACCCGCAAGACGAATGTTGGGATTTTGATTTGCCTGCTCAAAAATTTGGGGTGAAGCCAATGAAACGTGCATTACAGTGGGTAAAAGAAAATTGGTGAAAGATATATTCAAGCTAAAATTTGCCTAAATATATTTTTTTGAGGATTAAATATGTATTAAGTACGATTTTTGATGACGCCAGCGAATCACTTTGGTATATTAAGTTATAATAAGTCGCGAAAAGTGACAGAGCAGTAAAACTTAAAACAGGCGGGCAGACCATGACTCTGAATCTCCAAATACCTGAAGCAGCGGACCTACGTCCAAAAATCACCGTTTTTGGTGTTGGTGGTGCGGGGTGTAATGCGGTAAATAATATGATAGAAAAAAATCTTGATGGGGTTGATTTTATTGTGGCCAATACTGATGCTCAAGCTTTGCAACTATCAAAAGCAGCAATTCGTATTCAGTTGGGTGAAAAAGCAACTGAAGGTTTGGGTGCGGGCGCTCAACCTGCTGTTGGAGCTAAGGCTGCTGAAGAAAGTATAGAGACGATAGTGGATCATCTGGCTGGTAGTCATATGTGCTTTATTACAGCTGGTATGGGCGGAGGTACTGGTACTGGTGCAGCGCCTATTATTGCTCAAGCTGCCCGTGAGTTGGGAATATTAACCGTAGGTGTTGTAACAAAACCGTTCCAATTTGAGGGATTAAAGCGAGCACGTCAGGCTGATGATGGCGTTGAAACTCTTCAGTCGGTTGTGGACACATTAATTATTATCCCAAATCAAAATTTATTCCGTATTGCAAATGAAAAAACAACATTTACAGAAGCATTTAGTCTTGCAGATGATGTTTTGTATCAAGGAGTTAAGGGTGTTACAGATTTAATCGTTAGACCAGGTATTATTAATTTAGATTTTGCTGATATCCGTGTTGTTATGGATGAAATGGGTAAAGCTATGATGGGTACTGGAGAAGCTTCTGGTGAAGATCGTGCTATCCAAGCAGCAGAGAAGGCAATAAATAATCCATTGTTAGATGAAATCTCTTTGGACGGTGCGCGTGGCGTATTGATCAATATCACAGGTAGTTCTGATCTAACACTGTTTGAAGTAGATGAAGCAGCAAATAGAATTCGTGACAAAGTTGATCCAAACGCAAATATTCTTGTTGGTTCTGCATTAGACGAAACACTTGATGGTATTATGCGTGTTTCTGTTGTTGCTACAGGTATTGACGCTGCTGAAAAGGATGCTGGCGATACGCCTGTTCCTCGTCGTACTTTAAAATCGCCTCTTCCAATGAGGGCTGATTGTAATACTCATTTGCAAGAAGTTGTGGCTGTAGAAAAAATTTCTGAGCCGTCTCCTGTATTTGAATTAGAAGAAAGCTCTGAAATTTTAGAGCCAACACTTTTTGAAGAACAAGAATATGTAGAGCCAAAACGCTTTCACGATGACTTGCCTGAGCCTGCATATCAAGCATTAATAGAGCCAAGCTTAGAGACTGTTGATGAATTTAAGCCTTCATATGATAATTTTTCAACAGAGCTGTATTCTCAACCAAGTAATGAAACCATGGCACGTTTGCATGCTGCTGTACAAAAACAGCCTAAGCAAGAGCCGTTACGAATTACACCGCTATCAAACGTTACAGAAACGCTTGGGCGAGGTCATTCAAATGAGCGCAAAAGTGTTCTTGGAGGTTTAATTTCTCGCATGACAGGTTCTGGAAATTTGGAACCAACATTGCGTAGTCAGCCAGTTGCTCCTGCTGAGTCTCGCTATAGTTCAGAATATGAAGAGATGGACATCAACGATGACCAAGTTGAAGTGCCGGCTTTTTTAAGGCGCCAGGCTAACTAGCTGTAAAATTTTAAAAGGGTGCGGTTTACCGCCCCTTTTCTTGTTAATTAAGTAAATATTACAAATTTGTTAGATTTGGAAACAAAGCGTGAATTGAGTGCTTGTTGGGTAAGTTGTATTTATAATTATATTTAAAATAATCTTAATTGTAGGTTGTTATGCAGACAACAATAAAAAAAATAATTAAAATGTCTGGAGTCGGTCTACATTCAGGGATTGCTAGTAGCATAACTATCTTGCCTGCATCTGCTGAATACGGAATATGGTTCCGACGAATTGATATAATGGATAGTGATAATCTAATCCCGGCACGTTATGATGCAGTTAGTAACACAAAACTTTGCACACGAATTAGTAACTCAGATGGAGCTGAAGTTTCTACAATTGAACATTTAATGGCTTCATTAGCAGGCACGGGTGTTCATAATGCTATTATTGATATTGATGGGCCTGAAGTTCCAATTATGGATGGTTCGTCTGCTCCATTTGTAAACGCAATATTACGGGCTGGTTTGCAGAAACTTGATGCACCTATTAGGGCTATTAGAGTTTTAGAGCCAATTTCAGTTATAATTGATGATTTTGAAGTTAGCCTTTCACCTTGTGAGACGTTAAAAATTGATTTTGAAATTGATTATGAGGATACAGCAATTGGCCATCAAGAAAAAAAATTGAATATGGCTAATGGTACCTTTGTAAGAGAATTATCTAATTGTCGCACATTTGGCAGGCTGTGTGATGTTGATCATCTACAATCAATTGGCTTAGCTCTTGGTGGAAGCTTAGATAATGCAATTGTTGTAGATGATGGAATTGTTTTAAATCCTGAAGGTTTTCGACGCGTTGATGAATGTGTTGGCCATAAAATGCTTGATGTTCTAGGTGACCTTTACTTAGCTGGCTGCCCTATTATTGGTCAATACGAAGGCAAGCGAGCAGGTCACAGGGCAACTAATTTGATATTACATGCATTATTTTCTAAGCCAAATGCTTGGGAGATGATTGAATGTTCAAGTGATATTAGTCATAATTTACCTGGAGCAGGTATTTCTTGGGACGACTTTGTTCAATAGCTGAAATTCCATATTTATTTTCTGATTCATATTTTTAATATTTAAGCTGTTGAAACAGTTTTTTTTTTTTATAAAATGTGTTAGTTGATAATAAAATATGCGTATTTAATGTGCTGAAAAATAGGAATTTTTATGACTATGAAATGGGGTAAAATTACATGGCTATTACTCATCCTTTCTGGTGTTTTGTTTGCCTGTGATGGGGGGGGGAATCCAGAACCTTTGGAAGAACTTCCCGCACAAAAAATATATAAGCAAGCTGAAATTCTATTAAAAAATAACTTAAATCGAGAAGCCTCAGATTTGTTTTCTAAGATTGAGCGATTATATCCTTATTCTAAACTAGCAAAACAATCTCTGATTATGTCCGCAGTTGCAAATCACCAAGGTGGGTTTTATGTAAAAAGCCGTGAAGATTCTAGGCGTTATTTAGATTTTTACCCTGCTGATAAAAATGCAGCACGTGCACAATATTTAATAGCACTCAGTTATTATGATCAAATTGATAATGTTAGTCGTGATCAGTCTGTAACATTTGAAGCTATACAAGCATTTAGAAATGTTATTGAGCGTTACCCTGATAGTGAATATTCATTACCTGCTTTACTGAAATTTGATCTATCGTTGGACCATTTAGCTGGCAAAGAAATGGAAATTGGACGTTATTACCAAAAGCGTGGACATTTTGGTGCTGCTATTGCAAGGTTTAGAGTGGTTGTAGAAGAATTCCAAACTACTAGTCATACTCCTGAAGCTTTACACCGTTTAGTTGAATCGTATCTATCACTTGGCTTGAATGCTAATGCACAAACAGCTGGTGCGATTTTAGGCCATAACTTTCAGTCCTCTGATTGGTACAAAGATACATATGTTTTATTAACTGGTAAGGATTTATTTACAGAAGAAGTAGATAGTAAAGGTTCGAGTTGGTTAAATGACGTATGGCGTCGAGTTGGCCAAGGGAAATGGCTTTAACGCGATATGTTGCGTAGTATTCATATCACAAACATGTTGTTGATAGATCGGTTAGATTTACAATTTCAGCCTGGACTAAATGTACTAACTGGTGAAACAGGTGCTGGGAAATCTATTTTACTTGATAGTCTTGGGTTTGTTCTTGGATGGCGTGGTCGTGCAGATCTTGTACGGTCAGGGGCAAGCCAAGGTGAAGTAAATGCATGCTTTGATTTAAGCGATGGCCATGCTGCTAGGATTATATTACAAGAAGCCGGCTTTTCAGATGCTGATGAATTAATTTTGCGGAGAACAAATGCCAGTGACGGCCGTAAAACTGCATATGTCAATGATCAGCGTTGTTCAGGCGAAATGTTGCGACAATTATCAGATGTATTAGTTGAATTGCATGGTCAACATGACGACCGTGGACTGCTTAATCCTCGCAAGCATTGTGATTTATTAGATGAATTTGGAAGCTTAGATATATCTAATGTTCGAAATGCATGGAAAGCTCATCATGATCTTAAAAAGCAACTTGAGGCGACTAAGTCTGAATTCACTGTTGCACAGAAAGATCAAGAATACCTTCTTCATTCACTTGATGAAATCAATCAATTAGCGCCTGAATATGGCGAAGATCAAACTTTGGATGTGAAGCGTAGATTGATGCAGGCTTCAGTAAAAATTTGTGAAGATATAAAAAAGGTATCAAAAAATTTAAGTTTAGACGGAGCTGAAGGTTTATTAAATGATGCAAGTCGTTGGCTTGATGGCGTGTCAGGACAAGCTGAAGGGCGCTTGGATACAGCTATATCTGCATTATCGCGCGCTATATCAGAGCTATCCACTTCACAACAAGGTGTGGAAAGTTGTTTGTCATCACTGGACTTTGATCCACTAGAATTAGAGAAAACTGAAGAGCGGCTATTTTTAATACGTGCTCTTGCTCGGAAACATTCAGTACTCCCCGATGACTTAGCTTCGTTTAAACAAGAATTATCAAGGAAACTTAAAGGAATCGAACTGGGTGCAGATAATATCATTAGTTTGGAACAACAGCTGTTCCAAGCAAAAGTTGACTATGACAAACTCGCTTCTGGTCTTTCAGTTTCCCGAAAAAAATCTGCAAAAGAATTAGAGTATTTTATGGCTAAAGAATTGGGGCCGTTGAAATTAGAACAAGCTATATTTACTACAAACTTTGAAGTATCAAATGCCAGTTCTGATGGCATAGATACTGTGACATTTATGGTTTCCACTAACCCGGGAGCACCGGCGGGGCCTATCAATAAGATTGCTTCGGGCGGAGAGCTATCGCGGTTTTTACTTGCACTCAAAGTTTGTCTAACAAATAAAGCGAAGGGAATAACCATGATTTTTGACGAAATTGACCGTGGTGTTGGTGGCGCAACAGCAAATGCTGTTGGACAAAGGCTATCTGATATTGCTTCCTCAGGCCAGGTGTTAGTAGTAACTCATAGCCCCCAAGTTGCGGCCAAAGGTGCACATCATTGGCGGGTTCAAAAAAATGTAATAAAAAGTGAAACATTTACTACCGTTATAGAATTAAACACCGAAGCACGTATAAATGAGATTGCTCGGATGCTGGCAGGAGATATGATTACCCCTGAAGCCCGCGCAGCAGCGAGAGCGCTTCTTTAGCGCAGATTATTAAGATATTAAGATTAGATAATATCTTTTAGATACACCAAAACAATTTAATTCAAATCAATCATTTTTCCAGGATTCATGATATTTTTTGGATCAAACAATCGCTTTAAGTCAGACATTACAGTCAGTGCTTCACCATGTTCTTGAGCCATATAATCTAATTTTCCCATTCCAATACCATGTTCACCCGTAACGGTTCCTCCTACATCCAATGCTCTTTGCGCCATGCGATGTGCAAGCAACTTATTGCGCACTAATTCTTTTGGGTTATTTGGATCACAGAACATTAATGTATGGTAATTACCGTCTCCTACATGTCCAATAATCGAACCTACGACATCAAATTTTTTCAAATCATCTTGTGTATCACTTATAGCTTTTGCCAGCTTGGATATTGGAACACAAACATCGGTAGACATACCTATTTGTTTTGGAAATAGTGCCTTGGTGGCGTAATAAGCCTGATGACGGGCAGCCCATAATTTATTGCGATCCTCTGGCCTAGTCGACCATTGAAAATCACCACCATTAAATTCTTTTATGATTTCTGCCATTGTGTGTGATTGGTCTGCAACGCCAGCATTTGATCCATGAAACTCCATAAATAAATGGGGAGTTTCAGGATAATCTAATTTTGAATATTTATTTATAGCACGTATGCAAATTTCATCAATTAATTCAATACGCGCTAATGGTATTCCAGCTTGTATTGCCATGATTACAACATTTACGGCTGCCTTGATTGTTGGAAAATTACAAACCGCAGCAGAAATTGCTTCAGGCTGGCCCTGCAAAGCTAAAGTTAATTCTGTGATTATTCCAAGAGTACCCTCACTGCCAACAAATAGTTTTGTTAAGTCATAGCCTGCGGATGATTTTTTTGCACGTGTTCCTGTACGAATAATTCTGCCATCTGACAAAACTATTTCCATTGCCAAAACATTTTCTCGCATTGTTCCATATCTAACTGTTGTTGTTCCAGATGCTCGAGTTGCAGCCATTCCACCCAAAGTTGCGTTTGCACCTGGATCCACAGTGAAGAACAAACCTGTTGCCCTCAGCTCATCATTTAAGGATTCACGTGTTACGCCAGGTTGAACGATGGCAAACATATCTTCGTTTTGAATATTTAAAACTTTGTTCATATTAGCTAAATCAACTGTTATTCCACCTCTGAGCGGCAACGCGTGACCTTCCAAGGAAGTCCCAACACCCCATGGAATGATTGGGCAGTTATATTTAGTACATATTTTTAAAATTTCTGAAACCTCGCTGGTATTATTAGGAAAGGCAACTGCGTCAGGCAACATAATTTGGAAATAAGTTTCATTTTGCCCATGTAAATCACGAACTGCATGCGATGTATTTAAACGATCGCCAAGTAAGGCTTTAATTTCTGTGATAGCTGATGCAATGTCATTCATAATGATCTCCAACTTTTATAAATGTTAACTTAGAGATTACAGTAATTAAAGGGGTAAGCGTTTGATCGGCGATAGAAATACAGTTTTAAGTAGTTTTATGCGATCGTTAACACAACCATTTAAGGCCATAAAAAAGCATGGCTTGAATCAAATGCAATTTTGGCTAATTGCTCTAGTGATTGGGGTAGCTTCTGGTTTTGCCACATTAGGATTTCGCCTCACAATAACATACTTTCAGACGCTATTTTATGGTGAAAGTGGTGTAAAGTTAACTGCAGTAGTTGAAGAATTACCTTGGTTTACAGTTGTGGGAATTCCAATTTTTGGAGGCCTCCTTATTGGAATTATCTTGCATTTTTTTACCAAGGATGGTCGAGCAAGGTCAATGGGGCACGTCATTGAAGGCGCAGCACTTTATGATGGAAGAGTTGAGGGACGAGCAGGGCTTGCATCAAGTGTAGCTTCTGTAATCACGCTTTCAATGGGTGGATCAACAGGACGTGAAGGTCCTGTTGTCCTTTTAGGCTCATTGATTTCTTCCAAAGTGTCACGATGGATTAATGCTGATGGAATTACTGGGCGTAACCTTATGGGTTGTGCTGTTGCAGCTGCTGTTTCTGCATCATTTAATGCTCCTTTAGCAGGAGCATTATTCGCTCTTGAAGTAGTTTTGCGCCACTATGCAGTTCAGGCTTTAGCTCCAATTTTGATTGCCTCTGTTGCTGGCACTGTGGTTAGCAGATTGTACTTTGGAAATGTCACAGAGTTTACTTTACCCGTTCATACACAAGATTTTTACATTGAATTACCAGCACATCTGATATTAGGTATAGTCTCAGCATTTGTTGCCGTAAGCTTGATTAAATCAATTTTTTGGGCTGAAACTCTTGGTGATAAAATTCAAAAAAGATGGTCAATTCCTAATTTTTTGCGGCCTGCTTTTGCGGGTGCTCTTTTAGGCTCAATTGCATTAAAATTTCCACATATTATTGGTGTTGGTTATGAAACAATGTCTGATGCCTTAACAGGTGAACTATTATTATGGACTGCAATTATGTTTGTATTTGCTAAAAGCCTGGCTGTAGTCATAACCTTGTCTGGTCGAATGGGGGGAGGTATATTTTCTCCATCTCTCATGCTAGGTGCATTGACTGGTTTATCCTTTGGTTGGGTCGCGGTTTCTATTTTTCCATCAGTGCAAGGAGATGAAACCCTCTACGCTTTATCAGGAATGGGTGCTGTTGCAGCCGCTGTTTTGGGTGCTCCCATTTCTACTATTCTAATTGTGATTGAACTAACTGGCGATTGGCAAGCTGGATTGGCAGTTATGGTGGCTGTTTCTATAGCTACAGCGTTTACGAATAAAATGGTTCATAGATCATTTTTCTTAACACAATTAGAGCGAAGAGGTGTTCATCTAGCAGAGGGGCCACATAACTATTTATTGGTTAAATACAAGGTTGCATCAATTATGCGTGGGCCCAAAACTATTAAGATAGGATCACATAAAAGGTTATGGAAAATGGTAGAGCAAGGGCAGTATTTAGATATTGGTGCAAATTTAGAAACGGCGATGCCTATATTTATGAATGGTAAATACAAATTTCTCCCAGTTGTAACTCTTGGCAAAGAAAAAAAAGTGCCAGAAATAAGTGGAGTATTATATTATCTTGATGCCCTTAAAACTTTTAATCAGGCTTTGTTTGATACATCAAAGGAAGAACACTCATAGTTTTAGATTGGTGCGCAAGCTAGATTTAACCATTTTTTAGCGCTATCGCTGACCAAATCGTACAGCTTTTCCAATACAGTTGCGTGATAATCATTTAACCATTTACGCTCTTGATTGCTTAATAAGCTGATGTCTATCATTGTTTGGTCAATAGGAACTAAAGTAAGTGTCTCAAATTTTAACATTTTACGAGAATAACTATTTTTTGAATTAGTAGCTTTTTTTACATAAATTAGGTTTTCTATTCGTATGCCAAAATGGCCTTCTTTGTAATAGCCTGGTTCGTTTGAGATTATCATACCAGGCTTAAATGGTACTTGATTGTGTCGCGAAATTCCGTGAGGACCTTCGTGGACAGATAAAAATGACCCTACTCCATGCCCAGTCCCATGATCAAAATCTAGTCCAGCTGACCATAAGGCTTGTCGGGCTATAGCATCAATATCACGTCCTGCCAAACCTGTTGGAAATTTCAAACAAGAGATAGCTATCATTCCTTTTAATACTAAGGTATTTATGCGAGTGGCTTCTTTAGGTACTGAACCTATTGCAATAGTTCGAGTGATATCGGTTGTACCATCCAAATACTGTCCACCACTATCTATAAGTAATACGTCACCAGTTGATATTGTGCGGTTGGTATTTGTGTTTACACGATAATGCACTATTGCCCCGTTTGGGCCAGAACCACAGATTGTATCAAAAGAAATATTTTTTAACTTTCCAGTAGCAATACGTTTATTTTCTAAATTTTTTACTAAATCAATTTCACTTATTTTTAGATTAATGTCTAAGTTTTTTAATTCACTTAAAAACTCAACAACAGCAGCACCATCCCGAATATGTGCTTTAATACATCCATCTAGCTCAGTTCTATTTTTACAAGCCTTAGCTAATATGGTTGGATCTGCTCCAGAAATTACTGAAATATTAGCATTTTTAAGAATATTTTTAATTGCAATAGGAGCCGTCTGAGAGTCTATTCGCACTGAACCAGTTAAGGACGCAAGATGTAGGCTAAAATCTGAAATATCTTTTATTATTACATTTGATCCTAAATGATCTCGCAATTCATCATTAACTTTTTGAAGATTAATAAATAAATTCACCCCTCCATCTGACGCTACAGTTGCAAAGCATAATGCAACTGGTGTCTGACCTAAGTCTGTACCTCTAGTATTTAATGCCCAAGCAATACTATCAGGTTGAGTCAAAACTACATGAGACTGGCCTGTATCAATCAATTCTTTTCCAATATTCTTTAATTTTTTGCTGTGGTGTATGCCAGCATAATTTAGTGAGTGGGGTGTCATTAAATTAAGTGGTGGATCAGGCTGATCAATCCATATGGCATCGATAAGGTTCTCAACTTCTAATAATATTATGTTATTATGTGTTGAAGACATAATTTTTTCAATTTGTGCTTCAGTATGTAACCAAGGATCATATGCAAATTTCCCACCACTCGATAGTGTAGTATTAATGCAATCAGTTAATTTATCGGTAGGAATATTTTGGATTTCAAAGGTATTTGTATCGATTTGGTCAGTTGCTTGTAATGTATACCGCCCATCAACAAATAGTAGAGCGCATTTATTAAATACAGCGCAATATCCTGCACTACCTGTAAAGCTGGTTAGCCATTCTAAACGCCGATCACGTGCCGATACATATTCGCCCATGTGAGTATCAGACCGTGGAATTAAAAAACCATCAACGTGGATTTCTGCCATTTTGGCACGTAACGCTTCAAGCCGTAACTTCCCAGTATCAGGTGTAGTTTTGGCGTTGAACGTCTGGAACATTATCTTGCCTGACGTTTTGACGCGCGTGGATCGTTATCGAATAACCCGGCTAACTGTTCTGTAATTGCCCCAGCCAACTGCTCTGCATCTGTTATTGTAACCGCACGTTCATAATATCTTGTTACATCGTGACCAATACCAATAGCGGTTAATTCTACAGCACTGCGTTTCTCAATCATGGTAATAACATCACGAAGGTGCTTCTCAAGATATGCAGCAGAATTAACTGATAATGTACTATCATCTACGGGTGCACCGTCTGAAATAACCATTAAAATTCGACGCGCTTCTGGACGCGCCATCATACGTTTATGTGCCCACTCAAGTGCTTCACCATCTATGTTTTCTTTTAGTAAGCCTTCTTTCATCATTAGCCCTAAATTGGGGCGAGACCGGCGCCATGGAGCATCAGCATCTTTATAAATTATGTGGCGGAGATCGTTTAAGCGACCTGGGCCCTCAGGGCGACCGTTTTGCAGCCAATCCTCACGACTTTGTCCACCCTTCCAGGTTCGTGTTGTGAAACCTAAGATTTCACATTTTACCTGGCAGCGTTCTAAAGTTCTTGCCAAAACATCTGCGCAAATAGCTGCAATCGAAATTGGGCGACCACGCATTGAGCCAGAGTTATCTAACAGAATTGTTACAACAGTATCACGAAACTCTGTATCTTTTTCAACTTTGAACGAAAGAGGTGTTGTAGGGTTTGAAATTATACGGGCTAGCCTACCTGCATCTAACAAACCTTCTTCCATATCAAAGGACCAAGAACGATTTTGTTGTGCTTGTAAACGGCGCTGTAATTTGTTTGCTAAGCGAGATACTGCGCCCTTCAAGGGTTCTAATTGTTGATCTAAGTAAGCACGCAAGCGTTCCAATTCAACAGTCGATGCCAAATCTTCCGCTAAAACTTCTTCATCGAATTGTGTAGAGAAAACTTTATAGTTTGGATCAGCATCAGAAACAGGTGGTACTGGTGGCGCAATTGGAGGCTCACCGTCGGGTGCATCTGCTTCTTGTGCATCAGAATTCTCCTCACTTTCATCCATAGAAATTTGTGCTTGTTGTTGATCCATCGATTGCTCGGTGTCATCGGACTGTTCTTGCTGGTCTTCGTTTTCATCTGAAGTGTCACCCGCATCTGTATCTGGATCAGATGCATCTTCTGGTTGGTTTTCAGCTTCTTCTGCATCTTCATTTGAATTAGTATCGTCCGGATCATTCCCAAGTTGATCACCGTATCCCAAATCATCAATTAACTGGCGTGCAAAACGCGCAAACTCAGTTTGGTCAGACATTTTGCTTCCAATGTCATCGAATGTCTTGCCTGATCTTTCCTCGATTGTTGTCTTCCATTGGCTTAAGGCGTTGTTAACGGCTGAAGGCATTTCTCGCCCAGTCGCAACGTGTCGCAAATAATATGATAAAGCCGTTGGCATAGGAACTTCTTTGAATGAGGTTACTTTATCATAACCTAATGCTAAAGCTTCAGCTTCTAATTTTGCTTCTATATTACCTGCCGTGCCAGGCATAGCTCGAGCTCCCACGGCTTCACAGCGAGCGGTAGCCATAACTTCATATATTTCACGAGCTTCACTCCCATCAGGCATATAGCGGTTATGAATGCTTTCATTATGAAATCTTGTACGTAAAGCATAGGCATCTGCAGTTCCGCGCGCCAACAAAACTTCTTGGCGGGTCATTCGGCGGCTTACTTGGGGAAGCCGTGCTGTGTCATTCGATAGACCAGGTGGATCTATAGAATATGCAACAGCCAACTCACCATTGGCCGCCATTGCTCGTGTTGCTTCCGCGAGTGCTTTTTTAAATGGGTCAGCAGGGTTATTGTTTGGGTTTTTCATTAACCCAGACTTACGGATGCGGCACTTTCAGGAAGTTCTTCATCAAAAAGGCGTTGGTAAAATTCTGCAACCGTTTCACGCTCTAATTCGTCGCACTTATTTAAAAATGTTAGACGGAAGGCAAAGCCCACATCTTTAAATATATTTGTATTCTGAGCCCATGCAATTACTGTACGTGGTGACATAACTGTTGAAATATCACCATTCATAAATGCATTTCGCGTCAACTCGGCAACGGTAACCATTCGGCCAATCATTTCTGCATCTGTACCTGGGTTTTTAGCTGTAACTATTTCTGTTTCTTGTGAATGTGGTAGATAATTTAGGGTGGAAACAATTGACCATCTATCCATCTGACCTTGATTAATTTGCTGTGTGCCATGATACAATCCAGTTGTATCACCTAAACCCACAGTATTTGCTGTGGCGAATAAGCGAAAAGATGGGTGGGGTGAAATTACTTTATTTTGATCAAGTAAAGTTAACTTTCCATCTACCTCTAAAACACGTTGGATAACAAACATTACGTCAGCTCGACCTGCATCATATTCGTCAAACACAATTGCAACTGGGTTTCGCAATGCCCATGGCAATATGCCCTCTTGGAATTCAGTAACCTGCTTGCCGTCTACTAATTTAATAGCGTCTTTTCCTATTAAATCTATTCGAGAAATATGGCTATCCAAATTTACGCGCACAGTCGGCCAATTTAGACGAGCACCAATTTGTTCGATGTGAGTTGACTTGCCTGTTCCGTGGTATCCTTGGATCATAACGCGACGGTTATATGTGTAGCCAGCTAATATAGCTAATGTTGTATCGTGATCAAATTTATACGTACTGTCGATATCAGGCACACGATCCGAACTCTCAGAAAAGCCCATCACTTCCATGTCACTGTCGATCCCAAACAGATCCCTAACTGAATATTTTACGGTAGGTTGTCCGATGTCCAAAGTGCCGTCTGCCATGTGAATAATCCTTTATATGGCTTGATATCAAATCAAGCTGTTCTTAAATGCAAAATAGTACGCAAACTGTTTATGGAAAGTTCTAATGCGACTTTGTGGTCGTATTAGAACCTAATCTTTAAAATTAGAACTGTTTTTTACCTGATCCCATGCCCAAACAACTTTCTGGAGGAATTCTTCTTGACTGCGATCTCCACCATTCAGGTCTGGATGTAATTCTTTAATTAGAGATTTGTATTTTTTTCGCAACTCTGGCTTAGTCCAATTGTCTTTGGCTTCCAAGATATCAATTGCTTTGCGTTCGTCAGCAGGGAGGCGTTTTGAGCCACCTAACGAATCCCCCTTACCTGGATTTTTAGTAGCGTTTTCTCCTAAGACTTGATGAGGGTCTTCTATACCTAAGCGTGCCCAAGCACGTTGTTCAGCAGTTTGTTTCCCTAGGGGTTCAGTTTTTCGTTCCCAAACTCGATCTGCTGCAAACTGTTCTTGTAGCTCTTCTTCAGTATGTGTCTCAAAGAAATTCCATTTTTGGTTGAATTGGCGAATATGCGCTAAGCAAAACCAACGAAACTCTTCTAAATTGTCTGGATTCAAGGGAGCTCGATATTTTCCAGGCTCCTGGCACTCTGCGTGCTGACAAGTCATCTTTGATGTTTCAGATGCTCCGGACATTCCACGGCGCGTACGGGCACGCTTTTTTTTATCTGCTGATACAGAAATGTCGAAATCAAAATTCATGGTGCGCCGGTCTGCCATTTTAGGTCCTTTATTCACTTGCCCGAGTCAGGTAAGAAATACTACTATATTCCTGACTGTTGCCAAGGGGTAATTAAAAGGAAAGTGAAATGAAAACAAGAATTACTGCAGCTTTGACACTTGCATTTGATCCTAGCGAGTTAATCGTTGTAGATGATAGTGAAGCACATCGTGGTCATGGCGGGTTTCGTGAAGGTGAAGAAACACATTTTAATGTTAAAATAAGATCGTCTAAATTTGCAAATATGACACGTGTCGCAGCGCATCGAGCAGTAATGTCACAATTAAAAACAGAATTTAATGACGGTTTACACGCTCTATCCTTAGATCTTGGCGCTTCTTAAAGTTCTTCTGGCTTTAGATCTATATTTTCATAGAGATTTAGGGGTTCTGAAGTGGGTGAATCATTACTTTTGGAAAAAAAAGGTTCTTTTTTTGCTGAAAAGCTTTTAAATGGGTTGAAACTTTCAACCTTTTCAATAATTTCAGTATCTACTTCAAGATTAGTTTCACGGCGAAACACTAATATATTTTGATATACTTCGCGACGTTTGCGCATAAAGCCTGGACGTTCGACAGATGGGAGACTTTCTGAACGTAAGTATTCCCAGCCAGTTTTAGCTAAATTATTGATTTCTTCTGCCAATGCATTGGCAAAACGCCCATCTGCACCTTTTACACCTTTTGCTTTTTTGCCCGCAGTAGGTGCCGGGATCACTTTGTACTCAAAATTTGCCATAATCTATTCCAAACGTATGCAGTTGTATTTTATACATATTACTATTTCACAGCGTCAATTCAAGAGTGCAAGTTTTAAAATTATTTGTCCGTATCATTAAAATATTATTATAGGCGCAATTACTCACTATTTTTTAGAAGGTCATAAACTTTACTGAAGTTTATAAAAATCAAATTTTTAAATGTTAAGCTTACTTGCAATAATTTGGTTAACAACTTTTGGATTTGCTTTTCCGCCTGTTACCTTCATCACTTGCCCCACAAACCAACCTGCTAATTTTGGATTTGCTTGTGCTTTTAGTACTTGATCTGGGTTATCAGCCATAATTTTATCAACAGCTGTCTCTATGGCACCCGTATCTGTAACCTGCTTCATAGCCCTAATTTCTACAATTTCAGTTGGATCCCCACCTTCGTTCCAAACAATCTCAAAAAGATCCTTTGCAATTTTGCCTGAAATGTCACCTTTTGAAATCAAATCTAAAATAGCACCTAACTGATTTGAGGAAATTGGACTGTCTGAAATAATCAAATTTGCTTTGTTTAAGCGCCCAAACAGCTCGTTTATTACCCAATTTGCTGCTTGTTTACCATCTCGGCCTTGTGCAACCGCTTCGAAATAATCTGCATCGATTGCATCAGCGGTCAAAACGCTCGCATCGTATTCAGTAACTCCAAATTCAATTACAAATCGTGCTTTTTTTGCATCTGGAAGTTCAGGCAAGCTAGCCGCTATTTCATTTACCCAAGATTGTTCAATTTCTAAAGGTAGCAAATCTGGATCAGGGAAGTAGCGATAATCGTGTGCCTCTTCTTTAGATCGCATAGAACGCGTCTCGTTTTTATCAGCATCATAGAGACGTGTTTCTTGATTAATAGTTCCACCATCTTCTAGGATGGCAATTTGGCGCCGTGCTTCAAAATCAATTGCCATTTGAATAAAACGCATTGAATTCATATTTTTTAATTCGCAGCGTGTCCCTAGGTGACTAAAATCACCTGTTGCTCGAAATTTTTCATATTGACCGCTTGGGCAGACTGAAACGTTAACATCAGCGCGCATGTTACCGTTTTGCATGTTGCCATCACAGGTCCCTAAATAGCGTAAAATTTGCCGCAGCTTCGTCACATATGCAGCGGCTTCTTCAGGACTGCGAATATCAGGCATCGATACAATTTCCATTAAAGCAACGCCTGTACGATTTAAATCTACAAAAGACATATTGGGATCCATGTCGTGTACAGATTTTCCAGCGTCTTGCTCTAAGTGTATTCTCTCTACTCTAACGTTACGTGCAATCCCAGGCTCCATATCTACTAAAATTTCACCTTCACCAACAATCGGATGGTAAAGTTGGCTTATTTGATAACCTTGAGGCAAATCAGGATAAAAGTAATTTTTTCGATCAAACGCGGAATATAAATTTATTGCAGCTTTAAGGCCAAGTCCAGTTCGCACCGCTTGCTCTACGCAGAATTCATTAATGACAGGTAACATTCCAGGCATTGCTGCATCAACCATGGAGACGTTTGAATTTGGTTCATTTCCAAATTGTGTTGATGCACCTGAAAATAATTTAGATTTTGATGCAACTTGTGCGTGAACTTCTAACCCAATTACTAATTCCCAGTCACCTTTGGCACCTGAATAAATTTTTGGTTTTGGTTCTTCATATGTAAGGTCTGACATGGTTTACTCTCTTGCAATAACTGCCGCTGGTTTTAAGGCCGCAACGTTTGACTAGCAAGTGAGAAACGTCTCACTTGCTAGTCAAATTATATCTAAAAACCAAAGCTAATAAAGTAATCATAAATTTATAATAATTTAGGCTACCCACATGATACGTGATTATCTTATAAAATTTTTATATACCTTTTAATTTAAATTATTTGTCTAAGTTTGATGCGAATTTTATTAATTATAAGTTTTATATTTTAGCCTAAAATTTTACTCACAATTTCTAAAGTATCCCTAGAAAGATTTGGAGTTGTTTGAATTCTACGCAACTGAGTTGTGATCAAAGTTTGGCGTTTTTTATTGTAACGTGACCAGGTTTCGAAGACCCCACACATTCGAGCAGCTGTTTGGGGGTTGATTGCATCCAATTTTATCAACCAGTCTGTAACAAAAGTATACCCCGACCCATCTGAAGCATGAAATGCTGCTGGTGAGCTAGCAAAAGCTCCTACCAAGCTGCGAAATCTATTGGGATTTTTCCAATTAAAATCATGATGAAGTGTCAAAGCCTGAGTTACGTTAAGTGCTTCACTTGGCAGCGCAGATATAACCTGAATAGTGAACCATTTATCTATTACTAAAGGGTCTGACTTCCATTGTTCATAGAATTGATTAGAAGGCTTTTCCCCAACACCAGCTGAGATTGTTAGAGATAGTGCAGATAATTGTTCGGTCATGTTATTTGAAGTTATAAATTGTTGATGCGCAGTTTTTCCATGATCAAGTTTCGTTATTAACTTTAGTGCCGTGCTACGTAGGGCGCGTTTTCCTGCTGCTTTAGAATTAGGATTAAACGGGCCCTCTATTGCTAGCTTATTGTATAGATCGGGTAGTTTACTATTTAACTCTTTTGCAATGGCCGTCTCTAATTCGTGTCGAGAAATATAAATTTGATCTGGATCGGGTACGTGGTCTTTATCAAAAAGGCTCTGTGCGATTGCTTCTTGGGTTGGAAGCATTAATAGTAACGACCGGTATGCTGGGTCTAATGTTTCATCACTAATAAGTGTGTCTAGCGCACCTATATATGAAGATGGATCGGTGGTGTTTCCATTTGCCGCCTCTGTGAGCAATTCCATTGCGATATTGCGACCGGCTTCCCATTTATTGAAAGTATCTGTGTCATTTGCAAACAGGAAGGATGAAGTCTTGGCACTAACTCTATGCTCTAAAATTATAGGCGCTGAAAAACCGCGGAGTAGTGAAACTGTAGGGTGTTCGGCTACTTCAAAGCTAAAAGTTTGAGAGCTTTCATTTAATTCAAGTACAGTTTCGGGCAGGATTTCTTTTCCATTGGCACCAATAAATCCAGTACGTATAGGAATTACTTGAGCTGACTTTCCCCTGCGGTTATTGGAAGGAAACTCATCCTGAGTTAGTTTTAAGCTTAAGGTTCCATCATTATAGCTTTCAGAGACGGTTACCTTTGGTGTTCCACTTTGGCTATACCATAATTTGAATTGGGTGAGATCCATTTCACATGTATCTTCAAATACTTGTATCCAATCTTCGATAGTACAGGCTTGCCCATCATGACGATCAAAATATAGATCTAACGATTTGTAATAATTAATATCGCCAACTAGTAATTTTAACATTCCAATAACTTCAGAACCTTTTTCGTAAACGGTTGAAGTATAAAAATTGTTAATTTCAATGTATTCCTCAGGGCGACATGGGTGTGCTAATGGACCTGCATCTTCACGAAACTGCCGTGCACGTAATTGCAAAACATCATCAATACGTTTTACTGCAGGAGATCTCTGGTCGGCGCTAAATTGTTGATCTCGAAAAACTGTAAGACCTTCTTTCAGGCATAGTTGAAACCAATTTTGGCAGGTAATTCTATTGCCGGTCCAGTTATGAAAATATTCGTGTGCAATAATACCTTCAATTAATTCGAAATCCCGATCAGTAGCTGTCTTGGGGCTGGCCAAAACGTATTTTGAATTAAAAATGTTTAAACCTTTATTCTCCATTGCGCCCATATTAAAGTCGTCCACTGCGACAATCATAAATAAATCAAGATCATATTCACGCCCATAGTTTTGTTCATCCCAAGCCATAGAGCGTTTTAAGGCATCCATGGCGTACTCACATTTTCCTTGGTCACCCTCACGAACAAAAATTTGTAAATCTATTTTACGACCACTTGTTGTGATGAACGTATCGTCATAGGACGTAAGATCCCCTGCAACTAGAGCAAATAAATATGCTGGCTTCACCCAAGGATCTTGCCACTTTCCGTGCCCGTATTTGTTGCCATTAGATAAAAGTACGGGTTGCTCACCTTCAATTGTGACATCAAATAATGCCATGACATCTGGTCGATCTGGATAATAAGTAATTTTGCGGAAGCCCTGTGCCTCGCATTGAGTGCAATACATTCCATTTGACATATATAAGCCCTCTAATGCTGTATTTCCAGCAGGGTTTATTTCAACTTCTGCTTTCCATATAAAACCAGCTTGAGGAATAATGTCAGCGGAAATACTCAAACCTTCAGCATCTAAAGATATATCCTGATTTTGCAAAACCTGCCCATCAATTGCAACATGGATTAATTTAAGCATGCGTCCATCTAGAATTAAGTCGTGTGGACCATCAGTGCGGTTTAAATTTGGAGTAAATTTGATTGTTGAAATGACACGAGTAGCATTGGGATCTAATTTAAAATGTAGATTAACAGATTCGACCCAAAAGGTAGGCTCTTGATAGTCTGAAAGTAAGATTTTTTGAGTTTGAATTTGTTTCATCCTAATGTTTCCATAAATATTTAGCACACAAGCGTGGATATAAGTCTAGACTGCAAGAGGAAAAATTGTATACGATTGCATGCATATATCAAAGTGAATTCGATATACTTCTTGCTTTTTATAATTGGTAATATTAATTGGCCAATATTTAGTAATAAATAAGTAATTGAAATATTTCTAAATTAGAAATAATTATTTCAATAAATTGGCGCATGTGCGCCACCTTAAACAGTTGGAGACAGAAATGGCACGAACAGAAAAATATGGATTGCAAGTAGATGACCAACTTGTTGATTTTGTAGAAGCAAATGCACTGCCTGGTATTGATGTATCTGCTGACGCTTTCTGGAAGGGTTTGTCAGGAATTGTTTCAACATTGGGTCCAATAAACAAAACACTTTTAAAAGAGCGTAAAGAATTAAAACAAAAAATTGACAACTGGCACATAGAACGTCGAGGCAAAACATTTGACGCATTAGAATACAAAGGTTTTCTGATCTCGATAGGTTATTTGGTTGAGGAAGGTTCAGATTTTCAAATAAAAACTTCTAATGTTGATCCTGAAATTGCGTCTATTGCAGGGCCACAGTTAGTTGTTCCAATTACTAATGCGCGCTTTGCACTCAATGCTGCTAATGCTCGGTATGGTTCATTGTATGACTCTGTTTATGGCACGGATGTATTGGGGGGGCTATCAGAATCAAAAGATTATGACCCTGTACGTGGTGCTGAAGTGATAGCTTACGCAAAAAGATTCTTAGATGAAACTTTTCCTTTACATGATTTATCTCATGCAGATGCAACTCGTTATTGGGTTGAGGATGGGGAATTATTAGCAGATGGGAAAAAACTAAAAAATACTAGCCAGTTCGCCGGTTACCGTAATGAGCCAGATGCTCCAGAAACTATTTTACTCAAAAATAATAATTTACATGTTGAATTATATTTTAATGCTCACACACCTATTGGTAAAGCTGACAAAGCAGGTATCTCGGATGTAATCTTAGAGAGTGCTATGTCGGCAATCATGGACTGTGAGGACAGTGTAGCTGCCGTAGATGCTGAAGATAAAATTCTTGCCTATTCAAACTGGTTAGGACTTATGAAACGTGACCTAACATGTAGTTTCAAAAAGGGTGGGAAAACACTATTGCGCCGATTATTGCCTGATCGCAATTATATTGCTCCAAATGGTTCACCATTTTCTCTTAAGGGCAGAGCATTAATGTTGGTGCGAAATGTTGGTCATTTGATGACTAACCCAGCTATTCTAGACGCAGATGGAAATGAGATTAGTGAAGGCTTTATGGATGCAATGTTTACGGTTGCAATCGCAATGCATGACTTAGATAGAAAGTCAGGCAATTCCATGACTGGATCAGTTTATATCGTAAAGCCAAAAATGCATGGCCCAAAAGAAGTTGCATTTACTGACCGAATTTTTACAGAAGTAGAAAAAGCGCTGGGCTTGCCGCAGTATACAGTAAAAATTGGTATTATGGATGAAGAGCGTCGAACGACTGTAAATTTAAAGGAATGTATTCGTGCAGCAGAAAATCGGGTGGCCTTCATAAATACAGGGTTCTTGGACCGAACGGGTGACGAAATTCATACATCAATGGAAGCGGGCCCATTTCTATGTAAAGATGAGATCAAAAAGCAGCCGTGGATTATGGCCTATGAAGATCAAAATATTGATATTGGCTTGGCATGTGGCCTGCAAGGTAAGGCTCAAATTGGCAAAGGTATGTGGGCGGTTCCTGATAATATGGCGGATATGATGGAACAAAAAATAGGGCATCCACAATCTGGTGCTAATTGTGCCTGGGTACCATCTCCGACGGCAGCAACCTTACATGCAATGCACTATCACAAGGTTGATGTATTTGCGCGGCAAAATGAAATTAAGGCAGGTGGAAAACGCGCTTCTGTGGATACGATCTTACAATTCCCTATCTCTCAAGGTCAAAATTGGTCAAATGACGAAATTACAAAAGAAGTTGAGAACAATGCCCAAGGTATTTTGGGTTATGTCGTGCGTTGGGTTGATCAAGGTGTAGGTTGTTCCAAAGTGCCAGACATCAATAACGTTGGACTGATGGAAGATCGCGCAACGTGCCGTATTTCATCTCAGCATATCGCTAATTGGTTACATCATGGTGTCGTTTCACAAGAAGAAGTAATGACAATTATGCAGCGAATGGCTGGTGTAGTAGATGGCCAAAATATTAATGACACTGCGTATTCACCAATGGCACCAAACTTTACATCAATTGCTTTTCAAGCAGCATGTGATCTTGTTTTTAAAGGTGCAATTCAACCATCAGGTTATACTGAACCAGTTTTACACGCTCGTAGACTAGAACTTAAAGGATAATAAATATGTCAGAAATATCACTTGAAAAAGCCAAGGAAATTATAACAAATATATTTGAGAAAGGGCGCCAAGCAAATATGCAGCCACTCACAGTGGTAGTATTAGATACTGGTGGCAACTTAAAAGCGTTTGAGAGATCTGATGGAGCATCTGCTGGTCGTTTTGAAGTTGCTGATGGCAAAGCGCATGCCGCTATTATGATGGGTATCCCTTCATCTGCTATTATGAAACGTGCAGAACAGCAGGCATATTTTGTTACTGCACTTAGTGTTTCTTTTAAGGGACGTTTTACCCCTGTAAGTGGAGGCGTCCTACTAACAGATGATCAAAATAAAATAATTGGTGCCGTTGGCGTAACTGGTGATACATCTGAGAATGATACAATTGCTGCTGTAGCGGGTATTAAAGCAGCAGGATTAAACGTTATTTCTTAAAAATTTAGGCGGTGGGTCTATTTGAAATTCATCGCCTTGATTATATCTAATAATATAAGCGTTAGTCATTTATTCTCTTTTTTAAAAAATTCATTGATAAAATATGTGTATATTTAATGTTTTATTTGGAATGTAATAATATTTAGCCTTATAACCATATATGGTACTGACCGCTTATAAAAATTATAAAACAGGAATATAAAGATGAAAGCAGTAGGTTATAAACATATTGGTTCGATTGACCAAGCTGATTCATTAATCGATTTAGAAGTTCCAATGCCAACTGCAAGTGGCCATGACTTATTAGTTCAGGTTCAAGCTATTTCTGTTAATCCTGTTGATACAAAAATGCGCCGAACTAGGCCACCTGAAGGCGATGATGCCGCTATACTAGGGTGGGACGCTGTGGGCGAAGTGGTTGAAGTTGGTGATGTGGTCTCTATGTTTAAAGTGGGTGATATAGTTTGGTATGCTGGTGCAATTGATCGGTCTGGCACTAATGCTGAATTCCATTTAGTTGATGAGCGTATTGTGGGTTTGGCACCTAAATCTGTATCACCGGCTCAAGCAGCTGCATTACCCTTAACAACACTAACATCTTTTGAAATGTTGTTTGATCGCCTTAGAGTAAATGAACCAGTTTCAAATGATGCAAATTCTATTTTAATTATTGGAGGTGCTGGTGGGGTTGGATCAATTGCTATCCAACTATTACGCGCACTTACTAATCTAACAGTGATAGCCACAGCGTCACGGCCTGAAACGAGTGCGTGGGCTACTCAACTTGGTGCACACCATGTTATTGATCACTCTAAACCTCTGTGTGAACAGGTTTTGGCCTTGGGGCTTGGCCAGCCTGGGTATGTCTTCTCGACTAATCAAACTGGTAATTATATTGAGCAGATTGCAGAACTTTTAGCGCCACAAGGAAGATTTGGTCTGATTGATGATCCTGGTGATCTCAGTATTATGCCATTTAAGCCAAAAAGTATTTCAATATATTGGGAGTTTATGTATACGCGTTCACTCTTTAAAACTAATGATATGATCCGACAACATTATATATTAAACCAGGTCGCAGAACTTTTAGATGCGGGTAAAATTAGGTCCACTGCAACAGAAACCTTAGGTACAATAAATGCTACTAATCTAAAAGTAGCTCATAAAATTCTAGAAAGTAATACGGCGCGAGGTAAGCTTGTTTTAGAAGGCTTTTAAAGCCAGCGTATAAATTTATTTATAATATTTATTTAATTTATTAATTTTTATATTTCATGCTGTTGGAATATAACTACTTTTCTTTTATTAAAATACAAAATAAACTTTTGGTGAAAAAATCTCTTTTATCTTTCATGGTTATAACTAAAGTAATTATTTAAATATTTAGGATTTTTTATGAAACGCCCAATTGTTGGAGTAATTTCTAACTCATATTTGCAAGATGATTCCTACCCTGTTCAATTGGCGGGTACATCTAATCTTGAAGCTGTTTATAACGTTACTAAGGCAATGCCGGTAATATTCCCTGCTGTACCTACTATTTCTGATATCGATGAACTTTGTGAGCGTTTTGATGGCATTTTGTTGACTGGAGCCCGCCCTAATATCCACCCAAGTGAATACGGAGAAGCAGAAACTGAAGCGCATGGTGTTTTTGATCGTGATCGTGATGCCGTAGCTCTTCCATTAATTCGCGCTTGTGTGGAGCTAGGAGTTCCAATTCTGGGTATTTGCCGTGGATTTCAAGAATTTAATGTTGCTTTTGGTGGATCTCTACACCCTGAAATACGTGAAATACCAGGTCGTATAAACCACCGGATGCCGCCTGAGGGTACAGTGGATGAAAAGTTTGCGATGCGGCATGATGTAAAGCTAGTACCAGGTGGGCATTTTGCAAAAATATTTGGCAAAGATATCGTGACAACAAACTCGTTGCATGGTCAGGGAATTAAAGAAGCTGGTAATCGTATCATAATTGAAGGCTATGCGACGGATGGTACTCCTGAAGCTCTTCGAGTAGAAAATGCAACTAACTTTGCTTATGCTGTCCAGTGGCACCCAGAATGGAATGCATCTGAAGACAATGTATCTAAACCACTTTTTGAAGAATTTGGGAAAGCAATGATGAGTAATGTTGACTAAATTAAATATTAATCTACTAAATTATTGGCTCCACTAACGATCTGTTTTTGAGTTATTACTTGTATAACTAATTTACACTATTATTTAGAAATTAGATCTATTAAAACATATAAAATATATCTAAAAAAATTAGTAGGCCATTCGTGAATTTAATAAATAGAACACTCTCTGTCGCCCCAATGATGGATTGGACTGATCGCCATTGCCGCTTTTTACATAGAACTATATCCAAAGAAGTACTGTTATATACAGAAATGGTGACTGCGCCTGCTCTAATACATGGTGATGCAGATCGCTTGTTAGAGTTTAATGATCTTGAACACCCCATTGCACTTCAACTGGGAGGCTCTAGTCCAAGTCAACTTTCTCAAGCTACGCGTATGGGGTGTGATGCCGGTTATGATGAAATTAATATAAACATAGGTTGTCCATCTGATCGTGTTCAGTCAGGAAGATTTGGTGCCTGCTTAATGAAAGAACCTGATTTAGTCGCTGAATGTGTAAGTGCTATGATTGATGCGTCAACTGGTGCCGAAATTACAGTAAAATGTCGGATTGGCGTCGATGATCAAGAACCTCATGAGATGTTGCCTGGTTTTATTGAAAAAGTCTCATCATGTGGAATAACTTCTTTTACTGTTCATGCGAGGAAAGCTTGGCTAAGTGGACTTTCACCTAAACAAAACAGAAATATACCACCATTAGATTATGAACTTGTACATAAAATTAAAAAAGATCGACCCGATTTGGAAATTATTTTGAATGGTGGATTGCAAACATTTTCTGATGCTGTGAAACAAATTAATAGAGGATTAGATGGAGTAATGATTGGAAGAGTTGCCTATCATAATCCAATGGAAATATTAGCACAAGCAGACTCATTATTTGGTTCAGAAACGCAACCAAAAACGGTTTCAAGTATTATTCACGAAATGTTGCCATATATACAAAATCACTTAGATACAGGTGGACGCCTTAATCAGATAACACGCCATATGCTTGGGCTGTTTGCAGGCCAAATAGGAGCGCGAATATGGAAGCGAACCTTATCAGAAGAAGCACACATCAAAGGAGCTGGTATTGAAGTTATTCAGCATTCCTTAAATAATACATTAGAATTACAACGAGCAGCCCAAGAAGGCTAAAACATTTAAATGGAATATTTTATGCAAGAGCTTTTAATTTTTTTACCAACATTTTTTATATTATTGGTAATAGGGGCCTTTGCTGGACTCCTAGCAGGGCTGTTGGGTGTTGGAGGTGGTATTGTTTTAGTACCGGCATTTTACTATGCATTTTCTGGATTAGGCTATGATAACCCTCAATTAATGCAAATTTGCGTTGCGACGTCATTAGCAACAATTGTATTTACATCTATTAGATCAGTTTTTAGTCATAATAAAAGTGGATTTGTTGATTGGAAAATACTTCAAAAGTGGACTCCCGGCATTATTTTTGGAGCAATCATTGGTGTATTAGTTGCCGCAAAAGTTCAATCGAATACGCTTACAATGATCTTTGGATGTTTAGGTATTTTTATTGGCCTATATATGGCGTTTGGTCGTAAAAGTTTATACTTAAATGAAACAATGCCAACGGGTGTAACTCGTACTTTAATTAGTTCTTTTATTGGATTCTTGTCTGTTCTTATGGGTATTGGGGGAGGTAGCTTCGCAGTCCCTCTTATGACTTTACACCGAATATCAATCCATAAAGCTGTCGCAACTGCTGCTGGCTTTGGTCTTGCCATAGCCATACCTAGTGCTGTTGGATTTTTTATTGCACAGCCACCCCAACTAAAACTACCCCCGATAACTATTGGCTATGTAAATATTCCAGCATTTTTAGTCGTAGTTTCAATGACTATGATTACTGCACCCATTGGTGCTGATCTAGCTCATAAATTAAATGTTAAAACGTTGAAGCGCATATTTGCATTTTTTCTTATAAGTATTGCTTCAAGTATGCTTTATACAGCATTCTGGGTTAATTAACTATTAGTCTTGCCTGCGCCGTTTGCCTTTAACTGATTTTTCACGAGCAGGTAATATTAACATTTTGGCGCGCCGTTCAGTGGGGGTCATATTTGACCACATTGAAATTTCATCACCGGTCCGATAGCAGCCCATGCAAAACCCACTTTCAGGGTGGATTATACATAGTTTTATACAAGGACTTTCGACCTCTTCACGTTTCCAAACTTCATCCATTATGAAAGGTTTCCAATGCGATCTAAGGCGCCTTGAAGGATATAGCTTGCAGCGACGTGGTCAATGGCATTCGCTCGTTTTGCTCGACTCATATCAGCCTCAAGCATTGCTCGTTCAGCTGCTATGCTTGATAATCTTTCATCCCAAAACCCAATGGGCAAATCACAACGTGCAGCTAGGTTTCGGGCAAATGCCCGAGTTGCCTGACATCGGGGCCCTTCACTTCCGTCCATATTCATAGGAAGTCCTAATACAATACCTCCTGCATTTGTGTTTTTAATAATGACGTCTAATGCATCAGCATCAAGACCAAACTTTTTACGTTTAATTGTTTCCCGTGGGGTTGCGATTGACCATAAAGTATCAGAAACCGCAACACCTATAGTTTTTGTTCCTAAATCTAACCCTAGCAAAGATTTAAATTTTGGGATTGAATCTGCAAATGTAATAAAATCATTGTAATAACTCATTGAGAAATCTCGGCGGCTTGTGCTGCTTCCAGTAAGAGATTTAAAGCCTTTGGATTATCGCTAAAGACATCTTTTGCTTCATTCCAAATTTCTGAAGCGCGAGCGGTTTCCCCTAGTACCCCCAGAGCACGAATTAATCGCGCCCATTCGTTCATTGTTCCACCATTTGTGGCTAAGCGTTCGCCTAAGCCTGCAACCATGCCCCGGATCATTTTTTTTCGGTCTTCTTTAGTCATTTCTGATGCCGCATTGATTTGATCTGTAGTTGGTCCGGGGAGAGGTTGATTTGACATATTAATTCCGGCTAAACGAGCAACATCATCAATTTGGCTTTTTATTAGTGGGATCCATGCTGCATCTTGTGGACCCTCTTTGAGTAACCCTTCCCAAAGCCTGTAGGCCACATCAGCTCGCCCATTCTGTGCCATTGCTAGCCCTGAATAGTAGCGTGTCCGTCCATCATTTGGTTTTAATTTTAGTGCTTGGCTCAAAGTAATTTCTGCCTCAGGTGAAACATAGCCATTGGTTGCAAAGATCATGACTTCTGCAAAATCAATATAATCTTTAGCAGTGACTTTATCACCTACAACTTTCATGATGCGTGTATGTGCCTTTCGAGCAGCACGATATTTCCCTATGCGAAACTCATGTAAGGCAAGCAAACGTAAACCTTGTTCATCATTGGGTCTTTTTTTGATGGCTTCGCGAAGTCTTTTGACTAATTTTAAGTAATCTTCTGGAATATTAATTTTTTCATCTGGAACTTGAACTTCAGCATCCTCTTGGCTTAGGCGTTGCGCGCGGGCCTCTTGGGCGGCGGCTAATCTAGCAACTAGAGGGCGGTCTGGTAAATTGGGTTCTCCCAAGTTAGCATAAATGCCTAATGAGCCAGTCAAAACTGTAAGTATTACAAACGCTGCTAACAGTTTGTTGATAATACTTGGAGCTGGATTTGCTAGTGTTTCCATTTGAGCACGTTTATCAGCTGCCAAAATTCGTCGTGAAATCTCTAATCTGGCAGATTCACTTTCTGTCTCACTTAAAACGCCACGGGCTAAATCGCTATCTACTTCTCGCAGCTGATCTTTATACAATGCTAAATCTTTTGATGCAGCGCTTATATCGATTGTTTGGGGCTGCAAAATAGATCGCACAATAAAGCCAGTGCAAACCAAACATGCCGCTGAGCCTAAAAACCAAATCATTTAAAAAATCCTCTTCAACATATTATCTAAACTTGTGGAGAGGCAAAGTGGAGTCATAAAACTTAACTACGCGGCCATTTTTTTATTCAGTTAAGTTTCTTTTTTTGAAAAATGTCGGTTATGTTATAAATCGAAACGTATTTTTGGCTGGATTGACAATTTAATATGTAATAACGGCAATAATGCCAAATTTTTTGATTGAAGGTAACTATATCATGAAACGTTATTCTGCTTTTGCTATCGCTAAAAATGCACTTTCTCATCATCAAGGATGGGAGCGAGCATGGGCAAAGCCTCAGATGAAAAAAGAATATGATGCTGTAATCGTTGGGGCAGGTGGGCATGGACTAGCAACGGCGTTTTACCTTGGTAAAAATTATGGAATTACTAATGTTGCCATTATTGAAAAGGGTTGGCTCGGTGGGGGCAATACTGGGCGCAATACTACAATTATTCGCTCAAACTACCTTCAAGACCCATCTGCTGCAATCTATGAAAAGGCGCGCTCTCTTTACGAAACAATGTCACAAGATTTAAATTATAATGTAATGTTTAGTCCACGGGGCGTAATGATGCTGGCTCAAACTGAGGCGGAAATTCGTGGCTATAAACGCACAGCGCATGCAAACAAATTACAGGGGGTTAAAACTGAATATATAGGGCCGCAAAAAGTTAAAGATTTATGTCCTATCATTGAGTTATCTGGCCCGCGCTATCCAGTATTGGGCGCCTTATGGCAGCCCCGTGGTGGCACGGCTCGCCACGATGCAGTTGCTTGGGGTTATGCGCGAGCGTGTTCAGAAATGGGAATGGATATTATTCAGCAATGTGAAGTTACTGGTGTGACGCAGTCACGCGGTAAGGTGACTGGCTTGCAAACATCCAAAGGCGATATAAAATGCAAGAAACTTGGTATTGTTGTGGCTGGTAATTCTGGACATTTGGCTGAAATGGCAGGTTTCCGACTTCCACTAGAATCAGTTGCACTTCAAGCACTAGTTTCAGAGCCAATTAAACCCTGTATGGATGTTGTGGTCATGGCGAACACCGTCCATGGCTATATGTCACAATCTGATAAAGGTGAAATGGTCATTGGTGGGGGTACTGATGGCTTTAATAATTATACGCAGCGTGGTTCATTCCATCATTTAGAAGAAACCGTGCGTGCTTTGATTGAAACTTTTCCCATGGTTAGCAGACTAAAAATGCTGCGCCACTGGGGAGGTATTGTAGATGTAACGGGTGATCGTTCTCCAATAATATCAAAAACACCATTATCAGGCTGCTTCATAAATTGTGGCTGGGGAACAGGTGGATTTAAAGCAATCCCAGGTTCAGGATGGGCAATGGCAGAATTAATGGCCAAGGATGAGCAAACTGGTCTGGGTGCTCAATTTGGTCTCAACCGCTTTCAAGAGGGCCGCTTCATTGATGAAAGCGTTGCCGCAGGAGTAGCACACTAATGAAAAATATTATTTTTACTTTAGGAATAATTTCTTTTGGGTCTGTGGCAATAGCACAAAATAAATCCATGGAAGTTTATGAAATATCTGGCCAAGTTCAGATTACTAAAGTTGAGTCATCAAAAGTTTGTTGGGCAACTATCAGCACTTCATCTGCTAATGGTATACCATCATTTTTCGCTACTTATAAATTAAAAAGTGGCGATCGATGGCAAGTGGTGGGTAATGCGGGTATTAAATCAGCGCAAGCTAATGATATTTTAACTATTCGCTTTGATGATGAACCATTTATTTTCCGGGAGTTGCAACTTGTTAATAATACTTTTGCATTGCCATTTATTGAGGACACTGACTTGGCTGGCTTTGATCAGAGAGTTGCTAAAAGTCAAAGTGTGGAGTTTAATTTGTTGCGTTTAAAAGATAAAATTACTGTAGATTTGGAAATGTTACGCCAAGCAAAGAATACTATTGATCAATGTTTGGAGACGATCAAATGATGATGAAAAAATTAAATAATTATTTTTTGAGTGAGGTACAAAATGCTGAACTTTAGATGTCCTAATTGTGAAATTACAGCTGATGAAACTGACTTGCACTGTGATGGTCAAGCCCATATTGAACGTTTTGGTGCTGGTGCATCTGATGATGATTTGGAAACTTACCTGTTCATGCGCCACAATCCAAAGGGCGTTCATTTTGAGCGCTGGCGTCACGTTTTTGGTTGTGGAAAATGGTTTAATGCTGCGCGATGTACTGTGACGTTGGAAGTATTTGGAACTTATTCAGCCCAATCATTGGTACCGCCAAAATCTCTTATAAATAAAATAAAAAAGAAACGCCCTGAGTGGGAGGGGTTTGTAAAATGAGTACAAGATTATCTTCAGGCGGCCGCCTAATTGATCGCACTAAGTTGGTAGAGTTTTCCTTTGATGGGAAACGTTTGACTGGATTTAAGGGTGACACATTAGCCTCTGCACTTTTGGCTAATGGCCAAACGTTGGTTGGCCGCTCATTTAAATACCACCGTCCACGCGGTATAGTTGCATCTGGCCCTGAAGAGCCAAATGCACTTGTTGGTTTAGGTGAAGGTGGTAAATTTGAACCCAATCAACGGGCAACAACCACTGAATTATTCAACGGATTAAATGCAAAAAGTCAAAATGCGTGGCCTTCATTAGAATTCGATATTGGTGGTGTTAATCGTATTATGAGCCCAATTTTTCCAGCGGGATTTTACTATAAAACGTTTATGTTTCCACGATTTGCCTGGAAACATATGTTTGAACCTTTTATTCGCAAAGCCGCTGGCTTGGGTGCAGCTCCGACAGAAAAAGATGACGACAAATATGAGTATTTTTATGCTCACGTTGATGTCTTAATTGTGGGGGGCGGTACATCTGGATTGGCTGCAGCTCTTGAGGCTGGCCGTGTTGGTGCCAAAGTTTTAGTACTGGAGCAAACAAATACATGGGGAGGTCGTGCACCTGTTGATGATGTTTTAATCAATGAGAAAAATAGTTCTAAATGGATTAAAAATGCGTTAAGTGAATTAAAGAAAATGCCTAATGTTACATTGCGTGCCCGTACTATGGGTGCAGGAGTGTATGATCATGGTTGGGCCACAGGCTATGAATGTTTAACTGATCATTCACCAGAAAAATATGGCCCGCGGCATCGTTTATGGCGCATACGTGCCAAGCGTATTATTACTACTACTGGTGCCATTGAACGCCCACTATCATTTGCTGGTAATGATATTCCAGCAGTAATGCTAGCAGGCGCAGTACGTGATTACATCATTGATTATGGCACTTCTTGTGGAGATGTCATGGTTCTTGCGGCTAATAATGATGATGCTTATCGTACTGCCATTGCACAAGTTCAGGCTGGTCTAAAGGTAGCAGCAATTTTAGATGCTCGGGTTTCAGTTGAAGGGGCTCTACCAAACCAAGCTCGTAAAATGGGCATTCGTGTTGAAACTGGTATGGCTATTTCTAAAGTAAAAGGATCCAAAAAAGTTACGGGCGTTTCAATTTGTTTGCAGGCAGGCGAGGGTGTCCCATTAGAAGAAATTAAATGTGATGTAGTAGCTATGTCAGGAGGCTGGTCTCCCATTGTACATTTGTGGTCACATTGTGGTGGAAAACTAAATTGGGATGCTAATCAGGCAATGTTTCGACCAGATCCAGAGCGACCACCATTAGGGGCAGATGGAACTGGCTTTGTAGTAGTCGGTGGTACGGCTAATGGATGTTTAGACGCTAAAAGCTCAATGCAAGATGCAATCTCTCAATGCCGTAAAGCATTAAAAGAAATAGGTTACAAACCAAAAGCTTCGATACCTTTAAAAGCATTTGCAGAGCCAGAGGCTCCCATAGAACAAATTTGGCAAATGCCTCAAGGCATGTCCATAAAATTACAAGCTAAGACCTTTCTGGATTATCAAAATGATGTAAAAGTCTCCGACGTACGTCTTGCTGCTCTTGAAGGGTATGAGAGTGTTGAACATACTAAACGTTATACAACACTTGGCATGGCAACGGATCAGGGTAAATTATCAAATATTAATGGATTGGCAATTTTAGCAGATAGCTTGAATGCTGATATTCCAAATGTTGGGACAACGACATTCCGGCCCCCTTATCACCCGATTTCTATGGGATCGATTGTTGGTGATGCTCGGGGTAAATTGTTTAAACCTATTCGTAAAACACCAATTCATCAGTGGATAGAAGATAACGGAGGGTTCTTTGAGCCAGTTGCTGATTGGCGTCGTCCATACTGCTACCAGAGAGATGGTGAAAGTGTGCAAGAGGCAGTTACCCGAGAAATTTTGAACACCCGCAACAGTGTTGGATTACTAGACGCTTCGACCTTGGGTAAGATTGTTGTAAAAGGACCTGATGCAGGTAAATTTTTAGACATGTTATATACAAATATGATGTCAAATCTAAAGGTTGGACGATGCCGCTATGGACTTATGTGTACTGAGAATGGCTTTCTAACTGATGACGGTGTAGTTGCACGATTAGATGAAGAAACCTTTTTATGTCATACGACATCTGGAGGCTCTGACCGCATCCATACGTGGATGGAGGAATGGCTGCAAACTGAATGGTGGGACTGGAAAGTTTACACGGCAAACGTCACTGAGCAGTATGCACAAATTGCAGTAGTTGGCCCTAATGCTCGTAAAGTTTTAGAAAAATTAGGTGGTATGGACGTGTCAGCGGAAGCACTGCCATTCATGAGTTTTGTTGAGGGTAAAATTGGCGGTATTAAGGCTCGCCCCTTCCGCATTTCTTTTTCGGGTGAACTTTCTTACGAGATAGCTGTGCCCGCTTCAGATGGCCAAGCCTTCTGGGATATGTGCATGGAGGCTGGTGTAGAATATGGTATTCAGCCTTATGGTACAGAATGTTTGCACGTGATGCGTGCAGAAAAAGGCTTCATTATGATTGGTGATGAAACTGACGGTACTGTAATTCCACAAGATCTAAACCTGCAATGGGCTATATCAAAAAAGAAAGATGATTTCTTAGGTAAGCGTGCTCATTTGCGTTCTAATATGGCTGACCCTTCTCGTTGGAAGTTAGTTGGTTTGAAGACTATTGATCCAGAGGTGGTTATACCAGATGGGGCTTATGCAACTGATGGTACCGTGAGAGAAAATGGTGTTAAAAATATGATTGGGCGTGTTACGTCTACATATTTTTCACCAACATTAGGGCGCTCAATAGCTATGGGATTAATTGAATTTGGTCCAGATCGTATGGGAGAAATTATTGATTTTCCAACATTAGAAGGTGAGATTATAAAGGTGAAAATTTGTGATCAAGTTTTCCTTGATCCAGAAGGAGTTCGTCAAAATGTTTAGTGTTACAGGGTTGAATGGTGCTTCTAGCAATGGATCCATTAATGTGAAAGATGCTGGACTTATAGGTATGATTACTCTGCGAGGCGATTTAAAGTCAGATGCAATAGCAAAAGTGATTAAAGTTGTAACAGGAACAAATATACCTGATCAGCGTCAATGTGTTTTTACATCTAAAGGGGCAACTGCGTGGATGTCACCTGACGAATTATTGGTTATGGTTGATTATGAATCTGTAGATGCAACGATTGCAAAAATGGAAAAATCTTTACAAGGTGTGCATAGTCTAATTGTAAACGTATCGGATGCTCGTGCTGTCTTTGAACTTACAGGTAGTTCTATCAGGGATGTAATATCAAAAGGTTCACCTGCTGATATGTCATCAAAAATATTACCAGTTGGTGAAGTACGGCGCACTCGAATTGCTCAATTAGCTGTTGCATTTTGGTTTACCAGTGACACGACTGCTCGCTTAGTATGCTTTCGATCGGTTGCAGGATACGTAATGGATTGGTTGGAAAATGCATCTGAAAAAGGTTCAGAAGTTGGCTTTCATTAATCAATATTAATATTGCATGGCTAAGTAATTTAGCCATGCAATGCTGACATGGCGGCAGGGCAATCTTGTATGATGTCAACCAGCTGCAAGTCTCCTAAGTTAAGATTATAGAAATAAAGGAGACTATCATGATTAACTCTTACGAAAATATTGATCTAATTAAAATCAGAGATGAAGCATTAGACTTGCGTGCAGAATACATGTCTGCATTGTTTGCAGGCATGTTAGTTTGGTTTAAATCTCGTTTCACGTTTGCTACTGTTAAACACGCTTAACTCCATAAATTTAAACAAATTTCCCTCCCAGTGTTTGTTCTAGCGCCCAAGCTTATTCTTGGGCGCTTTTCTTTTGTTCTGAACCCATGTAAGCGAACCTGATGACAGATATTCCCACACTCCGCTTTCGCCCCAATAAATCACCTGCACGCGTGATGTTTGGCTTCCCTTGGATTTATTCCGATGATGTTGTGTTAGATAGGCGCACAAAAAAAATCCCAGCTGGGACTTTTATGAAAGTGCAAACAAATGACAAACAAGACCTTGGATTAATAGCATTTAATGGTGAAAGTAAAATTACTGGTCGTGTTATGGATCTAAAGGTTGATACAGTAATTGATACCGCTTGGATTGTGAGTAAATTAAGAGTTGCTGCAGAATTGCGTGATCAGTTGTATGATACTCCATTTTACCGATTAATTCATGCTGAAGCGGATGGTTTGCCAGGGGTAATTATTGATCGTTTTGGAGACGCCTTTGTTGTGCAGCCAAACGCCGCTTGGGCTGAAAGAATGATGCCAGAAATTACGGATGCATTAGAGCAAATATTTTCACCAAAGATTATATTAAAAAATGCAGCAGGTCGTGCGCGAGCCCTTGAGGGGCTAGACTTAGAAAATGTATTTATCAAGGGATCTTCTGACAAACCGATCCCAGTGTTAATGAATGGCGCCACATACATGGCAGATATCACAGGTGGTCAGAAAACAGGCTTATTCTTTGATCAACGCGAAAATCACGCATTTGCTTCCAAATTAGCCAAGGGGGGATCAATGCTAGATGTCTTTAGCCACGTTGGTGGCTTTTCCTTGGCAGCTCTAGCTGGTGGTGCAGTTTCTGCATTAGCTATAGATAGTTCTCAGCCTGCGCTTAATTTAGCAATCGCAGGAGCAGAGGCCTCTGGCTTTTCTAATGCGTTCAGCACTCTTAAGGGTGATGCTTTTGATGCGATGTCAAAACTTGCTGAAGAGGGTGAAACATATCAGGTTGTCGTATGTGATCCACCAGCGTTTGCACCATCTAAGCCTACACTTGATCGTGGTTTGCGCGCTTACGAAAAAGCAGCAAAAATGGCTGCTAAATTAGTTAAGCCAGGTGGATATTTGGTGCTGTGTTCTTGTTCACATGCAGCTGATATGGCCAAATTTCGAAAATCATCTTTAGTGGGAATGGGTAAAGCTGGTCGTAAAGGGCAAATTATCCATACTGGTGCAGCGGGAGTGGATCACCCAGTACATCCACATCTCGCAGAATCTTCCTACCTTAAATCTATTTTTCTACGGCTCGATTAATGCGTGTCCTTCTTGATACCTGCGTCATTTACCCTTCGATTCTTCGTTCAATATTATTGGGCGCTGCATCGAAAGATTTATTTGTACCATTATGGTCGGAACGGATAATTGAAGAGTGGCGCCGAGCTGCTGCTCGAAACCACGAGGAAGCTGAAGCAACTATAGAAATTGCACTCCTTCGGGTTAACTGGCCAAGTGCACAGGTAAAAATGGGTCCAGAGGATCACAATTTGTTTTTACCAGATGAAAATGATGTCCATGTATTACAGGCTGCCATTGAAGGTAAAGCCGAAGAATTATTGACTGCCAATCTTAAAGATTTCCCTACTACGATTCTATCGGGTCATGGTTTAATCAGGCGTTCACCAGACGATTTTCTATTAGAAATGGCTATGGCCAATCGTTTGGAAATATTAGAGATAGTTGAGGCCGTCCGCAAAGAGGCTATTCGCCGATCAGGTGTAAGCATTAACAATCGTAAAATGTTAAAATCATCGCGTCTGCCAAGATTGGCAAAATTTATTGCTGGGTAAGGTGAATATACGAGAGTTTTGTTAGCTACTGCCACTTATTTTGTAATTTTTTAATAGCTGTAATACGATCTGTTGTTTTTGGGTGGCTCATCATCCAAGCCAACGGCTGACCACTTTCGCCACTTAATTTTCCTAGTTTTTCAAACATTGAAATCTGAGGCTCAACACCAATTTCTGACTTTATTAATAGTGCTGCAGCATATGCATCGGCCTCATACTCATCTTTACGAGATAAGCGTGCTGCAAGTATTGAAGTTAATGCATTTGCAATCATTGTCCCAAATCCACCAAAAAAACGACTGAGAAACATTGCTAAGGCAACTCGAATTGCATTCTGGCTTGAGAAATCTATCATCCTTCGTTTGGTATGACCCAAAGCTACGTGACCTAACTCATGAGCAATAACGCTGGCTAGTTCTGGTGCAGTAACATCACCGTCATAATACTTTTTCATAAATCCACGCGTAATAAAAATACGACCATCAGGCACTGCAAGTCCATTTACTGGATCAATTTCGTACACATGTACTTTAATTTGATTCAAATCTAGAGCATCAGCCATTTGATTTGTGAGAGCTTGAAGCGGTGGATCATTCAACAAGGTTGATTTTTTATCCATCTCAGATTTAGTACGCCAAGCTGACACGTAATACATTATTACAGCCCACGCTACAGCTAAGAGTATTGGTGAAAATTTTAACATAGTTTTAATATGGGATTATTTGCATATAATGCAACAGGCTTAAAAGAAGCTTATCATTGGATTAGTTGTATTAAAACTATTGAAACGACCAGGCCAATAATTCCAAAAGCTAATCCGTGCGCAACACTGTATTGCAGATGGTCAAGCAATACTCCATTTTTTCTAACGGAACGTATCCACCCAAAAATAAGTCCAATAATAAAGGTTATTAACGGGATCATATAAATTACCTTTTATAGTTTATATTATTTATTCTATTTCACTTATGGTGATGTGAAAAGAACTTTCAGAAGAAAGCTTATATTAAACTTTGCGTAAACTGAGCTTTACTCAGTATGTTATCATTTTGAATTCAAATGGATTATCAAACTACACCTTTTCAAGGGTTTATTGATGGATAATTAAATACAGAATTACTTAGGATTAGTTTTTGATTGAATATACTATGATTAGTTAAAGTGGGTACTTTATATAGTATCTAACAATGGCTTCAAACTAAGACGTGACATCTGACAGATTCTACGTTACGCAACCATCTATTAATTGATTATTGAGCCAAAGTTGAGTCTTATTATGAAAGTAAATAAATTGTTAGATTCTGAATATCATCCTACTGACGAAGAAGAGTTTATGAATGACCGTCAGGTAGAGTATTTTCAAAAAAAATTACTAGATTGGAAAGCATCGCTTTTGGCTGATGGGCGTGATACTATTGAAGGTATGCAAGAAGGCACTCGTAATATTCCAGATGTAGCTGATCGAGCGTCAGAGGAAACAGACCGAGCGCTTGAGTTGCGTACGCGTGATCGCCAGCGCAAATTAGTATCTAAAATTGACAGTGCTCTAAGACGTATTGAAGATGGCTCATATGGCTGGTGCGATTCAACTGGAGAGCCAATTTCATTAAAGCGGCTTGACGCTCGTCCAACGGCAAACCTTTCACTGGAAGCCCAAGAGCGACACGAACGAAAAGAAAAAGTTCACCGTGACGATTGACGCGCCATAAAATAATGAACACAATTAACACCGCGTATATTCACGCGGTGTTTTTATTTGGAATACAATGTCAGTATTAGGTAAAAGTTTTGGTATAATCGGTTGTGGAATTGGTGGTGTGGCAGTCTCAATTGCTATCGCAAAACTTGGTGGCCATGTCACACTTTTTGAACGAGCAAAAAAAATTACAGAGGTTGGCGCAGGAATTCAAATTAGTGCTAATGGATTATCCGCACTGGCTGACTTAGGTATAAAACCTGAACATTTTAACGAGATAAGCAAACCTCTTGCGATTGAACTGCGTGACTATAAAGTGGGATCTCTTGTGGCGCGGATTCGTCAAAATCAAGATGTAGATTTCCCTTATTTACAATTACACCGAGCTGATTTGATGAGTATTTTAATAGCACGAGCAGAAAAGCTTGGAGTAATTATTTTATTAGATGCGAAGGCAAAAGTTATTGATGCTTTAAGTAACCACCCCAAAGTTCAGGCCAATGGAATGACATACAATTTTGATCTTATAGTTGGCGCAGATGGTGTTAACTCTACCACTAGGCAAGATTGGCTCAATGAGGGCCCTGCAAAATTTTCAGGAAAAGTGGCGTGGCGTGCAACTGTCCCAGCAAAAACTGTAAGTACTGTAACTACTGTCTATATGGGCCGTGGTAAACACTTGGTAATGTACCCCTTGCGTGGTGGTCAGCTAATAAATATTGTAGCAGTCCAAGAGTGCAAACAGGCGGTATCTGAAGGATGGGATAATGCAGGTACAACTCAAAATCTTTGTTCGGAATTTTCTGATTTTGGTACTGATGTACAACAGATTTTATCACAAGTAAGACAGGTAAAGCTTTGGGGTTTGTATACTCACCCACCGCTAAAAACGTGGTCGCGCAATCACTTAACACTATTGGGTGATGCAGCTCATCCAATGTTTCCATTCATGGCGCAGGGTGCGTGTATGGCACTTGAAGATGCCTCAGTTTTAGCGCGCTCTCTAGATAGTACAGATGATATAAATCATGCATTAAAAAGTTATGAGGCAATACGAAAATTACGTGTCACATCTGTACAAAACTTAGCTGCGCGTAATGGCAAAATATTTCATATTTCTAATACATTTATGCGTATATTTATTCATAATGCTTTACGGTTAATATCCAAGCTTACACCTCAATTATTAGAAAAACGCTTTGATTGGATATATAAACATAAAATCTAAATTTATATTGTTTTAATAGTATTTAAGTTATTTATTTAAATATCGATTTCAACCCATACTGGCACATGATCTGAAGGCTTTTCTTTAGCTCGACAGTCACGATCTGTTTGGCAATCTATTAACATATCTGCACATGATGGGGATAATAAAAAATGGTCAATACGTATCCCATTGTTTTTGTTCCATGCACCAGCTTGATAGTCCCAAAAAGTATAATTCAGTGCTGTTTGATCGCATGCTCGAAAAGCATCTGTAAGGCCTAGATTTAAAATTCGTCGATAAGCTGCCCGGCTTTCAGGTAAATATGCGGCATCGTCTATCCAAGGCTTTAAATCCCAGCAATCTTCCGCTTGTGGAATAATATTATAATCTCCAGCCATCAGAAAAGGCTCTTCGATTTTCATTAGTTCCACGGCGCGGTTATATAAACGATCCATCCAAGCTAATTTATAATCATATTTCGGTCCGGGAGTTGGATTGCCATTGGGAAGATATAGATTACACAACCGTACGGCACTTTTTTTGCCAATTACTGTTGCTTCAATGTATCGTGTCTGAATGTCTTGGTCATCGCCTGGCAGACCCCGCACGACATCCTCTAGTGGGACCTTAGATAGAAAAGCTACCCCATTAAAGCCCTTCATTCCATGAGTGTGTATTTCATATCCTAGAGCCTCGATGTCATCTCGTGGAAATAGCTCATCTACTGATTTAATTTCTTGTAGCATTGCTACGTCAGGTTTTGTTTCACGTAACCAGTCTAATAGCGCGGGTAATCTAGCTTTGATTCCATTAATATTAAAACTGGCAATTTTCATTTTTATAACTCAGATGATTTAATTTTGAATAATTTCAATTAATTTGATTGTCTAATTAAATAGAAAAGCTTGTCCCACATCCGCAGCTAGATGTTGCATTTGGATTTTGAATTATGAACCGTGCACCAATTAATTCTTGAGTGTAATCAATCACTGCATTTGTTAAAAAAGGTAAAGAAATCTTGTCTATTAAGACTTTTTGTCCATTTTTTTCTAGAACTAAATCATCACCATTTGGTTGTTCTTCAAGTTTTATTTCATACTGGAAACCTGAGCAGCCCCCACCTTCCACGGCGATACGTAAGGCCTGGGCAGCAGCCACGTCCTCATTGATTTCAGCTAATCGAGCATATGCGCGATCAGTTACACTTGGTGGCAAAGAAAGGTCCATCTTTCACGGCTTTCATATTTCGTATATGTAACTAATATAGGCGTGCTTTATGCTCGCGGCAATACGCAAAGGGTAATCATATTATGCAGAGCATACTTGCTTGTAATCCAAATTTATCACGAGGTCGCTTGCATTCTGAACGGGAAAGTATTTACCGCACAGTTTTTCAACGTGATCGAGACCGTGTGATACATTGTTCAGCTTTTCGGCGTTTGAAGCATAAAACTCAAGTTTTTGTTGCGCATGAGGGGGATCATTTTCGAACTCGATTGACACATACAATTGAAGTGGGGCAGGTGGCGCGTACTATTGCAAAAACACTTAACTTAAATTCTGAATTAACTGAGGTAATTGCTTTAGCGCACGACCTTGGACATACACCATTTGCTCATGTTGGAGAGGATGCTTTAAAATTAAAAATGGCGAAGTACGGTGGCTTTGATCATAATGCACAGGCAATAAAAATTGTTACATCCCTTGAAAATCATTATGCAGAATTTGATGGATTAAACCTTAGTTGGGAAACGCTGGAAGGCATAGCGAAGCATAACGGTCCTGTTTTGGGTATCCTTCCATATACCCTTCAGGATTATACGAAGAGACATGATCTAGAATTACTAACACACGCAAGTGCTGAGGCTCAAGTTGCAGCAATTTCTGACGATATAGCATATAATAATCATGATTTAGATGATGGTTTGCGTGCTAATTTATTTACAGATTCAGATATTTCGAATTTACCAATTGTTGGTGAATGTTATGCTGAAGTTGATGCAAAATACCCTAACTTAGATTTAATTCGACGCCGACACGAAGCGTTACGCAGAATTTTTGGTGTAATGGTAGAAGATGTAATTAATACATCTTCTGACTTAATGCAAAATAGTGGAGCTAAATCTTCTCAAGATGTCCGTGAACTTAGCTCAGCTGTAATACAGTTTTCGCCTGAAACCTTTGAAAAACTCAGTGAAATCCGAACATATCTTTTTAAACATATGTATCGTTCAGAACGAGTAAATGTTATGCGGAGGCGAGCAAAATATGTCATAAACGGTTTATTTGATGTGTTTATGAACGACATGTCTCTTTTACCTGGCCGGTGGGCAAGCAAGGGGAGTGAATTAGAACGTGCACGCTTGATTTCAGATTATTTAGCAGGCATGACTGATGGCTACGCAGACCGACGATACACTGAACTCACCTCTGGAACATAAGCAAGTCATATGCTAAATCGCAAATGCAAATATTGGACAAACTGATGAATTTATTCTCTGACATTCGAAGCCTTGTTTTATCTTCTTTAGAAATATTAAAGGATTCAGGTACTTTACCTGAAAGTTTGAACTTTTCAAACGTTACGGTTGAGCCGCCTAGAGACTCCTTACATGGTGATATGTCTACTAATGCGGCTATGGTTTTGGCAAAACCTGCAGGCGTTAACCCGAGAGTTATTGCGGAAACTTTGGCTGAATTATTAATGCTAGATGAAAGAGTAGTATCAGCAGATGTTGCTGGACCAGGATTTTTGAATTTACGCTTAACGCCTGAATTTTGGACCTCAGTTATACCAGTCGCACTTGCTGCAGGTACCAACTTTGGACGTTCAGATATAGGTGAAGGCCTTAAGGTAAACGTTGAATATGTTTCGGCTAATCCCACAGGTCCATTACACGTTGGGCACACGCGTGGCGCAGTTTTTGGGGATGCTTTAGCTAGCCTTTTAGACTTTGCTGGTTTTGATGTTACTCGCGAATACTATATTAATGATGGTGGTGCGCAGGTTGATGTTTTGGCGCGCTCTGCATACCTAAGATATCTAGAGGCAAATGGCCAAGAGGTTGAGTTCGTCGATGGTACATACCCGGGCGACTACTTGGTGGATGTTGGATTAGCTTTAAAGGATAAGTATGGCGATAGTCTAGTTGGTAAACCTGAGGGTACTTGGCTGGCCGATTTACGTTTATTTGCGACTGAAAAAATGATGGACTTAATCCGAGCAGATCTAGGTTTATTGGGTATTCAAATGGATGTCTTCTTTTCTGAAAAATCACTCTATGGAACTGGATTGATTGAGAGTGCGTTAGCAGACTTGGATGCTAAAGGCCTTATCTATCAAGGTGTATTAGAACCGCCAAAAGGGAAAAAACCTGACGATTGGGAACCACGTGAGCAAACTCTATTTAGATCGACTGAACATGGTGATGATGTTGATAGGCCAGTTGCAAAATCGGATGGTGCATGGACATATTTTGCACCTGATATCGCATATCACTTTGACAAAGTACAACGTGGGTTCGATCAACTAATTGACATTTTTGGAGCAGATCATGGTGGTTACGTAAAGCGAATGAAGGCTGCTGTATCTGCCCTATCAAACGCTCAGGTATCATTAGATATTAAGTTGACCCAGTTAGTGAAGTTGTACAAAGATGGTGAGCCTTTTAAGATGTCTAAAAGAGCAGGTACATTTGTAACGCTTCGGGACTTGGTTGAACAGGTCGGCCCTGACGTGACGCGTTTTGTTATGTTAACTCGCAAAAATGATGCTCCATTAGATTTTGATTTTGCTAAAGTTCAGGAGCAATCTAAAGACAATCCAGTGTTTTACGTCCAATATGCACATGCACGAATAAGTTCTGTTTTAAGGAAAACTTCTGCGGTGGGTATAGTTTCAAGTAATGATGACCTAAAATCATTGAGGCATATGGGCGAAATGACCTTAGTTAAAAAATTAGCTGAATGGCCGCGATTGCTTGAATTAGCTGCAAAACATAATGAACCACATCGCATTGCCTTTTATCTCTACGAATTAGCTGGTGATTTTCATGCATTATGGAATATTGGTAAAGACGCTCCAGAGACACGGTTTTTCCAAGAAGACAATCCAACGCTATCAGCAGAAAAGGTTGCATTAATTAGTGCAGTCAAAGTAACTCTTGCGGCTGGTCTTGGAATACTGGGTGTCACACCAATTGACGAAATGCGTTAATCTCTATTAAAATAATAAAGATACCTGTTGAGGGAGGGGGAAAAGACCCTAAATTGGAGAGTGCATGAGCAAATTTTTGAGTATTTTGGCGTCTATTGCTGCACTAAGTTTATTAGTTTGGTGGGGAATTTTTCTATCTCGATTAGACCCAAATGATATTCCTGTCATTAAGAAAGCTCAGGGTCCAGCTCGAACTGCTCCAAAGAATCCTGGAGGCAAAAAAACAAGCTTCCAGGGACTTTCCGTAAATGAAATTCAATCTTCAGCGGGGATATCAAAACCTGTAAATGAGGTCTTTCTTGCGCCAAAGCCTAGGCCATTTCAGGTTGAAGACATTGCTGGATTAGGAAAGTTAAAAGAATTGAATTCAGATATAAAAATATATCAAGCTCCAATTTTAAAAAATCCTGAGTTAAAAGCTACTAATAACATATCAGGACTTGAGGCAGTAATTGACAGATCAATTAAGTTAGAAGCAGATAATTTGTTTGCTAGTAATAAAAATAAACAAAACCTTACTATAAATCGTCTAACAAAACTTGGTCCATCAGGCCCAAAGATTCGGCCTAATGATTTACGACTATCTTTAGGTATTACGCCGTTAAAGCCTTCACTGGATGTAGCTGTTGGAACTGCTGTAGTCCAGCTGGGGGCATTTGACTTTGATGCAGTTGCTGTTGTTCAAATGGATAATATCTCAAAAAGTCATGCTGATTTATTAGGAGATAAAGAACTTTTCATTCAAAAGGCTAACAATGGTTTAAAAGAATTTTACAGGCTGAGGGTAAAAGGATTTAAAAGCACAAAAGAGGCAAAAAGTTTTTGTACAGCTATCACAGCCCGTGGCACTACTTGCATACCTGTTATGATACGTTAATGGCACAAAGCGCAGTAATTTTTGGGTGTGATGGTTTGGCTCTTAGCACAATGGAGCAAGCTTTTTTTTCTGATGTAAAGCCATGGGCATTTATTTTATTTTCACGTAATTTAAATACTCCCGTTCAAATCAGAAAACTTTGTAGAGATCTACGTGATGCTGTCGGTTATTACGTACCTATTCTTATCGATCAGGAGGGTGGACGTGTTGCACGCCTCAAAGGCCCAAATTGGCGTGAATGGGTACCTCCCCTAGATCAAATGAATATTGTTTCTGCGAAAAATGCTCGCCGAGCTATGGTGCTGCGCTACCGATTAATAGCACATGAACTTAATCAACTTGGTATTGATGTAAATTGTGCCCCTATGCTAGATATACCAACCTCTGAGGCACATGAAATTATTGCTAACAGGTGTTATGGAACTACTCCTGATGTAGTTTCTAATATGGGGCGCGCTTGTGCTGAAGGTCTTTTAGCCGGAGGGGTATTACCAATAATTAAGCATATACCAGGCCACGGACGCGGTTCAGCTGATAGTCACTTTGAATTACCCATTGTTAATACTTCGAGCCATACTTTAAATTTAATAGATTTTGAACCTTTTAGGCAGTTGGCAGACTTACCCATGGCAATGACAGCACATATTATTTATAGCTCAATTGACCCTAATGCTTGCGCTACAGTATCTCCCAAAATGATTGATATTATTCGAAACTCTATTGGCTTTGATGGCTTGCTTATGACGGATGACTTATCAATGAAAGCTTTAGATGGCTCACTTTCTGAACGAACCATAGCTTCACTTAATGCTGGGTGTGATGTGGTCTTGCACTGTAATGGAAAAATGAATGAAATGATTCAAATTATGACTGAGGTATGCCTGTTATCTGGAAAATCTAAAAAACGGGCAGAAATAGCAGAAAATCTTCGATGTGTACCAGATTCTTTTGATGTCAAGGAAGCATCAAAGATTTTTGCTTCCTTGATGTAAAGAAACCTTTCGCGCAATATGTGCATATTATGGAATCAGTCAATACATCAGAAATAAAAATTGAAGAACGCATTGCAGCTGAGAGCCTTGTAATTGATGTTGAGGGTTTTGAGGGTCCTTTGGATGTGCTTTTAACGCTCGCGCGCACTCAAAAAGTTGACATGCGTAAAATTTCAATTCTTCAATTAGCACGCCAATATTTAGCTTTTGTTGAAGCAGCCAAGCGTATTCGTTTAGAACTTGCTGCTGACTATTTAGTCATGGCTGCATGGCTTGCTTTTATTAAATCTCGATTGCTGTTGCCGCAAGATACGTCTGCTGGCGGTCCTTCAGGAGAAGAGCTTGCTGCACATCTAGCGTTTCAATTGGAAAGATTAGAGGCAATGAGAAGGTCTGCAGCTCAATTAATGGCACGAGATCAATTAGGTAGAGATTTTTTTGTCCGTGGAATACCAGAAAACTTAACACTTAAGAAAAGCTACGTTTATAAGGCAACGGTTCTTGATTTAATGCAAGCATATGCCCGCTTACGTACCAAAGAAAACTTTAAACCGTTACACATAGAAGAGCGTGATAAAATTTTCACTATGGAGCAGGCTCTAGAACGTATGAAAAGTTTAATAGGTCATGCAATAGAATGGGGCACTTTAGAGCAATTCATGCCAGATGGGTGGTTGAGTGATCCAAAGCGACGACGCTCAGTAAAAGCGTCCACTTTTGCGGCAATGTTAGAATTAGTGAAGCTAGGAAAATTAGATTTACGCCAACGTGATGCGTTTTCTCCAATCGAAATTAGACAAAAAGAGCAATAACATGAATAATAATCAACTTCCAATTGAAAGTTTGTTTGAAGCACCAGAAATAGGCGAACAGGAACGTATGCTTGAGGCAATTTTGTTTGCAATAATTGAGCCTATTTCTAAACAGCAATTAGAGGGGCGTATGCCCCATGGCTGTGACGTTTCGGAAGCACTTGCTAATGTTAAAAAACGATTTGAAGGCCGAGGTGTTCATTTAATGCATATTGGAGGTGGGTATGCTTTCAGGACTGCACCTGACCTTGGTTTCTTGATGCAAAAAGAAAGTGTTGAAACTCGTAAACTTTCTCGCGCAGCAATTGAGACTTTATCAATTATAGCCTATCATCAACCTGTCAGTCGTGCTGAAATCGAAGAAATCCGCGGTGTTTCAGTGTCTAGTGGAACAATAGATATATTGCTAGAATTGGAATGGATTAAATTAGGGCGCCGGCGCATGACGCCTGGCCGGCCAGTTACATTTATTGTTACTCAGGTATTTTTAGACCATTTTGGTATGGAAAGTTCTAAGGATTTACCAGGAGTAAAAGAGCTACGTGATGCTGGCTTACTAGATAACCGCCCACCACCTGGGACAATTCTTAGTGTGGTTTCAGATGAAACTGGAGAGGAAGTTGACAATAATCAGGATCAGGATGATATGTTTGATTAAAATAAAAGTTTGATAAATTTATTGATCTTTTAATATCCTCAATGAAAAATGTGGATTTAGAAGGAAAGCCCATAAAAGCTTTACGGCTTTTTAAAATGTTTAGATAACTTTAAGCCTTGCCCTTGGTAATTAGATTTTAAACCTGCACCGTATAATATATTTGGTATTTCTGCCATTCGTTCATACACTAATCTTCCAACGGACTGGCCATGCTCTAATGCAAAAGGCGCTTCGTGACATCGAACTTCAAGAACCCCTCTAGAGCCTGATCCACCAGCACTAGCATTACCAAAGCCTGGGTCAAAAAATCCTGCGTAGTGAACTCTAAATTCGCCAACCATTGCTAGGTAAGGGGCCATTTCAGCGGCACAGTTTGGTGGAATATGAACTGCCTCTCTACTTACTAAAATATAGAACGCACCAGGATCTAATATAATTCTTTTGTCATGCGCATAAACGGGCTCCCAGTAATCATCTACGTGATAATGATTGATATTATCTAAATCAATCAGACCAGTATGAGGCTTGGCTCGGTATCCAACTAATCCATTTGGCATATCTAGATCTACTGAAAACCCTAAACCCTGGTCAATCTGTGCTGAGCCATCTACTAAACCAATTTCTGTGTGCATCTTTGTAAGTTCAATATCAGATAAGACATTTTTCCCCTCACGAAACCTAATTTGGTTTAACCGCATTCCTGGCCTTACTAAAACTGAAAAGCTACGAGGTGAAATTTCTGCGTATAGTGGGCCTTCATAGCCATTTTCTATTCGATCAAACTCGATACCATTGTCAACTATGCAACGGGTAAATAAGTCTAACCGGCCAGTTGAACTTTTTGCATTTGCAACAGCATTTATATTTGATGGTAGTGAAAGAGATTCCATCAATGGAACCACATAAACGCACCCCTTTTCTAAAACAGCTCCACCATTTAAATTTACCTCGTGCATTTTGAAATCGTCCAAACGCTTAGCAACGGTGTTTCTGGCTCCAGCTAGGAATGATGCGCGGACCCGATATGCTTTGCGACCGAGCCTTAAATCAAGGCTAGCAGGCTGGACTTGGTCATTAAGTATTGGGTCACTTAGAAGAATTTGGCTTGAAGCCATCATCTTTTCAATTTTCTGGCTTGGTAAAACGCCTGTCATAACTATATTGTCTCCCAGGGTAAGCCTATAAAAAGGCAATGATTGGTCGGGCTAGCAGGATTCGAACCTGCGACCTCTCGTCCCCCAGACGAACGCGCTACCAGGCTGCGCTATAGCCCGACTATGCATGTTTATATCTTTGATTTGCTAGGGCGCAAGTGTGAAAACTCCTTAGAGTGCTTCTAAACGATGTTTCATGCGATTTCTGATGTGTTGCAACTGATAATATAGATTCTTGATTTGTAACATATCATTTTTTTCTAAATTGGAATATGACTTTATATCATTTAAGATTATTTTAGAAGTTACTATTTCTTTAGTAACATCTATTTTATCAATATCTTGGTTAGCTTGAGATTTTTCTCCTAAAACTTTTATTTTGGCGGACCTTCGCCGATCTTTTTCAGGAAAAATGGGCTGAATGGAATATTCTTTTACGTATTTTTCACCTTTTGATTTAATTAGCTTTTTGACAGAAGCTATGGTGGTACCTTTATCGTGTAGTAAGCACTTAATGCCACCTATCAATTTCAAATCTTCAGGACGGTAATAGCGGCGTCCCCCAGTACGTTTTACGGGTTTTATTTGTGAAAACTTACTTTCCCAAAACCTTAGAA
>CAJWNQ010000007.1 GCA_913043905.1 uncultured Paracoccaceae bacterium | reverse complement strand
ACGACTAAGGTCTTATTTGAAGATTTGAATTAGGTTTGAGTGGTCTAGAAAAAGTCATCAGATCACTGTAAAAAAATTGCTGTTACTGAGTAAAAGTCAACGACAATACAGTGGCTAGAATTAGTGCAATACGGTTTATAGTAGTATCCTAAAATCACTTCATATAATTATAAAAAACGTTTGCTGTAAAGTATGAGTGGCTTTATCCAAGGTATCCTTTACCCCAGTGCCTTCAGATTGATATGATCAACAGGCTTATGGAGATATTCATTAAAGCGGCTAGCGTCAATAAAGTACCACCAACACGTAGAGGCATACTGAATCGTAAAAACCCAAAGCAAATACCGTGCATAAGTCGACCAATCAATAACATCAATCCAGTTATGTGCAAACGCAGGTCTGACAAGTCACTGACTTCCGCTAGATACATCAGGATCAACACCATTGGGACATATTCAACAAAGTTTCCATGCGCCCGAACAGACCGCTCTAAGGCCATTTCACCATAGTTGTTGAACGCTAACCATCGAAGAGGCCGCACCCCTCTTAAGGCTATCACACGAGATGATAACACAACGAAAAAAATCCCCAATAGAGCTGCATAAATTACTGTCACCATTGTATTGATCCTTTAGTTTGGGACTTAAATCGTATACCCAATCAATCAGTGGTACAATCTAATTTTATCTTGGATATACAGGTAGAAACCAGCGCTAAAAATAATATAGTTATAAGTAGTTTTTTTATATTAATACCCACACCTTTTGTAGCCACTACTCATGCATTTTCTAGCCATAGCTATAGCACTTTTAATATTAGCAGGCTTCATTAGAGTTGCACGTGCATCTCTGTACTCACTTGCTCTTTTATCTCCATTAGCCGAAGCAATATTATACCACATATAAGCTATTACATTATCTTGGAGAAGGCTATTATCATTGGCGTGAATAGCTCCAAGATTACGTTGTGCAGAAGCATCGCCTTGTTCAGCTGATAGTCGCCACCATTTTACTGCTTCATTTGCGTCTTTAATAACGCCATAACCTTGGTAGTACATAACTCCAAGATTGTCTTGTGCTTGAGCATTGCCTTGTTCAGCTGACAGTCGGTACCACTTCACAGCTTTAGCGTAGTCTACAAGAACGTCTTTACCTCTCTCGTATATAATCCCAAGATTTAATTGTGCAGAAGCTTTGCCTTGTTCAGCTAAGGGTTTCCACTCCTGCAGGGCTGTAGCGTAATCTCCAGCGTTGTATGCAACAAAGCCTTTATTAAAATCCTGAGCACTTAATTGGGTAAAAACTAATGACAATACAGTGGCTATCGCTGATGTAATAAGCCTCATAGTAGTACCCTTTCTTTGCGCCCTTTGCGCCAAAGCTAGTATATCAAATTTAGATAATCAATATTCAAAGAGTTATTGCTCTATGGCGTTCACCTACACTCCTTATAATCAAAACTTTCAAGTAGGCTTAAGTAGCTTTATGTTGTTGCTCTAAGAGCCTTAAATCATAACGCCTGACAGTACCCATATGCATGGTGTTGGACATTATCTCTTCAAAAAAATTTCTGGATGTACGGAGACGCAGAACCCAATAGTCCATCCAGACAATATTCCAGTATGTTAGAGACAATTTCTTAGTGTTTTAGCCATGTTTATTATGAGTTGCGTGTATAACTTAGGTCCTGTCTTTAAATCAGCACCCAGTGGATCTATAACACTCGCAGTAGCTTCACTACCTTCCATGACTGTCGCGACTAAGCCCCTTTTAAATTGTGGTTCAGCTAATACACACTGAATTCCCTCATCACGAATTCTTTTTTGAATTTTAGCGACACGTGCAGGACTTGGATCCGATGCATCACTCAAGGAAATCGCACCCGATGCATAAAAATCAAAATCATTTTCAAAATATTGATACGCATCGTGGAACACAACAAATTTACCACCTTGAACCGGCTTCAGTGTAGCGCTGACTTCAGTGATCATTTCCTCAATTTCCGTCTGCCCTGCAGCCGCATTCATAAAGTAAGTTGCTGCATTTTCAGGATCAGAAACAGATAATTTAGATGCAATAATATTCAACCATAATTTAGCATTTTCTGGTGATAACCATGAGTGGGGATCGTGACCACCATGATCATCGTGGTCGTCATGGTCTTTGTCGTCATCATGGTCGTCATGATCTTTTTCGTCATTATGGTCAGAATGATCATGAGCTTCAAAAAGAACACTTTCACGGAAGTCATGTAAGATAACACCCTCTTGATCCATTAGCGTCGTTATAGATGCTTTGGAAGCTAGCGTTTTAAGTGCGCCATCCAACCATGGTGTCAATTCTTCACCCATCCAAAAAACTAAGTCAGCGTCTTGTAGCGCCTTAGCCTCAGATGGCCGAAGTCTATAACCATGAGGTGATGCACCTGATTGTACGACTAATTTCGGCGCACCAATACCATCCATTACCCTAGAAACGAGGGAATGAACTGGCGCAATATCTGCAGCCACATTCGGCACATCAGCCATGACGCTAGTACTCATTAAGGTCAAAATTGTTGATATTGTTATAAGTTTTCTGGACATTACTTTTCTCACGTTATATTATTACATTAATTGTTAGTAATGTAATATGTTATAACATTGCAATAGGAGATTTCCCCATGAATAAAAAAACTTCAACTTTAGTTGGATTTAAACATCATAATCATGGCGCTTGCCTAGAAAATGCAATTAATTCAGCTGAAGATTATTGCATTAAAAATAAGCTGAATCTAACGCCAATACGAAGAAAAGTTTTAGAATTGTTACTTCAAGAGCATCAAGCACTTGGTGCGTATGCAATACTTGCAATGCTGCGTGATCAAGGTTTTAGCAATCAACCACCAGTAGCATACCGTGCATTGGATTTTCTTGTAGAACACGGATTTGCCCATAAAATAGAAAAATTAAATGCATTTGTTGCCTGCTCACTCCCTGGTGCAAATCACTCTCCAGCGTTTTTGATATGTAAAAAATGTAACACAGTTGCTGAAACGCAATCCTATCCACATAATATTTCATTTAAAGAGACAGCTAACGCTACAGGCTTCCAGATTGAACATACGATTATAGAAGCCCAAGGTATCTGCCAATCATGTATAGAAGCAAACCAAATATGAATTTAATTTCAATTGAAAATCTATGCGTAAACTATGGTGCAAAAACTGTATTGCATGGCGTGGATCTTAAGGTTGATGCAGGAGAAATTATTACAATTGTGGGCCCTAATGGATCAGGAAAAACAAGCCTCCTTCGCGCAATCATTGGCGCTACACCCCTTAAAGAAGGAAAAGTGACCTTAAAGACTGGCCTTAAGATAGGGTATGTTCCCCAAAGATTGAATTTTGATTCTAGCCTACCAATGACCGTCGAACGGTTCATGAATTTATCAAACAACATTAGTAAAAAAGAATGCTTTAACGCCTTAGAAAAAGCAGGTGCCCCTGATATTTTCAGAAACCAAATATCTCAGCTCTCAGGTGGTCAATTCCAACGCGTTCTTTTGGCACGTGCAATAATGAATAAACCAGATATTTTATTGCTAGATGAAGCAACACAGGGACTTGATCAACCAGGATCTGCATTATTTTACAAACAAATAGAAGAGGTTAGAAGAGATACAAACTGTGCTGTATTAATGATTAGTCATGATCTTCATGTAGTTATGAGTGCTTCAGATCGAGTAATTTGCCTAAACGGGCATGTTTGCTGCTCTGGGACACCTGCTAATGTTGCCTCTGATCCAGAATATAAGGCAATGTTTGGGGCAGAAACAGAAGGAACATTGGCATTATATCAACACCACCACGACCACGACCATGATTATGACCACGATCACACCGATAAAAAGGTAAAGCATAGTGCTTGATGATTTCATGACAAGAGCGGTGTTGGCTGGCATTGGTGTTGCATTAGCGGCAGCTCCGCTTGGTTGCTTTGTGGTTTGGCGCAGAATGGCCTATTTTGGTGAGGCAACTGCCCATGCGGCAATTTTAGGTGTAGCGATATCACTTATGTTACAAATTTCAGTTTTTGCTGGTGCATTAATGGTTGCACTTCTCATGGCTTGGATTGTGACACTTCTTTCTGGAAAAAATTACGCCATGGATACACTGCTTGGTGTTTTAGCTCACTCATCACTAGCATTTGGACTTGTATTTGTGTCATTTCTTTCAGGTATTAGAATCGATCTGATGGCATATTTATTTGGTGACATATTAGCAGTCTCACAAAATGATCTTGCCATAATTTGGATTGGAGTAATACTAGTTCTCTTACTGATGTATTGGAGATGGTCTCCACTTTTAATAAGTACATTAAATGAAGAAATGGCATATGCTAATGGTCTCAAACCCAAGCGTGATAAAATGATACTTACTCTTTCATTAGCTATAACTGTTGCCGTTGCCATAAAAGTTGTTGGAGTTTTATTAATAGTTGCAATGTTGATTATTCCAGCCGCAACTGCAAGAATTTTTGCGCGTACTCCAGAAGCAATGGCAATAATTGCAGCAATTATAGGAAGCCTATCTGCATTTTGTGGACTCGAGGCAGCTTATGTTTTTGACACACCAGCTGGTCCAACTATAGTATGCACTGCTGCAGTTTCGTTCATTATTTTCAATTTAATGGGCTATATATATAAAAAAATAAATTCAATTTAGTTCTTGGCAACGAAATCAATCAGAGCAGACATTCCATTGTGACCTTGGCCCTCCTCGATAACGATGCGGTACTCATTGCTTATGATTATTTTCATTCCTGAATAAATCTCATTGAGCAGTTCTGTAGTATACATATGATCAGTATTTGGTGGACCTCCTGTTTTCAGAGCGACCTGTTCAGGCGTATATCCATGTACAAGTAAAGTGCCCCCAAACTTTGTCGCTTTTCTCAAGCTATTTAGTACTGAACGCTGTTTTTCAGGCGGAACAAATTGGATAAAGATGGCGATAACATTGTCATACTGATTATTAGACCAGTTAGTCTCATATATATCTTGAACTAAATAATTTACTTTCTGACCCTGCATTTCTGCCAGTTTTCGTGCTTTGCTTAAGCCAACTTCGGAGTAATCAGTCGCAGTAACCTGAAAACCTTTGCTTGCTAGGTATACAGAGTTACGTCCCTCACCATCAGCTACTACAAGAGTTTTTCCATTGGGCAGAAGGTGCTCTTCAAGTTTCACTAATGCTTGAGCGGGTTCTGTACCAAATAGATATTCATCTGATAAAAAACGTTTATCCCAAGAGTTCATTTATGCAGCCTCAACTTTTAATACCCCTGATTCATGCTGGCATTGGATAAATCTTTAGTTTCATCTTATCCAGATGAAAATGCAGAGTGGAACTTTTGCCCCTGCGTATAGTAAAATTGCAAATGAAACAAATGTTCCTGTAATTTAAAAACACTATGTAAAATTAGATATCGGAAATAAGATTTCTCCTGATTAGTAAAGTTATAAATGTTGAATTAGGGTAAAATTCTATTAGCTCTGCTGACTAATACGAAGTGATTAAATAGCGCGGGCTGCCATGGCTCCTTCTGCAATTGCGATATGAACCTGACGTGGAGCGACACAATCGCCAATAATATTATGTGGCAAGCCACGAGCCTCAACTGCAGACTGCAACGTGTCCTCCACGAGGCCACCACGCCAGTCCACTACAATATCGACATCTTGAATATCCAATGCTTCACCTGTGTGAACTGAGCGGAGCGTTACAGTGTTCCCGACAATGGCATGAATTTCCTGTGATGGGTGCATCACAACTTTTCCCGTAAGAAAACGTTTGTAGATAGGCGCACGTACCGTTGGGGTGACCAATTCGCCTATGGCATATTCAGCAGTGACTAATGTGATGCGGTTCTGGTCCAGCAAGGCGTCGGCAGCTGACAAGGCGGCGCGGCCTCCACCTTCATCATTGATCAGGATGTGCTTTCCGGTAGGACTATCGGCAATGGCCTGCCATGGGTCAATGACAGGAATTGCATCAGAGCCAGTCGCAATCAACAGGGGTTTTTTGGGGATTGCACCCGTTGCCAAGATTAATACGTTTGTGTCCAGCACGGCAACATCTTTTGGTGTAAGGCGTTGGCCCGTACGAACATGAACTTGGAGCTGGGTTAACTGGATTTTGTACCAGTTTAGTGTCTTGCGAAATTCTTGGGTCATTGGGGCCTTAGACCAAATTGCCAACTGGCCACCAATATCGCTAGATGCCTCAAAAAGAGTTACTCTATGACCACGTTCAGCCGCGACGCGTGCGGCTTCCAGCCCTGCAGGGCCACCACCGATAACGGTAACGTTCTTTGGTGCATCAGTTGGCGATAGATCGCCCCAAGATGCATCACGTCCAGTCATGGGGTTGTGAATGCAACGGATTGGTTTTGAAGCCATTCCTTGCGCGATACAAAGATTGGCGCCAACGCAAGGTCGGATGTCTTGTGGGCGCCCTTCGATCAGTTTGCGTACAAGGTCAGGGTCAGATATTTGCGCCCGAGTCATACCAACCATGTCAGCGTCACCTCGTTCGATGATAGCGTTGGCCATTGCTGGATCGGTAATACGTCCTGCAGTAAAAACGGGCACTGCAACTTGGGATTTAATGCCGGCGGCTAGTGGCACGAAAAGACCATGAGGTGCGGGGGTAGGTGGCCAGTGATCCATGCGTCCCGCACGTTCGTAATTTGTGCCAACGATGATGTTGAGATAATCGACTAATCCAGTCTGAGCTAGCAGTTTGGCAATTTCCTGCAGGGCAGATTGTGTCAGCCCACCTGCAACCTTTTCATCGCCAGGAAGACGCACACCTAGAATGCGGTCACGCCCGACACCAGCACGTACAGCATCTATGATTCGGAGTAGGAACCGCATACGATTTTCTAATGAGCCGCCATAATCGTCAGTGCGTGTATTTGAATAGGGTGATAGGAACGCAGCTGGCAGATAGCCAAAGGCAGAAAGCAACTCAACTCCGTCAAGGTTACCTTTGCGTACTCGAATTGCAGCAGTTCCATGTGCGTCAACGATCTCGTCAATTTCAGAAATGGTCATCTGTTTCGGCGTCTCACGTGAAATGCGGGACATGATTGGAGACGGAGCAATAAGTGGGCGACCTGCACCAGTGTCTACCACATTGGCTCCTGCATGACCGAGTTGAACCAGAAAGCGCCCGTCATGTCTGTGAATTGCATCAGCCAGCCGTTGATAACCATCTATGCAACTATCATTGCTGGCATTCAATCCACGTCCTGCGCCAACCGAGCCAGAACGATGAACAGCAGTAGAGCCAGTGATTTGAAGCGCAGCACCGCCCCGTGCCTTGGCACGCTGATAGGCTATGTAGTCCTCATTGACGTGACCGCCAGCCTCAAGTCCAGGGACATGGGCTGTGACCAGAATCCGATTGCGAAGTGTGAAGGGGCCAATATCGATTGGCGAGAGAAGATGCCTATATTGTTCGGTCATCGCGGCCCCTTGTTAGTTGCAGTTAACATTCCATTGCGACACAACAATGAAAAAAGAATTGCTTTAATTAATCTCAATTATTTAGATCTATTTTTTATCTTGGCTTTGGTAACTGATTCGAATCAAGCATTATTTTCTCTGGCTTCTTGGAAGAATCGTTGGAGGCTGCTTTGTCTGACAAGGTCCAGACATGCCTTACCTTTCAGCCCAATGCGACCATTTCCACCATTTCACTTTAGCCCAAATTCCCATGAATAGAATCGGTTGGGTCGGCATGGATAAGTCTTTGGGGATGAAACGCCTGATTGATCGCTTAACCAAAGCCCAAGTTACACTGGACTGGCCTATACAGATTCCCGCCGAGGGCGATTTGGCGGTCTACATCCGAGTAAGTCTGCAAGATGGGCATGTTGCTTGGTCTAGCCGTATCTGTGTTAACCAACGACAGCCCAATCACCCGTAGCGCCGAGACTGGTTAGTATATTAAAGAACGCCTTACTGCCTCTAATTAAAGCATCATGTTCAAGTTTGATAAGATCTTCGGAATCAAATTCAGATTGGTTAAGAATAACTACGGACGGATCAAAGGGAGGTTTAGAATAGGCAAATGACCCTTCACCCAGGATCACATCTGATAGTGGCTCTCGGCCAGTGCAGATAGTTGCAGTATAGGCCCAGACATTTTCAAACGTTATCCGGCGCAGACCCTGATCAAGCAGACGGCGTGTTAGGCTTTCCAATGGCAGGAAACCGTCACCTATTGGGACCCCAGCCACTGTCAATTGACTGGCGTGTTCAGCAGAAATCATGACATGATCTTTAAAATGAACTGAGTGGACATGTGGCAAAACGGCAGTAAGTGCTAACTCAGGATCCTCCAGGACCATCTGTGAATTGCCATAATCATAAAGAATTTTTAAACTCTGATGATCCACCTTTTCAATAACTTGCACAAGTTCAGGGCCCGTAAAGTCTTCATGGTTTTCTAGAACTATAACTATGCCAAGGTCGTTAGCTTCATCCACCACCTCTGCAAGATCGGAGGCTGTAGCCTCTATCATTCCGGCAATATCTCCAAAATGGCGCGTATAGGTGCGAAGCGATGATGCGCCCATACGATGGGCAACTTTTAGCATCTCAGACATGTGTGCGGGAGCCGTGTCTGAGGTATCCACCTCAAGGCTCATCTTATGCGATACCAAATGCGCACTCAGGCAATCCATTCGATCTGTATCTTTTCCCCCGAGGTGGCGATAATTTGCATCGTTTAGCGACAGGCTGAGCCCCTGAAATCCGAGTGATCTCGCTAACTTGGCAAATTCAATCGCATCAAAGCCTGGTTTGTGGGCAAAGTGCTGCCTGAGGCTAAAGCTGTGTATGGTTGGTTCAATAATCATTTGATGTTTCCATATATCTGAGTTCAGCATTTAATGCGTGATTATACATAGCGCAGACATCGGCATCGTTTAAAATTTCAGCACGCCATGCACAATAGCCAGAAAATCGCCATGCAAACGCGGCGCGTAACTGCGTATATCTTTGAGCTAAGTCGGGTCGCTGCAACGCATCCCAAAAATTTCTAATTTGCAGTGCGGTTAATGGAGGGCGTTCACCAAGGATTTGAAAAGCGGGAGATAGAAAACTATAAATATCCTCACAGATGTCGCCAACTGCGGGACATTGCCAGTCAATCAGACGCAAACCCACACCTGCACCCACAAGGTTCACACCTACATCAGTATGTATCAGCGATAACTTTTTAGCCCTAGAGACATCTGTGAGACTTGGCCGAGACGCTTCTGGTATACGCTTACATCGCGCAAAAAATGCATCACCCTCTGCAAGAATGTCCTCACACGTTAGGACCACATGGCGAAAGCCAGTTGGGTCAGCGGCCTCTTTGCGCAAAAGGAGATCAGCAACACCCACCACATCATCATCCCACATCTCACCCTCAACATAGTCATAAACTAGAAGTTTAACTTCGGGCCAAAATCCAATCAGATCAGGGGCCACCTTAAGGCCTGCAAGTCTGCGCAGCGCGGCTGCCTCATCTTCAGGCGAATTAGGAAACAAGGTGCCAGTGGCAGCTGCTGAAAATTCCTTGGCAACAAGACTGTGGTCGCAAGTGGACACACGCCAAACTGAATTATGCAACCCACCCCTAAATTTGTGAAGCTGTGCACTGGAACCAACCAATCCAATCTTTAAAAGGAAACTGCGTAGCTCTGCCTCAGTCATATGTGGAATTCCTTATTTAACCAGATTTGGAGCCCTTCAAAGATGGTATTGTAGGCATTAGAAATATGTTTGAGAAACGCCAAGCTAAAAACGCCATGCTTGTATTTACTTAAATCAATATTGCTACGCAGTTTGTCAGCGGCAAAAAACAGCTTGGCTTCAAACCCTAAATTAGATGTTTGTGCAGTATTGTTTAAATTTGCTGCCATCTTTCAAGGTTCCTAATATTAGTTTCAATTAAATATAATATGTAAAAAAATACAAAGTGCCAGTTATTACCTTTAGATTTATTTTTAATAAATTGTATATTTTTCAAACATTGCACCATCAATTTTTTGTAGGTCTTTTAAATATTATCAGTGCCATGCGCTTTAGCTAATATTTCTGCATCCAATGCCAACTGAGTGCAGGTAACACAATAGGCTGTATTTGCCGCTATACCCGTTGCGTAGTTCGTGTACCTTTGTCTGGCAGCACCCTTCAGATAGGTGGAGCTATGCGCTCAGTGACTAATTGTTTAGCAGTGACTCTTTCTCGATGTATCATATAGAGCCCTGCGCTAATAATGATCATAATTCCAATGAGGCTGAGCGTATTTGGGAAATCATTAAAAACTAAATATCCAAAAAAGGTGGCCACTGGTAACTCAAAATACTGCAGTGGTGCTAGTGTGGCTGAAGGTGCCAAAGACAATGCGTAGGTTATCATCATGTGGCTTAGTGTGGCAAAGAAACCAACCCCTAGGAGCCAGAGTAACGCAATCTCTGTAGGCCAAACGGGATCAAACAGTTCTGAGCCAGAGCCGTCGGCTAGTATTAGAATTGGGGTACAAAACAAGCTGGCAATTAGACCAGTATGGAATTGTAGGGTAACCGGATGGATCTTTCGTGATAACCCACGCGTCACCAGAATGTAGAGAGCGAATGCGATGGCTGTACCTAGTGGAAAGAGCGCCACCGCACCAAAGGCTGTGAAGCTGGGTTGTATGACGAATAAGACACCCACAAACCCCACTAGAGCGGCCCCAACACGGCGTGGGCCTACATCTTCGCCAAGGTAAAATTTGCCCACCAACAACACAATGAATGGAGCGACGAAGACAATCGCGAGCGCATCTGCAAGTGGCATAACTCGGATCGTGGCAATAAATAAAAAGGTTGCGAATAGTAAAAGTAAGGCCCGTGATACCAGCGCTATCCATTGCTCACGCTCTACGTGTAAAGATAACCCCATGACCCAGATAAATGGTGCCATCAGCGCGCATTGAACGATGAAGCGCGCCGCCGTAATTTGCCCAATGGGTACGGTTGACGATGCGAGCTTTGCCGCGACATCGAGTAAGGGTGCGGTCAAGCAAAATCCGAGCATGAGCGTAACGCCAGTAAGCACGCTGTCTGAGGATGATATGGAAGATGTAACTTTTGCCATGTTCGCATATAAGTATGTCTACAAGTGTCTGTCCAGACGTTCTATCTGACAAATTTTGTATGACACTCCACTTTCAGCGGTTACTTAGCTTAATCCACCCAAACCAAGAGCGCAGGACGATGGATTGGGGTTTTGTATCATATGCACTGCGCCTCAGACAAAGGCTCTTTAATGTTAGCGCGGTGGATTCATTTGGGTGGAGTTTTGTTTGGGTAAGAAAATCAGTGGCAACCATTGGGGTAGTGTATGGGAAAGGATATTGTCTTGAGGCTATATGAGAGGTTATATAAAACTTATTGTAAGTTTCACAACTTTATGAAGTAATTATGCAAAGCTTAAAATGAGGTAAGCCATCATGATCAATAAAGTTAATCATCTAGCTTTCAGTCATTGTTTTGATAAGTTAAATTCACCATAAAAGGTATTTTGAGATGCAAAGCTTTAATGTAACTGATCCAAAAAAAGTGGGCGTCGAAGGAAAGCTACTATCAAAAGCGATAAACTTTGCGATTAAGAATGAGTCTACGATGAAACGTGATATAGGCGCTGCTTTGAACCAGGGACATTTCGAAGAGCCGTGGCCTATTGGAAAAACGATAGGGCCAGTGAAGACTAGAAAGTCTGGTTCAGGAGTAATTTTTCGTAGAGGTCAACTCATTAAAACTTGGGGCGATGTTGACTATGTTGATATGACTTTCAGTATCAGCAAAAGCTATCTTTCGTTGTGCATGGGTATTGCAGTCAAGGACGGTATTATTCCTGATATAAATGCACCTGTAAAAAATATCGTAAAAGATGGCAGTTTTGACACTGAACAAAACAAAAATATCACATGGGCTCATATGTTGCAGCTTACAAGTGAGTGGGAGGGAACGCTTTGGGGCAAGCCAGATTGGATTGACCATTATCGAGATGTACTCGGTAATTCTTCCCATTCAGGCAAAAAAGGAAGTAAACGTAAATTGCAGCCTCCAGGCACTTATTGGGAGTATAACGATGTTCGTGTAAATCAATTATCGCTAGCCTTAATGTATGCGTTTGGCCGGTCTCTTCCAGAAGTTCTAAAAGAACGAATTATGGATCCGATTGGGGCTACCGATACATGGGAATGGCACGGTTATGAAAATTCTTGGTTAGATATTAATGGGCAGAAAATACAATCAGTTTCTGGTGGAGCGCACTGGGGAGGCGGCCTCTGGATAAGTAGTTTGGATCATGCTCGTGTCGGCCAACTAATGCTGAATAAAGGGTCGTGGAACGGCCATGAAATAATTCAAGAAAAATGGGTTACTGAATGCCTCACTCCATGCCCTCTTGCTCCTCATTATGGATATCTTTGGTGGTTGAACGATCCCCAAAATGGCATGTTTTCTGGAGCGCCAAGATCGGCATATTTTGCAATGGGGGTTGGGACACAAATTATTTATGTCGATCCTGAGAATGATTTAGTGATTGTTGCAAGGTGGATTAAAAAAGAAAAGATTGCCGAATTTGTTCAAATGGTGTTGGCAAGTATAAAAAATTGAGAAAGATTATACTTTAAAACTCAATGAGTGCGCTAAATACCACTGGGCAAGATTGATGGAATCACTTCTTAACTTGTAAAACGCGGAGCAACAATGGACCACAGAAGCAGCTGTGTATCGCAGTCTTAGCGGATTAAAATACTGTCAAATACGCGATGTGCTGGTTTTATTTTTTGATGCTTTTTTTCTTGTAGTATTAATTGGTTGGCATCTCATATGTCAAAATTGATTTTCAAAAATATTGGCTAACGCCATAAAATTAATACTATTTGGGGGCAACAGTGCAGGGCAATAATATTATTCATACGGTCAGCTGCCATGCAGAAGGTGAAGTAATCACAGCGGGTGTACCAACACCACCTGGAGGTACACTTTGGCAGTAGCGCTCTTGGGTCGCTTCATTTCATGTAATATTCACCTTTTATTAGAGCCTGAGTTAATAATTACTCGTGCTCTCCACCCTTACCACGAAGGCCTCCAGTAAATACTTGTGGTTTACGTTTTGCTGTCTCAAATGTGGCTACTGTTATAGCTATGGCTGCTAATAATAGAAAGTGGCCAATCAGACTTATCAAACCTATATACCAACTTCCGACTACCATACCAAATACGATACACCACATCCATGCGAGTACTTGCATGATCATATGTCGTGTTGCTGTGTTGGGTATGTTCCTCAATGGATTGCGTGTGTCATCCATTACTAAGTTCCAGTTGTTTAGTATAAAGTCTTTTATTCGATTCATAGTAGTACCCTGTTGTCTCGGTCTTAATTGGCTAAATAACTGTCATTAGCATCTTGTTTTATTTTGAAGGGGAGGTTTAACTATGTCAAGAATACTAATCGATAATCATAAATATGGTGCAACTTTTTTGCAAGAAGCGTAGCTCATAAAAGCAAGAGGAACTATTCTAAATGAAACTAATACTGACAGCTCTGACCATAGCAGTATCTATGTTTGCCAGTAGTGCATTTGCTCTTGATCCAGATGATTTGCAGAGGCTGAAGAATACAAATGAGTGTGTGAAGTGTGATCTGATTGGTGCTAATTTAGAGGGTGCTAATCTAGAAGGTGTAAATCTGGAAGGCGCTAATCTAGTTATTGCTAATCTGAATGGCGCTAATCTGAGTGCTGCAAATCTAATTGATATTAAACTGGGTGATGCTTACCTGAGTGGTACTAATCTGAGTGGTGCTGATCTTAGGGGTGCTAAACTATATGGTGCTAATTTGAGTGCTACTAATCTAACGGATGCTGATCTGACGGGTGCTTATTTGAATAGTACTTATTTGAATGGTGCTGATCTGAGTGGTGCTGATTTGATTATGTCTGACCTGAGTGGGGCTGATCTTACTGGTGCTAGTCTACGTGATACTAATCTGGAAACTACCAAAATGAAGGGTGCTATTTTTTGCAATACAACTATGCCAGATGGCTCAGTGCTTTACAGTGACTGTTAAATAAACTGTACAAACAAAAGCTATTCCAGTGAGTGTGGTGAAAGTGGCAAACCTGTTTTAATATCGATCCCAAACATCATACTTCTCCCAAACTTTACATGAAGAATTCTCCATCATGTATTTGCCAAAGTCAGTACCATTGATGCTGCAGTATCCAACAAGTCTATTATATGTCTTTGCTCCTGTAAGTTCACACATAGCCTGAGAACCAGTAAACTGTTTGGCTATCTTTGTTGCGTAGTCACCTTTCTTAGTGCCTCTTTCAGGGCAGTCTAATGCTGATAGGCGAACTGCTATTCCTTTAACTTCAATGGTGTCTCCATCACGTACATGAGTTACTTTACCTGTAAGTATTTTTGTATTTAGGGGGACTACTAATGGTACTTTGTGACAGTGATATGGCTGGGAGCCTGCATGACAGCCCTGTTTGTTTAGGCCGGCACTGTGGGCATTTGCGCTAGACGCAAAGTTCAGTAAAAGTATAATAAATAGGAGAGGCATAAACTTCATAATTGTTTCCCCAAAAATTACTTAAAAAGCTAGCTTAGCAAACTTTAAAAACTTGAAATGCCTCAGAAGTTTAACTCTTACTTAAGCTAAATTTATTACTTCAAATATTATAGGTCTGTTTGGTTTGTTATTATTTGGAAATTATCACTTTGATGTTATATATTTGTTCTATCCAGTCAAAACTAGCTATCAAAATTTTTACTTGTGTCAATGAATGAAGATTAAGAACTCCAAACTACAGCAAATCAATTTACAGTTCGATCTACTAAATAGGTTTATTCAGCTCCAGATAGTTTTATACAAGCATGAGAAACTTTATTTAGTGCTGCCTCAACAGATTTAAAATCTCCTGATGCATAGGCATCCTTTAAAGAATTTGCATTTTTAGAAAAATCTTCAAAGGCATTTTCTACTTGCAATGTAGTTATTGGTAGACGACCAGTACCTTCCATGAAGCGTTCAGCTAAGACACTCAACAATAGATAGCCGGTTGCATGGCTTGGATCTTCTTTCATTGCGGTTGATGTAAGTTCAATAACTTTGCCATATGCGCGACCGCTTTTACCATTTTCAGATAGAGTTTGGAGTATTTCATCAAACATCATGTGTATTTTCCTTACATTGTGATGGAGGTTGCACCACCATTTTTTCCTGACCATTCTAGAGGATGATTCAGAAAAGTTTCTACTTGTTTAAGTGTTCGTGTATCAAAGTGGTTTTCAGATTTGCAAACAGCAAGAACATCCCACCAAGTCGCAAGTGAGTGTAATGTTATGCCTTCAGATGATAATTTTGTGCGAGTTTCTTCAAATATATCATAATAAAATATAACAATGGTGTGATCTGCTTGTGCACCAGCCTTGCGCAAAGCTTTACAAAAATTAATTTTGCTGCCGCCGTCGGTAGTGAGATCTTCCACAAGCAAGACCCGTTGTTTTTCTGATAGAACGCCTTCGATTTGTGCATTTCGTCCAAAACCTTTAGGTTTTTTTCGAACGTATTGCATTGGAAGACCCATTTCTCTAGCAATCCATGCAGCAAATGGAATACCAGCAGTTTCTCCACCCGCAATTGCATCAAATTGTTCAAATCCAACATCACGCAATAATACTGAAACTGAAAAATTTGTAATCATTTCACGAATATGTGGATATGATATTATTTTACGACAATCTATGTATACTGGGCTCACAATTCCAGATGTAAATGTAAATGGTTTATCTGAATTGAAATGAATAGCGTCTATTTCAAGTAACATTTTTGCAGTAGTTTCTGCTATTAATTTTCGTGATGGATATTCACTCGACATTTTTGTTCTTTCGGTAGCTTATTCGTTTATCATATAATCGATGTGCCAATAAATTGGTATGCCAGGGTCAAACACAGTTATAGTCTCATTTCCTATACTAATGGTATCTGGAAAAATTGCTACTTTTGACTTTCGAATTAAACGAATTTTATTTTTGTTTACCTTTAGTCCATAGAAGTTAGCTCCATTTTCAGCTGTGAATTTATTAAGTTTAGAGAGCGCATTTTCTTCTTCAAAAACTGTGGCCAAGCAGCCCATTGAATTTACTGCTGAAAATACTCCAGCACAACCGCATGCACTTTCTTTAGTATGTGTGAGGTGTGGAGCGGAATCTGTTCCGAGGAAAAATCGTGGATCACCTGATGTTGCTGCTGAGCGCAAGGCTGCGCGGTGTTTTTCACGTTTTAATATTGGTAAGCAATAGTAGTGAGGGCGGAGACCGCCAACTAACATTGCATTTCTGTTCAGCATTAAATGGTGTGTAGTTAAGGTTGCAAATAAATTCTTTTTTGAATTTTTTACATAATCCACTCCATTTTTTGTTGTAACATGTTCCATAACTATTCGAAGATCAGGAATCTCGCGTCTTAATGGTTCAAGAATTCTGTCTATAAATACTTCCTCGCGATCAAAAATATCTATATCTGGATCTGTAACCTCACCATGAACAAGTAATGGCAAGTCAAGCTCAGCCATTTTCCTGAATAAATGATAGGATTTTTTTATATTACGAACACCACTCTCTGAATTTGTTGTAGCACCCGCTGGATAAAGCTTCACAGCTTTGATGAATGGTGAGGCTGCAGCCTTTTCTATTTCATGGGATGTTGTAGATTCTGTTAGGTACAATGTCATCAAAGGCTGAAATGTTGATTTATGGTCAAGTGCATTTAATATGCGACGCCTGTAATCTAATGCAGCATCAGACGTAGAAATTGGTGGTACTAAGTTTGGCATAATAATTGCGCGCCCAAAGTTGCGGGCACTATAGCCAACGACCCCATTTAATATGTTTCCATCCCTAAGGTGAAGGTGCATATCATCAGGCATGTTCAATAGAACTTCTGTTTGGATCATTAGTTAGCCCCTGTGAGGTGTTCATAAATAATTGAGGTGCCAACAAGAAAGTCTTCAGTTTTCATAGCTTCTAGAGGGTTATGGGAACCATTTTGATTTCTGACAAAAATCATTGCTGTAGGAATGCCTGCATTTGCAAATATTGCTGCATCATGGCCGCCACCTGACGCCATAGTTGTAGGTTTTAAACCAATTCGCGACATTGCCTTTTCAAGATTTTTTACAACCTCAGTATCCATAAGTGCAGGTGGAGTAATATGAGCAGGATCAAGATCAAACTTGACATGACGTTCACACTCGATGTCATTAATTTCTTCTTTTAGAAGAATAGTCATAGCGTCTAAAACATCTTGACTTTGGCTCCGAATATCTAAACTAAAACCAACTTCGTCTGGTATTCGCGACATGGCGTGTCTTTTGGGATCTGTAGAGACAATTCCAGATGTGAGCACTAAATCATCACCTTTTTGAAGAATTGTCAGCCAGCTTTCGTCTAAACGATTGAGTAAGTTAGCCATTGCAAGTACGGGATCTTTGCGAAATGCTCGAGGTACTGCCCCAGAATGTCCAGCTTCGCCAATGCACCTAACTTTTTTATGGCGAATATTACCTCTAATAGCAGATACTACTGCAGCTGGCATATTTTTTCCAATTAAGAGTGGTCCTTGTTCAATGTGTAACTCGATGTATTCAAGAACTTTTTCTTTTTTTAGTAATGGTTTCCCTGCAATAATTGGTTCCATATTTATACCAACATCTGACATGTGACTACTAAGTGTTCGGCCATCATTTTTATGGGGTGAAGTTAGTTCAGCGCCCGAAAGAACACCCAAAAGAGCTTTAGAAGCTATATAGCATGGCCCAAACCAGGCACTTTCTTCACCACGCATGGCAATAACTTTTACTGGACGTTTGAATTTGATATTATTGGCTTGAGCTCTAATGAGGCAGAGTAACCCTGCCAGTACGCCTGCTAAGCCATCGAAGTTCCCGCCCATGGGAACAGTATCAACATGTGAACCAACTAGTACATATTCTTCAACATTTGCATCTTCTGGCAAAGAGAAAATTGCATTTTGACCTGCATCAAATGTGACTGCTAACCCTGCAGACCTTGCTTGGTCTGCTAGGTAATCAAGAACTTGGGTTTCCATCGCTGAAAATGCAGGTCGGGTGACACCTTCTTCATCGGGGCTCATGTATTCAACAGCTGTAAACCATGAATTTGCAAGCAATAATTCCGCAGTATCTATCGTAAATTTGTGTTTTACATTCATGGTGCTGTTTCCATGAATACAACGTCATCAGTTGCATCTTCATCTCGAACTGATCCAATTAAATCTGAAATATTCTGTATGTTTTGCTTTTGTAGAAAGTTCTCGAGGTCGGCAAGTAATGTGACCATTGCATTTGGATTAATAAAAGTTGCAGTGCCAACTTGAATAGCGGTAGCGCCTGCAATTAAATATTCAATAATATCTTCAACTGTTGAAATGCCACCACAACCAATAATTGGAATACTGACTGATTTGGCGCACTGATAAGCCATGCGTAGTGCTATCGGCTTTAGAGATGGCCCAGAAAGCCCCCCCATAAGGTTCCCAAGTTTTGGCTTACGACTATGAATATCGATCGCCATTGATAGCATTGTATTTGAGACGACAAGTGCATCTGCCCCTGATTCTTCAGCTGCCATAGCCACCTCAATGGTTTCACCAGTATTTGGACTCAATTTTGCCCAGAGAGGAAGATCTGTAGCACTACGTAATTTAGTCATAACGCTTTGAGTTGTGGATGGGCGCATGGCAAATGCCTTGCCGTCTTCTTCAATATTTGGACATGATATATTAACTTCAATAGCATCTACCCCAGGTACTGAAACGCGTTCACAAATTCGTGCAAACCCATCTGAAGTTTGTGCGGAAATACTAACAATAAGAGGAACATTATACTGACTATAAAAAGGAATAACTGTATCAATAAAATACTCAATTCCTTTTGAGGGAATACCGATCGAATTCAACATTGAACCACTTACTTCGCACACGCGAGGGGAAGGATTTCCACAACGTTTTTCTTCTGTAATTGTCTTTGTTACGTGTGCGCCAAGTTTATTAAGGTCTAGTACTTCTGCAAGGTCTTCAGAGAAGGTTCCCGAAGCTGGCATGATCGGGTTTTTAAGGATTAATTCACCTATTTTTGTCTTAAGGTTTACCATGGCATTGCTTCTTGAATCTTAAAGACAGGGCCTTCCCGGCACACACGTTCTTGGGTTATAACCCCGCATCGGTTGAAGGAGCGTACACAGCACTGGCACATGCCCAAACCACAAGCCATTTGCTGTTCTAGAGCTATTTCTCCAGGAAGTGAGTGTAAATTTCCAATTTCTTGAAGCAATTTCAGCATGCGATTTGAGCCACATGTATACATTACGTCGACGGCGCCTTGGGAAATTTTTAACTCAATGATATGTCTCATATTATCTAATGTAGAGGTACCCTCTGTATCAGTAATGGTGATCACATCTGCTCCCATATCTTTAAAGTAATCTATAGACATAAGAGCATTTGGTGAACGAGCCGAACAGATTGCTGTTAGTTTTTTCCCCAGTCTGTTTGCCTCTTGAGCGAGCGGTGCTAGAGTTGCTAGGCCGACACCGCGAGCGAGCAATAAAAGATTTTCCCACTCAGGCTCTATAGAAAATCCAACACCAAGGGGGCCTAGGACGTTAAGGGTATCACCATTTTTAAGTTCTGAAAGAGCCTGAGTTCCTTCACCCGTTACCTTGAAGAGAAACTGAAGTTCGCAATCTTGTTGAGAGTAACTGTAAATACTCATTGGACGTCGCAAATAAGGTTGATGGGACCTTGTAACTGGACATTGAAGGTGAAAAAATTGTCCTGGTTGACAATTTAGTATAGTTTTTGGTGCTTCAAGAATGAGGAGGCGGTACTCTTCAGTAATTGCTGTGTTACTTTTTACAAATGTGTCCACTTCGTAAATATTTTTGGTGGCTGGAGAAGCATTTTCTATGTTTGGCAATTGTTGAATTGTCATAATGTGCCTCTCTCAACCAAAGATTAATTGTGGAATAAAAAGTGATATTTGGGGTACGTAAGTAACAACCATTAAAACTAAAATGTTGACAAATACGAACGGCCAGACACCGTTTATAATGTTAAGGACAGGTTTGTTTAAAGTGGAAGATGCAACGAATATGTCTAGGCCAAAAGGTGGTGTGATCATTCCAAGGCTAATATTAAGAGTTACTATCATGCCAAAGTGAACAGGATCGACACCCATGGCTGTTGCTACTGGGAAGAGGGGGGGGACAAGAATAAGTAATGCAGAGTTTGGATCAATAAACATACCTGCAATTAGAAAGCATATATTTACAGCTAAGAGAAACTGGAATGGCCCAGCATCTATAGCGGTTAAAAAGTCTGTAATTTGCGTTGGAACCTGAGCTAGTGTGACATAAAATGAAATTAGACCACCCATCGCGAGCAGGATAAATATCACACAAGTCGCTATAGCACTTTGTTCTGTAATATTTACCAAATCTTTAAAACTAAAATTACGATAAATTACCATCTCAACAAAAATAGCATAGACAACGCTCACAGCGGCAGCTTCAGTTGGTGTTATTGTGCCAGAGTATATACCACCTAGGATAATAAATGGCATGCCAAGTGCCCATACTGCCTTTCTGGTTGCTGTATATCTTTCACCCCAAGTTGTTTTTTTATCAGGCTGGATTCCGCAGCGTTTGGCTTCAATCCATACCATAATAGCAAAGGCTAAGCCCAAAAATATACCAACAGCTAAGCCGCCAGCAAAAAGTTTAGCAATTGATGTACCCGTCATCCAGCCATAGATAATAAATGTAATAGAAGGAGGAATTAAAAGTGCTGTTTCTGCACTGGCAACAAGCAGACCAAGGCTAAATTTTTCTGAGAAACCATTTTTGCGCATTTCTGGGTATACCATTTTGCCCATGGCTGCCACCGTTGCTGGTGCTGATCCTGACACAGACCCAAAGGCCATTGATGCGCCAATTACTGTATGGCCCATACCTCCGCGAGTATGGCCAATAAGTGATCTAACTAGGCCTGTTAAGTTTTTTGATATTTGCCCAGAGCCCATAAGGTGGGCGGCAAATATAAAAAATGGAATTGCAAGAAGTGTGGTGTGATCAATTCCACCAAAAATCTTCTGAATAACTGCTAGATCTGGAATATTTCCATAAAAAGCTTCTTTAGTTGCAAGTGCAGGTATTCCCAACACAAGAAACATTTCAAATCCAAGAATAAGCAAAATCGCGGCTAAACCAATAATTAAAAAAAGCATTATTGCTCAGCCTCCACATTCGAATCATATATGGTAAAGCGGTCTATGTAGCCAAAGAAGCTTAGTGCAAATCGTAGCGCTAAGAGGCCAAAGCCAATTACTGGTGCAGAATAAACCCAACCTACAGGAATATCTAGCGTGGGACTTCTTTGGCCTGTCATTAGGACGAATTTAACAAGACCAATTCCAAGCCATGAGAGGTAGATTGCAAAGAAAAAACCTGTGGCATCAATAATTTTTAGAAGAGACTTTCTTAGATTTTTGGGTAATCTGTCTCGAAGCGTATCTATTCCAACATGGCGACCTTTTTCCAAAGCAAGCCCAAGTGCTATAAATACTAAAAATATATTCATGAACCTCACGGCTTCCTCTATCCAAGCAAATTTGCTTGCAAATGTTCCACCTATTTCTCTGGCGATAACATTACCAAAAAAAAGTACTACCATTGCTAAGAATAGTGCTACTAAAAATGACCGCTCTGCTAGGCGTATGTAAAATAATAATTTCACTGTATTTTCCTTTAATCACCTGCAAAGAGATTAAGTCTCATGAACTAAATAAAACTTTCACCAGGCCTATTTTTGGTAGGCCTGGCTACATTAAAATCTTTTTTAATGGTTCGCTGTATATATATCGATAAGCTTTTGGCCTGCATCTCCGGCACGATCGATGTATGCAGCGGCTGAACCATCATACATAGCATCACGGAATGCGCTTCGCTCATCGGCAGAAGCTGTCCGAATGTTTATGTCACTTTTCGCAATTGCATCAAGTGCGCCTTTTACGGCCTCTCCCTTGTGAACAATCAAATCAGGAACAACTTCGTTAAACGCATCTTTGATAATGCCTTGATATTCATCTGGAAGGCTATTCCACCAGGTTGGATTAAAAAGAACGAGGTCTTCCATTGCGCCATGCTCTGAAATTACTAGGTAATCTTGGACCTCAAAAAACTTCATACGAAGAATAGTATCAAGAGGGTTTTCTTGTCCGTCGACAACTCCAGTTTGCAAAGATGTATATAATTCGCCAAATGGTAATGCTATAGCAGATGCGCCAAGTGCATTAAATTGTTCAATTAAGATTTTTGAGTCCATCACACGAAACTTTTGATCTGCAAATGCTGCAATGTTATTTAGAGGCTTATTTGAAGTAAAGTTTTTCATTCCATTTGGCCACCAAGCTACACCAACGACACCCTTACTGCTAAAGCTTTCAAGCAATGCATCTCCAAAAGGGCCCTCACGTAAAGCCTGGGCCTTTGCTGAATCTGCTGGCATTAAGTAGGGGATATCCAATATAGATATGGCTGAATTAAAACCGCCAAGAAAGGCTGCTGGCGAAACGGTCGCTTCTAATGTCCCTAATTGAACGCCTTCTGTCATTACTCGTTGGTTTCCTAGCTGGGCTTGCGGGAAAAGTTGGAATTCAACTGCGCCGCCAGTTCGTTCTGAGACTAATCCAGCCACTCGTTCAAGATGAACATGTCGGCTTTGTTGGGGTGACTCTAGGTGCCCAATTCTTGCTACGAAGTCCTGTGCCAGAGCGGGGTTAGATGTAAATGCTAAAGCACATAGGGCAATTGTAGATAATCGTTGTCGGCTAATCTTAAATTTATTTTTCATTTTTTCCTCCACTGTTAATAGAAGAAAAAGAGCCCAGTAATGTGAAAGAGTCAAGAAATTTATCAAATTTGATAAAATTATAAGATATGACTATACAGTAAAAGAAGTTTTTATTATGTTATTCATATAATAAATTTAGAAATATATTAAAATGACCTCACAGTTCCAAATGATCTCTGAAATTGGTAACAGATTAAAATCTTATCGTTTGGGGATGGGATTATCTCCAGAAGATGTTGCAAAGAAAACTGGGATTTCTATAGCATCAATTTATAGGTATGAAGCAGGAAAACCCATTCGTGTTGATGCACTTGGTAAAATTGCAGATTTACTGGATGTTTCACTTGCCTCACTTTTTGGTGTTGGATCTGAAAATATTGCTTCAGCAGTTACATTTTTTGAACGCCTCAGACAAATTGAGGCTGAAGCAGACCAGATTACAGTTTTGTTTGGTCCTGTTCCATATTTATTGACATCAGACAGTTATGATGAACTGCTTCCTCAAGTGTTACTTGAAAGTGTGCCAGATAGTGCTGCAAACAGGGGGGGGCTGGAAAGTTCAATATCTCAATTAATTGAAATTTTACTTAGTCGCAAAAAAGCGTTTAAAAAACGGAAACCCAATATCATAGCTCTAATCTCAGCCTTGGAACTTGAACAATTTGTTAGATCAGGCTTTGTTGGAAGTACAAATTTAAATCCAAATAAAATTGATACTCGTAAAAAAGCAGCTGTCTTGGAAGTTAGGAATGTTATTTCTCTTCTTAAAGAGCAGCCAATTGGTGTCCAAATAGGAGTGGTGCAAGATTCTATGCCAGGTACCAGCTTTCAGATCCTTCGCAAAGGTATTAATGCGCAAGTAGCTACTAGTCCTTATAGATTAGGTGCTTCTGCAAATGTAAGAATTGGCGTTGCGACAATAACCTCTGCTCGAGAGGTCATTAAGTTACACCAAAGTGTTACTGAAAACTTATGGAAACATAGCCTTAAGGGTGAAGCTGCCGTTGATACTCTTGAAAAGTTGCTACAAGAATTTTAAATCTGTTATTTATTAGTTTCAATCTGTTCAGCCAATCTTCGGGATACATTATCATATTTAAGGCAATAAAATATACTTTAATTATGCCATAAATAATATTACCATAAATTGAGGTAATATTAATGGAGTAGTATTATAAAGCACGGTAAATTGAAATAAATACCACTTGGAAAACTGGGGTTTATTGCTTCTGAGCAAGGTATCGGTATAGATATGATGTCTAATGACGCCTCCTGATATCTCAAAAGATAGAGGTGACTAATCTGATAGATGCTAATCTACGTGAAAGGTAAAGTATGAAAATAATTTATAGATTTTCAAAAATAATATCAGTGTTGTTGATTTTAAGTGTTTCCACCAGTGCGTCTGCTGAAGGCTTATCCATAGATCCAATAAAAATAATAAATAAAATATCAAATCGATTATTTGAGATTGGTGTTTCAACAGCTAGGTCATTTGCTGAGATCAGTTATGAGGATGTTAGGTACGATCCAAATTTAGAAACTTTTTTTGTCTCTGGGCTAAAGATTATACCTTTTTCACTTGAGGCATTAGACGGATGCGAAATTGATATGGGGGCATTAAATATATCAGGCACCCGTAATGAAAACTTATCTTCTGAACAATTTTCAATTGGAGTATCTGACCTTGAAATAAATCAATTTTGCTTTCCACTTGAAACACGTGCAATGCTTTCTTTATCTGGAATTTCAAATATAAATATTCCATTTTTAAAAATTGATATTGGGCATGAATATAAATCAGCAGCCACTACATTTGCTTTATATGGTGAGTTGCAAGATTCAGTAAGTTTTACAATGGGTGCTGATTTGGGCTATTTTTCTGTTGCAACCAATTCAGACCTTACATTCGTTGCTAAACTGCAGGCTTTGCATGTAAGATTTGAAAACAATGGTCTTTGGGAAAATATATCTAAACAATTACCCAAGCAATTTGTTCAAAGTGGAATTGCTGGAACCGGTGTATCTCTATTTCTTGCGCAAGAATTAAAAAATATTTTAAATCAAAATTTGGTAGATAAAATATCTGGGCAAGTAGCTCAGGCTGTTGATGACTTTATAGAGGAGCCTAAGTCTATAACAATTTCCACTCAAATTTCATCTGCAGATGGAGTAAATCTGGACTATGAAATTTTCCAAAACCCAAACTTAACATATATTAGGTTAAATCCTGTTATTTCTGTAAATAACGCTAAACAATCAAAGCATGTTTCTAAATCTGATTTAGATAAAATACTAAATGGTAATCTTTCTGGATTTGAAACAAAAAAATTATTTGAATTGGGGATTTCTTTTAATAGTGGCATTGGCACAATAAAGAATTCAAACTTATCTAGGAAAATATTTGAGTATTTAGCTTCAAATGGCCATGAAAAGGCTAATGAGATGTTGATTGATTTATACCTATCTGAAGGCAGCTTCAGTGATGCGTATATAGTAGCTCAAAAAATGGGATCTCAAGGAAATAAAAATGCACCGACTTATTTGAATACTATAGAAAAGCAACTTAGCCTTTCAGAAATAATTCAGTTACAACAAGAAACAACTAATTTTAAAGAAACAAAAAATAAGGATGAACCACAATTCTATTCTTTAGCTCGAGGTTACTTAACAGGTAACAGTAGTCCAAAATCATATGAGAGTGCGTATTTTTGGGCACTTATTGCTAAATCTAATGGTGATGTAAGAGCTAATTATATAATTGAAAAAGTAGAAGCACTCAAAAATAAACTACCAGAAATTGAAGCAAATATATGGTCCAACCGCTTAAAGGAAGTCCAAGATGAAGCGGGTGGCTATTGGATGAAGAGAATTAATTAATAATGGAGTTATGCTTAATTCGTTTGTCCTAGTCAGTACCCAACCATAAGCTCTACAATTTCTTACTTTGACTTAGGCCTTCACAAAGACGCGAACGGACTGGACAGCATTGTTGCCAAAGCCGGAGAGGTCCCAAGGCGGATTGATTGGCTGAATTGCGCCTGTTTCGTCTGTGGCTCGGCACTGCAAAACGTATTTGCCAGGTTCAGCGCTCCAAGTATGCTCCCATCCAGTCCAGGCAAATTTGCCTTTGCGCTCTTTCAGTTTAGCCTCTTGCCAAGTTCCATTTGCAGCAAACTCTACTTTGGTAATTGTACGGCCTAATCCAGACCATGCCCGTCCCTGAATATGTACGTCTCCCGCTTCCACACAGCGCACTCGGCTGAGCCAATCGGGCACACCCGGGGGAACCATCAACGACTTTACTCTTATATGGGTGACAGGCCGACCTTCGTCTTCAGCGCTCTCCTTGAAACGATACGTGCGGATCTGCTGATAACCATCATAAGGTTGGGTCAGTGCTCCAATTCTATCTAACCATTTAACTGATGCCATCCCATACCATCCTGGTACTACAATTCGGAGTGGAGCACCGTGCTGGGGTAAGAGCGGTTGGCCATTCATTCCGTATGCTAAAATAACATCAAGCGTACCAAGTTGATCAAGGGTTAAGCTACGGCCAAAGTAATGTCCAACTCCATCGTCATATCCGTAATCAGCCCCGGTAAAAGAGATTTCAACAACATCAGATTTTGGACTTGCCTGAGCAATCAGTGGCGCAAGTGGTGTTCCAATCCATTCTGATGTGCCCACTGCTTCAACCCCCCAGGGCATTGAATATCGGCGTGGAGAAAGGCCCGCCCGCCCGTTTCCTGCGCATTCAAGTGTCACAGGTATCGTGATCTGGGGCAGACTACGGATTTGGTTCATATTCATTTCAAACGGGTTGGCAAAAGCACCTTCAAACTGCAATCGATGAATATTAGGATCCAAGATAGGAGTGTCGAAATGGGTCAGCAGATAATGTGCTCCGGAAGGTGTAATATCCAGTGCTAGGGTTTCCAACAATGTGCCTGAGTTGCGATTGGCCAACCCAAGTTCGGCGTGGTCATAATGACCGTCCTGCGTGTCGGGTTTTATTGGTGGGTTTGTAAAAGGATTGTTCATGTTTCAATTCATCAGTTTATCGTTTCAATTATTAGTTTTGAAAGTATTATTTACGGCCTATCTGTGTGCCAATTTGTTGGTCAACTTTATCCAACTGACTTTGCTTTTCACTATCGCTCAGAAACGAACCTGCAAACGAATTTTTTACCAATTGTATTATTTCTTTCTCAGATAACCCTAGATGTTCGTGAACCGCTCGGTAGTTATCATTTAAATATCCGCCAAAATATGAGGGATCATCTGAATTTACTGTCACCAATAAACCTGCATCAAGGGCCTTTTTCACTGGGCTTACCGATAGTGATGGGATCCCTTTTAGTCGCCAATTAGAAATTGGACACATAGTAAGAGGTGTCTGTTGTTTGGCCAAGCGCTGCGTCAGGGCAGGGTCGTCTAGCGCATGATTCCCATGATCTATGCGCTCGATTTTCAGGACATCTAATGCTTCCCTTACATTTTCTGCCGTCCCCTCTTCACCAGCGTGAGCAACAGGTACGAACCCTTTCTCTCGTGCCGCCTCAAACACTCGAGCAAAGGCACTAGGTGGATTTCCTTTTTCAGCACTGTCCAATCCAACGCCAAAAATATGCTCTTTGTGCTTACAGGCACATTCAAGCGCCTCAAATGCCTGTTCTTCGGGGAGATGCCGCAGGAAGCACATAATTAATTTCGATGTTATTCCAAACTCTTTGCGCGCCTGTTCTAGAGCAGTTGTGATACCCCCTAGTACCGTCTCAAATGCGACATCTCGATCCGTGTGTGCTTGGGCGTCAAAAAACATTTCCACATGTGTTAACCGATCGGTATGAACCCGTTCCAAGTAAGCCCATGTTAAATCATAAAAATCTTTCTCTGTAAGAAGTACGGACATGCCTAAGTAATAAAGGTCAAGAAAATCTTGAAGGCAATCAAACTGATATGCATTTCGGACATCTTCCACTGTTTCATAAGGCAGTGTAACCCCATTGCGCTTAGCTAAAATTAGCATCATTTCAGGCTCTAGTGTTCCTTCAATGTGGAGGTGTAGTTCTGCCTTTGGAAGATTGTCGATAAGACGCTGAGCTAGATTTGCCATGTCAAACTATTCCCCGTTTATTTAATTTATAGCTTTATTTCAGCAAACTAGTAAATCAACATAGTTAATTTTTCGAGTGTGGCTAAAAACTAACTAGCTCTCAATAATGCTATGAATGCTTAACGAACATAGCTGCATTAAAAACTTACTGTAAGGGGTAACTTTGCTGGTGATGCTAGGCTTAGAATTTATCTAATTTATTAATTAGCTGTGCTTCGCTTTAAATCCAAAGATGAAGTGCTTACTTCTTAAAATTAAATTCTGATTATTTCAGAAGATATTTAATTACATTGACTCAAAATCATTTAGTAACATATGATTTAAATGACATAATGATACTTAGTAATTTAATAAAGGAAATGTATATGCAATTAAATTTTGTAAAAAGACTAGCGATAACTGCTGTTATAACTGCTTCAACAGCAACAGCTGTTTATGCTGACGTAATTGATGATATTAAAGAGCGTGGCGTTATAAGAGTTGGCGTTAAGGCAGATTATAAGCCGTACGGTTTTCGTGACACAGATGGAAGTATTGTAGGTATAGAGCCAGAGCTAGCAAAAGATGTTGCTGATATGCTTGGCGTAGATATTGAATATATTCCAGTTGTTAGCTCAAATAGAATGCAATTCTTGGAGCAAGGCAAAGTAGACCTAATGATTGCGACTATGACAGACAAGCCGGATCGCCGCAAAGTAGTTTCGATTGTTGATCCAAATTATTACTCATCAGGTACTAATATTTTAGCCTTAGAATCATTAGGTTTAAAAGAATGGTCTGATCTTAAGGGTAAGCCTGTTTGTGGTATTCAAGGTGCATTTTACAATAAGGCAACGTCACAAAATTATGGTGCCAAAATTGTTGCATTTAAAGGAACCGCAGAAGCATATGCAGCTTTAAAAGCGGGTAACTGCGCAGCATTTGTCTATGATGATTCTGCAATAGTTGCTAAAACAAAGGATCCAGAGTGGGCCGGGTATGAAATGCCTTTAGCAACAATTGATGATGCGCCTTGGGGCCTAGCTGTACAGTTGGGTGAAGATAAATTTCATGCAATGATGAGTGGAATAATTATAGCGTGGCACAAGTCAGGACGTATTCTTGATTTAGAAACTAAGTGGGGTGTTACAAACACACCATTTGCGAAAACTATGAACGAAAAATAATAAAATTGTGGGCAAGGCGTTAAAATTCTTGTCCACAATCATTCCCTGGGGGAATAATGGAAGCTTTCTATGAATGGTTTCGCATTCTCTATGAGGATACGGGAATTAATTTACCCTTCATGTATGACGAATATGATCGTGGACGTATCCTAAATGGGTTATGGGCCACTATAAAGCTGTCTGCTATTTGTGTTTTATTTTCAGTAATAATTGGGATGGTGGGAGCCTGGCTACAAGGATCACCTTGGAAAACAACGCGTCGTATCGTAAATGTTTACATTCAATTATTTCGAAATACTCCACCTTTAGTACAGTTATACTTTTTTTATTTTGCCGTCGGCATTTTAATACCTCGCGTTGAAAATGATTGGGGTGGGACATCCCCCTTAATAGATAGCTTTGGCTGGGCGGTGATATCACTTTCCTTTTTTGCAGGAGCCTTCAACGTGGAAATCTTTCGATCAGGGATTGAGGCAGTACCTAAGTCAACAATTGAAGCGGCCAAAGCACTAGGATTTTCACGATTACAAATTTATAAAGATATTACATTACCATTGGCACTTCGTGTAGTTATACCATCATTAAATAATAATTTGGTTAATTTGGTTAAAACTACAACACTCGCGTACGCTATTGCTGTTCCAGAACTTTTATATGAATCTAATCAAATTTGGTCAGATAATGTTAATGTAACTGAAATGATGCTATTTTTGTTAGTTGCATATTTTGTCTTGGTTGGAATTTTAGTTTGGGCGATGAATTTTTGGGATAGATCATTAAAAATTCCGGGGTTTGGACAATGAAGCATCATCCATATAAAACTGATCTGCCCGTTATGTTGCCCTTTAAGCCAGTGGAGACGGAGAGTTTTGGGTCTACCATTAAGTTATGGTATGTCGTACCAATTCTCGCATTGATTTTAGGTACATCTGCGATTGCTCAATCAGGATCAGATATCCGTCTTGGCGCTTTACAAACATTGATGCGTTGGATGCCGTTATTGTTACAAGGTTTTATCTTTAATGTTTTAATATCTGTTATGGCTATGGCTATAGGAACTGGATTGGGAGCAGCTTTAGGAATTGGGCAGTTATCTTTAAATCGCTTTGTACGTAGTAGCTCATGGCTCTTAACTCAATTTTTTCGTAATGCACCTTGGTTAGTTTTATTATTTTTTGCTATGTTCCTTTTGCCTTTTGAAGTTAACGTTTTTGGGATTATAATCCCACTGCCTGATTGGGTTAAGGCCACAATAGGATTGGCGCTGCCAGTTATGGCTAATGTTTCTGAGATTATTAGGGGGGCAGTTCTTTCGCTGCCAAGTGGGCAATGGGAAGCAGCTGAAAGCCTAGCATACAGCCGACGACAGACTTTATGGCTAATCATTTTACCCCAATGCTTGAAGCGCATGCTACCACCATGGATGAATCTTTATGCTATCCTTACAATGGCAACTGTATTGGCTTCTATTGTTGGGGTATCAGAAGTCATGACACTTACTGGTGAAGCGTTGGCAGCTGAGGGTGGAAGGCCAGATTTGCTGGCGCCCTTTTATGCATTCGTATTACTAATATTTTTCGTTTATTGTTACCCAATCGCACGATTAACTGTGCGCCTAGAGCGCAAATTTTCTGTTATTAATTAAGGTAGATATAATATGAACTGGGATGAAACTAAACCAATGGTCTCTATCAAAGATGTCTATAAATCCTTTGGTACACTTGAAGTTTTAAAGGGGGTTTCTCTGGATGTAATGAAAGGTGAAGTTATTTGCATTATTGGGCCATCTGGATCTGGAAAGTCTACTTTAATCCGCTGCATTAATGGCCTAAATGACATTCAGTCTGGTTCAATACTTGTTGAAGGCCAAGAGGTAAATGACCCAGAATTAAACAAGCTGGAGCTACGCAAAAAAGTTGGTATGGTATTCCAGCAGTACAACTTATTTCCACATAAAACTGCTCTTGAAAATGTTATGATGGCACCAATAAGAGTGTTGAAACACGACAAAGAAATAGCACAAAAAGCAGCTATTAAACTACTACGTAAGGTCGGATTAGAAGATAAAGTTAATGCCTATCCTGGTGAAATGTCAGGTGGGCAACAGCAGCGCGTTGCCATAGCGCGTTCTTTGGCAATGAATCCAGATGTGATTTTGTTTGATGAAGTTACAGCAGCACTAGATCCTGAAACAGTAAATGAAGTTCTGTTGACTATAAAAAAATTGGCAGAAGATGGTATGACCTGTATTCTAGTCACCCATGAAATGGGTTTTGCTCGTGAGGTGGCGGATCATATATATTTTACTGATGGTGGTTTAATTGTTGAGCATGGCAATCCAAAAAAATTCTTTGAAAATGCAAAGGATCCGCGTACCAAAGAATTTTTGAGCCAAATCCTCTAGAAGTTAAGCTAAATTAACTAGTAATGAGTTCGGCCATTGTATATTAAATTTAAGACCAATTGCTGTTGTGCTATATTTTTAAATAATTGAACTTTTGCTCATGAAAAATAACCTATTAAAATGATTATATCAATTTTAACGAAAATAGTTAATGATATCAGATAAGCTACTGGGTCAAAAAATGTATGAAAACAAAAATAATTGGGCAAGAAAAGTTGGTTTTGGATTTAGGCCAGACGATGAAGTACCCTCAAATATTGATGTTTGGAATAGCAATCAGTTAGATGGCAAGTTTCAATTATTTGGTCTCAATAAAGTGGGATTATGGCCTGAAGAGCATAATTTCTCAATCGAGCAAAGGCTTAATAGACTTCATAAGCATTTGAGATATGTAGAAAAAACTGAAAAAGAAAAGATTAGCCGAGAAGAAAAAAAACTTCGCAAGCGGGCTTCAAAGAGAAAAAGCGATATTCATCTTTATGACGTACAAAAGCTTTGGAACTCTGCTGTATATGGAGATGATATATTTAAGCAAAGATTACTACACTTTTGGGCAAATCATTTCACAGTTGGTGGTTCATCTGGATTTAGAAATTATGTGATCGGAGATCTAATTCATAATGTAATTTATGAAAACTTGGGTGGATCTTTTGATGATTTATTATATTTGGCAACAACTCATCCAGGTATGTTGGATTATCTTGATAACACGGCTAACTCTGGTGAAAATTCGAAGGAAGCAATAAACTTTAGAAAAATTGGGAGAACCGCTGGTTTAAATGATAACCTAGCTCGAGAGTTAATGGAGCTACATACAGTTTCACCTGAAAGAAAATATACCGAAACTGATATAAAAAATGCTGCTAAAGTATTAGCTGGTTGGGGGGTGAACCTTAGTAGTTTTGTTAAGCGCTATAACAAACTGAAAATACAAAAAGGAAGCCCAATTGGTAATATGTCATTAGAGGAATTTACCTTATCACCTTATCTTAAGAATAAAGCAGAACCTGGGAAAAAGATTATAATGGGAAAGCCGTTTCCTGCTGGTCCTAAAGCACTCCGTAAATTAACAGACATGTTGGCCCAGGATGATTTTACTGCTCAACATCTTTCAAAAAAATTAGCGATCCATTTCATTGGTGAAAACGCAAATAAAAATGAAATTAAAATCATTTATGATGCTTGGAAAGCTTCAAGGGGTGACTTAGTTAAAATCCATGAGGCTACGTTAAAAGTTACACGAGTAACAAAGGGTAAAAAATTCCTTTGGCCATCAACATGGATGTTGCAGGGTATTCGGGTTTCTGGGGCTAATTTCATGAAAGAAAATGAATCAGCTGGAGGCTTTGGGCGTATTAGAGATGATGGCACACCCATTCATGAACCATTAGGCATTCTTGAAGAAATTGGCCATAGCTTCTGGGCCTCTAGACAACCTGATGGCTACTCAGAAAAAAAACTAGACTGGGTATCCACAGAACATTTAGATCGTAGAGTTAGAATAGCATCAAGAATTTTTAATGCAGGGCCATCTAGGTCAGGTGAGGAAATAGCTAATCTTTTAGATTTTTCAGATAGAACAAAAGTAGCTATCTCAAAAGGTAGAAACTCTGAAGAAAAGTTTATTATTGCATTATGTAGCTCAGATTTTATGGAGATTTAGATGATAAATCGCAGGCATTTTTTATCAGCGGCTGCCCCAGCTTTAGCTTTGTCGGGCTATCCTGTACATGGCTTCACAAAAGGGCCAGTAGAAGGCCGCATTGTAGTTATTATGTTGCAAGGGGGAATGGATGGCCTCCTAGCAGTTCCGCCAATAGGTGATGATGATCTTTTCAAGCAAAGGAAAGCGTTAGTAGCCTCAAATCCACTAAAGCTTAACCCACTTTTTGGAATACACCCTAATTTCAAAAACTTTTCAAAAATGCTGAAAAGTAATGAAGCGTCAATAGTCCATGCTACTTCGTTTCCATATACTGCACGTTCGCATTTTGAAGGGCAAAATGTCTCTCAGACTGGATCTAAAATACCATTTTCTATAAATACAGGCTGGTTAGGACGCGCGATGGATCTCGCAAAGATAACTGGTAAAGCATTATCTCTTGATGCTCCATTATTAATTAGGGGTGCGCCAGCATTTGATAATTTTTACCCTGCAAATATTGGAAAAACACGAACCCCACAAAGTGAACTTTTAAATCTTATAAAAAATACTCACGATGGAGAGGTTATGGTAGCAATTGATAAATTAAGCCAAGCTTCAATGAATAGACCCAGTAAGCTCAGAGCTAGGGATCCATTGAGTTTAGCAACTAAAGCAGGGGAGTCTATGAGGGAGTTAAATGGTCCTCGAGTTGCGGTTCTCACGATACCAGAATTTGATGATCACTCCAGTATTGGCTCCACAACAGGCCATCACCCTAAACTGTTTACTCTATTAGATAATGTATTTTATCAACTCAGAAGTGCATTAAAGGAACAATGGGATAATACAATTGTACTAACAACAACTGAATTTGGCCGAACTGTTCAGGAGAATGGGTCTGCTGGAACAGATCATGGTTATGGGTCAGTTGGCTTATTAGCTGGTGGCTTAATCAATAAATCAAGCGTGGTTTCAAATTGGCCAGGGCTGTCAAACAAAAATCTTTATGAAAAAAGAGATCTGTTTGCGACTATTGATTATCGTTCAGTGTGTGCTGCATGTATTGAGGCTGCATTCAGTCTTGATCATGACTTAATTGTAGATAAAGTTTTTAAAGATAAAAAAATAGCACGTATTTATGAACATATATTTGGATGACTAAAATTAAATTAAAGATCACATTATTTCTAATGTTGATGGTATTTAGTACTCAGATTCAAGCTGAAGAAAATATCCTGTGCATTCAAAAATTCTTAGCTAAGACTGTGTTTAACCCAGGCCCCTCAGATGGTCTTTGGGGGAAGAAAACAGAAACTGCTATTAATCAATTAATAAGCCAAGCGAACAATTTTAAATCCCCAAACTTTAAAAAGAGTGATGCAGAAAATGTATGTAAAATGCTTCAAGGTAATCAGGCATTAAAGCTACTTGAAATAGGTCAATTTAAGAGGTTTCCTATAGAAATATTAGCTGATATTGGGGAAATTAAATCTGTAACAGATTTTGATTTTTCAAAAATTGATATAAGTAATAATATCAATTATAATTGTAATTTTGTTATATTGCACCGCAAGGGTTTCAAGCGAGCATCTGGTAAAGTTCAGATTGATAATGGTAAATTAGTTTTTAAAACTCATAAATGGAAAGTTGGGCTTGCATCAGAAGGAAGCCAACGATTTTTGATTGAAGAAGCTAATTTGAAGCTCACCCAAAATGGTTTACGTGGGATAATGCCTCATCTGTCTTACGTAGGTGAGGGTGAGGTAGCAAAACCAGTACAATACATAACTTTGGGTGAAAATTATATAAAGGCGACAAAGCCCTCTACTCTTGAAGCGGGAATTTTAGGGTCTAATAATTATATAGACAGCTATGGAACGACTTATACTTTTAAAATTTTAGCTTGCTCTGAAAAATTTAATCGTACAAAAAAATCTATGAATAAGAAATTATTGTGTTTGCAAAAGAGCTTCACTGATAAGGGTATGGGTGAAGTATTATCTAGTCCAGGCTTAGAGCTTTTGAGTAAAGCTTTTATAAAAGATCAAAAAAATCTTAAAGATAAATCGGATTTAATAAAAATTGGACTTGATCCTAACGCTGTAAATAAAAATGAAAAGCATTTATTAAAACTTGTAAACCACGAAGGCAGTAATTTTTTATTTTGTCGGAAATTAAAGGGGTAAATCAATTATTAGTAGCATTACTGGTGCTAATTTTATCAAATAACTGATATCAAATTTTTTTAGTAAAGTTTAGAAAAAAAATGGGGTTTTGGATGGGTAGTCATATATTATAATTGTGGTGTGGTGGTAACTACTTTTAACTACCACCACATATGTAACCGAGTTTCACAAATTAACGTGCAACAGGGTTCTTACTAGTGCGCTGTGCGTAAACATTAGTATTGGCTATCGTGTATAATTCGCCCTGCTGCGCTTGTTCTAATGTTTGATCCTTATAACCAGTTTTATAATTTGGCATTTTCTTTATTGTATTTACCTTACTTATTTTTGGTTTATGGCTATCTTCAAGCATTACTCCAGCAGATGCTGATATTGCAAATAGGCTCAATGCCCCTACTGTCATTAAAAGTTTCATTTTATTCTCCATATTGGTCATTCATAAAAGCCCCCCAGCGACATGCGACCATGAAACGTTGCTAGGGGGAAGTTAGGAGGTTAGCTGAGGTAAATTACTAACTTCTGCTCAACGACTCTTTCCTGCCGCCTTGGACAGCAATGCTTTGTGAAAATGCAGCCATGATGAAATTAATTTGAAGATTAAATGGAGAGATGTGCAAAAATTATGATTTGTAATCTATTGATTAAATATAAAGAGCTCATCTATTATTTTTATGAATGCAAAACTAATGAAATTTGCCACTCTTCGGGATAAAGAAGCATAATGAGATATGTTAATAATTTACAAATAAAACATTTTGCGCTTGCCAATTAAAGGGTAGGGAGAATAACTTTAAAATATAAATTTAAAAATAATTTTACTTTTAATCTTAGTATAGGATTGAGTAAATTCTAGGAGAAAATTATGAAAACTCAACTGATTACTACAACCTTGGCTGTTATGCTTTTGGCGGCTCCTGTGTTTGCTCAATCATGTGCTGATGGCAAAACCTTAACAGAGGGCACATTAACTATCGCGACTGGTAATCCAGCGTATTACCCTTGGGTAATGGACGATGCCCCGGAATCAGGAAAGGGTTATGAAGCTGCTGTAGCTTATGCATTAGCCGAAAGGATGGGATTTTCAGCAAGTAATGTTGAATGGACACGGACATCTTTTGATCAAGCCATTCAGCCTGGTGCAAAAGATTTTGATCTGAATATCCAACAGTTCTCCATTACAGAAGATCGTGATAAAGTCGTTGATTTCTCAATTTCTTATTATACTGCCCCGATGGCTGTCTTGGTGCGGAGTGCGGACAAGCTTGAGCCATCGATGGCAGAATTAAAAGGCTTAGTTTGGGGTGCTGCTGCATCAACCACTGGATTGCCAATGATTACAGATACTATTGCCCCGACTGCAAGTACCCTAATTTATGATGACAATGCGAACATCGTCGAAGCGATGAAAGCTGGCCAGATTGATGCGGCATTATTTGACCTTCCAACCGCGCTGTATTTATCTGCCGTTGTATTAGATGGAGGTCAGGTCTTGGGTCAGTTTCCAGCAAATGAAGCAACTGATCTTGATCGGTTTGGTATGATCATGGCTGAGGGTAATTCACTGAAAGAATGCGTAGATGTAGCATTATCAAGTATGAAGGCTGACGGTACTCTGGGTGGCATCGAAGCTACTTGGTTGCAAGAAACAACCGGCGTTCCATTAATTAAATAACAGTGAATAAACGTCAAAAATACGAAACGCGCCTGCGCCGAAAGTCTATGCTTATAGCTGGGGGGAGCACTGCATTGGTTGTTCTGGCCATTGTGATGCTTGTGCCCTTAGCTCCAGGTTGGGAAGGCGTGAAAGCGAGTTTTTTTAGTGGGGAGGTCTTTGCAAAGACCTTCCCGAAACTACTAAAAGCTTTTCTTTGGGATATGGCTATATTTGCATGGTCAGTTCCACTAATATTTTCTCTTGGTCTAGCGATTGCTTTAGCGCGTGCTGTCCGCTCTCCTGCATTGTTTCCATTGCGAATATTTGGCGCAGCCTATGTCGATATTTTTAGGGGTGTCCCTGTTGTTTTAGTTATCTATCTGGTTGGCTTTGGGATTCCTGGTCTCGGGCTTCCCCGCCCTTGGAATAGTCCCTACATTTGGGGCACAGTAGCTCTAGTCCTGACATATTCTGCTTATATTGCTGAAGTCTTGCGTGGTGGTATTGAAAGCATTCATGCGAGCCAGCGTGCTGCCTCTATATGCCTTGGCATGTCTGAGCGTGATACAATGAGGTACGTCATTTTACCCCAAGCCATTCGACGTGTGATCCCTGCCAATATGAATATGCTCGTTGCATTGCAGAAAGATGTCGCATTGCTGAGCTTTATTGGTCCAGTTGAAATATTGCGCCAAGCTGGTATTTTCAAAAGTTTGCTAGCAAATTTTACCCCATATGTTGCAGCTGCACTAATCTTTTTGTGTGTGACAGTACCAGCAACCCGTTATGCAGATTATTTGATGAATAGGGATCGCAATGCCAGGAGCTAAGTTAAGCCTGCGTGGTGTAACCAAATCGTTTGGTGGTCAGGCTGTCTTGAAAAATATTGATTTAGAGGTCACTGAGGGCGAAATGATTTGTCTAATTGGGGCATCGGGCTCAGGAAAGTCCACACTTTTACGCTGCATCAACCAGCTAGAGCCAGTTGATGAGGGCACTGTCTGGCTGGATGGAGTGGATATTTCTGAACCGGGCCTTGATTTAGGCCCCATTCGACGGCGCATTGGCATCGTCTTCCAATCCTTTAATCTATTTCCGCACATGACAGCTATGGATAACGTTTTACTAGCGCCACGCCGAGTTTTAAATGAGGATCCTCAATCTTTACGACTACGTGCAGAAGAAAAATTTGCGCGGTTCGGTTTGTTGTCGCACAAAGACAAATATCCAGACCAATTGTCAGGTGGGCAACAGCAACGCGTGGCAGTTATTCGTGCACTTACAATGCGCCCAGAAATAATGCTTTTTGATGAAATTACGTCAGCCCTTGATCCAGAGCTTGTGGGCGAAGTTTTAGATGTTCTGCGCCAATTACGTACTGAGGGTATGACCATGATCCTCGCTACTCATGAGATGGGTTTTGCTCGTGAATTGGCAGACCGTGTGTGTTTTATTGACGGTGGCATGATTGTTGAACAGGGCCCCCCAAATCAATTGTTTAGCAAACCAAAGGTTGCACGGACGCAAGAGTTTTTGAAATCAGTCTTACGATAATAGTTTTTTCTGAAAATTAAATTTGTCAATATTACCAAAGTAATTACAAAGTTAAGTAGATTAAAAAAGTTTATTCAATTCGTAACTGCGATATCTTCGCTAAGACTTCTGTTTGAGTATCATCGCTGTCTGATGATACTGCCAAGCCAACCAGGCTTTCTGCATCTTCACTAAATGCACGCTTATGATCTAGTCTCAGATCTACAAACTCTAACGCCGTGCCTGTGCCTGAAAGTTGTTTAATGATGCTTTGTCCTCGTGAGCCTAGGTGGGGGCTGGAGACTATCTGTTGGAGTTTATGAGCTCCTCCCCAAACGTACATTAAAATACGTACATCTGGATTGTTTAGAAGGGCTCTTACGTTATTATCCTGAGCTACTTTTGCTAATTCCTTTGGCAAAAATATAAAATATAATGCTAAATTTCGATCATCACCGCCCTTTTGTGTGAGATCCGAGGCGGGCACTGATTTTTCCACAGCCCATTCCCAAGAAGCATATTTTTTGTTCCACATTTCTGGAGGTAAAAAACTCCATAAAAGAGATACTGTTCCCTTGGACTTTATGTCAAGGCTATCGCCATTTAAGGTATAATCGTTACTACTAAATATTGAAAAACGCTGCTCTTTCCAAGCGTTGCCAAAGTCAATTTGTTGGCCATTAACCAAGTCAGGTGTTATTGCCAAAATGTAAATGATGGCTGTTACTATTTTTTTCATAAGACCTCTTGGGTTAGGTGTAGTGAAATGCATGATATTTTAGTTGTTCGATCTAGGCTGAGAAAAATAGTAATAACTAATCAAAGTTAATTAATATGTTTTACTCAGCTTTATATTGTTAGTGTAGCTAAGTAAGTATTAGCTGCTTTGGGATATCGATATTTTTTAGTTTACATCTCAATAATGTCACCAGTCATTGGTATTGTGTGGTGGTCAACATCATTAAATTCAAGCAACAGTGGGCGCACTGTATTCAACCAACTAACACCCTTATCTATATTTTCTTGAAGTGTGGATTCATCTCTGACTACCACTGCGACGACTTCTTCTCCTTTAGTCATTAAGTAATGATCTTTGACTGAAAAAGATGCCTTGTGGTAAACTGTTATTTTCTGAATGAATTCTTGATAGTGCTCAGGTTTTGGTTTGAAACGTATTATTGATAGTTTTCGCATAATCTTCTCCGTGTATTTGTGGAATTGAACATTAAATTTATTTTTAAATATTATTTATTAATATGAGCTAAGGCTACGTCACCTTCCTGCATTTCAACGTTTGCAATCATTTTTTCATTTCCAGCCATACGTTTTTTTCTTTCGTCTGCCGACCTATCATATGCTGCTTTGTTTGGATAAATTGAAGTTAAAGATGCTGTTAGTGGGCCAGTTCTTACAAATGTTAATATTTCAGCTTCGGGAAAGCCTGCAGGTGCAGTTGCAGAATAATTAGCTTGTATTTTATCGCCGAATTCTTCTGATATAAACGTTATATTATTTATGCGTGCATAACTCATATTTATATTCTCCAAATTTAAAAATAGTTTAAAAAATTATTTTCAACATTTTTAATGCAAGTATCAACTATAAAAAAGCACTATTATTTTCAGTAAGTAAGTATCAAAACACAAGTCAATTTTATTGAATGATATAAAAAATTTGGAGAGTGCTATTAGATTTATTTGGCCATTGTCTTTTTGGTGCATATAAATTTTGTAATCTACTTTAAAATACACGTAAATTTAAGTAAACTTGTCAAAAGTGTAGGTGCGATATACATCAAACCATGTAAGGAGTTTATCATGGTTCTAAGATTAGAAGGGGTTAAAAAATCTTTTCGTAATAGCGAAGAGCTCGTGCCTGTTTTACAAGGCGTCAGCTTTGATCTTGAGGCTGGTCATACTTTGGCATTGCGTGGAGAATCTGGTAGTGGAAAAAGTACGTTACTGCATATAGCAGGCGCCTTAGAGGCAGCAGATGCAGGTCGAGTATGGGTGTCTGGGAAGGAGCTATCACAGCTCGATGATGGCGCACGTGCTCAATTACGTAGGACAGACATTGCTTTGGTTTTTCAACAGTTCAATCTAATTCCTTCCTTGACAGTGGCTGCAAATATTGCATTTCAATCGGCGCTATCAGGAACACCAGACTTGGTTCATATAAAACAGATTGTGTCCTCCTTAGGCTTACTAGAGCAAATGCAAAAATATCCAGAGGCTTTATCCGGTGGGCAACAGCAGCGCGTTGCCATCGCGCGGGCAATTGCAGCAAAGCCAAAGCTGATGCTTGCAGATGAGCCTACTGGCAATCTTGATGAGGCAACTGCTGAAAATGTGTTAGATCAAATGCTAAAATTAGTTGCACAAACAGGTACAGCATTGATGATTGTAACCCATTCCAAAAACATAGCTGCCCGTATGAATCGTCAATTGCATCTTTGCAATGGTTTTTTGGTATGACCACCTGGTGCCTGAGGGCACTCTTATCTCATTGGTGGCGTAATCCGGTTCAATTATTCGCATATTTAGCAGGTCTTGCCTTAGCCACGGCACTTTGGTCTGGGGTGCAGGCTATTAATTCGGAAGCCCGCGCTAGCTACGATGCGGCGGCCAAAACATTAGGTGAGGGCCAGTATGACCTATTGATCCCAAAGCAAGGTAACCGCATTCCACAAGATGTTTATGTTTTGCTTAGAAAATCAGGTTGGCTAGTCTCACCGGTAATTGACGCGCGGATCAACGATGTACGCCTCTTCGGTATTGATCTTGTGACTTCTGCTACAGGATTACCTAATTTAGCTAAAGAGCCATCTGGGATTACCTACGATACCTTACTTGCAAATGAAGAAACCGCGCTTAAAGTTGCTATGTTGGCTAATGTTACAGTGGATACAAGTATTGCACCGGGCATAGCCATAGGTGACATTGGCCTTGTTCAAAGGATGCTAAAGCGGGATGATTTGACCCACCTCATTTTGTTGCCAAACCAGCCTATTACCCAGCCAAGTCTAAGTATGATAGCGCCCAACTTACGGGTTCAATCTGCACATACAGTAACGAATGTTGCACAACTTACGAGTAGCTTTCATTTGAATTTGACTGCCTTTGGCCTGTTAAGTTTTGCTGTTGGTTTATTTATAGTAAACAGCACTATTGGTTTAGCATTTGAGCAAAGGCGGGGCATGATCCGTACTATTCGCTCACTTGGCGTGCCAATGCGTACCCTTATTTCGCTGATTACTCTTGAGATGATGACTTTAGCTGTTATTGGGGCGGGGTTTGGTATTGCCTTGGGTTATTTTATTGCCGCTTTCTTGCTACCAGATGTTGCTGCTACATTGAAGGGCCTTTATGGCGCGCAAATCTCAGGTACACTCGAATTACGTGCATCTTGGTGGTTATCAGGTATGATACTTGCATTAATTGGGACAGCACTAGCACTTTCATCACGGATCTGGCAGATTATACAAATGCCACTTTTAGCAAGTGCTAAGCCTCGTGCATGGGTTATTGCAACTGGGTCACGGTTTCGATTGCAATTAATTATAGCCATTACACTGTTATTTTCCACAGTACCATTAGCCTTGATTTTGGAAGGCTTGTTGGCGGGGTTTATTTTACTGGGGTGTTTGCTGGTTGGTGCAGCATTGGCTTTACCCCCCCTATTGGGAGGCATTCTAACTGTGGTTCAAAAGTATACTGTTGCACCAGTTTGGGTATGGTTCTGGGCTGATACCAGACAGCAACTACCAGGCCTTAGTCTTGCGCTTATAGCTCTTTTACTAGCAGTCGCAGCCAATATTGGTGTCTCAACTATGGTATCAAGCTTTCGGCAAACCTTTATAGAATTTCTTGATCAAAGGCTTGCGCCAGAGCTCTTCGTGGAAGTAGAAACAGCTAACCAAAGTGCTGCATTAGAAATATTTTTAATGAACCGCCAGATCGAGGTTTTGCCCTTACTTACAACACAAGTTGTAATAGCCGACTTGCCTGTAGATCTATATGGCATCCGTGTCGGCCAAACCTACCGAAATAATTGGATTTTTTTAGATAATACTCTTAATGCATGGGATATCATTGAGAGTGGCAAGGCGGTTGTTGTCAATGAACAATTTGCACGACGTGCAGACCTATGGGTTGGAAATTTGGTGCAAGTGAACCGTGATTTAATACTACCTATTGCGGGAGTGGTCGGTGATTATGGTAATCCACAAGGGCAGGTTATTATAACTGAACGAACTTTTAAAGATTTATATCCAAACCTCTACGCATCAAAGTTTGGGGTGCGTACTCAAGATGCATCTTTTTTACGCACGCAAATTGTGAATACACTTGGCATCAAAAATAACGCAATTATTAACCAGGTGGGAATAAAAGCACTATCACTTGAAGTGTTTGAGAGAACGTTTGTAGTAACATCGGCTTTAAATGTTTTAACATTAGGCGTTGCTAGCTTTGCCATTTTGATGAGCCTTCTGACATTGGCTGATTTGCGTGTCCCACAGCTTGCACCTGTCTGGGCATTAGGGCTCACACGTCGCCGTTTGGCGTGGTTAGAGCTATTGCGTGCTGTCTTGCTTGCTGGGATAGTGTTTGTCTGTGCTATTCCGATGGGTCTCGCACTTGCATGGATATTACTAACGATTATCAATGTTGAGGCATTTGGATGGCAATTGCCAATGTATCTGTTTCCGCTTAAATATTTAGAACTAGGAGGTTACGCTTTAATTGCTGCGTTTTTAGCTGCCATGTGGCCTGCTGTTCGCCTCATGCGCACGCCGCCATCAACCTTATTGAGAGTCTTTGCTAGTGAACGTTAAAATATTATTTCTTATATTTTTTTGGCCTTTGAGTGTTGTGGCACAAGGGTTTTCTGACCTTGGCTCTAGGGCTGATGGGTTTGCAAATCCAGAGCTAAATCCAACTTTCAGCTTTCCTACTGACCATGGGCCACACCCTGAATATCGGATTGAGTGGTGGTATTTAACTGCGAACTTAAATGGTCCAGATGGTACAGCTTATGGTTTGCAATGGACTCTCTTTAGAACTGGGCTGAGGCCAGGAGAGGCCCCAGGTTGGCTATCGCCACAAGTATGGTTTGCGCATGCTGCAGTTACCACGCCTGACCAACACTTTGCCACTGAACGTTTTGCCCGTGGTGGAATTGGGCAGGCGGGTGTGGAGGCAACTCCATTTCGTGCTTGGATTGATGAATGGGTGTTAGAGGGTGAAGACTTCCAAAAAATGGCACTCACTGCAAACGGTCCTAATTTTGGATATGACATGTCGCTTCAAGCTAATGGTCCATTGGTTTTTCATGGAGATAAAGGCTATTCGGTTAAATCGGAACAAGGACAAGCCAGTTATTACTATTCACAGCCATTTTTTACAATTGATGGAACGCTGAAACTACCTACAGGTAACGTTGAAGTAAGTGGGCATGCCTGGCTTGACCGCGAATGGTCGTCACAGCCTTTGTCAGATGATCAATCTGGTTGGGACTGGTTCTCGTTATCGTTTGTGGATGGTGCAAAGCTGATGGGTTTTCAACTACGCCAAACCGATGGATCACTTTACAGCTCATCGACTTGGATCACACCGGATGGAAGCACTTCATCCTATCCAAATGGTGCATTTTCAGCTATTCCACTAAATAATAAAACTACAAAAGATCGTAATTTGCCTATTCAATGGCGTGTAACTTTGCCAGATAAAAACGTTGATATTATTGTAACTGCTCAGAACCCTGATGCTTGGATGGAACTTTCAATCCCTTATTGGGAAGGGCCAGTTAACGTTTTGGGCAGCCATATAGGGCAAGGATATTTAGAGATGACTGGTTATGAATAATGCAAACGATCTAAAGGCTTTTCTAGATGAGGCATGGGTTCACCTTGCCCTAGGTGTTACTGATAGTAGTTCGCCAGCCCGTTACCCTACGTTTGCCACTGTTTCACGAGAGGGAAAGCCAGAAGCCCGCACAGTAGCTTTGCGTGGAGCTTCTCGCTTTGGATCTGTTCTTGAAGTCCATACTGACATTGCAACACCTAAAGTGTCAGCACTTGAACATAATCCATATGCTGCATTTCACATTTGGCTGCCAAAAGCAGAATTACAAATCAGGTTAACAGCTTTTGTTGAAATTCTGACTGGCTCAGATACTGATGTGCAATGGGCAAAAGTGCCCCCCAGTTCGCGAGTTTCTTATGGCACTGTGCCTTCACCGGGCACAACCATTGAAGATGCATATGCCTACAAAAAGCCAGCCGAACAAAATCGGTTTGCGGTATTAAAATGCAATTTGAAAGAAATAGATCTTGTGCACCTTGGCACAAGTCATCGCAGAGCTTCCTTTGTTTGTCATAATAATTGGTTAGGCACTTGGTTGTCGCCTTAATGAAATTACTAGTAACTTCATTGAACGGTCAGACTTAAGTTAGGTAGCTAATTACTTGTTAGAACAAAAGATGATGGCTTGCTTCCATTGATTAAACCAATCTTTTCAGCATAATTTGAAGGTTTAACTAAAACTTTATTTTTTCCTAGTGCAGTTTATAATGCACTTATCTCATTTGCACTCATTTCAGTGTCAAATGATTTATTTTGGCTAGCATAAAATTTTCTTACGCTCGCTTTGTTTTACCACCATAGCTACCATCTATCGGCCCTGGATTATATTCAAGCTCTGTTAATAGCTGTTGAGTATTTTGAACATCATTAGCTATTGTTGGCGTGCTAAAAGCACAGAATATGATTGCAATGATAGTAAAATATTTAGACATTTCTAATCCTAACTAATATAGTAATAAATCTGTAAACTTACTTTTCATAAGAGGGTAACGGATAAAAGTATACATCTAGATAATAACAATTTGATATTATCTATAAACCTTAAATTTACTATAATTTACAGCTAATTTTTTAGTTTCAAAATAGTAAAATAATGCCACAAATCTTAACTCAATAATTTTATTATGATAAATCATAAAGTCATTGTAGTTTATTTATATATGCCCCTAATATAAAATATGTATTATTATTTGAGATGAGATTTAATGAATTACGTTCCAGCCGCCAATCGATATGAGAAAATGGTCTACCGAAATTGTGGAAAGTCTGGTTTGAAACTACCAGTAATTTCATTAGGATTATGGCATAATTTTGGCCATGATTTTCCACATCAAATAAAACGAGATATTTGCCAAACAGCATTTGATAACGGCATTACTCATTTTGATTTAGCTAATAACTATGGTCCCCCACCAGGCAGTGCAGAAGAAGCATTTGGAGAAATTTTAAAAACTGATTTCTCTGGTTTGCGAGATGAATTAGTTATTAGCTCAAAGGCTGGTTATGATATGTGGCCAGGTCCCTATGGTGAATGGGGCAGCCGAAAATATTTAATTGCCTCTTGCGATCAATCTCTTAAGCGGATGGGACTAGATTATGTAGATATTTTTTACTCTCATCGCTTTGACCCTAACACCCCCTTAGAAGAAACAATGGGTGCGCTAGATCATATAGTAAAGTCAGGAAAAGCTCTCTATGTGGGGATTTCAAGTTATAATAGCAAAAGAACGAAAGAGGCCGTTGAGATCCTTAATAGGTTGGGGACACCATGCCTTATTCATCAACCTAGCTATAATATGTTTAATCGATGGGTAGAAAAAGATAATCTTTTAAATACGCTTGACGATCTTGGGCTAGGATCAATAGCCTTCACTCCGCTTGCACAAGGTATGCTTACCAATAAATACTTAAATAAAATTCCAAGTGAAAGCCGTGCAGCTCAAGGTAAAAGTTTAGCCCAAGATAAGATTACGCCACAGCTTATTCAAACACTTAATGATTTAAACCAAATAGCTGCTAATAGAGGCCAATCTTTAGCTCAGATGGCTCTTTCATGGGTGTTAAGAAATGGCAGAGTGACAACTGCTTTAATTGGAGCCTCAAAGCCTGAGCAAATTGAAGACTGTGTTGGCGCTGTAAATAATTTAGAGTTTAGTAATGAAGAGCTTTTACATATTGATGCTATTACTTCAGATCAGGATATCAATTTGTGGGCTAAATCATCAGAAATAAGCTAATAAAAATATGGTGGTTGGTTTGTCATCCAAATAATTTTATATGTAAATTGTTGAATGCAATGGTAATGAAATAATATGAAACGTTCAACTATCAATAAGATCATTCAAGAATCTGACGAATTTATTAAGTCCCATGGATTTAGGTTACCACCCTTTGCCTATTTCCAACCCAATGAACTTGTTGCCAGAAAGCTTGAATTTCAAGCAATCTTTGATGCGCGCCTAGGTTGGGATATAACTGATTATGGTGAAGATCGTTTTGATAAAATGGGATTGTTCCTGTTTACTTTACGAAATGGCTCAATGTCTGATCTGAAAAGTGGTAAAGGCATGTGTTATGCTGAAAAAATAATGATCTCGCGCCAAGATCAGGTATCGCCATTACACCGGCATATAATTAAAACTGAAGATATTATAAATCGAGGTGGTGCAACCTTGGCCATAGAGATGTTTGAAAGTAATGCAAATGGTGAGATTGATCAAAAAGCATCTGTACGGGTATTTTGTGATGGTGTAGCAAAAACGTCCAAAGCTGGAGATATTCTCAGACTTGCACCTGGGGAAAGTGTAACTCTTTCACCAGGTAATTGGCATAAGTTTTGGGGTGAAAATGGGGATGTACTAATTGGCGAAGTCTCAACTGTAAACGATGATATAGCTGATAATATTTTTGCTGAATCTATTGGTAGATTTTCAGAAATTGAAGAAGATACAGACCCAATTCATTTATTAGTGTCTGATTACGAAAAATGGTGCTTACTTTAGTTCGCTTATAATCTAACTTCTAATCTTAAAATATCAAAGTAACTATATAAAAATTAATTGTTAATAGCTTATCTAATTAAACATGTTTTGGTTTAAAAACACGTGTCTTTCAGTTTTACAGTTTTTTTATTAATTAGGTGTTTAGAAATTTACGGTTTCGAGAAATACCAACCCACATCATCAATGATGAAAAAGCGAAAAAAGAGGAAATCCAAACGTATTGAACTTCAAGTGGAACGTTATAATCTAATAAAATTCCAGTAGCTGCTGGACCAATGGCTGATCCAAAAACTATCGCTGCAGCTGCAGATGCTTTTATCGAGCCAAGGTGTTTGGTTCCAAAAAATTCAGCCCAAAAAGCATTTGTAAGTGTCGAGTTTGCTCCTGATGTAATTCCTAAAAAGACAAAACCTAAAAGTGTAGTCATCAAACTCTCCCCAAATGCAAATAATAAGAAAGCTAATATCATCGGCAATTGAAAATAAGGAATTAACCTAGCCGTTCCAAGTCTATCTAATAAAATACCAGATAAAATCATCGCTCCGATTGCAACCATGGTATAAATTGGAAACATTGCAACTAATTGAATGTGATCCCAACCCTTAATTTCTGCAAAATGAACCTGAAGAAAAAAGAATACGGTATTAAATGCTGACTGCCCTAAAAGTGCAGGCAACATAAACCAAAATAAGGGATGAGTTAAAGTCTGTTTTCGAGTCCAATGGCGTCCAAGCATTCCTTTAGAATGGTTGTCGCCTGCCATTGATTGTGGGCTACGTTCTTGGCGTAATAACCAAATTAGAGTAGGGATAGAGATTAAAGCAATTAAGGCTGCGATAACCCAAATTCCTTGCCATGCAAAGTAAGCTAGCAGCGTAACAAGTAAAATTGGAAATACTGATTCGCCTAAAGAGAAGCCAAGATTTGCTACAGATAGGGCTTTGCCACGATTGATGATAAACCAACGGGACATTGCAACGTTTGCTAAATGAGTCGACATACCTTGACCTGTAAGACGTAAACAAAATATTACGCCAGGCAACAAGGCTACCAAAGGATTAAAGGCCATAAATAGGCAAGATGCAGATAGTGCAACTAACACAATTGGTCCAAGCTGCCGCACGCGCATTATATCCGTGAGGCCACCAGCCCAAACCATAACAATTGCTGAGGCAAAGGTTCCAAAGCCATAAATTGCACCCCAATCTCCGTGGGAGAGATCAAACGTACTTCGAATTTCACCAGCAAAAATTGAAATAAAGAATGTCTGGCCAAAGCTAGACATAAGTGTCAGCAAGGCTCCAGCAGTTAACCATCTGCTATTATTGATTAGAAAATTTAACACTAATTATTCACCAAGCTATAATAGTTATTTTAATGAAAGTAATACCTGATAAAGTAGAAATCATCCTATATAGAGGCCCTGTATTTGTAGGCTTGTCAATGCGATCTGCCTAATTTGAAATATGATTATTTTTTATGCTCGATCACAACTTTGACTTTAGTTATGGTTTTGAATTATTTGAATGTTAGTAAGCTTAAAAAAGTATATGCCTAACTATATATCCCACATACTAAAAAAGGAATGTCATATGAAACTCTCTGAAAAAAAAGCCATAGTATTTGGTGGTACGTCAGGTATTGGGCTGGCAACTGTTAAGATGTTAGCTGAGGCTGGAGCGTCTGTTGTTGCTGTTAGTAGGGACACTTCTAAAATGGAGGAGTTGCCGAGTGGTGTGACACTCGAAAGCTGTGACGTTCGTGATGTTAACGCTATGGAGGAGCTTTTAAATAAGCTTGCACCTTTTGATGTCTTAGTTAGCGCAGCAACAGGTGGCAGCCGTGCAATTGGGCCATTTCTTGAAATGGATATGGATGGTTTTAAGGGATCTTTTGATAAATTATGGGGTTATGCGAATGTTATTCGCTATGGTGCGAAACATTTGACTGATGGTGGATCTATAACACTTGTATCAGGGTCGCCAGCAAGAAACCCTAGGCCTGGGCAAATAGCGCTTTCCTCAGTTGGTGGTGCAATAGAAGCTATGGCACGCGCTGCTGCGCGGGAGGTATCTCCGCGCATACGTGTAAATGTTGTTTCACCTGGAGTAATAGATACACCCATGGTTTTGTTAGAGGGCACTGAGCGAGATGCTCTCTATAAAAAAATGACCCAGAAAAATTTAATCCCACGTGTTGGAATTTCTGATGAAGTAGCTGAAGGTATTATGTTTGTAATACGAAATGAATTCATAACTGGAACCACAGTGGATGTTGATGGTGGCGCGCTGTTAAGTTGACTTCATAAGTAATATTGCCCTTATGCGTTTTATGCAGAAATCACATCAGTATTTTTGATATTTAGCGGCCACTTCGTTGTTTGTTAAGCAGATATATTGCTTTGGTAAGGCCATAAACTTTTTTATTTTATACTGTGTAATATCGTATTGATATAAAATAGGATCTTATGAAGTTGTACTTTTTGCATAAAGTCACTATTAAAATATACAGAGTTAATTATATTTTAAATGTAAATTAGCTTGTTACTCTTTTAAGCTATTTAATTTTTTAAGAGAACACAAAACCAAAAAAGGAAAAAAAATGATTAAATTATTTAAAACAGCTGCTTTAAGTGCTGTGTTGGCACTTGGCTTTGTTGGAAACGCTTCGGCTCAAGAGCTTAATTTCTTCACAATAGGTACAGGGGGCACAGCTTATACTTATTACCCAGTTGGTGGTGTAATTGCTAATGCAATTTCTAAACCACCCGGGTCACGTGAATGTGGTAAAGGCGGATCTTGTGGTGTAGATGGCTTAATAGCATCTGCTGTATCTTCACGTGGATCTGTAGATAATGTAAATGCAATTATTTCTGGTTTACGTAGCTCTGGTTTCGCACAGTCTGACGTTGCTTATTGGGCTTACACTGGTACGGGAACAATGGAAGGCAGTAAGCCTGCCACAGACCTTCGTACAATAGCAGCATTATTTGAAGAGCATATTCACCTCGTAGCTTTAGCTGATAGTGGTATAAATTCAGTTGCTGATTTGGCTGGCAAGCGCGTATCTTTGGATGAGCCTGGTTCAGGTACATATGTTGATGCTAACCTTATTTTAGACGCCAATGGCTTGTCTGCTGAAGATGTTACTGCAGAAGCCCTAAAGGGTGGTGCGGCAGCTGAAGCATTGCGAAATGGTAAGATTGATGCGTTCTTTGTTGTTGCTGGCTACCCGACTGGATCATTAGTTGAATTGGCATCTGCTGCTGATATCAAATTAGTACCAATCGATGGAGCAGGAGCAAATGCTTTAACTGAAAAATACGGCTTCTTTGCATCTTCTGATATTCCAGAAGGTACCTATGAAGGTGTTGCAGCTACAACAACAGTATCTGTTGGAGCGCAGTGGTTCACTTCTGCAAGTCAAGATGATGAGTTAATTTACAACATTACAAAAGCATTGTGGAACAAAGAGTCTCGCAAGCTACTTGATGTTGGCCATGCCAAAGGTAAAACTATCACGCCAGACACTGCTTTAGCTGGTGTAGGTGTGCCATTGCACGCTGGTGCTGAGCGTTTTTACCGTGAAGCTGGTTTGATTAAATAAATCATTCAAACAATTATATAAGCCTCAGGCGTCTGTACGCCTGAGGCTGTTTTCATTTATTCTGATATGGAACCCATTATGCCGGCAGACACTACACCTGAGCTTACACCTGAACAGCTAGCTGAAATTGAGCGTAAATTTGATCCTGAAACAGCATTTCGCCAAACTGGTAAGTTATTTGGATATTTGATTGGTGCTATTTTGGTCTCAATGTCTGTCTATCACTTCTATGCTTCTGGTTTTGGCCTTGTACGAGAACTGGTACACCGTGGTATTCACTTATCATTTGTCCTTGGGTTAGTATTTTTATTGTTTAGTGCACGCAAGACAAGTGATACTCTGCTCCCTAAAGCATGGTATCGATTTGATGGTGTGCCCTTAATTGATATTATTTTTGCAATTTTGGCAGTTGGTGCAGCAATGTATTTGCCGCTACTGCCCGCATCAGCTTTGGCGCAGCGAGTAGGAAACCCTTCACAATCAGATATTTTCATGGGATCGGCACTACTTTTACTTACACTTGAAGCTGCTAGGCGTAGCGTTGGCCCTACATTGCCCATCATTGGCTTAATCTTTATTGGGTTTGCATATTTTGGACCTTGGATGCCTGGAGCGTTAAAACATGGTGGATCATCATGGCTTGGTATTATTAACCACTTGTATATGACAAACCAAGGCATCTATGGCATCGCGATTGGTGTGATGGCGCAATATGTTTTTCTTTTCATTCTATTTGGTGTGTTGGCTACTCGTATTGGATTAGGGCAACTCTTTATTGATATGGCAATGGTTATTGCTGGCCGGTATTCTGGTGGCCCAGCTAAGGTGGCTATTTTTTCGAGTGCATTTATGGGAACAATTTCAGGTTCGTCTATTGCAAATACTGTGACCACGGGGGCACTTACTATTCCTGCAATGAAACGTGTAGGCTATCCTGCACATTTTGCAGGCGCAGTTGAGGCTACATCTTCAACAGGTGGTCAAATTACCCCACCAATTTTGGGTGCTGCTGCTTTTATAATGGTAGAATACCTAGAAATTCCATTGCGTGATGTGTTGGCTGCAGCGCTCTTCCCAGCTTTGCTTCACTATTTTGGTATTTTCATTATGGTTCACCTTGAAGCCAAGAAGTTGGGACTTCGAGGTTTGCGCTCAGAAGAGCTGCCTAAACTTGGCGTAGTCTTAAAAGATCATTGGCTTAGCCTCATACCCTTGATAATTTTAGTCTACATGATCCTATCTGGTAAAACTCCAGATTATGCAGCAGTTTATGGAATAATTGCCTGTGTTGTTGTTGGGTTTTTAAATCCTACGCACCGACTATCTTTTAAAGATTTATGGGATAGCCTAGCTGCTGGTGCAAAAAATACTTTAGCGGTCGGTGCTGCAGCAGCGACCGTAGGAGTGGTTGTAGGTGTTGTCACCCTAACAGGTGTTGGCTTCCGACTGGGGTATGTTGTTGTGCAAACAGCAACTGATATTGGCACGTTTCTAAGTTCTCTGCCCTTGCTCGGTTATTTCACTGTAGGACAATGGGCATTGTTTACATCTCTTATTTTAATAGCAATTTCTTGTATAATTATGGGAGCAGGAATTCCTACAACAGCGACTTATATCATTTTGGTAGCAGTAGCAGCGCCTGCACTCGCGGTACTGAATGTTGAACCAATCGTAGCACATTTCTTTGTTTTCTATTACGGTGTTCTAGCAGATATTACGCCGCCAGTAGCTTTAGCAGCATATGCTGCAGCAGGAATTGCGGGTTCTAATCCATTTAAGACAGGAAACACTGCATTCCGTCTTGGTATAGCTAAAGCACTGGTGCCGTTTGTCTTTGTTTATTCACCAGCGTTATTATTGGTTGCAGATGGCTTTACATGGTGGTTGTTTACAGTGACTTTGGTTGGTGCAATGTTGGGTATAGCATCACTTGGCGTTGCTTTTTCAGGATATTTCAAATCTCCCTTGAAAAAATGGGAACGATGGTGGGTGGCACTTGTATCATTCTTTTTTATTGCACCAGGGTTAATAACGATGGTTATTGGAATTGTGCTCATGCTACCAATTCTATTTTTGCAGTTTAAGCAGTCAAAAAATTGATTAAAAAATATCATTTGTTTCTTTAATATCAAGTTTTTGTAATAAATAGGAATAAGTGTTGCTTGGCTTTAGCCAATTTAGGCATTCCTGATGGGATTAAGTCTTAATTTTATTTAGGCGTTCTAAAACAGCTTGGGCTGCAGCCGTACCAAAAGTGTTGTGAGCAGCTTCGTCCCAGTGCACGCCATCAATTGGAGAAACCTTTACGTAATTATCAGCATCTATAAATCCAGTTCCTCGTATTAGGGCAATATGCTGCAAATGAGTGGATAAATCTTTTTGACGTATTTCCGCTCCTGAAAATAGATCAGCCATTACGCCACTTGGTAAAACTGACGCTGGAGAAATAATTATTATATCAAGTCCAGGAGCATGCCATTTGGTTTCTTTTATTATTCTATCAACTGATTGAGCAATTTCAAAAGATGATGATAAAAATTGAGATTTTAGATCATTTGTTCCCAACATAAGAACTAAGAGATCAAGAGGGTCATGGGTGTGTAGTATTGCTGACAATAGTTTTATGCCTGAACGCATTCCTCCAGAAATTTGGTCGTCGTGGACTGTTGTACGTCCGGGCAAGCCCTCTGATATGACTAGATGGTTGGTCCCTAATACTGCACCCATTTTATCGGGCCAGGAAACGCCCCTTGCATAGCGAGCGAATGGTTGGTTTTCTTTTGCGGGCTTAGACCCGTGAGTATTACTATCTCCATAACACAGAATCACACTCATACTAGAAATCCACAATGATTATAAATAAAATTACGCTATATCTAAGTTTTTTTCCAGATGTATCTTTACAAACTAACAACCTAATTTCTTGGGTTCTTAAATGATTGGTCAACTACAAATGGCTCTTTTTTGAAGAAATAGTTAGACCTTACTGAAGAGCTTTGACAGCTTTAGCCGTGTCCAAAACTGACTTCTTAAATGGGATTGGCGTCCAGTTAAAAAGAGTATGTGTTTCTGAATTATCTGCACTGAGGTTTGTCTTTAATAGTCCAAGCATTCCTTTAGCTTCGCGGTTGAATATAGCCATTAAGTAAAAGATGAAATCTGGTGCTATTCGTGTGCTTGGTCCTTTATAGCCGGCATCTATGAGAATTTTAGCTGCAGTATCAAATCCGTTTGGTTGACCTGTAGAGGCTACTATTCTTTTTCCAGTAGCATTTGAGTTTGATAAAGCTTGAACGTGGAGGCTAGCAACATCTCGAACGTCTACCATCGGAAATGCTATTTTAGGAACCATCGGGAGTTTACCACGCAACATTTGATCAAGGCTCGACATTGATTGCCCGCTAAGGTTCTTACCAAGTGGTGGACCAAATACTCCACCAGGATTTATAACAACAAGTTCAATGTTATTTAATTTAGCAAAATTCCATGCTGTTTTTTCTGCTAAAGTTTTACTTTTCGTATAAGTATTTATGTTTTTAGCTGTTATATCTGTCCAGTCTTTTGGGCCAAATGTACCATTTTTCATACTTCCAATCATGGCCACAATTGAACTAGTAAGAACGACACGATTTACGCCCATATTTTTTGCTGCTTGAAATACACGCAATGTACCTTCAACTGCTGGTATAATCATTTCATCTTCCTTTTTTGGGTTTGCAAGCTCAAAAGGTGACGCAACATGCATAATATAATCACAATTCTCAGCGGCATTATCCCATCCAATATCTGATGTTAGATCTAGTTCGATAATAGATAGTTCTTTTGTATTAACTGAAGCGGCTTTAAGGGTTTCTAAAACCTCTTTTTCTTTTATTTTACTGCGTACTGATCCACGTACAGTATAACCTGCATTAAGAAGCTGTTGTGCACAATGCAGCCCAATATAGCCAGAAATTCCAGTCAAGAGTACAGTTTTATTCATAGTATTCCCTATTTCGAAATGGGCTTAAGCATGGATTTTTTATTTTTTTCAAGAAAATGATAAGCCTCTAGAATGGTGGTAGCCAGTCCATTAAAAAAATCAGGAATAGTGACATCAATAAGACCAGATGTAGCATTATCATCATGGTGGTTGATATTTTCGGCTGATTTTACAAGAAAAAGAGAACTTGGGTCATTTGATAATTCCCGATAACTTGTGCCTTTTCCATGCTTGAGAACGTTGATTGCCAGATAATATTGATGAACCCTATTTGCTAAGTTTGTTTTTTTGGACTCAAGCAGTAGAGATTTTAGTTTCCGTGAAAATGGGCCTCGCCTAAAATGGTGCTGCATTCGCGCCTCAAAAAGAGAAAAAGTGTCCACAGCAATTAATTCAAGAGCAAGAGTTGCTTTGTGGAGTTCTTCAACTTGTGCGTCTGAAAGTTTTTGTTCACGCATAAGGTTTAAAATATTTATAATGCGATTTTCAGATGCCTTTGCATTGCTTTGTGCTGCTGTAACTAGTTCAAGTAAGCTTTGTGAAGCTTCCATTATTTATTCTCCTTAAGATACTACTTTTCCTAAAGCTATAAGGTTAAGAATAATAGGGGCTGATTATTTATTTAATTATTCCTATTATAAATTTTTCGTCAATCTTAACGTTTTCCATTTGCTATTTTTTTAGCGTCAGGGTGTTTTCTTAAAGTGAGCATAGCCCAAATGCCAAATACAGGTCCTATCGCAAGAATACTAAATGCCCATTGCCAGCTGCCGAGAAATTCTGCAACTTTAGGCAGTATCCAAACTACAAAGACTGTAATTGAAAATCCAATACCCATCTGAAAGGTAAGACTAGAGCCAACTAATGTTGGATCAGAAACCTCTGCTACTGTAGCCGAAAACTGAGCGCTGTCTGCAATGGCTGAAAATCCCCAGATTAATGCAACAATCACAAATAATTCTGTTGGACCATCATAAAGAAATCCAATCATGATTGCGCAAAGACCGGAAATGCTCATAGCTAAAGCAGTTGTTAAACACCTACCAATACGATCGGCTAATATTCCTCCAAAAATACATCCTAATGCGCCAACTGCTATAACAGAAAATGTTAAAGAAGATGTATTTTCAATATCTAACCCTGACGCTTGGGCTGCACTAGAATACGCTAAAAACCAGCCCCAAAGCGCATATATTTCCCACATGTGGCCAAAGTATCCAAAATTTGCCAACATTACTGGTCTATTTTTCAGTACACTTGAAAGCTGACCCCACTGAAAAATAGCAGACTTAAATTGATATGGTCCATCCTTAAGGTTTATGAATATAGCTGCTGCTATAAAGCACGCGAGCGAAGTAGCTTTTATAACAGATTTCCAATCTAGTCCTAAATTGAAAGAATTAATGAGGTGTGGAAACGCTGACCCAATTGTTAATGCTCCAACAAGTATCCCCATAGCCAACCCTCGGCTCTTTATGAACCATGTACTGATATATTTCATTGCAGTTGGATATACGATAGCAAGTGAGGCACCAGTGGCTAATCGTGAAGCAACAGCAATAGCAAAATTTGTATCAAACAGAATTAATAAATTAGCCAATCCTACACAAATAGCACCAAAGGATAAAAGCCACTTTATGGGCCAGATATCGGCCAAAGCAAATAAGCTAGAAATCATTGCTCCAATTACAAAACCTCCCTGAACCGCATTTGTTAGCCAAGCTATTTGTGAGTTGTTCAGTGTTAAAGCAACACTAATTTCACCAGCTACTGATGTAGTAGAAAACCATGTAGATAATGTAAGTACAATTCCCAAAGCTGTCATACTTAACGCTAGCCATTGAGACTTCTGATTTTTCATAATCATAAATTTCTTATTTTAATAATCAAGCTTTATCCATTAATCTGGTATGTGAGGTGCAGTCTGGATCTTTATAAATAATGTATAATTTGGAATTATAAAGTGTATTTCATTACACTTAAAGTTGTTAAAAACTTAATTCTTGTGGAATAAAACTGCAACATCCATTAAAATGAATTTAGAAAAATATTAACTTTATTTTAGCCATGAAAAATTAAATGGGGTAAAGGGTATCGTCAGGCAAACTTGGTGGTGTTGTGGTTAGTCCTTAATTCTGGTGAATGATAAAACAAAACCAATTCAAGTATTTCAAGAAGAGCCTAGTATCATCCTTTTGGCAGTGATGCATTACGTGCGTTACTCACTGAGTTTTAGCCAAATTAAAGATATTTTACATGACCATGGAATAGATATTTGCCATGAACCGGTTTGGTGCGAGGTTTGTAACTGGAACTTGAAAGAAGAGGGCAGGTCAATGTTCGAACTGGCAATGGTACTTGGAAGAAGTTTTCGTCAAAATAAATGGATAACGCTTTTACTTGTGGCGTACTGTTGATCATGACGGTGAGGTTCTGGAATGCTATGTTACAAAGCTACGCAACAAGCTTACAGCTAAGAAATTTCTTATAAAAACAATACGAAAAAACGGATCACCCAAGATTATTATAACAGACAAGCTGGCGTCCTACGGCGCCACTTTTCGTGAGATTGGCGTTTCTGAGCAAGAGCTTTTTGATGGCTGATTCAATAACAGATGTTAGAGTTTACCCATTCCCATTGTAGTATTTAACAACTTTGTGGGCACAGAAGTTGCCGTAGATATAGCTTTGCCTTTTTACGCGCTAACATCGGTCACCAGGAATTTTACGGCTGTTGCCAAATCAAAATCTGCGCCTGTGAGAGTTCTGTCCGCCAGTCTTAGTTTTTATCTGCGCGGTAAACTGTTTGACTGTTAAGAGTGAATACTTCATTCCGCCGGCCCTGATAAAGGCCGGCGGAACTGAATGACTGTGGTTTAATTGATCCAGCTGTTCACGATATCCATGTTCGCTGCTACCCAGTCTTCGGCAACGTCCTGTGGGTCAAGGCCATCACGTCCAATCTCCAAAACCCATTGGTTCACAGTTGCGGGATCAAGCGCCATTTGGCTAAGAAACTTAGCTGCGGCCGGATTACGCTCTTCTAGAGAGAGCGAATAAGCCACGTAAATTTTAGCGTTTCTAGCCATGCAGCTAAACGAGGAGACTTCAAGCCAATCTTCAGCATCAAGGTTCACGTCTTCACAGCCTTCAGTCCGGGCTGGTTCTTCGATCGGAGTGATATCATAAGCAGCGTGAACCCATTCAGGTGTCCAGTAGTAAAACAGCACGGGTTTTTCACGCTGGACCGAAGATTCAAGCAAGGCTTTAAAGGTTGCATCTGGCAAAATTTCAGGTTCCCAAAGTTCAGACAGTCCGTAACTTTTGAATTTAACCTGCCATGTTTTAGTCGAAGCCCAGCCAGCATCACCAGCCCAATATTCGCCTAGGCCATTCCCATCTTTGTCAAACATTGCGGCAATTTCAGGGTCTCTCAAGTCTTCGATAGATTTGACACGATCGGCCATATAGGACGGCACATACATGCGTTGAGTGCCTTCATACGGCACATTGTGACCAACGGTTTTTGCGCCATCAATATATTCGTCCCATACAGCCTGCCGGTTGGGCATCCAAAGGTCAGAATATACGTCAACCGAACCATCACCCTTATCCATGCCAGCCGCAATGACGTTGCCGTCGGACAGACCAGAAACGATTACGGCTTCAGAGTCGAGCGGGCCATCAATCACAGCCTTGACGACATAAGCGATTGCGCGGGCCCCCGTCCAAGTGAGGTCGCCGATCTTTACTGTTGCGTCCTGTGCCATCACAGCCGAGGCAGAAATTGCCAGCGCCGCAGTGGCTCCCATTAGTGTTCTTGTAAGTTTCATAATACTTTTCCTTTTACTAGGTGATAGGCGCGGTTGCGCCAAGTTAATGTTTTGAGTTGGTGCGTTGACTTCCTTTCTGGACAACTTTGTCGATCATCATGGCCAATAGAGCGATGCCTAATCCGGCAAGAATGCCGCGTCCGGTTTCTGTGTTTTCCAGTGCTTCGGCGACGATGAAGCCCATGCCACCTGCGCCAATCAACGCCGCGATAACGACCATTGACAGGCTCATCATCACAACTTGATTGATCCCAGCCATTATTGAAGGCAAAGCCAGCGGTAGTTCTACCTTTGTCAAAAGTTGTCTAGGGTTCGCGCCAAATGCGAGGGCGGCTTCCTTTGTACTTTCAGGTACCTGTTGGAGCCCTAAGGCCGTCAGACGTACCATTGGAGGCATCGCGAAAATTACAGTTGCGAGGATTCCAGGTGGCTTGCCAATTGAGAAAAATGCAATTGCGGGCAGTAGATATACGAAGGATGGAATGGTTTGCATCACATCAAGAACTGGGGTCATGAACGTTCGACCCCGCCTAGATTTTCCAACCCAGATGCCCAACGGTAATCCCATCACGACACAGATGATCGATGATGCCATGACAAGCGAAAGGGTATCCATCGCGGCCTGCCAAAAGCCGAAGATTGCCAAATATCCCAATGACGCACCGACAAAAGTTGCAACGCGAGGTCCAGCTGCCTTGTGAGCGCCGAGCACTAGAACACCCATTGTAATCATCCACGGCGTTCCTACGAAGACAGCGCTGATCGCATTGAGCATGGTTCGCAGGAACAGCGTTATTCCGTCAAAGAAATATCCATAAAACACCGTAAGGTACCCAATGCTGTTGTCGACAGCATCGGCAACATACGTGGCAAGAGTGACAGGCGGTGCATTTTCTGACGGTGGGGTATGCAGGACTGTGCGGTTACCTTTTTCGTCACGCGGATATGTGACTTTATCAGGGCGGTCGATCCAGATAAGTGTCGGGAATTCCCCTATCATGAAGCAGTCGAAACGGTTTTTAAATAGAACAGACTCACCAGCCGAAATGGCGCGATCTTGTCGGATACAGCTACGCTCGTTGGGTGCAAATTGGCTGCTACGGTAAATCATTAGTGGCACGATCAGGGCAAAAACTAGTGCCACTACAGTCAGCCGAGACAGTGAGAAACCACTATTAATATCACGGTTGACCCGCCACTTGTTATATTGAGCGGCATAGAGCCTGTCCGCCAACCATGCAAAGAGAATGCGACCCATGATAAAAACAATAATCGCCGTGATTAAATGATTTTGAGACCAACCTTCATACCTTACTACAAGAAAGCCTTTATGGGCATTTGCAATCGCAGCTTGTTCATATTTTGCATAAAGCGAAACATTAACCAACGCGATCAAATCAATCACAAATCCGATGATGAACAAGGTCCAATTTGCGCGCAGTGCGGCCCAAATAAAGCTTCCGATCAGAGCGGAAATGTTGAAATGTAAAAAGCCTAGTGTCGATTTCTGAATGCGTATAAAAACATCAGCGTAATACGCACCATTTTTCTCTGCGAATTCAATAAACGGGTTTGGTTCGTTGTCCATAGGTCTTAACTCTCGCCTTTTATAGCGCGCAGCAGCGCATCTTTGGTCACAATTCCTATTGGTTTTCCATTGCTTTCGATTAGAATCGGATGCTCTTGATCCACGACAAGCGTGACCAACGCATCCAGATCATCTTCTGGCCCAGCTTTGGGGTATTTCTCGGTAGAAAGTGAGGTCTTGCTTCTAGCTATATAAGCATCAATTGGCTCCATCACGGTATGCGCGAAAACCAGTTTAAGTTTGGAGATGCCTGCCACAAAATCAGACACATATTTGTCAATGGGCTTTGTCACAATCTCTTCTGGCGTTCCGATTTGCACGATCTCGCCATCCTTCATGATTGCGATGCGGTTGCCCATGCGGATCGCCTCATCCAGATCATGAGTGATGAACAAAGTGGTCTTCTTCATCGAATGTGAGAGTTCCAGAAACTCGTCTTGGAGTCCGCGACGGATCAGTGGGTCAAGCGCAGAGAACGGTTCGTCCATCAGTAAAATATCAGGGTTCGCCGCCATAGCGCGCGCCAACCCAACACGTTGTTGCATACCGCCTGAAAGTTCAGACGGATAGCGATCACCATAGCCTTGGAGCGAGACAAGCCCAATCACCTTATCGGCGAGCTCAGCGCGGGTAAAAGCATCAACCCCTCGAAGTTCTAGTGCGAAGGCGATGTTGTCGCGTACTGTGCGGTGGGGCAACAGTGACATGTTTTGGAAAACCATACCAATCTTGTCGGCGCGCATTTCACGCAGGGCTTCAGGATCGAGATCTCCAACATTGATTCCATTGATCAATATATCTCCGTTTGTTGGTTCAATCAGGCGGTTGATGTGGCGCACCAGTGTGGATTTGCCCGAACCAGACAATCCCATTATGCAAAATATCTCACCCTTGGCCACACTGATTGATACATCGCGTACACCTACGACACATCCATACTTATCAAGAACTTCAGCTTTTGAAAGATTGTCACGACGGACAGCCTCCATCGCTTCATTTGCGCGTTCCCCAAAGATTTTCCAGACGTTTTGCACCACCACAACATCATTTTCTTGGGTTGGCATTGTTACTGTCACGCCCTGGCCTTTTCTCGTTTTGGATCTAGGAATGGCAGAGGGCCGACTTTGCAAGGTAGCCGTTTCATATGTCCGTCAAGGCGGCCTACTTCTAGCGCGCGTCCGTCGATAGCATCTTCAATTGCTATTCGAGCCATCGCAATTGCGTGACCCAGTTGATGCGAGTTGCACGCACTCGTGACGACGCCAACTTGTTCGCGCCCGTCAAAGACGCCATCGCCATGGGCGGGAACCTCTGAACCGGCAAATGTCAGCCCAACGAGTTTACGACGTGGTGCCACTGCATTTCGCTCAAGGGCTGTGCGGCCGATAAAGGTGTCTTTTTTGAAATCGACAGCAAACCCCAAACCAGATTCCATCGCATCCACGTCGGGGCCAAATTCTGCGCCTGCACTCATCAGGCCAGCCTCGATCCGAAGACTGTCTAACGCAGTACCGCCCATTGGTACAAGGCCCGCCGGCACACCAGCGTCCATCAACCCATCCCAGATTTCAGTCGCGTCATCGCGATCGCAGAACAACTCATATCCCAGTTCGCCTGTAAATCCGCTGCGGCAGAGCATGAACATCGGGCCATCACGATCCCGCAGCCGTGCAACGGTGAAGCCAAACCACTTAAGGTTGTCTAGTGCGGGACGACTTGGCTGTGTGAACACAACTTCACGCAAAATATCGCGCGACGCAGGTCCCTGAAGCGCGAGGTTCACCATTCTGTGCCCAAGCGATCTGATCCACACATCAAGCCCAAGCTTTTCGGCTTGTTCGCGCAAATGCAAAGCTGAATTGTCTGATCCACAGCACCAGCGATATGTTGTCGGCTCGATGCAGAATAGTGTGCCATCATCCAAAACACTGCCCCGCTCGTCACACATCAGGGCATAAAATCCGCGATGCTGCGCAAGCTTTTCAACGTTGCGAGTCAGGCAATGCTGTAACAAGGCCGCCGCGTCTGGGCCCACCACATCAAATTTGCGCAAACCTGACATGTCCTGAAGGGTGGCTGCATTTTTACAAGCCCAGTATTCCTCGATCGCACCTGTCGCATCAAAATGGGTTGGAACCCACAGATCACGCGAGACCTGATAATGGCTGGTCAGCTTTGACGTGCGTGGGTGAAATGCTGAATGTTTTGTCATTTGCGCAGCATCCTCTGGCTGTGCTCGCCATGAAACAGAATGTGAAATTGATGTATCCTCTTCGTAGATGCGGATGTGTATGTCGGTTGGGTTCCAACCATTGATGGGATCAACGTCATCAGGGCAGGCCGTTGAGACACAGGCCAAATCGGTCAAGGCCTCCATCGCGACGTAATCGCCTGACCGAGACCAAGCCTCGTCAGAGGCAATTTGATTATGAGCTGGGTCGATCCACGAGTTGAAAAAGAAATTGATGGCAGGCCAGGCAGTGCGAGCCTCGACCCCGTAAGGTGCAAAGGCCTCACTGATGTTGTCCGAGCAATTGAGGTGGCCTGGAAAGCCGCGTTCCTCATAGCCGCGTGCAGTGCAGGCGAGTGCGAACGTATCATGACGGCCAACGGTGTCTTGGCGTACCGCCAATAAGGGGCGTATGTCTTGATCATAAAATTTGTCATACAGCCCAGGCTGTGGGTAAGCTGACCGTGCCATCGTGCGCGAAACGGTAGAATCGATGTAACGCTCTTGTCCTGCATCAAGAGCAGATGCGCGCATTGCTGTGAAGTCAGAACATTGTTGGCCCTCAACGTCGATCACTTGAACGAACTGACCTTTATTGACTTCATACGCCATCGCCGTCCCGCGACTAATACGAAATTCGTCACGGATGCGCCCTAAGGGCCGAGGTAAAATGAGGTCTGGTGTATGCCTTGCAGGAGGTTGAACAAGAACGGCAAATCGACCACCGCCGCCATTGGACACAAAATCGCGTTTGATGGGAGAAATAACAAAGATGATCACGTCTTGTTCGATTGCTGTTACAAACATTGAACCGGCTTCAGAGCCTGGGTCAAAGATTTGCAGGGCAGTCGCATCATCCAACGTACCAGCACGATTTGCGATCAAGCTCGACATTTCTCGGCTGTCAAACAGATCGGTAGGTAGAGGTTGGTGTTCGGTAGAGATGTTGGTGACAACGCTTGGGTCAAATTTATGTGCTTTGGGCAAAAGGGCCGTAATCCATGCAGGCGCACCGCCATCAGTATTGGTAATCGACAATATGGATCCCGCCAGCAAATCAACGCGATTTGCCTCGCCGCACAACACATCAACTCGATGGGATGTTGGTGTTTGCAACCCCCGAAACATACGTCGCGCCTTTGCGCTTTGTGGATCGTGATTGTGTATCAATTTATCCATTCAGTCCACCTATGTAACCGGTTACATTTCTAATTTGTACCTATCTCTGAGCGTTGTGATGTTGTTAAAATCAGAATAGAGTGAATAAAACCGCAAGGAAGCCTTGTGTCAAGAAAAATAGTTTTATCCACTAAAAAGGTGAGTAAAATATGAGAAAAAAAATTGGTCGTATTCGCGATGTTGCCCGCGAATCAGGCGTTTCAATTGCAACTGTCTCTCGTGTTATGAACAGTAATTCGAACGTCAAACCTGAAACACGGCAGCGCGTTTTGGAAGCGACTAAACGTCTTGACTATGTTCCTAATCCTGCAGCGCGTGCATTGACAACAAAGCGCACACAAACGATTGCCGCAATCATTCCCACCATCGAAAATTCGGTATTTGCAAAATTTGTAGCCGCGATTGAGCAAGCAATGAGCAAACAAAATTACTCTCTTGTTTTGTCCGTTTCAAATGCCGATGACGCGCTAGAATTGGCAGCTGCAGAAAAACTTCTAGCGATGGGGGCAGAGGGCTTTATCCTTAGTGGTAGGGATCATGGCGACATACTGATTAACCTTCTCAGGCGCCGACAGATCCCATTTGCATTCACATCTGTTTTTGACCCAACCAGTGATGTTGCGACGATAGGATATGATAACAGCGCCCTAGCGGCTTCCGCGATTCGCTACCTTGCTGAAAAAGGGCACTCCGAAATCGTCGTTGTTCACGGACCGCTTGTCGAAAGTGACCGCACTGTCGCTCGCAAGGTGGGCGCTATATCTGCGGGTCACCTCTTGAATAGGTTAGGTTTCGTGGAAACAAATTTGAGTGTTGCAGGTGGCAAGACTGCAGTCTTGGAAGTTTTAGCCATTCAACCACGAGCTACAGCAATTCTTTGTTTTTCCGACGTGTTGGCTCTGGGAGTATATTTTGGTTTAGGGGACGCAGGACTGCACGTTCCGAAGGATGTATCTGTCATGGGATTTGACAATCTCGATTGGTCCAAAGAAATAACTCCAGCATTGACCACTATTAATCTGCCCGCCAGACAGATGGGCACAGCTGTGGCAGAACAACTCATGCGAACGCTCGAGGACGGTACCCCGCTCGTCAGTCAAGAATTGAACGGCACTATTATCGAAAGGAATTCGGTGCGAATTATTCCGCGCCAAAAGTAAAGTGTAGCGGAACGGGTGATGGTTCTGTCGCAAAGTTTCACTCGTTTTCAGTTTCACTTTAAATCTGTCATATTTTGCCCCAAAAGCCACAGGCAGGAAACACAAAATATGAGCATTGATGTCAAAGGCAGCCATTATCCAAAACGTGTGATCCTGTATGGGGTGTTTTTCTACGCTCGCTGTGCCGTCTCCTATCGAGATTTGGAGGAGATAATGGCTAAGCCCGGCGTTCAGGTTGATCACGCAACTCTGAATAGATGGGTTGTTAAATATTCGCCTT